>NZ_BCZE01000056.1 GCF_001598555.1 Novosphingobium rosa NBRC 15208
GCGGACTGACGATGGGCAGACCCGCCACACTGGCGTAAAGGTCTCGCGCAATGGCGCGCACAGACGGGTCAGAAGGCAGCAGGCGGTCGGGATGAAGGTCGAGCGGGCGGGGCATGGGAAATCCTTGGGGTAACAGACGTGTTCAGAGCAGGCCGGTGGTCTGCGCCCAGTTCAGCCACAGCTGAGGCCAGATCGCCACCGGAAGGCCCACCGCGCCGCGCAGGCCGAAGCCATGGCCGCCCTGCTCGAACAGATGGGTCTCGACGCGGGCGCCTTTCGCCTTGAGCGCGTCGCGCAGCATCAGCGTGTTGAGCGGATTGACCACCTTGTCATCCTCGGCATGCAGCAGGAAATGCGGCGGCGGATTGGCGGGCAGGTTTTGCGAGGGTGTATGGGCATCCTCGAAAGCCTGGCTGGTGTTGGGGCCGAGCAATTGCTTGCGCGATTCCGAGTGCCCCACGGGCAGATGCATCGACATCACCGGATAGCAGGGCGCGGCGCAGATCGGGCGGGCAGAATGGCGGTCCGCATCGTCCACCGGCGCATAGACCTTCGCGTCGAACCGGGCGGCCAGATCGGAGCAGACATGCCCCCCCGCCGAAAAGCCCATCGCCGCCACGCGATTGGGTTCGATGCCGAAGGCCGGGGCGTGATAACGGATCAGCCGCATCGCGCGCTGGGCATCGCAAAGCGGGGTATCGGCGCCGCTCGCCCAGTCCCAGCCATGCGCGTCGCCGCCCGGCAGGCGGTAGACCAGCACGAAGGCGGTGAAGCCGCGTTCGGCCATCCAGCGGGCCAGCTCATAGCCCTCCTTGTCCACCACCACGCGGACATAGCCGCCGCCCGGCGCGATCAGCACCGCCGCGCCATTGGGCTGCTTCGGGCGGAACACCGCCATGCGCGGGCGGCTCTGGCCGGTGATGTAGCGGTCGTGAGGCTCGCCCGGCTTCATGCGATCGGGGATTTCCTCGGTTAGCGGACGCAGCAGGCCGGGGCCGACACCGCCGGGCCACAGATCGATCACCTCGGTCACGTCAGGCAGAGCCGAGGCCGGAGACGAGGGCGGGAAGGAAGCCCCCTTTCCTCCCGCCGGGAGCCCAGCCCCCGGCGCGTTCAGCGCCAGAGCCTGCGCGGGCATAGCCCCCGCCGCCGCGCCCGCCACCAACAGCGTTCGGCGATCGAGTTTCATGCCCTTCTCCTTCTCATAGATGTTACAGCTTGTAGCGCGCACCAAAGACGATGGTGCGGCCGGTGTGCTGGCTCTCATAATTGCGCTGCGCCGTCGCATCGGTCCAGTGGTAGGTGTAGCGGTCGAGCAAATTCACCGCATCCACAGAGACTTCCAGCTGCTTGGTCAGCGAATAGCGCAGCGACCCATCGAGGCTGGCATAGGCGCCATAGCCTTCGAAGACATTGCCGGTGGCGCTGTTCTGATCGTTGTAGGGCCCGCGGTAGGAGTAGCTGATGCGGCCCTGGATCGGCCCCTTCTCGTAATAGAGCGTCGCGTTCCATGTCGTCTTCGACAGGCCGAAGAAGGAGGAGGTGACGGTCGAGGCCGGCAGGGTGATCGTGCCGGTGGAGCTGACCGCCGTGCCCGCCCCGCTGACATTGTAGGTGGCATTCGAACTGGTCAGCGTGACGTTGCCGATCACGCCGAAGTTCTTGAGCATGCCGGGCAGGAAGCGCAGCGGCGCCTGAAGGCCCAGCTCCACGCCCTTCAGCTTGGCGCCCGTGCCATTGCCGATCGAGCTGATCGTCCAGACCTGACCTTCCGGATTCTGAGCGGCGGGCGAGCCGGGCGACAGGATCGAGGTCGGCAGGCCCGTCGAGGCGAAGGTGCCCTGCGTGACGGTGCTGGACGGGAAGCTGGCGACATCCTTGTAGAAGAAGGCCACCGAAATTAGCGACTGCGGCGCGAAATACCACTCGACCGCCGCGTCATAATTGGTGGCGCGGTAGGGATCGAGCTGCGGGTTGCCGTAGCTGACCTTATAGTTGAACGAATCGACCGAGCCGCCCGGGGTGAGATTGCCCAGCGCGGGGCGCGTCATCACCTTGGCGATGGCGAAGCGGACGATCACATCCTTATGCGGGAACAGGTTGAGGTTGGCCGAGGGCAGGAAGTCGTCATAGCTGCGCTGCACCGTCACCACGGTGGTGCCGTTCTGCAGGCCGGTCGAGCTTTGGCCGGTGTGAGCATAGCGGATGCCCGCATCCAGCGTGACATCCATGCCCACGGCGCGGGTCTTCCAGTCGCCCTGCAGATAGAAGCCGCTGTCCTCTTCCTTCACCGAGCGGGTGTTGGAAGTGTCTGCCACCAGCGGGCGGTTGTAGAGGTTGGTGAAGGCCGTGGTGGCGGGCAGATTGGCGACGATAAAGCTGCTGGTGGTGCCGGCGGGCTGGCCCGCGTTACCCAGATTGACCGTATCGACCATGCTGGAATTGATCGGGAAACCGTTGTTGGTCACCGAGTTCGACGAGCAGGTGATCGTGCCCAGCACCAGATCCTTGCCGGTGGTGGAGGGGCAGACCAGCGTGTTGCGGTTCGCGCCCCAGGTGTCGAACCCGAAGAGGCGATAGAAACCGCCCAGCTTCAGCGTCAGCGTATCGGTCGTCTTCCACTCGAAATCGGTCTTGTAGGTGCGGAAGGTGTTGTTGGTGTGCGTGGGCGCGTCGCGGATTTCAGCAAGCTGATAATTCGCCGGATCGGTGACCGACGAGCCGAAGCTGATCACCGGATGGGCCATATTGGTGTAATCGTAGGAGAAGCCCTGCGCCGTGCGGTTGTCCAGCATGATGGTGGTGGCCAGCGGCACCGACAGCACCGACTTGGAGGCGCCCGCCAGCACATCGACCTTCAAGCGGTCGGTCAGATCATGGGTCAGATGACCGTTGATCTGGTAGAAGGTGGAATTCTGGATCTGGCGGTAATGCTCGCTGCGCTGATAGGCGTTGTTGAACGTGCCCGAGACCATGTTGCCATTGCTGTCATAGGTCGGGTTGATGACGCTGATGCCCTTCTCGTTGGAGCGGAACAGCACCTCGGCCCATTCTTCCTGACGCTCCTCGTGATAGCGCGAGAAGAGGCCGTCGATCTCGAGATGGGTGGCGTCATCGGGCTGCCACTCGACCGAACCGGTCAGGCCCAGGCGCTTGCGGTCATGGGTGATGACGCCATAGCGCGGGATGCGCGGATGGAAGGCCAGCGCCGCCTTGTTGCACGCCGCCGACTGGAGATAAGTGTTGCCCGAGAAGCATGGGGTGGTCACGCCATTGCTGGTCACCGAGGCGAAAGGCGCCTGCGCCCAGCGCGTGGTGTTGTTGCCCAGCTCCAGCGTGTAACCCTGCGAATAGGCGGCCGAGGCGTTGATGCCGAAAGTGCCGTCCTCATTCTTCCAGTTGAGCAGCCCGGCCAGACGTGGCCCGACATTGCCCGAGAGCGTGTTGTAGGAACCCGAGGCCGAGACCAGCCCGGTCAGCCCCGATTTGGCGCCCAACGGATGGCCGGTGTTGAGATCCACCACCGCGCCCAGCGAGCCTTCGTCCAGATTGGCCTCGGCGGTCTTGTGGACCACCAGCGACTTGAACAGCTCCGAGGCGAAGACGTTGAAATCGAAGGAGCGATCGCGGTTGGGCGCGCCGCCCGAGCCCGCCAGCATCGAGGTCGACTGCGCGGGCAGCCCATTCACGCGGGTGACGGTGAACTGGCTGCCCAGACCGCGCACCGTGATCTGGCGGCCCTCGCCACCGTCGCGCGTGATGGCGACGCCGGTGATGCGCTGCAGCGATTCGGCCAGATTCTGGTCCGGGAACTTGGCGATATCTTCGGCGACGATGGCGTCCACCGCGCTGACCGAGGACTTCTTCAGATTGAGCGCCGCCTGCAGCGACTGGCGGAAGCCGGTGACGACGATGTCCGAAGCGGGCGGCGCGCTCTCCGCTGCGGGAGCCGGTTCCGGCGTGGTTTGCGCATGAAGCGCGGGCGATGCCAGCGCCGTGCCCGCGATCAGCGCGAGGCGGATGAATGAAACTCGCTTGGCGGCATTCTGCCGCTCCTGTGCCTTATGCATGGTCACTCCCCCTAATGCCTTCCAGTGTGCCCGCGCTGCGGGCTGACCGCGAGAGGAAGGAATGGCACCGGTGTCAAAACCGGAAAAAGCTTTTGGCGTCCTGTCAGCCTTTTCCGGCTTTATTCAGCGCACCATGCATCCATTCCCACCGCTTATACGGCCTGCCTTATCTTTTTCCCCTCGTCACCCGGCGGTTGGGCCGGCGTGCGAGGAGTGTTTTGTCCGATTTGGTAACCGGTGTCATCGATGTCGCATGAGGCGGGGGCGCTGTCAAGAAGCGTGATGTGTGAATGATGGTTGGTGATGCAGGTGAGGCACAGTTGAAGGGGGCGCGCCCTCCCGCTTTACCCCCTTCAAACCCCCGGCTGCACATAGGGCGCGATGCCCCACATCTCCCGCTCCCACCCGCGCGGGTCGTTTTCCACGCGCGGAGTTTCGCTGGCCAGCAGAGTCGCGCGGGTCGGCAGGCGGTAGGGCTCCCATCCCGCCTCGCCTGTTTTCGCCAGCTTGACGAAGGCGCCTTGCAACAGGTTGCGCGTGGCCTGCGCTCCGGCGTCGGTGCCGGAATAGCTGCGGCCCCATTCGCTGTGCTGCACATCCAGCGTGCCGAAAACATAGGGAATGTCATCGGTATGCCCCGTGCCGCGCAGGGGATCGATCGGCGAAGGGCGGGTAAGACAATAGACCCAGGTCTTGTCGGCATGCGCCTGCGCGCGCGCGTCAGCCTCGATCACCTGCCCCGGCCAGCTGCGCCCGGCGGTGGTGGCCGCGTAATAGACCTGCGTGGGCGTCCAGTCCGGGTGATGGGCGCGGTATTGGGCGACCACATAGTTGGGTTCGAGATCGATCTTGACCTCGGCGTTCATGCGGGCGGACAGGTTCTCCCAGGTGAGGCCCTGCCCCTTGGGTCCGTGCGGATCGAGGAAAGTGCGCGTCTCCTGAAGCACATTGCCTAGGATCATCGGGATGCCCAACGACTGCGGCGCGGCATCCGGCCAGAAGGGATGGCGCGGCAGGTTGGTCATATCCAGCACCGGACCGAAATAGGCCGAGCCGCCCATAATCGGATCGCGCGCATGCAGCCCGGCGATCAGGCGTTCGAGCGGCATCTGGCGCAAGCTTTCCACATCGCCGGGGGCCAGTTTCAGTTCGGCCATCAGGGCTTTGGTGCGCTGCCAGGCATGGTCCGGCCCGCTGGCCTGCACCTGCTGACCGCTCATGGTGGCGGCGCTGTGGAACAGGCCCTTGGCGGCGGGCATGGCCATCAGCGTGGCGATCTTGGCCCCGCCACCCGACTGGCCGAAGACCATCACGCGCGAGGGATCGCCGCCGAAACGGGCGATGTTGGCCCTCACCCATTGCAGCGCGGCGATAAGGTCAAGCTGCCCCAGATTGCCGCTGTCGGCGTAACGGGATCCGAAGGGCTGCAGCCAGAGATAGCCCAGCGCATTGAGCCGGTGGTTGACGGTGACCACCACCACATCGCCCTGCTCGGCCAACTTGCCGCCGCGTGTCAGCGGATCGGTGACGCTGCCGCTGGTGTAGGCGCCGCCATGGAAATAGACCATCACCGCGCGCTTGGCGGCGGGGTTGGTTTCGGGCGTCCAGATGTTGAGGAAGAGGCAATCCTCGGCCTGAGCCTCGCTGGCCAGGCCGGTTTGCGGCGCGATGGGGGCGAAGTCCGCCTTGCCGAAAAAGGGCTGCTCGATGGCGGTGGCGATCACGGGCCCTTCGAAGCGGGCGGCGCTAGCGTAGCGGATGCCGGGGAAGGCCCAGACGGCGCCTTCGCGTTTGCCTTTTGCCGGCTGTTTGAGAGCGTTTGCGCCATGCAGCAGGCCGGGAGCCGCCAGAGCGGCAGCCCCCAGACCCTTGGTCATGGCGCGGCGGGTGAGAGCGCCGCCGCTCATGGTTAACGGGCCAGCCAGCCGCCATCGACGGCGAGGATGTGGCCCTGAATGTAATCGGCGGCACTGCTGGCAAGGAACACCGCCGCGCCACCCATATCCGCCGGGCTGCCCCAGCGATTCTCGGGGATGCGCTCAAGGATCTGGCGGTTGCGGGTTTCATCTGCCTGCAGCGCCGCCGTGTTGTTGGTGGCGATATAGCCCGGTGCGATAGCGTTGACGTTCACGCCCTTGGAGGCCCATTCGCAGGCCAGCAGCTTGGTCAGCCCGGCCACGCCCGATTTCGACGCGGTGTAGCTGGGCACCCGGATGCCGCCCTGAAACGACAGCATCGAGGCGATGTTGACGATCTTGCCGCGCTGGCCGGTTGCCGCATGGTTCGCGATCATATGGCGACCCGCAGCCTGGCTCAGAAAGAAGACCGATTTGAGATTGGTGTCGACCACCGCATCCCAGTCTTCCTCGGTGAAATCGACAGCGTCGGCGCGGCGGATGATCCCGGCGTTGTTGACCAGAATATGCAGCCCGCCCAGCGCCTCAACCACCTGAGCCACCACATCGCCCACCGGCGCGATGGAGGAGAGATCGGCCTGCACCAGCTCGCATTTGCGACCCAGCGCGCGGATCTGCGCCGCTGTCTCATCGGCTGGCGAACGGCCCACGGCGGCGACATCGGCCCCCGCCTGCGCCAGCGCCAGCGCAATCCCCTGACCGATGCCCGTATTGGCACCGGTCACCACGGCCACGCGGCCCGCCAGATCGAACATGGCTGCGCTCACTTCAGCTGGCAGATGTCGAGGACGTTCATGTCGGTGTAGTCGAGGTTCTCCCCGCCCATCGCCCAGATGAAAGCGTATTTCTTGGTGCCGCTGCCCATATGGATCGACCAGGGCGGGCTGATCACCGCCTCTTCATTGGCGATGACGATGTGGCGCATGTCTTCCGGTTCGCCCATGTAGTGGAAGATGCGGTCGTTCTTCTCGGGCAGGTCGAAGTAGAGATAGATCTCGCTGCGGCGGTCATGCAGATGCGGCGGCATGGTGTTCCACACGCTGCCTTCCTCCAGCACGGTGAGGCCGAGCAGCAGCTGGGCGCTCTCGCAGACGCCGGGGATCACCAGCTGATAGATGGTGCGCTGATTGGAATTGGCCAGATCGCCGCGCGCCAGCGGGTTGGCCTGATCCAGCGTGATATGCTTGATCGGCAGGGTTTTGTGCGCCGGAACGCTGGCGATGTAGAAGCGCGCGCCCTCACCCTCGAAGATCACCTCCTTGCTGCCCATGGGCACATAGAGGCATTCCTTGTTGCCCATCTCGAAACGCTGGCCATCGACGGTGATCGCGCCCGCGGTGCCGATGTTGACGATGCCCGCCTCGCGGCGCTCCAGGAAGGGATGGCCCGCGGCACTGGCCGGAACGGTCTGCTCGGGCAGCTTGATCGGGCTAGCGCCGGGCACCGCGCCGCCAATCACGAAACGCTCATTGTGCGAGTAGTTGAGCGTCACCTGGCCGTCCACGAACATGCCGCCCACCAGATAGCGGTCACGCAGATCGTCGTTCGAGACGCCTTCCATCATATCGGGATGGGTGGCGTGATAGGTCTTGGCAAACATGTGTCTCTCCCTGCCCGCAGGCGTGTGGCCGCCATTGCTGCGCGCTTTGCTTGCCGCAGGTCTAGCGAGGTTTGGTAACCGGTGTCAACACTCTGACGCTTCGTCAGAATATGTCCACCATATGCACCAAGGGATCACATTTTGAAAGGAGCAACTGACTCGCGATGGATCGTTTCGGATTCGAAAAAGGCCACTTCTCTGGCCGCACGATCCGGATAAATCAGCTTGATAGCCGCCGAATAGGCCATCGCCTTGATCGGCCAGCGCACGGTGGTGAGCGGCGGCCACATATGCGCGGCGATCGGCGTATCATCGAAACCGATCAGCGAAACATCGTCGGGAACCGTCAGCCCGGCATGATGTGCGGCATGAACGACGCCTGCCGCCATCTCGTCATTGCTGGAGAAGATCGCGCTGGGCCGCACCGCGCCCGAAAACAGCACGCGCCCGGCCTCCAGCCCGGTTTCGAAGGTGTAATTGCCGCCCGCCATCAGCGCCGGATCAACGGGAATGCCATGGGCGGAGAGCGCATCGCGATAGCCCTGCTCGCGCTCATAGGCCGAGCGGAAGCCCTGAGGGCCCGCCACGAAGCCGATTCGCCGGTGCCCCTGCGCGATCAGATGATTCACCGCCGCCGCCACCGCCTGCCGGTCGTTCGATTCGACCAGATGGCTTTCATCATCGAGTCGCGCCGAGCCCATCCGCACATAATTGCAGCCCAGTTCACGGCACATGGCGGGCAAGGCGTCCATTTCCGACATCGGCGGCATGATCAGCACGCCGAACAGGCGCTGCTGCTGGATGAAGAAGCGGATGTCCTCAAGCAGGGTCGGACTGCGGCGGTCGATGGAGCGCAGCACCAGCGCGAACTCGCTGTCGCGAATCGCCTCCAGCATGCCCTGCTGCACGGTCAGCACGGTCTGGGCATTGGGGTTGTCATGCACCAGGCCGATCAGGAAATTGCGCCGCAGCGCCAGAGCGCGCGCCTGCGGATTGGGCACATAGCCCAGTTCGGCGATCACTTTCTCCACCTTCTCACGCGTGGCGTCGTTGAGCAGGGGCGAGCGGTTGATCACCCGGCTGACCGTCTTTTTCGAGACGCCGGCCTTTTCCGCCACATCGTTGATCGTCGCTTTCGCCTCGTGCTTTTGCACACAACCTCCTGAGCGGCAGCCTCGATTGCGGCCGAAACCCCAGCCTTGCCCGCAGGAACGGGCGCTGGCAACCGGATTGACACCGGACAACCTCAAGATCCTTCCCTTTATCGCCAATCTGACACCGGTTACCGATACCCGGCTCCGCCTCCCCTCCTGCCTTACGCACCCCCGCAAACACGCGGCATTCAAGCCATTTCGCGCGAAAAATCTGTCCCGCATCAGCGGACAGGACAAAAATTGCCAAGATGATTGTCAATGACACCGGTTTCCAGTAACCCTGTCCCCAAGACGACTGCACACAAGATAACGGGGAAGGTTGGGAAGAGTGTCCGTAGAGATCGACAGGCTTGAGATCGACAAAGTCGCCAGCGCCTTTGTGCAGGCGCGCCGCGATGCCACAGGGCTGGCCACCTATCCCGGCACAAGGCCGCAGGACATGGCGGAGGCCTATGCCATCCAGAATCGCGCCCTCGCCCTTGAGGATGGCCCCGAAAACAAACGTACCGTGGTCGGCTGGAAGGTGGGCCGCGTGCCCCCGCCCCACGTCGAGCGGCTGGGCACGGACCGGCTGGCCGGGCCGATCTTCGCCGATACGGTGGTCTGGGCCGCGCCCGGCACCGCGCCCGAAATGCCCGTTTTCGCCGATGGCTTTGCCGCCGTGGAAGCCGAATTCATGGCCCATATCGCCCCTGGCTTCACAGGCCCGGTGCCCACGGATGACGCCGGAACGCTGGCGATCCTCGACGATCTGCGCATCGGCATCGAGATCGCCTCCTCCCCCTATCCCGGCATCAACGAGGACGGCCCCACAGTCACCGTCTCGGATTTCGGCAACAATCACGGGCTGATTCTTGGCGCGGTGCTGGAAGGCTGGCGTGAGGTCGATTTGCGCGCCATCCCCCTCTCGACCACCATAGATGGCGAACTCGTGGGCGAGGCCACAGCCGCCACCATGCTCGATGGCCCGCTGGGCGCGGTGCGCTTCCTGCTCGCCAATCTGATCGAGCGCGGGATCGACACCTCGAAGGGGCTTTGGGTCTCGACCGGAGCGGTCACCGGCGTCCATGCCATCGCCGTGGGGCAGAGCGCCACCGCCAGCTTTGGCCCCCATGGTCAGGTGTCATGCCGGATCGTGACCGCCAAACCCCGCTGATCGGCAAAGACAGCACCGGCGATCCACACTAGGGTCGCCGCGATCAAGAGCCCGCAAAGGGCCATGATGGAGAGAGATCGATGAACAGCGCCATTTCAGACCCGCAATCCGTCTCAAGAGCGGCCAGCGCCGATGCTTCGGCTCCGCTGGCCGCTGATACGGCAGCGGGGCTCTCGGCCAAAGCGGGGCGCTACCGCTGGGTGGTCTGCGGGCTGCTGTTCGCGGCCACCGCCGTCAATTACATCGATCGCCAGATGATCGGCGTTCTGAAGCCCACGCTGCAAAGCGAACTCGGCTGGGACGAGAATGCCTATTCCAACATCATCTTCTGGTTCCAGATGGCCTATGCGCTGGGCTATCTCAGCTTCGGGCGCGTCGTCGACAAGCTGGGCGCCCGCGTGGGTTACGCCATCGCCATCGTGATCTGGACCATCGGCCATATGGCGCATGGCTTCGCCAGCGGTGTCGCTTCCTTTGCCGCCGCACGCTTCGGGCTGGGCGTGGGCGAATCCGGCAACTTCCCTGCGGGCATCCGCGCCGTGGCCGACTGGTTCCCCCAGCGCGAGCGGGCGCTGGCCATCGGCATTTTCAACGCTGGCGCCAATGTGGGCGCGATCATCACCCCGCTGCTGGTGCCTGCTCTGGTGCTGTGGTTCGGCTGGCGCACCGCCTTTTTTGTTACCGGCATCTTCGGCGTGGCCTGGCTGGCGGCATGGTGGGCGCTCTATCGCCACCCTTCCATCCATCCCCATGTCACGCAGGGCGAACTCGACTGGATCCGCCAGGACAAGCCCGACACCGGCGCGAAAATCGGCTGGGGCCCGCTGCTCTCCAAGCGGGAGACCTGGTGTTACGCCATCGCCAAATTCCTGATCGACCCGATCTGGTGGTTCTTCCTCTTCTGGTTGCCGGGCTATCTGTTCGACCGCTATCACCTTGATCTCAAAAGCTTCGGCCTGCCACTGGCGGCAATCTACATCATCTCGGACCTTGGCAGCGTGGCGGGCGGCTGGATGTCCTCCACCATGATCCGGCGCGGCTACAGCGTGAATGCCGCGCGCAAGCTGACCATGCTGGTCTGCGCCATCTGCGTCGCCCCGATCTGGTTTGCCCAGAGCATCGAGAGTGTATGGGGCGCCGTGCTGGTGATCGGCCTGGCCACCGCCGCGCATCAGGCCTTTTCCGCCAATGTCTACACCCTGCCCTCCGACCTGTTCCCCCGCGCGGCGGTGGGCAGCGTGGTGGGCATCGGCGGCACCATCGGCGCGCTGGGCGGCATGGGCATGGCCAAGTTCACCGGCTATGTGCTGGACACCACCCACTCCTATGAAGTGCTCTTCGCCCTCTGCGCCAGCGCCTATGTGCTGGCCCTGCTGGCGGTGCATCTGCTGAGCCCGCGTCTGGAACCGGCGCGGTTGGACTGAAGATGTGATGGCGCTTTTTGTTCCCGTTTTTTCGCGTGCAATCAGGGGCATTGCCCTTGCGTGCGGCAAGCTTGCATCGGCGGTGCCTTAGGATAGTGTGGGCTCACCCCCCACGCTCTCACAGGAGCCGCCATGTCGTCCTCGCCCAAGTTGCGTCCATGGAAAGCCCCCTCCACTCATAACCGCGGCGACAATGGCACGCCCTTCAGCTGCGTCGCCCTGCTGTTTCAGGGCGGAGGCGCCTTGGGAGCCTATCAGGCGGGCGTCTACGAAGCATTGGCCGAGCGCGAGATCGAGCCCAACTGGATTGCCGGCATCTCCATCGGCGCGATCAACAGCGCGATCATCGCGGGCAATCCGCGCGGCAGCCGCGTGGGTAAATTGCGCCAGTTCTGGGAGGGCGTCAGCGCCCATACCGCCAGCTGGGCCGAATGGCTGCCGCATCTGGCGCGCGACGCCACGGTGCGGGGCGCCATCAACCAGATGGCGGCGGGCCATGTGATGGTCGGCGGCGTGCCCGGCTTCTTCACCCCACGCATGCTGCCCCCCATGCTCTACCCCAGCGGCAGCGCCGGGGCGACCAGCTGGTACGACACCACGCCCTTGAAAAGCACGCTGGAGTCGCTGGTCGATTTCGACCGCATCAATGCGCGCGAGACCCGCTTCAGCGTGGGGGCGGTCAACATCCGCACCGGCAATTTCGCCTATTTCGACAATGCCACCGACAAGATCCGGCCCGAGCATATCATGGCCAGCGGCGCCCTGCCCCCCGGCTTCCCGCCTGTCGAGGTCGATGGCGAGCATTACTGGGATGGCGGTCTGGTCTCCAACACGCCGCTGGACTGGGTGCTGTCATCCCGCTCGGAGCTGGACACGCTGGTGTTTCAGGTGGACCTGTGGAGCGCGCGCGGCCCCCTGCCCTCGGATCTGTCCAGCGTGGCGGTGCGCGCCAAGGAGATCCAGTTCTCCAGCCGCACCCGCACCGCCACCGACACCTTCCGCGAGCGCCAGTTGCTGCGCGCAGCCTTCCGCAAGCTGGCCGCGCAGGTGCCGCCCGAGCTGCTGGAAACCCCCGAGGCCAGGACGCTGATCGAGGCGACCGACCCGGCGCTCTTCAACATCGTCCAGCTGGTCTACAAATCGCAGACCTATGAGGGCGAATCGAAGGACTACGAGTTCTCCCGCCAGACCATGGAAGACCACTGGACCGCCGGTTACGAAGACGCCCAGCATACGCTGACTCACCCGGAAGTGCTGCGTTTGCCGCATGATCCATCCGGCGTGGCGGTCTATGATTTCACCGGGGCCGAGCATGAAAGCCACCGGCATGCCAAGCGGCGGGGGAAGTAGGGTTTAGAAAGGGATGCCTCCGGCGGTTTGGGTTTTCGGCCTTTGATTTCGGGCCGGGAGGTTGAGGTGATAAGCCGCTGCGCTGAAGGGATTGCTCGCGCGCAGCGATCAGCTCGACCGTAGGTCCCACAAGGCGGCGGCCATCAGCACCACGATGACCACAATGTTGGTGTAACGATAGCGTCTCAGCGCTTTACGTCCGCAGGCCTTGTCGGCGCCATCGAACATCATCGCCGCGCTATCGTCCTGGCTCGTTGTGTTCGAGCAATGGCTATGCGTGTGCGAACTCATATCGGCATGGGAATGACAGGAATCCATGATTCGTCTCATCGCCTTTGAATATCAGTATTATGGCGCCCCATTAAAGGGATTGCAAAGGGCGATGGCCCTTTGCCCGCCGGAGGCCCCCTTCCACCCCTAACCCGGCAAAGCCAGCCCAAGAAAATGCTGCACCAACACGTTCCGGAGCCCCCGCAAGCTGGCCAGCGCCAGCCTGGTGCGGGCCTTCACATCGCCAATGGCGCGATAGCTGACGCCCTCCAGCGCCAGTTGCCGCATCGACACCGGCACCACAGACACCCCCTGCCCCGCCGCCACCAGTGACAGCACCGAAGACAATTGCGGCGCCGCCTGCCCCAGTTGCGGAGTGAACCCGGCCAGCGCGCAAGCCTCCAGCGCGGCGTCGAACCAGGCCGTGCCAACGGGGCGCGGGGTGAGGATAAAGGGATCGTCACGCAGATCGGCCAGCACCAGCGGCGCGTCAGGGTCTTCGGGCAAGGCCGGATGGCCCAGAGGCACGGCGGCAATCATCTCCTCATCGGGAAAGAGGCTGAGATGCAGATCCACTTCGGTGGGAGAGGGCCGCAGAAAGGCCAGATCGAGGCTGCCATCACGCACCCCCTGCCCCAACGCCGTGCTGTTGCGCTCCAGCAGGGTCAGCTCCACCTGCGGGCGCGAGCGCTGAAAGGCCCGGATCGCCGCCGGGACGATCGGGTTGAGCGCCGCCGCGCCCGTGAAGCCGATGCGCAGGGCGCCCGTCTCGCCACGCCCCGCCCGCTGGGCTTGCCGCACCGCTCCCGCCACCTGATCGGGCAGCGCCGAAACGCCGTCCAGAAATGCCCGTCCCGCCTCGGTCAGTTCCGCGCCATGGGGCACGCGGTGGAACAGGCGTGTGCCGATTTCCTCCTCCAGATCGCGGATCTGCTGACTGAGCGGCGGCTGGCCGATCCCCATGCGCGCGGCGGCGCGGGTGAAATTGCCCTCCTCGGCCACGGCGAGGAAATAGCGGATATGGCGCAGTTCCATCAGGCACTCCTCTCGCCATCTCCATATATAAAACCAATCACAATCGCCAGTGTCATAGATTGGACTGGCGGTCATGGCAGGCCTATATCGGGCCCATGAACGCCATCTCCTCCTTTCCCGATCTGCCTCTGCCCGAAGGCATGGCGCGCGGTGCGCCAGCCTATCGCCATGCCAGCCTTGCGCTGTTTCTGGCGGGGTTCTCCACCTTCTCACTGCTCTATTGCGTACAGCCGCTGCTGCCGGAATTCTCGCGCAGCTTTCATATCGGCGCGGCGGAGAGTTCGCTGGCCCTTTCACTCAGCACTGGCGCGCTGGCGCTGGCGATCTTTGCCATGGGCGCGCTGTCTCAGGCTCTGCCGCGCAGGCCGCTGATGTTCGCCTCCATGGCCTCGGCAGCGCTGTTCAACCTGCTGGCCGGGATCGCGCCATGGTGGCCCGCGATGCTGGGATTCCGCCTGCTGGAAGGTCTGGCGCTGGGCGGCGTGCCCGCCGTGGCGATGGCCTATCTGGCCGAGGAGATCCACAGCCGCGATCTGGGCCGCGCGATGGGGCTCTATGTCGCGGGCACGGCCTTTGGCGGCATGGCCGGGCGCGTGGGCATGGGCGTGCTGACCGACCTCACCTCATGGCGCGGCGCGATGATCGCCATCAGCATCGCCGATCTGGCGGCGGCGGCGGGTTTTGCCCTGCTGCTGCCCGCCTCGCGCCGCTTTATCCCGCATGAGCGCTTCCAGCTGCGCGGCCATCCCGAAATCTGGCTGGGCCATCTGCGCAATCCGGCGATGCTGCGGCTGTTCGGCGTGGGCTTCGTGCTGACCAGCGTCTTCGTGACGGTGTTCAACTACGCCGGTTTCCGCCTGTCCGCCGCACCTTACAATCTGGGGCAGACGGCGATCAGCATGATCTTCCTGACCTATATCTCGGGCATGTTCACCAGCTCGGCGGCGGGGCAACTGGCCGACCGCATCGGGCGCCGCCTGCCCGCCGCCGCCGCTCTGGCGCTGATGGGGCTGGGCGTGGCGGCCACCATGGCCAGCGCCTTGTGGGTGGTCATTCTGGGCATTCTGCTGGTGACGATCGGCTTTTTCGCCGCCCATGCCATCGCCAGCGGCTGGGTCGGGCGACTGGCCGGGCCCGCCAAGGGCCATGCCGCCTCGCTCTATCTGCTGTTCTACTATCTGGGCTCCAGCGTGACAGGTTCGGTGGGCGGCTGGTTCTGGCAGCATCTGGGCTGGAACGGCGTGGCGGGCCTGTCAGGCGCACTCGCGCTGGCGGGCGTGGTGCTGACCCTGGGCATCCGCGAGGAGCGCGCCCATGGCTGAAGCTCTGGTCCTTCTGCCCGGCCTGCTGTGCGACGCGCGGCTGTGGCGCCAGCAGGCCGACGATCTGGCCGACATCGCCGCGCCATGGATCGCCGACCTCACGCAGGACGACAGCATCCCCGCCATGGCCGGGCGCGTGCTGACTCAGGCGCCAGAGCGCTTCGCTTTGGCAGGCCTGTCGATGGGCGGCTATGTCGCGCTGGAGATTATGCGGCAGGCGCCCGAACGCGTTACCCGCCTCGCCCTGATGGACACCAGCGCCGCGCCCGATGGCGAGTCCCGAAAGGCCGAACGCGAGCGCGCCATCAAAACGCTGGGTCTGGGCCGCTTCATGGGCGTGACCGAGGCGATGCTGCCCCAGCTTGTCCATGAAAGCCATGTGCGCAGCCCGGTGGGTGCCACGGTGCGCGCCATGGCCAAGGAGGTGGGCCAGCAAGCCTTTGTGCGCCAGCAGCAGGCCATCCTGACCCGCGCCGACAGCCGCCCTCTGCTGCCGCTGATTGCCGTGCCCACGCTGATCGCGGTGGGCGAGGATGACCGGATGACCCCGCCCCCTCTGGCCGAGGCCATGCATCAGGCCATCCCTGGGGCGCAGCTGCATCGCTTTGCAGCATGCGGCCATCTGCCCCCGCTGGAACAGCCCGAGGCCACCAGCGCTGTCCTGCGTGACTGGTTGAACTGGGAGCAAGCCGCATGATCCGCGCCACCGCCATCGACCATATCGTGCTGAATGTGCGCGATCCCCAGATCAGCGCCGATTGGTACACCCGCATCCTTGGCATGTCGCGAGAGGAAAACGCCCCTGCCCCCGGCAAGACCCCGCGCATCAGCCTGCATTTCGGCGTTCACAAGATCAATCTGCGCCCCATCGCCGCCACGCAGGCCGAATGGTTCACCGGCCATCACCCCGCCACCGGCAGCGACGATCTCTGCTTTCTGGTCGATGCCTCGCCCGATGATGTGGTGGCGCATCTGGCGCAGCAGGGCGTGGCGGTCGAAGTCGGCCCGGTGGACAAGCGCGGAGCACAGGGCACGATCCGTTCGGTCTATTGTCGGGATCCCGATGGCAATCTGATGGAACTCGCCAGCTATCCCTCGGTTTGATCCGGGCTTTTGCTGCACCACAGGGCTAAAAAGATCAGCACCGGCTGCGCCACCATGCGCGGCAGATGATAGCCATAACCCAACCCATGATCGGGGCGCGCCAGATCCATCATCATATGGTGGATGTTGGCCGGCCAGACACAGAGCGCATAGAGCGCCAGCGCCACACCCGCCGCCCGCCGCAGCCCCGGCCAGCGCCCTTGGGCCAGCGCGACAGCCCCGGCGATCTCGCACAATCCCGTCACCGCGATCATCAGCGCCGGATCAGGTACCCAGCCGGGCGTGATGCCGATGAAAGGCGCGGGCAGCGCCAGATGCAGCACCCCTGCCAACCCATACAGCACCACCAGAAACCAGCGCGCCACCACGCGCTTGCTGCGCAGCATTCCAAGCATCGCATGCCCCTTTCGTCCTGCCCGCGACCATCGTCGGATAAGGCTTCCATAAGCGCAAGCCTTGCCTATCTTGTGCCCCGACCCGCCTCACCCCTCGGAGGACTAGCATGACCCAGGAATTCCGCACCGAAACCGACAGTCTGGGCGGCATTCCCGTCCCCGCCGAGGCCTATTGGGGGGCGCAGACGCAGCGCAGCCTGCAGAACTTCCCCTTCGGCCCGCAGGAACGCATGCCGATCGAGATCATCCACGCCCTCGCCCGCATCAAGCAGGCCGCCGCCAAGGTCAATGCCCGCCAGGGCCTGCCCGCCGACATCGCCGAGGCCATCGATGCCGCCGCCAGCGAAGTCGCCACCGGCCAGCTTGACGATCAGTTCCCGCTGGTGATCTGGCAGACCGGATCGGGCACGCAGACCAACATGAACGTCAACGAGGTGGTGGCCAGCCGCGCCAACGAACTGCTGACCGGCAAGCGCGGCGGCAAGAGCCCGGTCCATCCCAACGACCATGTCAACCGCGCGCAATCCTCCAACGACAGCTTCCCCACCGCGCTGCATATCGCCGCCGCTGTGGCGGTGCTGGCGCAGCTCGATCCGGCGCTGGCCGCGATGCATCATGTGCTGGAACGCAAGGCCGGGGAATGGCACGATATCATCAAGATCGGCCGCACCCATATGCAGGACGCCACGCCGATCACGCTGGGGCAGGAGTTTTCGGGCTATGCCGACCAGATCGCCAAGGCCCGTGTCCGCATCGCCTATACGCTGAACGAGGTGCTTGAGCTGGCGCAAGGCGGCACGGCGGTCGGCACCGGGCTGAATGCGCCGGAGGGCTTTGCTCAGGACATGGCGGCGGAACTGGCGCAGATCACCGGCGTGCCCTTCCGTCCCGCCACCAATCTCTTCGCCGCGCTGGCCGGGCATGATGCGCTGGTGGCTTTGTCGGGCGCGCTTTCGGCGCTGGCGACGGCGCTGACCAAGATCGCCAATGATATCCGCCTGCTGGGATCGGGTCCGCGCGCGGGGATCGGCGAATTGCTGCTGCCCGAAAATGAACCGGGCAGTTCGATCATGCCCGGCAAGGTCAATCCCACCCAATGCGAGATGCTGACCATGGTGGCCGCGCAGGTGATCGGGCTGAACACGGCGATCACCATCGGCGGGCTGCAGGGCCATCTGGAACTCAATGTCTTCAAGCCCATGATCGGGGCCAATGTGCTGCGTTCGATCCATCTGCTGGCCCATGGCATCGCCAGCTTTACCGAGCGCACGCTGGAAGGGCTTGAGCCCAACCGCGAGAGACTGGCCGAACTGCTCGACCGTTCGCTGATGCTGGTGACCGCTCTGGCTCCGGCCATCGGTTATGAAAATGCCGCCAAGATCGCCAAACATGCCCAGCACAATGGGCTGACGCTCAAGCAATCGGCGCTGGAAACCGGGCTGGTGGATGAAGCGACGTTTGACTCGCTGGTGAGGCCCGAAACCATGATCGGGCCGGGAGCCTGATTCAACGCCAAGACCGGTGCAATCATCACCCCGGCCCCGCGACTCCGGCGGGGCCGGGGTGCGTTTTCATGCGCCCTTCACAGGCCTGCGGCAAGGCATCCGCCCCGCTGCCAAGGCTTTTATCCTCAAGGTGATTTTACGCGGAACAAGCGCCCCGTTCCGCCCGTTACCTTCCAGACGCAACGCAGAGCGCTCCACGCCGCTTGCCCCCTTCCCAAGGAGGAAACGCCATGGACAGTGATATCCGCAATGCCTTCTGGAACGCGCTGGATGACAGCCCCTTCGTCATGATGCGCCTGAGCGAGGCCGGCGCCCACAGCCAGCCGATGACGGCCATGCTGGACCGCAACGCGCATCACACGATCTGGTTCTTCATGCACCAGTCCAGCACGCTGGCGGTCGAAGCTGCTGCCGAGGTCGATTTTTCCAGCAGCGGGCACAAGCTGTTCGCCGCCCTTTCCGGCCAGCTGCGGCGCGAACAGGATCGCGGCGTGCTGGACAAGCTGTGGTCCAACAAGGTCGAGGCCTGGTTCCCCGGCGGCAAAACCGATCCCACCCTCTCGCTGATGCGCTTCGAGATCAGCAAGGCCGAGGTCTGGACCGCCGACATCACGCTGGCGGGCCTGTTCGACCTGTTCACGGGTCTGGCCATCCGCCCCGATCAGGCGGGGCACCATGCCGTGGGGCTGCTGTGACACCCTGGCGCCCCACATCTTTCCATCAATTCCTTTGCGGGGCGGGCCGAAAGCCTGCCCCTTTCCTTGTGTCCCCCCGATAAGGAGCATGTGATGTCATCCACCGTTGCGCAGGCCATCGTCGATACGCTGTTCGAGGCGGGGGCGCGGCGCGTCTATGGCATTCCGGGCGACACGCTCAACCACATCACCGACGCCATTCGCGAGAAGGAGGATCTGCGCTGGGTCCATGTGCGGCATGAGGAGGCAGGCGCCTTCGCCGCCGGGGCCGATGCGCTGCTGACGGGCGATCTGGCGCTGTGTGCGGGCTCCTGCGGGCCGGGCAGCCTGCATTTCATCAACGGTCTGTTCGAAAGCCACCGCAACCGCGCGCCGGTGGTGCTGATCGCCAGCCAGATCGTGCGCGACGAGCTGGGCTTCGATTTTCCCCAGGAGGTGGACTTCAAGGCGGTCTACTCCTCGTGCAGCGTGTGGTGCGACGAGATCCGCACCCCCGCGCAGGCAAAGCGCAAGGCGGCGATGGCGGCTCAGGCGGCGCTGTCGAAAAAGGGCGTGGCGGTGCTGATCGTGCCCGCCGATGTCTCCGCCGCCAAGCTGACGGATGACGCGCCTTTCGCCGTCCATCGCGCACAGTCGCGCACCGTCCCCGCCCCGCATGAGATCGACCGGATCGCCAAGGCGCTGAACAGCGGAGGCAAGGTGGCGATCTATGGCGGATCGGGCTGCGAGGGCGCGCATGACGCCGTTCTCGCCCTGGCCGAGAAGCTGAAGGCCCCGGTGGCGCATACTTCGCGCGCCAAGGATTTCCTGGAGTATGACAATCCACACGATGTGGGGATGACCGGCATCTTTGGCGGCAAGGCGGGCTATCACGCGCTGATGGGCTGCGACACGCTGCTGCTGCTGGGTTGCGATTTCGCCTGGCGCCAGTTCTATCCGGAAAAGGCCAAGATCATCCAGATCGACATCGACCCCACCCATCTGGGCCGCCGCCATCCGGTGCAGATCGGCGCGGTGGGCGATATCGGCCCCACGCTGGAGGTGCTGCTGCCGCTGATCCGTGAACGGGAGGATCGCACATTCCTCGACGCCTCGCTGGAGATGCAGGCGGAAACACGCAAGGGCCAGCAGAGCCGCGCGGTCGTCGGCAAGGGCGGGGCGATCCATCCGCAATATCTCACCAGCCTGATTGCCGCTCATGCGCAAAAGGATGCGGTCTACACCGCCGATGGCGGATCGCCGATGGTGTGGTGCCTGCGCCATGTGCCCGCCACGGGGGAGAACCGCACGATCATTTCGCTCACCCATGGCACCATGGCCAATGCCATGCCTCAGGCGCTGGGGGCCAAGGCGGCCTATCCGGACCGGCAGGTCATCGCGCTGTGCGGCGATGGCGGGCTCTCTATGTTGCTGGGCGATCTGCTGACCGCCATTCAGGAGGATCTGCCGATCAAGGTCTGCGTCTTCAACAACTCATCGCTGGGCTTTGTCGAGCTGGAGCAGAAGGTGGAAGGCATGCTGCACGCCTTCACCGATCTGAAGAACCCGGATTTCGCGCAAGTGGCGCGCGCCATCGGCTTCTGGGGCCAAAAGGTGGAGCAGCCCGAAAGCCTGGAAGCCGCCGTGGCGCAATGGCTGGCCGAGCCCGGCCCCGCCCTGCTCGATGTGGTGACCGACCGCTATGAGCTGGTGATGCCGCCCAAGGTCAGCGCCTCGCAGGTGCTGGGCACGGCGCTTTATTCGGCCAGGGCGGTGCTGGACGGGCAGTCCGAAGAGGTCGCCAAGCTGCTCACCCATGCGCTGGTGCCTTGAGATGATGCCCTCACCCCACCACACCGCAGCCCAGATGGGCAAACTCTGGCTCGACTGGAGCATGCTGTCCTTCGAGGCGGCGCAGGTCATCGCCCTGCGCATGATGATGATCTCCACCGGCGGCCCCGGCGCCGCGCGCGAGAGCGAGCGCATGGTCAGCGAAAAGCTGCGCGCCATGGGCGATGTCGGCTGGAAGCTGGCGCTGGGGCAATGGGGCATGCAGCCCCAGGACCAGGCCAGCGGGGCGACGCGCTTCTACCGTGGCAAGGTGCGCGCCAATCTGCGGCGGCTCAAGAAGAAGGGCTGACAGGAACAAAGCCTTGCTGGCCATGCTTTCTTCGGCATGGCCAGCGAAGCTCTTCTCCCCACCGTCTCCGACCAGCCCGAGGGCATCACACGAAAGCGGCGCGGCAAGCTCTGGCACTATTTCGCGCCCGATGGCCAACGTATCACACAAGCCGAAGAGGTCGCGCGGCTCAACCGCATCGCCCTGCCGCCCGCCTATACGCAGGCGTGGTTCTCCCCCGATCCGCAGGCCGATGTGCTGGCCACCGGGACCGACACCAAGGGGCGCCGACAATACCGCTACCACCCCGATTTCCGCGCCGCGCGCGAGGCGGAAAAGTTCGCCGGATGCGCCGCTTTCGCCACCGTGCTGCCGCTGATCCGGGCAAGGGTCGAGGAGGATCTGGCGCGGCGGGGCCTCAGCCGGGAGCGGGCCATCGCCTCGCTGGTGCGGCTGCTGGATGTCACGCATATCCGCGTGGGCAATGAGTGCTATGCGCGCGAGAACGGCAGCTTCGGCGCCTCCACCCTGCGGATGCGGCATGTGAAGCTGCAGGGCGGGCGGCTGGCGCTGAGTTTCCGCGCCAAATCAGGCAAGCAATGCCGCATGGCCGTTTCAGACCAGGGGCTGGCGCGCTTTGTGAAGGCGATGCAGGATGTGCCGGGACAGCATCTGTTCCAGTGGCTGGATAGCGACGGCACAGCCCATCCCATCCACTCGCATGATGTGAACGACTATCTGCGCGCCATCACCGGCGAGGCGATCACCGCCAAACATTTCCGCACCTTTGCGGCATCGGTGCTGGCCTTTGAATGGCTGGTGGCCCAGCCGCGTGCGCCCGGTGGACTGAAGGCGATGCTGGCGCATGTCTGCGCCGATCTGGGCAACACGCCCGCCGTGGCGCGCAAGGCCTATGTCCATCCCAGCCTGATCGCTGTGGCGCAGGAGAAGGACGACTTTGCTGTCCATCCCCTGCCCCGCGCCACGCGCTGGCTGACGCGCCATGAACGCGGGTTGCAGCGCCATCTGGAGGGTATCGACGCGGCCTGAAACGCAGGCACAAGAAAAGGGCGAGGCGCTCCAGCCGCCTCGCCCTTTTCCCAGGGTTAAATCCCGACGGGGGAAAGGACTTAACCCTGCATGCTGTGCTTGATGTCGCGCATTTCATCATGGCCCGCGCGCACGGTCTGATAGGCCTGCTCGATCAGCGCCTTGACCTGCGTGGACAGGCCGCGATCGCGCACCGCATCCTCATATTTGGCCTTGATATGGTCCTCGCCGGACTCCACCTCGTTGACGATCATCTTCTCGTCATGCGAGGTGACGACCGACTTCAGGTTGAAGAACAGCCGCTCGGCGCTGGCCAGGATGGTGCCGCTGCTTTCGGCCTCGCCGCCCAGCAGGCCCACTTCGCGCTGAAGCGTGTTGGCGATGTTGCGGCGCTCACCGGCGCGGGCGTTGAAGAGCGTTTCGAAACGGCTGCCGCGCGCCTCCTTGGCGGCTTCGGCATAGCCGTCGGCGCTGTCGATGGTGGTGGCGATCAGGTCGTTCAGCGTCGAGATATCATGATCATGCTGTGACATCGCTTGTCTCCCATGGCTAGGGGCGGGGCGCTGAGGGAAGGCCCCGCCTGCCTTGGATGAAAGGCCCGACCGGCGCGAAAGTGGCGCTGCGACGAACCGCTGGCCCCAGCTGCGCGGCCACTCACCGCAGGGGTTTTTGTTGCCGCATCGTTTTTGCGAAAAACCGGTTCCCACTTTTTCGCACGATGCTTTCAGCCCAGCACAGGAATGGCGGCGCGGGCATGGATCAGACGGTGGATATAGGCCATCTTCTCCACCACGCGCGGCGGGATCACGAAGGGATAAAGATCACCCTGCCCCATCGAGCGGTTGAGGCAATTGACCGCATAGGTCAATGGCAACCAGGCATCGATCAGCCGTTCCACCGGCACGTCCTGATGGGGATCGAAGGCGATCTCGGTTTCCAGTTCGGGATCGTGATCGATGCGCGGCTCAATGCGGATGCCGAAGGCGCCGGCCATCTCCAGCGTGTCGATGATGTGGAGGTAATGCGCCCAGGTCTCGGCCCAGTCCTCCCAGGGATGCATGGTGGCATAGGCGCTGACGAACTCCTGCTGCCAGCCCGCCGGGGCGCCCTGATCATAATGGCGCTGCAAGGCCTCGCCATAATCGAGCCTCTCATCCCCGAACAGGGCGCGGAAGCTTTCCAGCTCGCCGCCATCGCGCACCAGACGGTCCCAATAGTAATGGCCGACCTCGTGCCGGAAATGGCCCAGCAGCGTGCGATAAAGCTCGCCCATCGAGGCGCGGGCGCTTTCACGCGCCACATCGTCGGCCTCTTCCAGCGCGATGGTGATCACGCCATTGTCATGGCCGGTCATCACCTTCTCGCCGTTGGCCGAGGCGGGGAAATCGAAGACCAGAGGTTCCGGATCGCCGCTGGCGACGGTCGGCATCGGCAGGCGCAGCTTGATCAGCGTGTAGAACAGGCGGCGCTTGGCCTCCTCAATCTTCTGCCAATTGGCGCGGTTGTCGGGCAGCGACAGATCGGGAATGGTTCGATTATGCTGGCAGGCAATACAGAAAGGCTGGTCCTGCGCGGCATCGACCATCCAGTTGCAGGCATTCTGCTCCCAATTGGCGCAGAAGCGATAGCGTGTTTGCGGGTTGGCCAGAGCGATCCATTCGGCGCCATCGGGTTCCACCGCGCTCATCCGCCCCCGGTCGGGCAAATAACCGAGGCGATGGCCGCATTTCACGCAAGCGGTGTTCTCGAAATAAAGCACCTGACCGCAGGACTGGCATTGGAAAAGCTGCATGGATGATCCCCCTGTCCCCGCGCCAGACTCATGGTTCCGGCGCGGGACGTCAATCGGCATGAATACGCAAGGATGCGCGGGCCGGCGGCGACCGGCCCGCGTTATCGTTCCCCAGGACGCGCCCCTTAGTACGAGGGCGGATCGCTGGCCGGGAAGCTCTCGTCCGAGGCCTGGTCGACATCGTCCCACTTGTGCTGCTTGTCGCGCATATGGGCGGGCCCGGCATCGCGCACCTGGCTGGGCGAGCCCTTGTGCGCCCCCGGCCCGGCAAAGGCCGGAGCGGGATGATGCTCACCATCATCCTGCTTGACCACCGGGCCGTAACGCCCGCGATTGAGATAGAGCCAACTGCCCACGGCGCTGAGCAAACCGAAGAACAGGCCTTTTTTCAGGGTCATTGTGGTCATGACGATATCCTCTTGCGGAATGGAACGATCAGGCCGCGTGGCGATCCGCGGCATTCTTGCGGCGCGTTACCCAGCCCTTGCGCGCGGCGGCGCTGCGCTGCTCGGGCGAGCCGGCCTTGTTGGCCCGCCCGCCGCGTGACGACGACACATGGGTGTCAGGCTTGCCACGCCCCGAGCCGGACTTGTTGCCCCCGCCCGACTCCTTGTTCACCGTGGCCCAGGCGCGTTTTGCCGCCTCCGCCTCGGGGACGCCGCGGCTTTCATAGCTGTCCTCGATATGCTGGGCCTTGCGCTTCTGCTTGTCGGTGTAAGCGCTTTTGTCACCGCGTGGCATCGTGGCTCTCCCTGAGATACCTGATGGACCTTGGAATGCGCCGCATGCGGCTTTGATCCGGCCCCATGATCGAGGCGGGCGACGAAATGGCGCGGCCCTGCGGCCAATGTAAATCCGCCCCGGCACCTTGCGCCCGGCGAAGCGTTCCATGGTGCGAAGGCGCATTGCAAACGCGCCGCAACGGGGCCGGCGGACAAGACCGGCGGCGGCAGACCGGCAAGGGGCGCCCGAAGACCCACGCCCTCACCAGAAACACAAGCTGGAAGGATGCATCCATGACCGAAACCCTGCCCATTGCGGAGACATCGCGTCTCATCGCCTCGGATCTTGTCAACGGCACGCCGGTCTACAGCAACAATGGCGAGCATCTTGGCTCGATCCGTAATTTCATGGTCGACAAGGCCTCGGGCCGCACCGAATATGCCGTGCTGCAGTTCGGCGGCTTTCTGGGCATCGGCAATGATTACTATCCGATCCCCTGGGAGAAGCTCGGCTATGAGCCGATCCGCGGCGGCTATGTGGTGGATATCACGCCCGATCAGATCAGGAGCGCCCCGCGTTACGGCGAGGAGGCCCCGCTGTTCGACAAGGACTATGACCAGACGCTGAGCGATTATTACCGCACGCCCCCACCTTTTATCTGAAGCCCCTTATCTGACTTTCGCGCTTCCTGTGGTATGTTGCGCCACGGGAAGCGCCCTTCTGAGGAAAGGCCCGATCATGGCCACCGGACATCGCCATCGCGAACAGGAAAAACCGCAGGATCAGCGCCCTCACAACCGCGAGGTGGAGGATGAGATGATCCGCCCGCCCCGGGCGGACAATCTGCCCCCGCGCCCCGCCACCGAACCGCATCACCCCCAAGGCAAAACCCGGCATCAGGAGGAAAACCATGAGCGATCCCCTCGCCCATTTCCCGCAGCTGACCCTGCGCATCGCTGACAAGCTTCACGACCGGCTGAAAGCTTCGGCGCAGGCCAACCACCAGTCGCTTGAGGCCGAGGTGATCGCCCGGCTGGAAGGGTCTTTCACAACCCAGCCGCAGGAAAGCCTTGCCGAGGGTCATCAGGCTCTGCTCGACAAGCTGCACCGGCTGGAAGATCTGGCCGAAGAAGCCAGCCACAGCGCCGACGCCTGAGGCGCAGACCTGGCCGCTTTCGCGTCACCGCGCCGCCACCCGTGCGGAACGGATTGATTATGCACGCCAATGGCATGACGGTTGCCTTTTACGACAAAGCGCCTAACGTGAATTAACACGCTGTGAGTCTTCGGGCCCATCCTTTCCACACGATCTCTTGTGGAGCGGTGCTATTGTGGCACAGCTGATGGTCGCGAGAGAATCACATGCTGCTTGCCGGGCGCGCCGAAGACATGAGCGAAATCAACGAGGTCAAAAGCCAACCCGCAACGCTCGACGCCAGCGCATGGCTCGCCTCCATCGTCGAGAATTCCGAGGATGCGATCCTGAGCAAGACGCTGGGCGGCATCATCCTGAGCTGGAACGAGGGCGCGGAAAAACTGTTCGGCTATACGGCTGATGAAGCCATCGGCAAATCGATCACCATCATCATCCCGCAAGAGCGCCTTCACGAGGAAGACGCCATCATCGAGAGCATCAAGGCAGGCCGCCGCGTCGATCATTTCGAGACGGTGCGCCGCCGCAAGGATGGCACGATGGTGGATGTCTCGCTGACGATCTCGCCAGTGCGGGACCGCAATGGCAAGCTGCTGGGCGCCTCGAAGGTGGCGCGCGACATCACCCATGCCCGCCGCTTCGCCGAAGAGCAGAATCTGATCCTGCATGAGATGAATCATCGGATCAAAAACCTCTTCTCGCTGGCCACCAGCCTTGTCTCCCTCAGTTCGCGTGAAGCCGAGACCAAGGAGGCGCTGGCCAGCGACCTTCAGGCCCGTCTGGTGGCGCTGGCCAAGGCGCATGAGATCACCCTGTCGGGCCCGCATCGCCCGCAGATGCAGACCTCCACCGCGCTGCACGATCTGCTTTCCACCATCCTGCGCCCCTATCAGGGCGAGCATGGCGCCAGGATCGAGGCCAGCGGCCATGACGCCCCCATCGGCCAGCGCAGCCTGCCCTCCGTCGCCCTGCTGTTGCATGAGCTGACCACCAATGCCGCCAAATATGGCGCGCTCAGCGCTCCTGAAGGCTCACTCACCGTCACGCTGGAAAGCGATGGGCAACAGGTTCATCTGGTCTGGACCGAAAGCGGCATTCCGCGTGCCGAAGGCAGCATGACCGAGGGCTTCGGCAGCCGTCTGGAAAGCCTGTCGGTGCGCGGCCTTGGCGGCGTCATCACCCGCGCCTGGCAGAGCGACGGCCTGGTGATCGACCTGACCATCCCCCTGGAAACGCTGGCGCAATAAGCGCCGGGCAAGGCACGCCAACCACCGGGATCGTCCCCGGATGCCATGCCCCTGCGCGGCCCGCGCATGGCATGAGGGCGGGAGCTGAACCGCCAAGCGCCCCGCGCATGCCGCAGCCGAACCGCTTTTTCCTGCCCCTTCCTGAAGGCCCAGGCCTCGGGCGGATCGCTGCTGTTGGCGCTTGTGCTGGCGCGCCGAAATCCTTCCAGCCGTCATTCAACTTTTCTGAACATTTTGATCGTTTTTATCCCGGTTCTCCGCAGGTCCATCCTCGCCTAACCAGTGCTCACCGCGGCGCTGACGCGACACCGACACCCCCCCTGAACGGAGAAGACCAATGACCATCACCGCCACCGCTACCCCCGCCAAGTCCCTGCTTTCCCCCGCCAATCATGCTCTGGTGCTGATCGATTTCCAGTCGCAGATGGCCTTCGCCACCAAGTCGATCGACACCACTTTGCTGCGCAACAATGCCGGCCTCGTTGCCAATGCCGCCGCCGGTTTCAACGTCCCCACCATCCTGACCGCCGTGGCTGAAAAGAGCTTCTCGGGCCCGATGTTCAGCGAAGTGACCGAGCCTTTTCCGGGTCAGAAGCTGCTGGACCGCACCAGCATGAACACCTGGGAAGACGCCGCCGTGATCGATGAGATCAACAAGATCGGAAAGGACCGGATCGTCTTCGCCGGTCTGTGGACCAGCGTCTGCATCGTCGGCCCCACGCTCTCGGCCATCGAGCAGGGCTATGAGGTCTACATCATCACCGATGCCTGCGGCGACATCTCCACCGAAGCCCATGAGCGCGCCGTGGAGCGCATGATCCAGGCCGGCGCCCGCCCCGTCACCGCGCTCCAGTATCTGCTCGAACTGCAGCGCGACTGGGCCCGCACCGAAACCTATGACTTCACCACCGGCGTCGCCCGCAAGCTGGGCGGAGCCTACGGTCTGGGCATCACCTACGCCAAGACCATGTTCAACGCCTCGGAAGGCGGCCACTGATCCTCTGGCGCCGGGGCAAGCCCCCCCGATTGCCCCGGCGCCCCTCCCTTCCGGAAGGCTATTCCCCATGAAACCCTATCTTCTTTCGCTGGCCGTCGGTGTGCTGGTCGGCGGTATCTATGCCCTGCTGGGCGTGAAATCTCCCGCGCCCCCCACCATCGCGCTGATCGGCCTGCTGGGCATGCTGCTGGGCGAACAGGCCATCCCCGTGGCGCAGAAAATGCTGCGCAAGGAACCGGTGCTGGCCTTCGTCAAGACCCATGCCGCCCGCCGCGTGCTGGGCGACCACATCAAACTCCCCACCGACAACGCCTGATCCAAGCCCCCGGAGCCTCCCATGACCGATCTCATCATCATCAACGCCAAGGTCACCACGCTGGACCCCAGCAACCCCACCGCGCAGGCCGTGGCCATCCGTGACGGCAAGATCCTTGTGGCAGGTTCGGAAGGCGAAGCCCGCGCCGCCGCCCCTCAGGCGCAGATCATCGACGCCGGTGGCCGCCGCCTGATCCCCGGCCTGATCGACAGCCATATCCATGTCATCCGTGGTGGGCTGAACTACAATATGGAGCTGCGCTGGGAAGGCGTGCCCAGCCTGGCCGACGCCATGGCGATGCTTAAAACTCAGGCCCAGAACACCCCCGCCCCGCAATGGGTGCGCGTGGTGGGCGGCTTCACCGAGCACCAGTTCGCCGAAAAGCGCCTGCCCACCATTCAGGAAATCAACGAGGCCGCCCCCGATACGCCGGTCTTCATCCTGCACCTCTATGACCGCGCCCTGCTCAACGCCGCCGCCCTGCGCGCCGTGGGCTACACCAAGGACACGCCCAACCCGCCGGGCGGCGAGATCGTGCGCGATGCTCAGGGCAACCCCACGGGTCTGCTGCTGGCCCAACCCAATGCGACGATCCTTTACGCAACCTTGGCCAAGGGCCCCAAACTGCCGCAGGAGTATCAGCTCAACTCCACCCGCCAGTTCATGCGTGAGCTGAATTCGCTGGGCGTCACCTCAGTCATCGATGCCGGTGGCGGCTCGCAGAACTATCCCGACGATTACGAAGTCATCGAGAAGCTGCACAAGGACGGCGAGATGACCTTGCGCGTCGCCTACAACCTCTTCACGCAGAAGCCGAAAGAGGAACTGGCCGACTTCACCAACTGGTCGAAACAGGTCAAGCCCGGCGACGGCGACGACACCTATCGCCACAATGGCGCGGGCGAGATGCTGGTCTATTCCGCCGCCGACTTCGAGGATTTCCGCGTCGCCCGCCCCGATATGCCGCCCGAGATGGAAGGCGATCTGGAACCCGTCATCCGCCTGCTGGCCGAGCGCCGCTGGCCCTGGCGCATGCATGCCACCTATGACCAGACGATCAGCCGCGCGCTGGACGTTTTCGAGAAGGTCAACCGCGACATTCCGCTCCAAGGCCTCAACTGGTTCTTCGACCATGCCGAGACCATCAGCCACCGCAACATCGACCGGATTGCTGCGCTGGGCGGCGGCATCGCGGTGCAGCATCGCATGGCCTTTCAGGGCGAATATTTCGTCGAGCGCTATGGCGCCAAGGCCGCCGAGGCCACCCCGCCGATCAAGCGCATGATGGAAGCGGGCATCCCCGTGGGCGCCGGCACCGACGCCACCCGCGTGGCCAGCTACAACCCATGGGTCTCGCTCTCATGGCTGGTAACGGGGCGCACGGTGGGCGGCCTGGCGCTCTACCCGGTGCGCAACCGGCTGGACCGCGAGACCGCGCTGCGTCTGTGGACCCAGGCCAACACCTGGTTCTCCAACGAGCAGGGCAAGAAGGGCCAGATCGTTGCCGGGCAGCTGGCCGATCTCGCGCTGCTCTCGGATGACTTCTTCACCGTGCCGGACAACGAGATCACCAACATCCGCTCGGTGCTGACCGTGCTTGGCGGCAAGGTCGTCCATGGCAATGGCTCCTACGCCAAACACGCCCCGGATCTGCCCAAGCCCATGCCCGACTGGTCGCCGGTGGGCACCTTCGGCTCGTGGACCGCGCCGGAAACCAAGAAAAAGCTCGCCTCGGCCTGTGGCTGCGCGTCCTCCTGCGGCGTCCACGGCCATGACCATGCTGCGGCTCTTGGTGCGCAGGCCCCCACCGCCGATCCCCAGAGCTTCTGGGGTGCCCTTGGCTGCGGCTGCTGGGCCGTCTGACACCACTCCCCCGTTCTTTGCTCCACAAGGATAATCCCCATGAAACTGTTCAAGACGCTGCTCGCCGCTTCGGCCCTTACGCTGGCCACCCCTGCCGTCATGGCCGCCCCCGCCAGCCCCGACTATGCCGTCGGCCCGCAGTATGACACCACCCATGTCTATGTCCCCGCCGATCAGTTCGACGCTTTCGTCACCAGCTTCTCGGCCACCTTCGGGGGCACCACCAGCAAGCAGGGTGAGTTTCAGGTCACCCCCACCCCCAGCCTCACCAAATCGCAACTGGTGCTGACCCCGGCAGGCACCGTCTCGGTCTTCGGCTTCAAGACGCCGATCCCCACCCCCTTCGGCGATGAGCGCACCGGCTATCTGGTGACCGACCTCGACGCCGCCGTGGCCGACGCCCGCAAGCATGGCGCCACGCGCCTCATCACCAGCTTCCCCGATCCCATCGGCCGCGATGTGGTGGTGCAATGGCCGGGCGGCGTGAACATGCAGCTCTACTGGCACACCGCCAAGCCCAATTACACGCCGCTCGCCAGCATGCCGGAGAACCGCGTCTACCTCACCCCGGATGCCGCCGACGCCTTCGTCAAAAGCTGGACCGGCTATGCCCATGGCAAGATCACCGCTGACGACCGCAACGCCCCCGGCGATGAAGTGGGCCAGCCCGGCAAGACCATCCGCCGCATCGCCATCGAGAGCGGCTATGGCAAGATGCTGGTGATCGTCTCGGACGGCCAGCTGCCCTGGCCCTATGGCCGCGATATGGCGGGCTACAACGTCGCCGATCTCACCGCCACGCTGGCCAAGGCCACCGCCGCCGGCGCCGAAACGCTGGTGCCAGCCCATGCCGGTGCCGATCGCCAGAGTGCCATCGTCCGCTTCCCCGGCGGCTATATCGCCGAGATCCATCAGGCCGCCAATCAAAAGGCAGGGGCCAAGTGAGCAAGGGCTTCGCTCCCCGCCCGGTCGAGGCCATCCTCGACTGGGCCGGGACGGGCCTGATCGCCCGTCTGGCGCTTTCCAGCGCCTATCTGCTGGGCGGGGTGGTCAAGCTGACCGACTTCCCCGGCGCCATCGCCGAACAGGCCCATTTTGGCATGCCCTATCCCACCCTCTTCGCCATCCTCACCATCGCGGTGGAGCTGATCGGCCCGGCGCTGATCCTTTCGGGCAGGCTGGTGTGGCTGGGCGCGGGCATGCTGGGGGTCTTCACCGCGCTGGCCGCCATCACCGCCAACGCCTTCTGGACCATGCCCACCGGCCCCGAGCGTTTCGGCGCCACCAATGCCTTCTTCGAACACATCGGCCTCGTCGGCGGCTTTATCCTCACCGCCCTGCTGGCCCGCCGCCGGGACTGACCTTCATGCGCCGCTTTTCCGCCCTCTGCCTTCTTCTGCTCGGCCTGATCCCTGCCACAGCGCAGGCCGACACCCCCACCGAAGCCTGGCAGCCCCCCGTGCTGACCACCGAGCGCTACAATGAGGACTGGTCCGATCTGGCCAGCCAGACCAACCGCAGCGGCCACTGGACGGAGAAGCTCAAATATATTCCGCTGGACGATACGGGCAGCGCTTACCTCACCACCGGCCTCGAACTGCGGCTGCGCAATGAGGATTATCGGAACAACGCGCTGGGCAACTCTGACGCGCCCGACAATGGCTACCTCTGGACGCGCCTGCTGCCCTATGCCGATCTGCATGCGGGGCTCGGCAAGGTGGAGGTCCGCGCCTTTGCCCAGCCGGCCATCGCCTATGCGGCGGGCGTGGCGCCCTCGGCCAGCGCCATCGACCAGACGCGCGTCGATACGCTTCAGGCCTTCGCCGATGTGGTGGTGCCGCTCGGCAGCAAGACCACCCTGCGCCTGCGCGGCGGGCGTGAGATGGTCAGCCTTGGCACCGAGCGGCTGATCGGCACGCGCTATGGCCCCAATGTGCCGCTGGCCTTCGATGGCGGGCGGGCGATTGTCCATCGCGGCAAGCTGACGGTGAATGCCTTCTACCTGCGCCCCGTCGAGCCGGGCAAAGGCACCTTCGATGACCATACATCGCAGGCGCGGGCGCTGTGGGGCGTCTATGCCACGCAGCTGGTCGGGCCTGTCGGGGTGGATGTCTACTGGCTCGATTACCGCAACGATCTGGCCCGCTTCCAGAATGCCAGCGGGCGCGAAACGCGCCGCACGGCAGGGCTGCGTTTCTTCGGCAAGGTGCCCGTGAGCGACAATGCCACCGTCCACTGGAACATGGAGGCCATGCTGCAATCGGGCCATCTGGCGGATCAGACCATCCATGCCTGGTCCATCGGCAGCGAGGCTGGAGTCAGCTTCACCAAGGCACCTTTGAAGCCCGATCTCACCCTGCGCTTCAATGTGGCCAGCGGCGACAAGAACGCTGGCGACCATCACCTTGGCACCTTCAACGCGCTGTTCCCCAAGGGTAAGTATTTCGGCGAGCTGTCGCCCATCGGGCCTTACAATCTGGTCAATCTCCAGCCGGTGCTGGCGTTCGATCTGGGCCAGGGCGTGGGCCTGAGCTTCGCTGCCGGAGCCTATTGGCGCCAGAGCCGGGGTGACGGCGTCTATGATATTCCCGGCCATCTGCTGGTGGCCAGCGACGCCGTTGCTCATGGGGGCTCTGGCCGCTTCCTCGGCAATCAGGCCGAAACCTCGGTGGAATGGCGCGCCACGCAGGAGCTGACGCTGTCCGCCTCGCTCTCGCTGTTCCGTACTGGCGGTTTTCTGCGTGAGGCCGGTTATGCCCGCACCATCCATATGGCCGGGCTGGAGGCCAATTACCGGCTTTAGGCGATGGCTGTTCTGCGCCCGGCCTTGTGCCAGTCGACATAGCCCATCGCTGCCAGCCCCACCATCGCGGCATACAACACCGCCGTGGGGTACAGCCCCTTGAAAACGAACATGCCGACGTAGATCACATCCACCACGATCCACAGCAGCCAGTTGGCCTTGTGCCGCCGCGCCGTCCACAACTGCGCCACAAGGCTGAAGCTGGTGAGGCCGGAATCGACCCAGGGCAGCGCGGCATCCGTGTAGTGGCTGGTGAACCAGCCGATGGCGATGGCCCCAACGGCACCGGCGATCAATCCGGCCAGCGCCTCGGCGGGCGGCAGGGGGCGGACGATGACCTCGCCGCTGTCATCGCGGTCGCCGCGCCACGCGATCCAGCCATAGGCGATGCCAAGGCCAAAGAGCAGCTGCAGCGCCATATCGGCATAGAGCTTTTCATCGCGGAACAGTTTGAAATAGAGCGCGCAGGCGGCAAGGCAGACCGGCCAGCACAGCATATGGCGCCGCGCCGTCAGCCAGATGCCGATGAAGCTGATGATGACAGCGACGATCTCGAACAGGGACATGCCAAACAGCGTCATCATGCGGCCTTTTTGCGGGTCGGGTTCACGTTTGCGGCAAAGCGCCGTTGCGGACAAGCGCCAGCAGGTTTTGGCCCTCTGCCGTCAGGAACCATTCGGCGTGGCCGATCAGAAAGCCATGCCACGCCAGATCGGCATCCTGCGCCTTGCCCAGCACGCCGTGGAAGTAATCGGCTTCGGAGAGGGCGAACTCCACATGCACCAGCGGCAGCAGGCGGGCGAGCAGGTCGCGGTCCTGTGCGGTGAGCGGGGTCACGCTGGCATAGCCGGAGAGCAGCGCCAGCGCATCTGCAGGCTCGGTGATGGCGGTTCCAGCCGGACCTAGTTCCAGCCAGCGCACCGCCACGCGTTCCAGCGCGGTGGCCAGATCGTGGAGGGCGCAGGTGCGATCCGACAGGCCGAAATCGAGGACCGTGGCCACCTCGCCCGCCGCGCTCCACAGCAGGTTGGAGGGATGCCAGTCGTTATGAGTCCAGAGTTGGGGCTGCGCGGCCAGCCGGGGCTGCAGCGTGGGCAGGCCCAGCGCGGCGAAGAGGCGCGACAGTTCGGCCTGCCAAGGCTTGTCGGCCAGATAGGCTGCCAAGGCCGGGCGTGAGGCGATATAGGCCTGCGCTAGGGCCAGAGGGTCCGGCGCGGGCAGGATGCTCAGGCTGGTGACAAGCGGCTGGACGGGGCGGGCGGGTGCGGCGAACCCCTCCGCCGCGCAGTGCAGCCGGGCCAGCGCGGCGCCTGCGGCAAAGGCATGGCCCGGCTCGATAAAGGGCGTCCATGACTGGCGATCCCGGTAAAGATCGAGCCCGCCTGCCTTGCGGTGGATTTCCCACGTCCATTCGCCCTGCGCCAGAGCGGTGGCGCCATTGTCCGCTACCAGCAGATCGGCCACGGGTTGGCCCTTGCTCGCCAGATGGGCGATGAAGGCATGTTCCTGCGCCAATCCCTCCGGGCTGCGCAGGCGGCGGCTATGGCGTTTGAGGAACAGCGCCCCACGATCCGTCCGCGCCAGCGCCGCCGAGGAGAAGGGGCGCGGCGAATGCCACTCCAGCACCTCCAGCCGCCCGGCCTGCGGGAAGCGGGACAGCACCGCTTCCGCCTCATCGGGCGTGATGGCGGGCCAGCTGGGGGCTTCCAGCCCGGTGCCCATGCCGTGGATCAGATGCGGATCGCCGCTCATTCAGAAGGCGCGGGCCAGAGTCACCGAAAAGGCCCGACCGCTGCCGATGTAGTAAGTCGGCGCGGACCCGGCGATCAGCGTGCCATTGGCGCCCACCGTGTCCTGCGCATTGGGGCTGATCCCCGACACGCCCGAGAGCACATGCGGATTGGTGAGGTTGATCAGATTCACCCGCAGATCGGTGCGCTTGCCGTCGATCCAGTCGGCCAGATGCACGCCCAGAGCGAGGTCCAGCGTGGCATAGGCCTTGATGCTCTCGTCATTCATCAAGGTGCTGTACTGCTTGCCGACATATTTCAGCGCAAAGCTGCCGAACAGCCGCTTGTCGTCATAGGTGCCGCCAAAGCCCAGCTGCACAGCGGGGGACCGCACGGCCTGCCTGCCGCGCGTGGGCAGGACATCATCACCCACGGGGAGGTTATCGCCCAGCCGCGCATGCAGCCACTCGCCCGAGGCGTAGAAGCTGACGCCCTCCACCGGGCGCCAGTCGATCTCGGCATCGACGCCGTAAGAGGTCTGATGCCCGGCGTTGATCGTGGTGGTGATCAGAGCGCCATTGATGTTGGCCAGCGTGGAAATCTGCCGGTTGCGGAAGTTGTAATGGAACGCCGTGACCGAGGCTGACAGGTTGCGGCCCTGCCAGCGATAGCCCAGTTCCTCGCTGATCGAATATTCATTCTTCAGCGCGGTGTTGCCCTGGCTGGCGACGCCGCCGACGCCGTCATAGGTATCATACATGGTGTATTGATCGGGGGCGCGGAAGTTGGTCGTTACATTGGCGAAGAGCTGCTGGCGGTCGTCCAACTGATAATGCACCGAGGCGCGCGGCAGGGCGGCGAAACTGTTGGTGCGCACGGCGCTCTGGTTGCCGGGCAACCAGTTGTGGCCGTTGTGCAGCAGATCGACGCCCTTGAAGCCCAGATCCACCTTCAGCTTCGGCGTGACGGCAAAGCTGTCGGCGACAAAGAAGCCCTTTGTGACGGTGATGGTGGTGATGTTTTCCAGCGCCAGCAGGCGACCGTCGGCGGTGTGGATGGCGTTGCTGTCATAGCCCCACTGGTCGAGCGGGGTGCCATTGTCGCTCAGGCTGGTGAAGCTCTGCGTGTCATGGTCGCTGCCGTAATCGAACCACAGGCCCGCCGTCAGCGTGTGGCGGCCCGCGCTGTAGGTCAGCTTGGCAACGTCACCGGTGCGGAACTGGCTGCCGATGTAATTGCCCAGCACCGTCGCCGTGCCATCGACCGCGCCGGGCAGGCTGATGGGCTGCGCCAGTTCCTGCGTGCCGAGATAATTGCCGGTGGTGGACAGCGCCGTGCCATAGGGCGCGTTGCCATAGCCATATTGCAGATAGAAGGTGCTGTCGAAGCGCAGATTGTCGGCCAGCTTCAGATGCACCGGGGCCGAGACATACTCATTGCGGAACGGTTGGCGATAGAGCCGCCAATAGTTCGCCCCGCCCGCCGCATAGGTGGCATCGAAGCCATAGGAGCGGCCATAGCTTTGCCAGTCGGCCAGCGTGGGGTTGGCATAGGTCGAGTTGCGGGCATCGTTGAAGGAGATCGCGATGCTGGCGCGATTTTCCTCGCCCCATTCCTTCAGCAGCTTGGCGTCGATGTGCTGGCGGCGCTCGTAACCGGGGTTGCGCCAGTTGTCCGCATAGGTGTTGGAGTAGGAGACGAAGGCGCGCAACCCGCTGTTGCCGATCTGCCCGGTGTCGAAGCGCCCGAAGAAACGGCGCAGATTGTACGAGCCCAGCGTGCCATCGACCAGCGCCCCCATCTTCTGATGCGGGTCGTCAAGGCTCAGCGACAGCAGCCCGCCCGCGCCGCTGACAATGGGCGAGTCGAGATCGACCGCGCCCTGCCCCAGCGCCACCTGCTTCACGTTCTCCGCGTCAGCAAATTGCGAGGGATAGGCGTAATAATAGCCGATGTCGTTCTGGGGGGCGCCCTCCATCAGCACGCCGATCTGATCCTGACCCAGCCCGCGCAGGGTGAGGCTGGAGCTGGTCGACAGGCCGAAGGGATCGCTCATCGAGACATTGGCGCCCGGCAGCAGGTTCACCAGCTGGAAAGCGTTGAAGGTGGGCGCCTGCTTCTCGATAAAGGCGCTGGAAACAGCGCTGATCGCCTTGGGCGCGCTCTGGTCGGGCAGTAGGCCTTCGGGATCGGGATGGCCGACGACGCGGATGGTGGCGGTGTCATGCGCCTGCTCGGCGGCATCGGGCGAAGCCTCGGCATAAGCCGCCAGAGGCAGGGCCAGCACAGCCCCCGTGGCCAGCAGGGCCAGCTTGCGGGACGCAGAGTGGAAAACAGCCGTCGATACCATCATCAAGTCTTTCTACCGGCGTGACCGGAGTGAGCGCGATGGGGCTTCCCGCCCCTTTGTCGAGCGCCCCGGTAGGGATATGATGCCAAATTGACAAACAAGAACCTGCATATCGACCATGCGTACAATGGCATCTGCGGCCAACCTGTTGTAGAGACGCCACCAGCATGACCGCCCTTCGCGCCTTTTTCCTTCATCACCGCCGTATGGCAGCGCTGCTGATCGCGCTGACTCTGGCGATGAAGGCGCTGGTGCCAGCGGGCTTTATGCTGGGCAGCGACACGCGCGTGCTGACGGTGCAGATCTGCGCCGATGCGCTGGGGCAGCAGATCACGCAGAAAATCGTCCTGCCGCTTAACCGATCGGGCAACCACGCCGGCGAGGATAAGGCCAAGTCGGACAGCCCTTGCCACTTCACCGCCCTTGGCCATGCCATGCTGGGCGGGGCCGATCCGGTGCTGCTGGCTGCGGCGCTGGTGTTTGTTCTGGCGCTGGGTTTTGCTCCGGTGCTGGCCCCCGCGCCGCGCCTTACCGCTTTCCTGCGCCCGCCCTTGCGCGGACCACCTGCCCTCTCCTGATCCAACGGCCCGCGCTGCATGCGCGGGGTTTCGCATCCATCGCTGCTGACACCGTTTTGCGGACAAGGGCAGCGAGCGGCATGCGCCTTGCTCAGGACAGGATGTTTCATGAAGACCGCTCTTTTCGCGCTGCCCGCCATGCTGGCCGGCGCGCTCCCCGCCATGGCCGACGAGGCTGACACCACTGGAATCATCGTCACCGCCGCGCGCGGCACGGCGCTCAAGGATATGGACGTTTCCGCCAGCGTGCTGTCGGCCAGGGATGTTCAGGCCGCGCCCGCCATGGCCACCGACCAGATCGTCAACCACATCCCCGGCATCTTTACGCTGAACCAGCCCGCCGCCGCGCTGCACCCTACCGGAGACACCTTCAGCATTCGCGGTTTCGGCACCACCACCAATGTCAACACGCTGGTCATGCTGGACGGCATGCCGATGAACGATCCCTATTTCCGCGTGGTCGACTGGAATCAGGTGGCCAAGGGCCAGATCGAGAGCATCGAGGTGATCCGGGGCGGCGGCGCCACCAGCCTGTGGGGCAATATGGCGATGGGCGGCATCGTCAACATCGTCTCGAAGCGCCCCGAGGCGGGCCATATGGATCTGGATATCAGCGCGGGCAGCTACAAGACCTATTCGGCCACCGCCAATGCCGGAATCGGCCTCGCGCCGGGCGTGGTGGCAGGGATCACCGCTTCGGACACCACCACCGACGGCTACAACAAGACGCCCGAGGCCTATCGCAACCCCTATATGACCGCCACCAGTTCCCGGAACCTCAATCTGGGCGGCAGCCTGCATGCCGATGTCGCGCCCGACGCGCATCTCTACGTTTCGGCCCTGTGGCACAGCCTGCGCCAGACGGGACAAGTCTGGCAGGGCACCAGCAACCGCTGGGACACCTTCCGTATCAGCTTTGGCGGCGAGAAAGGCGTGGGCCCCGGCAAGCTGTCGCTGAGCGGCTGGTACGGCACGGGCGGGATGGACACCACCAATGTCAGCCAGACGCCATCGTTCAGCATCTTCAACCCTTCAGCGGGCGTGCCTTACGTGTCGCAGATCGAGCATGCCACTTACAGCAATCTGGGCGGATCGCTGGTGTGGCAGGCCAGTTTGGGCATGCTGCATGATATCAAGCTGGGCGTCGATGGCCGCACCATCACCAGCAACGATCCGGTGAATTTCTTCGGCACGTCAGGCGCCACCGGCAATCTGCTGTCGCATGCGCGGCACCAGTTCGAGGGCGTCTTCGCCCAGGCCAGCCTCGTCCCCGGCGATGGTCCGCTCTCCATCACTTTGGGCCTGCGCGGAGACTTCTGGCAGACCGCCAACGGCAGCCTCAACGGCTTCTACCTCGGCTCACCTGTGGCGCAGAGCATCGCCAACCAGAGCTACGCCCGCTTTGACCCGCGCCTCGGCGCCAAGCTGAAGCTGGGGGCGCTCAGCCTGCGCGCGGCGGGCTACAGCAATTTCGCCGCGCCGGGGATGAACCAGATGTACCGCTCGATCATCAGCGGAACGAACTCCACCTCGGTGAACCCCGATCTGAAGCCGCAGACCAATCTGGGCGTGGAGGCAGGCTTCGATCTGGATGGATCGAAACTGGTTCCCGGGCTGACGCTCTCGGCCACCGCCTACACCAACAAGCTGAAGAACTTTATCGACTATGCCACGGTGCAATCGGGCTGCTCTGCGGCCACCAACTATTGCGGCACCGGCCTGGCGAGCATCAACGGCGGCACGGTCAGCCAATATGTCAACGCGGGCGATGCCGTGCTGCGCGGCTTCGAGGTGCTGGGCAGCTGGTCGCAAGGCTCCCTCTCCCTGACCGGCGGCTTCACCTACACGGATGCCCACCTCACCTCGTCACGCTACACCACAGCCTCGGCGGGCGTGATCCCCGATCCGGTGAACCAGCAGCTGGGTCAGGTGCCCGAATGGACGGCCAATGCCTCGGCGCAATGGCGGGTAACGCACCGGTTCAGCCTGAACGCCACGGTGAAAAGCTTCCCCTCCTATTGGAACAGCACCTCGCACAACCAGCGCAACGATGGCGCGACGACCCTCGATCTGGGCGCCTCGTGGCAGGTGATGAAGGGGCTGGAACTCTACGCATCGGCGCAGAACCTCACCAATGTGCGCTACCTCGATCAGGGCTACGGCGTCACCGCCACCAACGGCGCCACGGTGCGGGGGGGCGCTATCCCCGCGCTGGGCATGCCGCTGTGGGCCACCTTCGGCCTGCGCGCCCATATCTGAGGACAATATCATGACCTCAACATTTTACCGCACCGTGTGGCGCTGGCATTTCTATGCCGGACTGCTGGTGCTGCCGCTGGTGATCCTGCTTTCGCTCTCGGGCGCGCTGTTCCTGTTCAAGCCGCAGGTGGAGCGCTGGGAGGAACGCGCCTTCCACGACCTGCCAACGCAGAATGCTGCACCGCCTTCAGCGCAAGTCGCCGCAGCATTGGCCGCCTTCCCCGGTGCTCGCCTCACCTCTTACCGCCTGCCCGAACGCAAGGGCGACGCCGCCATGCTCCACCTCGCCCTGCCTGACGGCGCCATGACCGACGCCTTCGTCAGCCCGCAAGGCAGCCTGCTGGGCACGCTGCGCCCCGACAGTCGCATCATCGCCATCGACCGCAACATCCACGGGCAACTCCTGCTGGGCAGACGCGGCAGCTGGATCGTGGAGCTGGCGGCCAGCTGGGCCATCGTGCTGATCGTCACAGGCCTCTATCTGTGGTGGCCGCGCAGGCAGGGCCTGGCGGGCACGCTCTGGCCGCGCCTCACTGCAAAGGGCCGCGTATTCTGGCGCGATCTGCATGCCGTGACAGGTTTCTGGGTCTCCGGGCTGGCGCTGGTGCTGCTGCTCACCGGACTGCCCTGGGCCGATGCATGGGGCAGCGCCTTCCTCGCCATCCGTCAGGAGATGGGCTGGATGCAAGGCACGCCCGACTGGACCATCGGCGGTCACCCCGTGGTCCTGAAGGCCCCTCGCCATGCCGAACACGACCACGCCGCCATGATGGCAGGCATGGATATGGCCGGGATGGATATGCCGGGCATGCCGATGACGGCCATGCCCATGGAGGGCGAGGCCATGCTCAACACCATGGTCGCCAATGCCCGCAACGCGCATCTGGCCTTCCCCGCGCTGGTGGTGCCGCCGGGCATGCCCTCTGGCGAGGGCGGCAGCGGCAAGGCGGCGCAAGGCTGGTCGGTGCGCTCCGACGCGCAGAACCGCCCCCTGCGCGTCACGCTCCATTACGATGCGCATGGCACGCTGACCTCCCGCGAGGACATCACCAACCGCCATCCCATCGACAGGGTGGTGGCCTATGGCGTCGCCTGGCATGAAGGACAGCTGTTCGGCTGGATCAACCAGCTGATCGGTCTGGCCACGGCGCTGATGCTGATCACGCTGGCCATCAGCGGCGGCGTGATGTGGTGGCGGCGCCGACCGCAAGGGCAGCTTGGCGCGCCCCGCCCCGCCACCAACCCTGCGCGGATGACAGGCGTGGCGCCATGGGCGCTGATGATTCTGCTGCTGCTCTGGCTGCCGCTCTTCACCCTGTCGCTGGCGGTGCTGTTGCCCTTCGACCGCTGGCTGCTGCCCCGCCTGCCCACCCTTTCAGGCTGGCTGGGCGCGAGCCGCGCGATCAGTTCGTCAGAACCGGCATCCGGTCGGCCATAGCCTGCGCCACCATCAACCGGGTCGAGCACAGCGCGCAATCCAGTGCGCTGGCCGCCTCGGCGGTGCAGGTCAGGCAGGCCCGCCGCTTGAGCGAGCCATTGACCAGCCCCACCACCATGCTCTCATCCGCTGACATGCCCGTGCCCGTTTCCGCCCCCACGCGCAGAGGCCTTGCCATCGCCGCCTCGCACAAAGCCATCAGGCTGGCGAAGACCGGGGCCAGCATCGCCCCCACCTGAGGGCGCAGGGTGGCGGTCAGGCTGGGCTGCACCGGCTCGCCATTATCCCGCGCGCGGCGCCAGCAGCGCATCGCGGCCACCACCATCGCGGAGGGCACCAGCGGCGAGGTGGAGGGCTTCGGCGAGTAAAAGGGGGGCGAATAGGTTGGAGGCGAGAAAGCGGGGGGCATGGGGCGTCTCCTCCTTAAGGGGCCGACCGGTCCGTGCCAGAGCGGGCGCCGAACCAGTTGTTGCGATCCATTCTCAATAACAGAGATCGGTGACAGGCGCAAGTCACGCCGCTCCGCTTTATCCCGCAAGCCCCCCAACCGGCCCAGAGCCGTGCGCCATTCGTGGCCCGCCGTTAGCGCGTCTCGCCAGAAGGCCGCCGCACGATCCACAAGGCGCAGGACAGCAGCAAACCGCCCACCACCATCACCACCCAGGCGCGGGGATGCGCCAGCCACCAGAACAGCGCGAAGCCCAAGGCGGCCGCCATCTTGGCATGGCGCGGAATGGCGCGATTCTTCCGCCACGCCCGGATCGGCGGACCGAAGACCGGATGCTCGACCAGCCAACGCTCCAGCCGGGGCGAGGAGCGCGCGAAACACGGCAACGCCAGCAGCATGAAATCGGTGGTCGGCAGCAAGGGCACGAACAACCCGATGATGCCGATCCCCACCAGCACCAGACCCAGCACCAGCCAGCCCACGCGCCGCGCGCCAGTGGCGGGGGGCCGCTGTGGCTCGCCATCCACCACGGGGCTTTCATCGCTGCTGCTGTTCTGGGCGATCTCTTCCACGCATTCCCTCCGGCATTGCGCATGATAGGTGGAAAGATCGCGCGGAGCCAGATACTTGCCACGCATCTTCCCTATTCGATAAACAGCCACTGACGAGGCGGTTCAGGGAACCGACAGGCCTCCCCGGCTATTTACCTACAGGTTATGTTTCTTTCCGCTTCTTGCGAAAAGACGACATCAAAAAACAAGCCGCCGGCCCATCCCCCCATGCTGGCGAGAAAGGTGCGATCCCGTGAAAAAATCCCTCTTCGCGCTGGTGCTGTCCGCCACCGTGCTGACCGGCGTCATGCCGCTTGCCGCCCCGCAGGCGCAGGCGCAACCCGTCGTCATCGGCGTCGGCATGGACCCCTTCATGTGGAGCGGTCGCCGCTATTGCTGGTATGATTCGGCCTGGAGCGGTCCGGGCTGGTACTGGTGCGGCTATAACTGGCGCCGCGGCTATGGCTGGGGCGGCGGCTGGGGCTGGCGTGGCCATGGCGGTCCGCGCGGCTGGCATGGCGGCTATCGCGGTGGGCCCGGCTGGCACGGCGGTTATCGCGGCGGCCCCGGTTGGCATGGCGGCGGTGGCTGGCACGGCGGCGGCGGTTATCATGGTGGTGGCGGGTTCCACGGTGGGGGCGGTGGCTTCCATGGCGGTGGCGGCGGTTTCCACGGCGGTGGTGGCGGTGGCTTCCACGGTGGTGGTGGCGGTCATGGCGGCGGTGGCGGCCATGGGGGTCATCACTGATCCATCCAGACGGGCGGAGCTTGCCGCAAGGCTCTTCGCCCGCAGCAAAGGCTTACATGAACGCGCGGCGGCATCTGCCCGCCGCGCGTTTTCTTTGCCGCGCGCAATCATGCCATGCGCCCGGCAATCCACCACGCCCAAAGCACGGGTTATCCCGCAGCATGTTGTTAACCGTGAACCTTATCATTCACTTAAGCCGCTCGATCAATTTTTGCTGCAACGCAATACAGAAAGAGAGAGGTTTTCGTGACTTTCTATCTCGCCACATCCTTTATCTTTCCGCGTTCGCTGCGCATGCGGCTTTTCGCTTTATGCTTTGTTTCCACCCATGTGCCGCTGCTGGCCTATTGCGGCTGGGGTTTTGCCACGGGACGCATCGCCTTGTCCGAGTTCCTGCTGCTGACGCTGGCCACGGTGGCGGGCATGGGGCTGGCGCTGTGGGGCATCGGCGCGCTGCTCAATCCCATTCACGTGCTGGCCGAGGCGCTGCATCGCGACGCCGCCCCCGCCCCACTGGTGCCCGAGGTGGGCGACATCATCCACACGCTTTACGCCGGGGTGCAGCGCTCCGCCGCCCATGCGCAGGCGCGGATCGACGAGCTGGATTCCGCCGCGCACGAAGATCCGCTGACCGGCATTCCCAACCGCCGCGGCTTCCTCGCCCAGCTGGAAACCATGCCCGAGGAGCAGCGCCGGGGCTGCGTCGCCATCGTCGACATCGACCATTTCAAGAGCGTCAACGACAGGCTCGGCCATGACGAGGGCGACCGCGTGCTGTGCGCCTTTGCCGCGCGGCTGGCAGGGCAGCTGCGCCGCGCCGATCTGGTGGCGCGCTGGGGCGGCGAGGAATTCGCCATCTTCTTCGACAGCTGCTCCGAGGAGGAAGCCTGCGCCGCGCTGGAACGCATCGCCGCGCAGATGCGCGGTCTGCCCATCGGCGATGTCGACGGCCGCATCATCAGCTTTTCGGCGGGCCTGTGCGGCTGGAGTTCGGGCAGTCTGGACGATCATTTCCAGCGCGCCGATGAAGCGCTCTATGCCGCCAAGCAGGCCGGGCGCGACCGGGTGTGCCGCGCGCTGGCGACAGACCAAAGGGCCCTGCCCTCCGGTTGATGGAAAAAGGGCGGCCCGTCCTGCGCCGGGCCGCCCTTTCCGTCCACGCCTGTCAGCGTCCTCTCAATCCATAGTCTTCGGCGCCTTGGTCAATGCCCTTCGGGCACGGCGCCACCAATCGCCTTGACCAGCGCAATTGCGGCCTGACGGCGCTGGGTTTCCACCGCGATGCGAGTTCGCTCGGCGGTCAGCGCGTCGGTCTGGGCGGTCACGACCTCCAGATAGTCCGTCGCGCCTTCGCGATAGCGGATGAAGGCCAGATCGCTGGTGCGATTGGCCGCCTGCGCCGCCTCGGTCTGGTCACGCGCCTGCGTGGTGGTGTCACGCTCGGTGGCCAGAGCATCCTCCACCTGCTGGAACGCCGCGATCACACTGCCGCGATAGGCCGCAGCGGCTTCATCGAACTGCGCATGGGCCTGACGGACCTGCGCCGCGCGCTTGCCCGCGTCGAAGATCGGCAGGCTGGCGGCCAAAGGCCCGAGCGCCCAGACCGTGTTGGGCGCGGCGAACAGATCATGCCCGCCCGTGGTCTGCCAGCCGGCATTGCCGCCCAGCGTCACCGAAGGGAAGCGCGCGGCGCGGGCCACGCCGATCCCGGCATTGGCCTCGAACAGGCGGCGTTCGGCAGCGGCGATGTCCGGACGGCGCTGGATCACCTGACCCGGCGTGCCCGAGGGTATCTGCGGCATCGTCAACGCGGCGGCATTGGGCTCCAGATGGAAGCTGGAAGCCACGGCGCCCACGGCGGCGGCGATCTCATGCTCGGTCGTGGCGCGTTGCACCGAAATGGCCGAGACCTGCGCCTTGGCGCTGGCCAGCTGCGAGAGCGCGCGGTTTTCATCGACGCCCGATGCATCCCCGCCCTCATGCCGGTCATGGTTGAGCTGCCAGGCGCGCTGATAGGCATCCACCGTATGACGCAGCAATTCGGCCTGAGCATCCAGCCCGCGCAGCCGCACGTAAGCATCGGCGACTTCGGCCTGAAGGCTGAGGCGCGCGCTGGCCAGATCGCCCGCGCTGGCCTGAGCCTCGGCGCGCGCGGCCTTCACGCTGTTGCGCACGCGGCCCCAGAAATCGATCTCGTAACTCAGCGAGCCGCCGACATTGTAGAGATCATAGGTCACGGGACGGCCCGTGGTGGAAGACGGCCGGTCGCGCGCCAGACGGGTGCGCTCCGCCGAGCCGCCCGCCGAAACCTCGGGCAGCAGCGCGGCGGCGCTGACCCGCGCGGCGGCGGTGGCGGCATCATAGCGGGCCAGAGCGGCCGCCAGCGTGGGACTGGCCTTTTCCGCCTGATCTTCCAGCGCGTTGAGCTGGGGATCGTTGAAGCCTTCCCACCACTTGCCGCGCGGCAGGGCGTCCATCGGCTCGGCAGCCTGCCAACCGGGTGTTTCAGCGAAAGTCGGCGGCACGGCGGGCGTGGCCGGGTGATAGGCGGGCGCCATGTCGCATCCGGCCAGAGCCGTGCCCGCCAGCGCCAGAACCAGGAGGGTCCGGCCCTTTTTAACCGCCATGGGCGGCTCCCTTCGCGGGCGTGTTGGCCGGGGCCTGAGCATTCGGCTTGGCCGTCTCATCGGGCTTGGGCGCGGGCATCGGCGTGGTCTGCGCCACCCGGACATGATCGCCCGTGCGCACTGCATCGGGCGGGCTGTCGATGACGTGATCGGTGGCGCTCACCCCGCCCGAGAGCAGCACGATGCTGCCCTTGTCGCGCGCGATGGTCACGCTGTGCATCGTCACCACGCCCTGCCCATCGACCACGGCAACCTGCGGGCCAGCCGCGCCATAGAGGATGGCACTGCCCGGCACGGCCACTTCGGGGGTGCCGCTGGCCTTGTCGCCCAGCTGGAAATGGACCTGCGCATAGGCGCCGGGCTTCAGCGCATGATCGGTGTTGTCGGCCTCCAGCTGGACCAGCACCGCGCCCGACCCCTGATCGACGGCATTGGCCGAGCGGGTCAGCGTGGCGGTGAACTTGCGACCGGGATATTCGGGCAGCTGCAGCGTGGCGTTCACACCCTTGTGCAGCATCGCCGAATAGGCCTGAGGCACGCGCACATCGATGCGCATGCGATGCATGTCTGACACGGTGAAGAGCGGCTGCGTCGCGATGTTGCCCGAGACGACCAGCGCGCCGATCTGCGCGGCGCGGCTGGTGACCACGCCGTCGAAGGGGGCATAGAGCGTCTTGAAGCCCTGAGTCGCCTGCAGCCGCTTCACATTGGCCAGCGCCGAGTGCGACAACGCCAGCTTGGCGGCCAGATCGCCCTTCTTCTCATCGGCTTCCTGCTGCGAGACGGCATCCTTGGCCAGCAGGCTCTTCCAGCGGGTGTTGGTGGTTTCCGAGAGATGCTGGTTGGCCAGCGCCGTCTGGTAATCGGCCTGCGCCTGAATCAGCTGCTGATCGAGATCGGGCGCTTCCAGCACCGCCAGCGCCTGCCCCTGCCTCACAGTGTCGCCGATGTCGGCCAGCCAGCGCTTCACATAGCCGCTGGTGCGCGCATTGATCGCTGCCGCATTGTAGGCCTGCAGATTGCCCGGCAGCACCAGCTCGTCATCGCCATCGGCGTTGCGCGGGATCACCACCGAAACATTGGGCAGCGCCGCTTCCGCAGCGACACCATGCAGGCCGCTGGTGGCATGCAGGCGCATGGCCACACCCACACCGGCGGCCACCAGAGCCACCACCGCCACGCCCAGACCCAGCCGCTTCAGGCCGCCGGTGTCGCGCTGTTGATCGTCATCGGGAAGAAGGGATTGTTCATGCATGATGGGGAGCCTGATCGATGGAAGGGTCATTGCCGGGGAAGGCGTCAGCCTCGTTGGGATTGTAGTTGCGATGGGCGATGGCAAACAGGGTGGGCACGAAGAACAGCGTGGCGATGGTCGCGCAGCACAGGCCGCCGATCACCGCGCGGCCCAGCGGCGCGTTCTGCTCGCCGCCGTCGCCAAGGCCCAAGGCCATCGGCAGCATGCCGATCACCATGGCCAACGCCGTCATCAGCACCGGGCGAAAGCGCACGAAGCCTGCCTCCAGCGCCGCCCGGGTGGAATCGCCGGTGGCATGCAGACGCTCCCGCGCGAAGCTGATGACCAGGATCGAGTTGGCCGTGGCGATGCCCATGCACATGATCGCGCCGGTCAAGGCAGGCACCGAAAGTGTGGTGCCGGTGATGAACAGCATCCAGACGATGCCGGCCAGAGCCGCGGGCAGCGCGCTGATGATCACCAGCGGATCGGTCCAGCTCTGGAAGTTCACCACGATCAGCAGATAGATCAGCACGATGGCGCCCAGCAGGCCGAAGCCCAGCCCCGAGAAGGCGGTCTTCATCGTGGCGTACTGGCCGCGGATGGTCACCGTCACCGTCTTGGGCTGCTCGGCGGCAAGCTGGTGGATGGCATGCTGCACATCGCCCGCCACCGCGCCAAGGTCACGGCCCTGCGTGGCGGCGAAGATGTCGATGGTGGGCTGGATGTCGTAATGGGTCACCACCGGTTCGGTGTTGGTGCGGTGCAGATCGGCCACACCGCCCAGCAACTGGCCCGGTGACCCCGGCGTGGTGCCGGTGACGCTGACATTGCCCAGATCGTTCATGCTGGCGACCTTGTATTCAGGCGTCTGCGCGACCACCGCATAGGACACGCGGTTCTCCGGGTTCACCGTGAAGAGCGGCGCCACCTGCGAGGTGCCCGCCAGCGAGGTGCCCAGACTGTCGGTCACGTTCTTTTCGGTCAGGCCATACTGGCCGATCAGGGTGCGGTTCACATCCACCGTCATTTCCGGCGAATGGGCCGGCTGCTGGATGCGCAGATCCGCGATGCCCGCGATGCCATTCATCTTCGCCACCAGCTTGGCGGCATAGGCGCGGGCATCCTCGGCATTCTTGCCGGCGACCTGAACGTCGATCGGCGCGGGCGAACCGAAGTTCAGGATCTGGCTGGTGATGTCCGCGGGCAGGAAGGCGAAGCTCACGCCGGGGAAGCGGCGCGGCAGTTCGCGGCGCAGCATCGCCACCACCTTGGCGGTGGGCTGGTGATGCTCCTCGTTCAGCGTGATCAGCATGTTGCCGTCCTGCGGGCCGATCATGCCGCTGTTGTCATAGACGGTGTTGATCGAGCTGATCGGCAGGCCGATGTTGTCGGTGATCGAGGTCAGCTCCTCGGCGGGCACCATCTCGCGGATCGAGCGGCTGATCAGCTCGAACCGGGCCGCCGAACTTTCGATGCGGGTGCCCACCGGCAGGCGGACATGCATCTGGATCTGGCCGGAATCGACATCGGGGAAGAAGTTGCTGCCCAGGAAAGGCATCAGCACGAAGGAAATCAGCACCCCGGCCATGAAGATCGCGATGAAGGGCTTGCGCACCTCCAGCACGCTGCGCAGCAGGCCAATGTAGCGCTTGCGGAACGCCTCGAAGCGCTCCTCGAAACCGCGCTGGAAACGGATGAAGACATTGCGCGAATTCTCGGCGCCGGCCTCATGGCCCGCGCCGCCCGGGGCATGGGGCTTGAGCAGATACATCGCCATGGTGGGCACCAGCGTCCGGCTCAGCAGGAAGCTGGCGATCATCGCGAAGACCACCGAGAGCGCCATCGGCACGAAGAGGAAGCCCGCCACACCCGGCAGGAAGAACATTGGCACGAAAACGATGCAGATGCACAGCAGCGAGACGAAAGCGGGCACCACGATCTGCGAGGCGCCATCGATGATCGCGGGGATCACCGGCTTGCCCTGCTCCAGATGCCAGTTGATGTTCTCGATGGTCACCGTGGCCTCGTCGACCAGAATGCCGACCGCCAGCGCCAGACCGCCCAGCGTCATGGTGTTGAGCGTTTGCCCGAAGATCGACAGCGTGCCGATCGCCGCCAGCACCGAAAGGGGAATCGAGGTGGAAACGATGATCGTCGAGCGCCACGAGCCCAGGAACAGCAGGATCATCAGGCTGGTCAGCCCCGCCGCGATCAGGCCCTCGCGGATCACGCCCGTGACCGCCGCCTTCACGAAGAGCGACTGGTCGCCCACCAGCATCACCTTCAGGTCGGCTGGCAGGGCCGGCTTGATCTTGGCCAGCGTGCGCTTCACGCCATCGATGATCGCCAGCGTGGATTCGCCGCCATTCTTGAAGACCGTCATCAGCACCGAGCGCTGGCCTTCCACATGCACCACATTCTGCTGCGGCGGATAGCCATCGCGCACATGGGCCACATCGCGCATGTAAACGGTGGCGCCGTTCACCACCTTGATCGGCAGATTGTTGAACTGCTCGATCTTGTCGGGCGCGTTGTTCAGGCGCACGCTGTATTGCAGATCGCCGATCTTGATGAAGCCGCCCGGCGTCAGCTGGTCCTGCGCGGCGATGGCATTGCCGACATCATTGGCCGACAGCCCCTTGGACAGCAGCGCGGAAGGATCAAGGTCGATCTGCACCTGGCGCTGCTTGCCGCCCGCCGGATAGGGCATGGCCAGACCCGGCACGGTGATCAGGCGGATGCGCATCTGGTTCATGCCGATGTCGAACAGCTGCTGCTCGTTCAGGCCCTTGCCCGACAGCGCCAGCTGCACGATCGGCACGGTGGAGGCATTGTAGTTCAGGATCAGCGGCGGGTTCTCGCCAGCCGGCAGCTGGCGCAGGGCGGTCTGCGAGACCGCCGTCACCTGCGCATTGGCGGTGCGGATGTCGGCATTGGGCTGGAAGAAGATCTTCACCACCGAAATGCCCTGCATCGACTGGCTTTCGATATGCTCGATATCGTTGACCGTGGTGGTCAGCACGCGCTCATAGGGCGTGGTGATGCGGTCCGCCATGTCCTTGGCGGGCATGCCGGCATATTGCCAGGCCACGGCGATGACCGGAATGCGGATTTCGGGAAAGATATCGACAGCCGTGTTCATGGCCGCCAGCGTGCCGCCCATGGCAATCAGAATGGCCATGACGATAAAGGTCAGCGGACGGTGCAGCGCAACCTTGACGATATCCAGCATCGATAACTCCAACATCCCGCCCACGCCAAGATCCCGCCCGCGTGAATGCGGCCAAGGAGGCATGATCCGCCGAAGCATCTCTACCAGATAGGACCCGCATCCCTGCGACATGAAGGACGGAGCACAAGCGGTTCTTGACCGGCCCACAGCGCAAACGCGGCGCAAAGGGGAGCGGCATGCAGGCCGCGCAACGCTGAAAGACCGAATAGGCGCCGCAAGTGGGGGGGAAGCCTGCGACGAAAGGTTGCTTGGGGCAGCGAAGCTTTTCTGTCCAATATGGAATGCGGATTGATTGATTTGATATTCGTCTTAATGACAGCTGTATGGACCTCAAACAGCTGCGCTCCTTCCTCTGCGTTTCGGAAGAACTCCATTTCGGGCGGGCCGCCGAAAGGCTCGGCATGTCGCAACCCCCGCTCAGCCAGCAGATCCGCGCGCTGGAAGAGGAACTGGGCGTGCGCCTGTTCGAACGTTCCAGCCGGCGCGTGCAGATGACCGAGGCGGGCCGCCTGTTCGAGCCCGAGGCGCGCCGCACGCTGGCGCAGGCCGATCACGCCCGCATGGTGGCGCGCATGGCGCTGCATGGCCAGCGCGGGCGGTTGCGGATCAGCTTCACCTCATCGGGCCCCTATGTGGCGCGCCTTTCCGAAGCCCTGCACGATTATCGCCAGCATTATCCCGAGGTGGAGCTGACCGTGCGCGAACTGGGCACCCATGACCAGATCGAGATGCTGCGGCGCGAGGAGATCGATCTGGGCATGGTGCGCGCCGCCTCCGCCCCCACCCTGCCGGTGGGCCTTTATGCCCGCTGTCTGGTCGAGGAGGAGATGATGGTGGCGGTGCGCGCCGATCATCCGCTGGCCACGCAGATCGCGCTGCCCAGCCTGCTGGAATGCGCCGAACATCCGCTGGTGATCACCACGGCGGCGGGCGCCTCCAGCTATTACGAGGATGTCTTCGCCCGCACCCGCGCGGCGGGCCTGCCGCTGCGCATCGCCAGCGAAGCGGCGGGTCTGGCCACGCTGCTGGGGCTGGTGGCAGCGGGATTCGGGGCCACCCTGCTGCCGCGCTCGCTGATGCGGCTGCGGGTGGACAATGTGGTCTATCGCCCTTTGCGTGAGCCGGTGATGACCCGCCTGTGGCTGATCCATGCCGAGCGCCCGCGCCCCACCGCTCAGGCCTTTCTCGATATCGTGCTGGGGCGCCCGCCCGCGCAGGTTCAGAGGGCCTGAGTGTCCAGCGCCGCACTGTCCGGCGCGTTCCAGCCCGCCGGCGGGATCACGCTGCCCGCCTCGTCGAAGGCCACGGGGGTGAGGAATTCCACCCCGGTGCGCCCTTCCCGGCTCCAGCGCACGATGCCGACCAGCGCCATGCCCTCGCCCAGCTCCAGCAGCAGCTCCACGCCCAGCGGCACATCCAGTACGCCCTCGATCATCACCCCGCGCGCCGACATGTTGCGGATGGTGACCGGATAGCGCGCGCCCAGCGCCTCCATCATCACCCGGCGCAGCATGGTGCGGCGCGGCGCGCGCGAGGAGCGCGGCCCCTTGGCCTCCATCGAGAGATCGCCCGAGACGCGATCATTGGCGTCGGCGGTCTCCAGCGGCTTGGCGTAGATATAGCCCTGCACATGGCTGCAGCCCAGATCGCGGATCAGATCCAGCTCGTCGAGCGTCTCCACGCCTTCCGCCGTGGTTTCCATGCCCAAAGCCTCGGCCAGACTCACGATCGAGGCGATGATCGCGCCATTGCGGCTGTCGGGCTCGGTGGCGCCGCGCACGAAGCCCTGATCGATCTTGATCTTGTCGAAGGGCGCCTTTTTCAGATAGCCCAGCGAGGAATAGCCGGTGCCGAAATCGTCGAGCGCCAGACGCACGCCGACGCGCTTGAGCGCCGCGAACATCGCCTCGGTGCTTTCGCTGTCGTTGAGGAAGACGCTTTCGGTGATCTCCAGCTCCAGCCGCGCCGGGGTGACCTGCGCCGAGGCCAGCGCGCTGGTGACGATGCCGGGCAGCGCCGGATTGGCGAATTGCAGCGGCGAGACATTGACCGCCACGCGCACGCTCTCGGGCCATTGGGCCAGATCCATGCAGGCGGTGCGCAGCGCCCATTCGCCGATCTGGGCGATCAGCCCGGCTTCCTCGGCAATGGGGATGAAGATGGCGGGCGAGAGGTCGCCGCGCGTCGGATGGTTCCAGCGCAGCAGCGCCTCGAACCCCGTGATGCGCTCCGAATTGGTGTGGACCACCGGCTGATAGGCCAGACGCAGACCGCCATGGACCAGCGCATCGCGCAGATCGGCTTCCAGCTGGCGGCGCTGCTCGGCATCGGAATGCAGATCGGCGGCATAGAAGTGATAGACCCCGCGCCCGCGATCCTTGGCGGCATACAGCGCCAGATCGGCGTTGCGGATGATCGCCTCGGAGGTGACGCCATCGTCGGGCGAGAGGGCTATGCCCAGGCTGGCGCCGATCACCACCCGCGCGCCTTCGATCGTGTAGGGCTGCGAGAGATTGTCGATCACCCGCTGGGCCAGACCGGCCAGAGAGTTGCGGTCGATGCGGCCCGGCAGGATCACCTTGAACTCGTCGCCACCCAGACGGCCCACGCGGCCCAGATCGCCCACCGTGCCCGCCAGACGCTGCGCCACCTGCTTGAGCAGCGCGTCGCCCGCCGGATGGCCCATCGTGTCATTGACCTGCTTGAAACGGTCGAGATCGAGCAGGAAGACCGCGCAGATGCGATGCGCGGGCTGCGGCGCGTTGAGGATCTTTTCCAGCGTCTGGCTCATCTGGAAACGGTTGGCCAGACCGGTCAGCGAGTCGAAATGGGCAAGGCGCGTGGCATGCTGCTCGGTACGGCGCTTTTCCGTCAGATCGCTGCCCGAACCGCGAAAGCCCAGGAAATTGTTGAAGCCGTCATAGATCGGGCGGCCATTGATGGACCACCAGCGCTCCTCGCGGCGCGTGGCGGCGCGCACCGGCAGCTCCTGAAAGGAGGAGCGCGCATTCATATGGAAGGCCAGCGTGCGCTCGCCCTCGCGGCTGGCATCGTCGAGAATGAACAGGTCGGAAAGGCTGTGGCCCAGCAGCTGCTCGGCCTCCACCCCCAGCACGCGGCCAATCGGGGCCGAGACATAGGTGATGATGCCCTTGCGGTCGGTTTCCCAGAACCAGCCCTGCCCGGTCTGCTCGTAATCGTGAAGGATGTCCTCGGCGCGCTTTTGCAGGCGCAGCATGGCATGAGCCTCGGCCTGCGCGGCGCGGTCCAGCGTGATCTGGCGGATCGCCGCGACGATGCCGATCAGCCCGCCCAGCACCAGCATGGCCGTGGCGCCGACACTGTTGATCTCCAGCGCGGGCGCGGCCCACAGCGCCAGATAGCCCGCGACCAGCGCGGGCGCGCGGCCCGACAGCGCCACGGCGGCCACCAGCGACGTGGTGGCCAGCGCGCCGATGATCGCCAGCGTGGATTGCAGCGGCTCGACATGATGCCACAGCGCCATGGCCAGACCGAACAGCGCCATGGGCAGAGGCACCGCCAGCACCATCACGCCATAGCGGACGGCAAGGGAACGTCCCTCAGTGCGCTCGGCGCGCACGAAGAGCCCCGCGCAGGCGCAGATCACCACCGCCACCGTGGCGGGCATCACCGTACGCTGGATCGGCAGGGTGAACTGGTCCAGCACCAGCAGCAGGCAGGCAATGGCCATGGCCGGCGCCATCATCGCCCAGCCCTGAGGCACCAGAAAATAGCCGGGATAGGGTTCGGCCATACGATCGACTGATTTCACGGCAACCTTTCGCCGCAGACCCGAAACATCGACATCATCCCCCGGAAGATCGCCCATCGCGCGCGGGCTGGGCGGTAACATGCCAGGCGGCGGCGGAGACGCCGGCGCGGCAGAGGCAGCTGGCGCAGCCGCGCCGGCCCCACGACGAAAAACGGACGGAGGGGCGGAAGGCGGCGGGGCGGCAGGGGCTGAAACAGCCGCGATAACAGGCGGAGGCGCGCTTTTTTCGGGCGCGGCGGGCACGGCCTCGCCTTCACCGGAAGTACCGGCGGCCTCTTGCGCGGCGGCGCGCGCCGCCGCCATAAATCTTTCCCTTCGCCCGGTCTGCATGGCCGCGCTTATCCCCCGCCGGGGCTTTCCAATCGGTTAAACCGGCCTGAAACCCTATGTAAATTCGCCTGTTGCGGCAGGTTTAAAAAATCGCGGGCTTGGCGCGATTGCCTCTTGCCAAGCCCGGCCAAGAGGTCTGTTCTGTCCATCTGCAAAGGGCGCCGACCCGGCGCCCCCAAAACAGACGGACCGCCCCCGGTTCGGGCCAGCTGTCCGGATAAGTGTCATTCTGACAATTGTCGTTCTGACAAGGGAGAGCGAGCGCCATGCTTCACACGACTCCTCGCAATGCGCCTCACATCGCCATCATCGGCTCGGGCCCGGCGGGCTATTACACCGCCGAGGCCGCTTACAAGCATTGGGGCGAGAACGTCCATATCGACATTTTCGACCGTATGCCGGTGCCTTACGGGCTGATCCGCAGCGGGGTGGCGCCCGATCATCAGTCGGTGAAGGGCGTGGCGCGGCGTTACGAGAGCGTGGCGCTGGCGGCGCAGGTGCGCTTTATCGGCCATGTGGCGGTGGGCAGCGATGTGACCGTGGAGGAGTTGCTCGGCCTCTATGACGCGGTGGTGCTGGCCACCGGCGCCCCGCATGACCGCAAGCTCGATCTGCCGGGGGCGGATCTTCCCAATGTTTTCGGCTCGGCGGCGCTGGTGGGCTGGTACAATGGCCATCCCGATTACGCCACGCTGGCGCCGGACCTGTCTGGCAAGCATGCGGTGGTGATCGGCAATGGCAATGTGGCGCTGGATGTGGCGCGCATTCTGGCCAAGTCCCCGGAAGAATTCGAGGATTCCGACATCGTCGCCCATGCGCTGGACGAGCTGAGCGCCTCCAGTCTGGAAAGCGTGACGATTCTGGGGCGGCGCGGGCCGCATCAGATTTCCATGTCGCCCAAGGAGTTGGGCGAACTGGCCCATCTGGCCCGCGCCGTGCCGCATGTCGATCCCGCCGACTTCCCGCCGGTGGAAGCCGATGCGAAACTCGATCCCGGCCTGCGCAAGGCGATGCAGACCCTGCGCGGCTGGGCCACCACGCCGGACGCCGGTTTCCCGGTGCGTTTCGCCTTCCTCACCGCGCCACGCGCGCTGATCGCCGATGCGTCCGGAAAGCTGCAGGCCATCGAGGTCGAGCGCACCAGGCTGGTCGACGGCAAGGCCGTGGGCACCGGAGAGATCCAGCGCCTGCCCGCCGATCTGGTGATCAGCTGCATCGGCTATCAGACCAGCCCCATCGCGGGCGTGCCCTATGACGAGACGCGCGGGCGCTTCGCCAACGAGGAAGGCCGCATCCTGCCCGGCCTCTATTGCGTGGGTTGGGCGCGGCGCGGTCCTTCAGGCACCATCGGCACCAACCGGCCCGACGGCTTTGCCATCGTGGAGCGTATCGCGCAGGATCTGGACGGCAGGGACTCCACCAAAACCGGCGGGGCGGGCTTCGATGCGCTTGTCGAATTGCGCGGGCTGGATATCGTCACCTTCCGCGACTGGCAGAAGATCGATGCCGCCGAAGTGGCCCGCGCCCGCAATCACGCCCCGCGTGAGAAATTCATCGATATGGACGGGTTGATGAACGTCACCCGCGCCTGAAAGCTGCAGGCACGAAAAAGGGCGCCCACCTTGCGGCGGGCGCCCTCCCCCTACCTCGAAGAGGTTGTGTGGCTTACTTCAGCCCAGCCTTACTTCAGCAGGG
>NZ_BCZE01000057.1 GCF_001598555.1 Novosphingobium rosa NBRC 15208
GACGGTGGATGGCAAGCTGACCTTCGTTGATCACGCCTGCGGGCATGACAGCCATATGGCCTGGTGGATCGGCACGGCCAAGGCGCTGGTGACGATGAAGGCGCAATGGCATGGCACGCTGGTGATGGTCGACCAGCCTGCCGAAGAGGTCGTCTCCGGCGCGAAAGCCATGCTGGACGACGGGCTCTACACCAGATTTCCCAAGCCCGATTTCGCCTTTGGCGCCCATGTCGGTTCCTCCCCCACGGGGCAGGTGTCGGTGAAGCAGGGGGCCACCACCTCGGCCAGCGATTCCATCGTCATCACCTTCCACGGGCAGGGCGCGCACGGCTCGATGCCCGACAAGAGCATCGACCCCATCGTGATGGGCGCGCGCTTCGTGGAGGATGTGCAGACCGTCATCAGCCGCCAGAAAGATCCGCAGAAATTCGGCGTGGTGACGGTGGGTTCGTTCCATGCCGGAACGGTGGGCAACATCATCCCCGATACGGCGCAACTGGCGCTGTCGCTGCGCTCCTATGAGCCGGGCGTGCGCAAGCTGCTGCTCGATGGCGTGGGCGATACGGCGCGGGCGGTGGCGCAGATGTCGCATGCCCCCGCGCCCGATGTGGTGCGCATCCATGGCACGGCGCCGGTGATCAACGATCCGGCGCTGGCGGCCAAGGCGGCAGGCATGCTGGAGCAGGCGCTCGGCAAGGAGCATGTCGCGCTGGTGCCCACCAGCGAACCGGGCTGGACCGCCAGCGAGGATTTCTCCGAATACACCGCCGCGGGCGTGGCGCAGACCACCTTCTTCAGCGTGGGCGGCTATGATCCGGCCGTGCTGGCGAAGTACAAGGCCGAGGGCAAGCCGGTGCCGGTCAACCACTCGCCCTTCTTCGCGCCCGATCCCCAGCCCAGCATCCGCACCGGCATGGAGGTGTTGACGCTGGCCCTGCTGATGGTGGCGGGCAACTGACAGGCTGCTCCCGCTCCCGCCCGCGTGTCAGCGCGGGCGGCGGGTTATCAGCCCAGCGCCACCGATCCGGCCTGCTCACGCCGACCGGCAAGGCTTTCGGCCAGCAGGATCATGGCGAGCATCGCCAGCAGCGTGCCGCTCGCCCCGATGCCGAGAGCCTCCCAGCCCCAGCCCGCCACGATCCATCCCCCCAGCGGCGGACCGATCAGCGCGCCTCCGGCCCCGAATTGCGTGACGAGACCGTTGGCCGTGGCGATCCTTGGATCGTCCGGCGAAGCGGCTCCAGCCTGCTGAGGCAGCCGCGCGAACATCACCGGCGGCAGCAGCCCGCTGACCATCACCGCCACAACCGCCAGAGCGCCCCGCAGCGCCAGCGCCATGCCCGCGCCATGATAGAGCGCAAGGATCAGCGGCACCGTCGCCAACAGGGCCACCACGGCAAGGATCGCGCTGCGCCGTGCGGGCATCACGCCGTCACGCATCGACCAGATGGCCGCGCCCGCTCCGGGCAGGGAGGCCAGCGAGGCCAGCGCCGCGATCAGCGCGGCGGCTGACAGGCTTGCCCCGCTGCGCTCGATCAGGAAGCTGGGCAGCAGCATGGTCAGGGCGCTGATGAACACCGTGTAGAGCCCGAAGCCGAAGGTGGAACACCATGCCGACACCTCGGGCAGCTTGAGGCGATGGCGCGGCGCGGCCCCGATCGGCATGCGGGCCATGCCAAAGCCGCCCAGCACGATCAGCGCCGTCCACAGCCCCATGATCCCGCGCACGCCCAAGAATGGCAAAACCGCCCCCGTCACCGCCGCGCCCAGCGCGATCCCCACCGGCACGAAGGTGCTCCACAGGGCCAGAGCGCGCGGGCGCGTATCGTCATGCGCGATGGCCGAGATCGCCGTGGGCGCGGCGATCACCACCAGCAGATAGCCCAGCCCTTCGACAGCGCGGGCCGCGAAGAGCAGGGTGATGTCCCCCGTCAACGTTTCCATCAGGCCGGTGGCGGCCAAAATGGCCAGACCCGCCAGCAAAAAGAGCCTCGCCCCGCTGCGCGCCAGAGCCAGCCCGGCCACAAAGCCGAACAGCCCGCCACCCACCTCCAGCAGCGAGATCAGCCAGCCCAGCTGCGAGAGGGTCAGATGCCCTTGCTCCTGCATCAGCGGGGCAATGACGGACATTTTCGCAAATTGCGCCGCCGCCAGCACGCCAAGCAGCCAAAGAGTAACGATACGGGGCCAGGGAGAACTCATGCCGCGCCCCTTAGCCGCAAGCGGCGCGCAGGACTACCCCACCCCGCCCACGCCGCTCTCACGCATCACCTGCGCCAGATGGTTGAGCAGCAGCGAGGCGGGCACCGACAACGTGCGCCCCGAAGCGCTGATCAGCGACAGCACCGAAAGCGGAACGTTGCTCTCGGCCAGCGGCACGAAGACCAGCTTGCCCTCGGCCAGTTCGGCGGTGACGTCCAGCTTGGTGAGCAGCCCCACCCCGCGCCCGCCCTGCACCAGCGCCTTGAGCAGGCCGATGGAATTGGCATTGATCGCCGCGCGGGTGCGCCCGCCCACGGTGCGCGACCACAGATTGTCGATCACCTGCCGGTAGGAGAGCGATTCATCGGGCAGCACCAGCCCGTGTTCGGCGCATTCGGCAAAGCCCACCTCGGCCTGCTGCGCCAGAGGATGGCCCTTGGCCACCACCGCGCCCAGCTGATAGACCATGGTGCGCTCGACACGGAAGCCATGGCCCTCGGGCGGGTTGAAGGTGAGCGCCAGCTCCACCTGCCCCTCGGTCACGCTGTCGCCCACGGCCTGAGCGCCCGCCACCACCACATTGAGGTCGATGCCGGGATAGTCCTCGCGGAACCGGGTCAGGGCGGCGGCGACGAAATCGATGGCGCCTTCCGCGATGGCCATGGTCACCTCGCCCCTGCGGAGCCCGGTCAGATCGTCGATCTGCGCCATGGCGTGGCCCAGCTCGCGGCGCCAGCGGCGGACATAGGTGATCAGCACCTCTCCGGCGGCGGTCAGGCGCAGGCCCTGAGGCATGCGCTCGAACAGCCGCACGCCCAGCTTTTCCTCCATCAGCAGCATATGGCGGTCGATGGCCGAGGGCGAGATATGCAGGCGTTCCGACGCCTTGCGGATCGAGCCGCAGCGCACGACCTCATCGAAATAGACGGCAAAGCGCGAAAACATGGGCTTTGGTGGCTCCACAGAGGCAGGAGCACCAAGTGTTCTAAAAATTATCGCAAAATTGCAAATCAATTCTAATGGATTTGAACAGCCCCCGCCGATAGACAGAGATCTGTATCAGACGAAAGCGGGTTTGGAGCCCTTTTCCGATCATCAAGCGCTCCGGCGCCCGGCAGGATGACAGCATGACCCGATCATCGCCTTGCAGACACGACCCATCGATCAGCCAGCCCGAAATGTGGAGCCCGGCTGGTTGATCCTGTGACCGGCGCCGCTCTCCCCTTTCGCGGCGCCGGTCTTTTCGGGAAAAGGGGCAAGACAGCCGATGAGTCCAGGTGACAGATCGGCTCATCCGCTCCACGATGATCAAGGACAGTCCTTCCCCATGACGCAAGCCGCCCCCACCTCGTCCTCGGCCTCCGCCCCCTCGCCGCTGGCGACGCTGGCGCAGCGCCATTTCGCCCTGGCCCAGCGCGGATCGAGCGTGCGGACCGAGGTGGTGGCCGGGCTCACCAGCTTTTTCACCATGGCCTATATCATCGTGGTCAATCCCGGCATTCTGGGGCTGGCGGGCATGCCGGTGGCGGCGGTGGCGGCGGCGACCTGCCTCTCCGCGGCGCTGGCCTGCATGCTGATGGGCGTGCTGGCCAATGCGCCGCTGGGTCTGGCGCCGGGCATGGGGCTCAACGCCTATTTCAGCTTCACCGTGGTGCAGGCGATGCATGTGCCATGGCAGGTGGCGCTGGGCTGCGTGTTCATCTCGGGCGTGGCGTTCCTGCTGCTGACGGCGGCGGGCATCCGCCAGATGATCGTGGCCGCTATTCCGCCGCATCTGCTCGCCGCTGTGGCGGGCGGCATCGGGCTGTTCATCGCCTTTATCGGGCTCAAGAATGCCGATCTGGTCGTGGCCAGCCCGGCCACGGTGGTGGCGCTGGGCGATCTGCACAAGGGTGGGCCTCTGCTGGCGCTGATCGGTCTGGCGATCATGGCCGGTCTTTCCATCATGAACGTGCGCGCCGCGATCCTGATCGGCATCGTCGCCACCACGCTGATCGGCTGGGTCACGCATCTGGTGCCCTTCGCCCCCGCCAAGGTGGACACCGCCGGCATCGGCCAGACGATCATGGCGCTGGACCTCAACGGAGCGCTGCATCTGGACGGCAAGGCCTATGGGTTGGGGCTGCTGGAGGTGGTCTTCGTCTTCCTCTTCGTCGATCTGTTCGACAACATCGGCACGCTTTGCGCCGTGACGAAGCGCGCGGGCCTCATCAATCCCGATGGCTCGATCCGCGATCTGAACCGCATGCTCTATGCCGATGCCATCGCCACCATGGCGGGATCGATGATCGGCACCTCCACCGTCACCTCCTATGTGGAAAGCACCAGCGGCGTGGAGGCGGGCGGACGCACGGGCCTGACGGCCATCGTCTGCGGGTTGATGTTCCTGATCGCCCTGCCCTTCGCGCCCTATGCCGCCGCCGTGCCGCTGGCTGCCACCGCCCCGGCGCTGGTGCTGGTGGGCGCGCTGATGATGGCGCCGCTTCAGGAAGTGAGCTGGGAGCGCGCCGAGCAGGCCGTGCCCGCCTTCCTGACGCTGGTAATGATCCCGCTGACCTTCTCCATCGCCAATGGCCTCGCCTTCGGCATCACCGCCCATGCCGCGATCAAGATCATGAAGCGCGAGGTCACCAGAAGCGACTGGCTGCTGCTGGTGCTGGCCGTCCTCTTCATCCTGCGCTTCGCCTATATCGCCGCTGCCTGAGGGAGTTTCCATGCTGTCATCGCGCACCACCCAGGGCATGGTCGTCGCCCCTCATTTCGCCGCCGCCGAAGCGGGGCGGGCCGTGCTGGCCGAGGGCGGCAATGCGGTGGAGGCGGCCATCGCCGTCGCCGCGACCATCGCGGTGGTTTATCCGCATATGAACTCGATCGGCGGGGATGGCTTCTGGCTGATCCACCGCCCGGGGGAGCCTGTGGTGGCGATCGATGCTTGCGGACGCGCGGCGGCCAAGGCCGATCTGGCGCTGTATAACGGGCTGGCAAGCGTGCCATGGCGCGGGCCTCTGGCGGCCAACACGGTGGCAGGCGCGATTTCGGGCTGGGCCAAGGCGCGGGAGATCGCGCCGGGGCAGCTGCCCCTCTCGCGCCTGCTGGCCGAGGCCATTGCCTATGCGCGTGACGGGGTGAGCGTCACCGCCGGGGGCGCGGCGCTGGCAGCGGCCAAAAGCGCTGAACTGCGGGATCTGCCCGGCGCCTATACGCAGATTTTCGAGCCTGAGGGCAAGCCTCTGGTCGAAGGCGACCGCCTGCGCCAGCCCGCGCTGGCCCGCACACTGGAACGGCTGGCGCAGGATGGTCTGGACAGCTTCTATCGCGGCGAGCTGGCACTGGATCTGGCCAGCGATCTGGCCGCTTTGGGCAGCCCGGTCTCCGCGCATGACCTCTCCGCGCACCGCGCCGAGCAGACCGAGCCGCTGAGCGTATCGGTCAAGGGCGCCACGCTGTTCAACCATCAGCCGCCCACGCAGGGCATCGCCAGCCTGCTGATCCTCGCGCTGGCCGACCGGCTCGATCTGGGGGCGGACAGCAGCTTTGCCCATGTGCATGGTCTGGTCGAGGCGACCAAACAGGCCTTCCTCTGGCGCGATGCCCATTGCGGCGATCCGGAGTTTATGGAGGCCGATCCGCGCGCTCTGCTGGCAGGTAGCCTCGCTCTGAATACCATGGCTGGCAAGATCGATCCCGCTCGCGCCCTGCCCTGGCACCAGCCCAGCCAGCAGGGCGATACGGTGTGGTTCGGCGCGGCGGACAAGGATGGCATGGTCGTCTCCATGATCCAGAGCACCTATTTCGAGTTCGGATCGGGGCTGGTGCTGCCCAGGACGGGGATCACCTGGCAGAACCGGGGGGCTTCATTCCGCTTGGCGGAAAGCGGCTGGAACGCGCTGAAACCGGGGCGAAAACCCTTCCATACGCTCAACCCCGCACTGGCTCATTTCGAGGATGGCCGCGTGATGGCTTATGGCACGATGGGCGGCGAGGGTCAGCCGCAGACGCAGGCCGCCGTGTTCAGCCGCTATGGCTGGCAGGGCACCGGTCTGGCGCAGGCCATCGCCGCGCCGCGCTGGCTGCTGGGGCGGACATGGGGCGAGAACAGCACCTCGCTCAAGATCGAGGAAGGGTTCGATGAAGCCCTTTATGCGGGCCTCGGCAAAGCGGGCCATGTGGTGGAAAAAGTTAGCGGCAACAACAGCATGATGGGCCATGCCGGCGCCATTGTGATGGGCTGCGATGGTTCTGGAAAGGGCTGGTTCGAGGGCGCCAGCGACCCGCGCTGCGACGGGAGGGCGGCGGGCCTATGAACAGCCTGTCCACAGCCTTGCCCCCAGCCTTGTCCCATGGCGCCCGCGCCGTGGAGCGCTGCGATGTGCTGGGCCGGGCGCCCTATTCCGACATGGAGAACGGCCTCTACCGCGCCTGGCTGACGCCCGCGCACAAGGCCGCGCTGGAAACGCTGCGCGGCTGGATGGCGGACGCCGGCATGGCGGTGCGCATGGACCCCATGGGCAATCTGGTGGGCCGCTATGAGGGCTCGCAGGCCGATCTGCCCCCGCTGATGATCGCCAGCCATATCGACAGCGTGCGCGATGCCGGTTTCTATGATGGACCGCTCGGCGTGATGCTGGGGGTGGAATGCGTCGCCGCGCTGCATCAGGCCGGGCGCCGCCTGCCCTTTCCCATCGAGGTGGTGGCTTTCGGCGATGAGGAAGGCAGCCGCTTCCCCGCCGCCATGCTGACCAGCCGCGCCATGGCCGGCACGCTGGATGAGGCCGCGCTGGAGATGGCCGATGCGCGCGGCGTGACTTTGGCCGAGGCAATGGCGGAGTTCGGGCTGGATATCGCGCGCTGGCGGGAGGCGAAGCTGGCCCGCACGCCCCTCGCCTATATGGAAGCCCATATCGAACAGGGCCCTGTGCTGGAGGCGCAGGGTCTGGCGCTGGGCACCGTCACCGGCATTGCCGCGCAACTGCGCTATCAGATCACCGTGCTGGGCAAGGCGGGCCATGCGGGCACCTGTGCCATGGGGCTGCGTCAGGATGCCCTGACCGCCGCTGCCGAAATGGTGCTGGCGGTGGAAGAGATCGCGCGCGCCGATGCCAGCGATCTGGTCGCCACGGTGGGGCGCATGGCGGTGCTGCCGGGCGCGGCCAATGTGATCCCCGGAGAGACCGTCTTCACACTGGATGTGCGCTCGGGCGACGAAGCCCGTCGTGATCGCGCGGCGGGGGCCATTCTGGCCCGCATCCGCGATCTGGCCAAGGCGCGCGGGCTGGGCGTGGGCATTGAAAAGATCCACAATCTGCCCGCCAGCCCCTGCGCGCCGGATCTGATGGATCTGATGGATGCGGGAATCGCCGCAACCGGGCAGGAACCGTTCCGTCTGGTCTCGGGCGCGGGGCATGATGCCATGGTGCTGGAGGCGATCTGCCCCACCGCCATGCTGTTTATCCGCTGCCGGGGCGGGATCAGCCACAATCCGGCAGAACATGTCGAAGTGCCCGATGTCGAAGCGGCTTTTGCGGCTATGATTCATTTTATCGAAAATCTGGGAGCCAAATATGGCTGAGTTGCCGCAGGATCTTTTCGGGCAGATCGATCCGCCCCAGCGCCTGCTGATGGGGCCGGGGCCGGTCAACGCCCATCCCCGCGTGCTGCGCGCGATGAGCGCCGACATGCTGGGCCAGTTCGACCCCGAAATGACCGGTTATATGAACCAGGTGATGGCGCTCTATCGCCCGGTGTTCGGCACGCAGAACCACTGGACCATGCTGGTGGACGGCACCGCGCGCGCGGGGATCGAGGCGGCGCTGGTCAGCCTGATCGCGCCGGGCGAAATGGCGCTGGTGGTCAATTTCGGGCGCTTCGGGCTGCTGTTGCAGGAAATTTTGCAGCGCATCGGCGCGAAGTATGAAACCGTCGATGCGCCATGGGGCGAAGTCGTGCCGATGGAGGCCATCGCCGAAGCCGCCCGGCGCGTGCAGCCGAAGCTGATCTGCGCGGTGCATGGCGATACTTCCACCACCATGGCGCAGCCGCTCGATGGGATCGGGGCGATTGCCAAGGAAGTCAGCGCGCTAGTCTATGTCGATGCCACGGCCACCATCGGCGGGATGGAAATCGCCAGCGACCGCTGGGGCGCCGATGTGGTGACGGGCGGCTTGCAGAAGTGCCTTGGCGGGCCTTCGGGCTCCTCGCCGATCACCATTTCGGAGGCGGCCGCCGCGCATATCCTGCATCGCCGCCATGTCGAGAAAGGCATCGCGCGCGACGATATCGAGGATGGTATCGGCGCGATGATCGGCTCGAACTATTTCGATCTGGCGATGGTGATGGATTACTGGGGGCCGAAACGGCTCAATCACCATACCGAGGCGACCACCATGCTCTATGGCGCGCGCGAATGCGCCCGCGTGGTGCTGGCGGAAGGTTTGCCAGCGCGCTTTGCCCGCCATGCCGCTGCCGGGCGTGCGATGACGGCGGGGGCGCGCGCCATGGGGCTGAAGGTGTTCGGCGACGATGCGCATCGCATGACCAATGTGACCGGCGTGTGGATTCCCGAGGGCGTCGATGGCGAGGCGGTGCGCACCATGATGCGCGAGGCGTTCCAGATCGAGATCGGCACGGCGTTCGGGCCTTTGCAGGGGCGCATCTGGCGGCTGGGGGCGATGGGTTACAATGCGATGAAGCATAAGGTGCTGATCACGCTCTCCGCGCTGGAGGCTTGCCTGAAAGCTGAAGGGTTCAGCCTGCCGCTGGGCGCCGCCGTGCCTGCCGCCATGGCCGCATGGGAGGCCGGCGCATGAGCCGCGATCTGGTAGGCTATGGCGCCACGCCGCCAGCGGCCAACTGGCCGAACGGCGCGCGGATCGCCGTGCAATTCGTCATCAATTACGAGGAGGGCGCGGAAAACACCGTCCTCAATGGCGATGAGCTGTCCGAGGGGTTTCTCTCCGAGATGGTGGGCGCGGCGCGTCACCCCGATCGCGCCATGGCGATGGAAAGCCTCTATGAATATGGCAGCCGGGCCGGGTTCTGGCGACTGCACCGGCTGTTTACGCAGCGCGGGTTGCCGGTGACGGTGTTCGGCGTGGCCAAGGCGCTGGAAAGCAACCCGGAAGCCGTGGCCGCCATGCTGGAGGCCGATTGGGAAATCGCCAGCCACGGGCTGCGCTGGATCGACTACCAATATGTGCCCGAGGATATGGAGCGCGAGCATATCGCTCAGGCCATCGCCCTGCATGAGAAGGTGACCGGCAGCCGTCCGCTGGGCTGGTATCAGGGACGCACCAGCCCCAACACCGCGCGTCTGGTGGCCGAGGAAGGCGGCTTCCTCTACGATGCCGACAGCTATGCCGACGATGTGCCCTACTGGCAGGGCAAGCAGCTGATCGTGCCCTACACGCTGGACGTCAACGATATGAAATTCGTGGCGCTCAATGGCTTTACCGAGGGCGATCAGTTCTTCCACTATCTGCGCGATACCTTCGACCAGCTTTATGCCGAGGGTGGCCGCATGATGAGCGTGGGCTTGCATGGCCGCGTGGTCGGCAAGCCGGCGCGGGCGCGGGCTCTGGCGCGTTTTCTGGATCATATCGCGGGCTACAAGGATGTCTGGGTGGCCCGCCGCATCGATATCGCCCGCCACTGGATGGAGCAGCACCCCGCATGATGATCGACAACCCCGCCCTGCTGGCCGAAGTCACCGCCGCCTTCAACGAGTATGAGCGCGCGCTGATGGAGGACGATATCCCGGCGATGGACAAGCTGTTCCACGAAGCCCCCACCACCAACCGCTATGGCGTGGGCGAGGTGCTTTACGGCATCGAGGAGATCCGCGAGTTCCGGAAAGGTCGCGGCGGTTCGCCGCAGCGCAAACTCGGTCGGGTGGCGATCACTGTCTATGGCGACAATTTCGCCACCGCTGACGCCGAGTTCTTCCGCGAAAACTCGGACCGTCGCGGACGCCAGACGCAGAGCTGGGTGAAATTTCCCGATGGCTGGAAGGTGGTCTCCGCCCATGTCAGCCTGGAGGGGAACACCCATTGACGCTGGACGAGGTCAACGCCCTGCCCGCGCAGGATTTTGTCGCCCGCTATGGCGCGCTGTTCGAGCATTCGCCCTGGGTGGTTGAGCGCGCGGCGGCTCTGCGCCCCTTTGCCAATCTGCATACAGGATTGATGCAGGCGCTGGAGGCGGCTTCGGCAGAGGAAAAGCTGGCGCTGATCCGCGCTCACCCCGAGCTGGCGGGCAAGGCGGCGATCGACAAGACGCTCACCGAGGCCAGCACCGCCGAACAGGCCAGCGCCGGTCTGGACCGGCTGACGCCCGAGGAATTCGCGCGGTTTCATGCGCTCAATGCCGCCTATCGCGCGGCCCATGATATGCCTTTCATCATCTGCGTAAGGCTGACCGACAAGGCGGGCATCCTCGCCGCGATGGAGGCCCGCGCCGCCAACGATACGGCCACCGAAGTGGCCACGTCACTGGGCGAAATCGGCAAGATCGTAAAGCTGCGGCTGGAGGATATGGCATGATCGCGGACGGCCTCCCCGCTCTGGAAGCCCGGCTGGCGCATGATCTGGCGCAGATCGCGCTGGGCGGGCCGGACTGGACGCATCCGCGCCAGCATGAGGGGAACCATGTCTATGATGTGGTGATCGTCGGCGGCGGGCAGAGCGGGCTTTCCGCCGCGTTTGGCCTGAGGCGCGAGCGGGTGAACAATGTGCTGGTGCTGGATGAAAATCCTGCCGGCCAGGAAGGGCCATGGGTCACCTATGCCCGCATGGTCACGCTGCGCACGCCCAAGCATCTGACGCCGGTGGATTTCGGCATCCCTTCCCTGACCTATCGCGCCTGGTGGGAGGCGCAGCATGGTGCTGAAGGCTGGGATAAGCTCGACAAGATCCCGCGCGGCGACTGGATGGATTATCTGCGCTGGTATCGCCGGGTGCTGGATCTGCCTGTTCGCAATGGCGCCAAGGTGGACCTGATCGAGCCCTTGGGCGATGGCCTGTTCCGCATCCATATCGCGAATGGCACACCCGTTCTGGCCCGCAAGGTGGTGCTGGCCACCGGCATCCAGGGCGGCGGCGAATGGCATACCCCCGCGATGATCCGCGACACTCTGCCCCGCCACCTCTACGCCCACACCAGCGAGGCCGTCGATTACGCCGCGATGAAGGGCAAGCGCATCGGCATTCTGGGCGGCGGCGCCAGCGCTTTCGACAATGCCCAATTCGCCCTGAACGCAGGCGTGGGCGCGGCGGAGGTCTTTATCCGCCGCAAGGTGCTGCCGCGCATCAACCCCATCCGCTTTATGGAGCGTGTCGGGCTCGCGGCCCGCTATCGCGCACTGTCCGATGCCGACAAATACCGCGCCATGGCCTGCTTCCTGAGCCACAATCAGCCACCGACCAACGACACCTTCGAGCGCGCCGCCGCCCTGCCCGGCTTCGATCTGCATCTGGGCAGCCCGTGGCTGTCGGCAGAGGCCGTCAACGATGGTGCGCAGGTCAAGGTCACCACGCCCCATGGCGAACACCTTTTCGATTTCGTGGTCCTCTCCACCGGCCTGATCAGCGACCATGCGCTGCGCCCCGAACTGCGTCTGGTGGCGGACCACATCGCCCGCTGGGGCGAGCGCGTGCCGGTGCCCGAAGGCTGCGACGTCTCGCCCTCCATCGCCGATCTGATCGCGGCGCATCCCTATCTGGGGCCCTCCTTCGACATCCTGCCCAAGGCGCCGGACAAGGCCGCGCAGGTGCATGGGCTGTTTGCCTTCAACTATGCCGCGCTGCTCAGCATGGGGCTGTCGGCTTCGGCGCTGTCCGGGCTGGAGCAGGCCTTGCCGAAGCTGGCCGGGGGGATTGCGGATCAACTGTTTCTCGATGACAAGGACCGCAATCTGGCCGCCTTCCTCACCTATGACGATGAGGAATTTCTCGGCCAGTGGCCCCGCTCCGGCGTCGAGGAGGTTAAAGCATGAGCAGCCTGTCCACCCATGTTCTCGACACCGTCAACGGTCGCCCCGCCCCCGGCATCCGCGTGGTGCTGACGCAGGGCGAGACCTGGCTGGCCGAGGGCGCGACCGATGCCGATGGGCGCTTTCGCGGCTTCCCGGCGCTGTCTGCGGGCGCCTATGTGCTGACCTTCCATGTGGGCGATTACTTCCGCACGCAAGGCGCGCCGCTGGCCGATCCCCCCTTCCTCGATGTGGTGCCGATCCATTTCGGCGCGGGCGACGAGGGCCACTATCATGTGCCGCTGCTGGTCTCGCCCTTTGCCTTCTCGACCTATCGCGGCAGTTGAGCCAGACTGGAGATATCCCACGTGTTAAAGGGTTTCCGGGCCGAACTTCTCAGCCTGCCGCATGATCCACGCGTCGCCGGCGATCAGGCGCTGCGCCATGAGCCCGATGGCCTGCTGGTGGTGGAGGATGGCATCGTCATCGCGCGCGGCGATCATGCCACGCTGGCGCCGCGCTTCCCAGGCCTGGCGATCGAGGACCACCGTGGCCGCCTGCTGGTGCCCGGCTTCGTCGACACCCATATCCATTATCCCCAGACCGAGCGCATTGCCGCCCATGGGTTGCAACTGCTCGGCTGGCTGGAGCAGCATATCTTCCCCGCCGAGCGCGCCTTCGCCGATCCGGCCCATGCAAGCGATGTCTCCGCCTTCTTCCTCGACGAATTGCTGCGCCATGGCACCACCAGCGCGCTGGTCTTCGCCACGGTGCATGAGGGTTCGGTCGATGCGCTGTTCGCGGCGGCGGTGGAGCGCAATATGCGCATCGCCTCGGGCAAGGTGCTGATGGATCTGGGGCCCGAGGGCCTGCGCGACACACCCGAAACCGCCCGCTCAGAGAGCGAGGCCCTGATCGCCCGCTGGCAAGGCAAAGGGCGGCTGAGCTATGCGGTGACGCCGCGCTTCGCCCTCACCTCATCCAACGCGCAGCTGGCCGTGGCGGGCGATCTGCTGACAGCCCACCCCGAAACCCTGCTCCACACCCATATCTCCGAAAACCGCGACGAGATCGCCGCCGTGCTGGGCCGCTTTCCGGACGCCAGCGATTACCTCGATGTCTACGATCGCTTCGGGCTGGTGGGGCCGCGCTCCATCTTCGCGCATGGCATCCATGTGTCTGACCGCGAATGCTGCCGCTTGCATGACAGCGGCGCGGGGGTGGCGCTGTGCCCCACCTCCAACCTGTTCCTCGGTTCCGGCCTGTTCGATCTGGCACGGCTGGACGCGCATGGTGTGGCGCTGGGCCTTGGCACCGATGTCGGCGCGGGCACCAGCCTGTCCATGCTTGCCACCATGGGTGAGGCTTATAAGGTCTGCCAGTTGCAGGGCCATCCGCTCAACCCGTTCCGCGCGCTTTATCTGGCCACGCAGGGGGGCGCGAATATGCTGAGCATGGGCTCGCAAGTCGGCGCGCTGATGGAGGGGCAGGAGGCCGATTTCCTGCTTCTCGACCACGCCGCCACACCCCTCGCCGCCCGCCGCTGTGCGCATCTGCCCCTGGCCGAACGCCTGTTCGCCATGCAAATTCTGGGGGATGACCGCTTTATCGCCCGCACCTATATCGCGGGCAACCTCGCCCATGACCGGGATGCACCCAAGGCCGGACCCGAAGCGCAACGCGGACATTAAAGGGAGCGCGAGGGTGCAACACCCTCGCATTCACCCCTTCATGTCCATGCCGCCTGAACTCCCAGCACCCCGGCCATCTCCAACCGCGCCGCCAGATCGAACAACAGGCCCTCCCGCCCCGGCGCCCCGATCAATTGCAGCCCCAAAGGCAGTTGCCCCGACCGCTTCAAAGGCGCCGACAGCACCGGCAACCCCGCCAGACTGATCGGCTGCGCCAGCATTCCCAGATTGGCGCGGGCGGGCGCCGGGCCAAAGCCGGTATGGATCACCGGATCAGCGATAAGCGGCGCGACATCGGGCGTGGCCGGAGCAATCAACACCTCATAGCGCTGCAGCAGCGTGAGCGCCTGCTTGCGGAACCAGTCACCGAATTGGGCGGCACGATCACGCAAGGGCGTCGGCACCAGATTGCCGGCCAGCAGACGGTCCCGGGTTTCGGGATCGAAAGCCAGCGGGCGTTTGGCCAGCTCTGCCCGGTGCAGGCGCCCACCATCATGCGCCGTGATCAGGAAGGCCGCGGCGCGGGCGGCCTCCACCTGCGGCAGCTCCGCCATGGGCAACACGCCCAGCAGAGCCTCGATCCCGGCGAAGGCCTTGTCGACATCGGCGATGGCGTGGTCCACGAACCAGCCGCCCAGACGGGCCACGCGGCGCGCTTTCATCGGTGCGATGGGCTGGCCCTGCGCCACCTCCATCGCCAGACGCAAATCCTCCAGCGTGTTGGTGAAGGGCCCCAGCGTGTCGAGCATGGGCACGAAGGGAAAGCTGCCCTCCTCCGGCACGCCGCCATGCGCCGGGCGGAAGCCCCAGACGCCGCACAGCGACGCGGGCACGCGGATCGACCCGTTGGTGTCCGATCCCCAGGCCAGCGGCAGCATCCCCGCCGCCACCGCCGCCGCCGATCCGCCGCTGGAGCCGCCTGCCAGCCTTGCGGTGTCGCGCGGGTTGCGCGTGGTGCCGAAATGGGCGTTCACCGTGACGAAGCCATAGGCATATTCGTCCATGTTCAGCACGGCGACGGGCACAGCCCCGGCAGCGGTCAGCCGCTGCAGCAAGGCCGCGTCGCGAGAGGCCGGAGCGGCGTCGATACGCATCGCGGCGCCTGCGGTGGTGGGCAGGCCGGCGATATCAAACAGGGCCTTGAGGCCAATCGGCACGCCTGCCAGCGGACCCGGATCGTCCCCGCGCGCCACGGCAGCATCCACAGCGGCGGCGGTTTTCAGAGCGCGGTCGGCCAGCACGGTGTTGACGGCGTTGACCAGCTTGTCCCGCGCGGCAAGGCTGTCCAGCACGGCGCGCGTGATCGCCACCGCCCGGACCCGCCCCTCGCGCACGGCGCTGGCGATGGCCGCAGCGGAAGACAGCGCGGTGAGGGTCTCGCTCACGGCGCATCACCGATGCTGGCCAAGGCGGCTTCCACCGTGGCCCAGCGGTCTTCCAGCAGCGCCAGATTGGCCTTGACGCCGGGCAGGCAGGCATCGGGCAATGTGAGGCCCTGTCGCCGGGCCTCGTCGCGGATGTGCTGTTCGCTCCAGCCGGTGGGGTGAAAGTCCTCGGTCATGCTGGAGCGGTCATCGATATTGCAAGGTTCAAAAAACGCACTCTCCATCAGGCCGTGAAGAAACGGCTCAGCCCCATATCGCGCAGGCCCCGCCGATAGGCCATCGAACTCATGTCGGCGGGAATATGCGCCTCCATCACCGGATCGAGCGGCAGGCATTCGGGCATCTGCGCTTCCACGATGGCCTTGTCTTCCTCGAAGACGCGGCGGTTGAAATCATAGACGTCCTGAACCGGCAGATCCTTGTCGAAATTGCGGGCGATCGGCGCGAAAAGACGCGTCACCTTGGCCGAAACCGGCGAGGCGGCATTCATGATGACCAGCCGCGCTTCATCGGGGAAATGGATTTCCAGCGTGGCGGTGAAGGGCAGATGGGTGCGGAAATGGCGCAGCCATTCGAAGCCCGGCTTGCCCCGGTCGGTCACGCCGATGGGGTAATTACCGACCGAACTGCGATATTCCACCTCGAAGCCATGTTCGGTGGTGACCGGGCGATAGGGCGGCACCACGGCATTGTTGGCGTCGCCAAAGGTGTCGGTGTGGACGAAGGCGAAATGGGCGACGTCCAGAAAGCCTTCCATCTGGCGCCCGGCAAAGCCGAAAATGTCGATATGGGGGCAGGTGATCTGCTGGAAGTCCGCCTCGTCCCAATGCGGCATGTCGGGGATGACAGGCTCACCGCCATCGTGGAGCAGGCAGGTCCAGATCAGGCCGTAACGCTCGACATGGGGATAGGATTTGAGGTTGAGGCGCGCGGGAATATCGCGGTCGGGATGGGCGGGCACATGGTTGCAGCGCCCGCCCGCGCCAAAGCGCAAGCCGTGATAGGCGCAGGTGACCCCGCCCTCGACCTGCGTGCCCATGCTGAGCGGCACGCCGCGATGCGGGCAGATATCGCGCGCCACGACCAGCTCCGACCCGGCGCGGTAGATCACCAGCGGCTCGTCCAGCAATTTGGTGGACAGCGGCTTGTCGACAACCTCACGCGCCAGGGCGATGGGGTACCAGTGCTGGGCAAGAATGGCCCAGTCGTCGCCATCGAAGGTGCAGTTGCGGGGCAATTCGGGCTCTGGCGGAGCGAGGACAGAGAGGGAAGATGTGGCCATGATCAGAAACTCTTGAGTGGGTGGGGTGACCATGACCGCCTGGCCCCGTGCGATCAAACGCAATCATTCTCACATATCATCGCAAAAATCAGAACACCCTTGTCTTTGGGCCGGTCTATCGCGGCGGGACCAGCCGAATGGTGTTACCCTCATGCTCGACCCGCAAACCATAGCTGATCGCCACGGCCTGCGCGAAGCCTTGCGGATCGCGCGCCGCGAAAGCCCCGGTGATCCGGTGCTCACGCAGGGACGGATCGACAGCGATCAGCGTATCGGCATCGTAACGCGCGAACTCCTGCGCGGCGGCATCGAGACGCACGCTGCGGAAACTCAAATTGCCCTGCAACCATGAGAGGCCGCTTTCCATATCGACCTGATCCACGCTGTCGACGCGCAGGGGCACCGCCGGATCTTCATCCACCTGCGCCAGCATGCCCGCATTCAGCATCATGGCCGCCGCATCGCCCCGCCGCATCTCCAGCCTGCCGCGCTTCACCATCACCCGCACGGCGGCGCCCATTTGCCGGCGCACCGAAAAGGCGGTGTCGAGCGCTTCCAGCGTGGTTTTGCCGACAACCACGACAAAAGGCCTCAGCACGCTTTGGCCAGCCACATCGCGGGCCACCTCGAACAGGGCTTCTCCCGCCACCAGCGTCACCTGCCGCACCCGATCGGTAAAGCTGACCTTGATGACGCTGGCGGTGTTGAGGCTGACAAAGCTGCCATCGCTCAGCCTGATCCGCTTCATCTCGCCGATGGGGGAGGTGTAGCTTGCCTGACCGGGCGCCCAAAGAACCAGCCCGGCCGCCGCGGCGCCCGCCGTGGCCAGCGCGCTGGCGCCAAAGCCCAGAATGCGCCTGCGGCTTATGGCGGGGCGCGGAGACGGCGTGTCCAGAAAGACCTGCGGATCGAAGCCCGGGCCCAGCGCGCAGGCGGCCTGTGTTCTTATCATGGTGGCCTGCATGCGGGCCATGGCACCAAGGCGGCGGATGTCACCCGCCAGCCAGCTGTCCAGCGCTGCCGCATCCTCCTCGCACAGCGGTGCGCGGTCGATCCGGGCCACCCAGAGACTGGCGGCCTCCTCGATCTCAGCGCTCGTTTCGCGTGGCGTCATAGGTCTCTGTTTCATGGGTCTGCTGCATAGACAATCGAGCGGGGGCGTTTCCGCCAGTCCCCGGTTCCTGCCCATTCATCAAAGCGGCCAGATGGCGCAGCGCTGCGGCGATATGCTTTTCGACCGTGCTTTCGGCAATCCCCAGATGCTGCGCCGTTTCGCGTTGCGACATGCCGTGAACCCGCCGCGCCACGAAGACCTCGCGACAGCGCCGCGGCAATTGCGCGATGGCCTCGGCCAGCAGGCGCAACTCCTGACGGCCCTCGGCCTCCCGGTCAGGGGTGGCGGCCAGACTCTCGACCTCGAGCCGGTCGAGTTCGGCGACGGCTTCGATGGGGACGATCCGCGCCCGGCGCACCTCATTGACGAGAATGGCCAGAGCGGTGCGGAAGAAATAGGCGCGGGGATTCCGGATATGCTCGACCGAGGGCAACAGGGCGAGGCGCGCATAGGCTTCCTGCACGATATCATCCAGATCGACCGCCAGCGTGCGTTGCGCCAGCCAGCGACGGAGCGCGGGCTCATGCGGGCAAACGGCCCTGGCCAACCACTGGGCCCTGTCGAGGAGGGAAGCGCTCACATCTTCGAGCAGGCCCGACAAGCAATGGGCACACAAGTGGTCATTTACCCACCCCAAACCATATGAATATTCCAAAATTGACTGGCGGAAAGTCGGTTGCGAAATGTCTTCGTTGCAGCAGCTGGCAACAACAAGAGCTTTCCAAGGCTCACGCAGCCCAGCTTTCATGCACCCGGGGCAAGGGAACATGGACATGCGCAAGAGGGGGACGATGCCTGCGTGGGACAGGGGCTGAGGGGCGCATGACGCCTTTCACGCAGGACACAAACAGGGGACGTAGATGAAACATATCAGACAGGTCGCGGTCGCTCTGGCCGGGATCAGCTCGCTTGCCATGATGGTTGGCACCGCGCATGCGCAGCAGCGATCGCTGGATCTGCCGGCGGGCAAGGCGGTGGACACGCTGCCCAGCTTCGCCATCCAGAGCGGGCTGCAGATCATCGCGCCGAGCGACCGGCTTGCCGGTGTCCGCACCCCCGCGCTGACCGGGGTCTATGACGTGCGCGCCGCGCTGCGGCAGATCATCCAGGGCACGGATCTCGTCATCGCCTCGGACAATGGCCGCACCATCGTCCTGCGCGACCGCAAGCTGAGCACCTCCGCCAGCCTGCCCACCGCCAGCCTTCACGCGGCAAGCTACACCGCCGCCGCGCAGCCCACCGCATCCGCGCCCGCACCCGCCGCGCCCGAACCCGTGGCCGCCCCCGCTGCGGAACCGGTGAACGACATCACCGTCGTCGGTTCGCAGATCAAGGGCGCCAAGGTGAACGCCGCTCTGCCGGTGACGGTGGTCGACCAGACCATGATCGCCGCGACCGGCGCGGTGAACGGCGCCGACCTGTTCCGCTCGATCCCGCAGATGGGCGACGTCACCTTCAACGCGCAATACACCGCGGGCAGCAGCAACTCGGCGCGCGGCGACGTCAACTCGATCAACCTGCGCAACCTTGGCGTGGGCAACACGCTGGTGCTGCTCAACGGCCGCCGCGTCGTCACCCATCCCACCAGCCAGGCCAATGACCAGCTGGTGCCGGTGCTGGGCTACAACAGCAACGCCATCCCGGTGAACGGGCTGGAGCGGCTGGAAGTGCTGCGCGACGGCGCGGCGGCCATCTATGGCGCCGATGCGGTGGCGGGCGTGGTCAACACCGTGCTCAAGACCAATTTCAGCGGCGCCGACATGTCGGTGCAATATGGCGGCGCCGAACACACCCATTTGCGCGAGTTGAACGTCAGCGGGCTGTTCGGCAAGAATTTCGCCGAGGGGCGTGGCAACATCACCCTGAACGCCACCTATGACCGGGGCACCGGCATTCTCTCCACCGATCAGGCCTACACCGCCTCCTCGAACAAGACGCCGCTGTTCGCGGGCACGGCCTTCGCCACGGCCACCTCGCTCGACGGGCGCAGCACCACCACGCCCTGGCTCTCGGCGGCGACGCCTTCAAGCTTTGGCACGATCCGGCAGGGCACCACCGCGCTGACCAGCGGCTCGGGCGCCTTCCACATCCAGCCCACCACCAGCAGCGGCTGCGCCATCGCCATCGGCAACGGCCTGTGCGACGCCACCGGCGCGCTGGCGACCTCGGGCGTCAACCGCAATCTGCGTTACGACAGCGCGGCCACCGGCATTTCGGTGCTGCCCTCGGTCGACCGCGTCAATCTGTTCAGCAGCGGCCATTACGACATCGACGACAATGTCACCGCTTTCTTCGAAGGCGGCTTCTACTGGGCCAAGACTCACGCCACGCAGAGCCCGATCTCGACGCTCTCCTCGATCCCCATCACCGTTCCCGCCAGCAACTATTACAACCCCTATGGCGCGGCGGTGTTCGCCAATGGCACGGTCAATCCCAACCGCATCGCGGGCACCAATGTTCCGGCGGCAGGCCTGCCGGTGACCATCACCGGCTATTCCTTCGCGGATCTTGGCAACATCAACATCGATGTCACCAACAAGCAATACCGTCTGCTCTTCGGCCTGCGCGGCAGCTGGGACAGCTGGAACTGGGAAAGCGCGCTCAGCTATTCGGAAGCGACCGTGCGCGACGTCAGCGACAACATCTCGCGCACCAAGCTGCAGGCTGCCCTCGCGCTTTCCACGCCTGACGCCTACAATGTTTTCAACGGCGGCACGCTGAGCAATCCTTCGGTGGGTGACGGCACGCCCAACAGCCAGGCGACCATCGATTCGATCCGCGAGAAGCTGACCCGCTACGACAAGACCACGCTGGCCACCTATGATTTCCGCGTTTCGCGCCGCGATCTCATCAAGCTGCCGGCGGGCAATGTCGGCATTGCGGCGGGCATGGAAGCACGGCGGGAAAGCCAGCTCGACGACCGCGATTCCGGCATCGACGGCACGGTCAATTTCACCGATCCGGTCACTGGCGTGGTGGCCAGCAACTTCGTGCCCAACAGCCTCAACCCCGACACGCATGGCACGCGCGAGGTCTTCTCGCTCTACGGCGAATTCGCCATTCCCGCGATCTCGCCCGACATGCATGTGCCGCTGATCCGCAATCTGGAATTCCAGGCGGCGGGCCGATTCGAAAGCTACAGCGATTTCGGCCCCGTCGCGGTGCCCAAATTCGCGGGCGCATGGGACATCGTGAAGGGCATCCGCCTGCGCGCATCCTGGGCGAAATCCTTCCGCGCGCCCAATCTGGAGCAGACCAACGCCTCGCTGGTCACCCGCACCAACACCCGCACCGATTATGCCTTCTGCGAAGCGGATCTGCGTGCCGGGCGCATCTCGGCCTTCTCGCAGTGCACCCGCTCCAACTCGGTGACCGCGCAGCGCGCCGGCAACCCCAACCTGCAGCCCGAGCGGGACACCACCCTGTCGATGGGCGCCGTGATCGAGCCGCCGCTGCCGCCCAGCATCGGTCATCTGACGCTGACCGGCGACTATTGGCAGGTCAAGCAGAAGGGTCTGGTCGGCGTCTTCGGTGAAGGCAATGCGCTGATTCAGGACTATCTGCTGCGCCAGAGCGGCAGCTCCAACCCCAATGTGGTGCGTGCCGCCCCCACCGCCGACGACATCGCCGCCTTTGCCGGAACCGGGCTGACTCCGGCCGGTCAGGTGCTTTATGTGAAGGACCAGTATGTGAACCTGCTGCCGCAGACCGTGCGCGGCATGGATTTCAACCTGAGCTACACCACGCCGCGCACCAGCATCGGCAGCTTCAACGCCACGTTCAACCTGTCGCATCTCTTCCGCTATTATCAGGATCCCTCGCCGGGTATCTCCCAGTTGCTGGCGGCACGCGCGGCGGGGCAGATCAACGCCGGCACCACCATCACCGGCGGCGGCGACCTGCTGCGGCAGAACGGCAAGCCTGCTTGGAAATGGTCGGCGGCGCTCACCTGGTCGCTGGGCAATCTGACGATCGGCGGCTTCACCCAGTTCATCGGCAGCGTGGATGACACCAGCCTGCTGGATTCGGTGGGCAATGCCTGGGTGGTGCAGAGCCAGATCACCGGCAACCTCTATGCCGATTACCGTCTGGGCGAGGGCACTCTCAAGGGCACCAGCCTGCGCTTCGGCGTGCGCAACCTGACCAATGAGCAGCCGCCGCTGTCCTCGGCGGGCTATATGGGCACGCTTTACGCGCCCTATGCCCGCTACTGGTATGCCAGCGTCCGCCACAAGTTCTGATCCGAGGCGCGGGAGCGGGCTTGTCCCGCTCCCATCATGGCGAAGCGTGACAAGCCTTCGCTGACTGTTCAACCTGCCCTTTCGTTGCCTTCCGCCCGGGAACTTGCCGATGTTCTTGCCTGACCGCCGCCTGATCGCCGCTCTTTCCCTGCCGCTGTTGGCCATGCCGATGCAGACCATGGCGCAGGCGCCCGCGCCAGCAGCCGACACCTTCGCCCGCCGCACCGGCGCTCTGGTGCGGCAGCAGGGCCTGTTTCCCGTCTTCGTCGACAAGGCCAATGGCCGGGTGCTGATTCAGCTGCCCCCGCCCGACAAGGACGGCATCTCGGGCCGCTTCATTCACCAGACGATCCTCGCCACCGGTCTTGGCTCCACCCCCATCGGGCTGGACCGGGCGGAGATGGGCCGCGCGCAGGTGCTGGCCTTCCACCGCATCGGCCGCCGGGTGATCCTTCAGGCCGAAAACTATGGCATGCGCGCCGATGGCGCCGGGGCCGACGAACAGCGCGCGGTGCATGACAGCTTCGCGGTCTCGAACATCTGGTCGGGCGAGGTCGAGGCCGATGCGCCGGGCGGCGGCACACTGGTGGACATCTCCAGCTTCCTGACCCGCGACGCGCTCGACATCGCCGCCAAGCTGAAGGCGCGCAAGCAGGGCCTCTACCGGCAGGCTCCAGCCCTCTCCTACATCGACACCGCCAGCCTTGGCGCCTTCCCCGACAACATCGACATCGAGGTGGCCCAGACCTTCACCACCGACGAGCCCGGCCCCGACATCCGCGGCGTCGCCCCCGATGCGCGCGCGATCACCATGACGGTGCACCACAGCTTCGTGAAGCTGCCCGAACCCGGTTTCGAACCGCGCCTCTATGATCCGCGCGTCGGCACATCGGTGCAGGTGCTGGTGCAGAATTTCGCCGCGCCGCTCGATTCCGCCGATGTCTACCGGCTGGTGCGCCGCTTCCGGCTGGAAAAGACCGAGCCGAACGCGGCGCGCTCGCATGTCAAAAAGCCGATCGTGTTTTATGTCGACCGCGCCGCGCCCGAACCGGTGCGCTCGGCGCTGGTGCAGGGCGCCAGCATGTGGGGCCAGGCCTTCGACGCGGCCGGCTATATCGACGCCTTCAAGGTCGAGGTGCTGCCCGAGGGCGTCAACCCGATGGATGCGCGCTACAATGTCATCAACTGGGTGCATGAGCAGACGCGCGGCTGGTCCACCGGCCAGACCATCGTCGATCCGCGCACGGGCGAGATCATTCGCGGCGTGGTGCAGCTGGGCTCGCTGCGGCTGCGGCAGGACAAGATGATCTTCGAGGGGCTGGTCGGCGCCGACAAGACCGGCAAGGGCGGACCCGAGGATCCGGTGCGGCTGGCGCTGGCGCGCATCCGCCAGCTGGGCATGCATGAAACCGGCCATGCGCTGGGCCTGTCGCATAATTTCGCGGGCAGCACTTTCGACAACCGCGCCTCCACGCTGGATTATCCCGCCCCGCTCGTTCAGGTGAAGGGTGACCATCTGACCTTCGAGGATGTCTATGCCACCCGCGCCGGGGCATGGGACAAGTTCAGCGTGAAGTGGCTCTATGCGACCGTTCCTGCAGGCGCCAAGGGCCGCGACCAGCTCTCGGCCTGGGCGAAGGATGCGCAGGACAAGGGCATGCGCTTCATCGCCGAGACCGACCATCCCTACAGCACGCAATGGGACAATGGCAGCGATCCGGTGAAGGAGCTGGACCATATCATGGAGGTGCGGCGCGTCGCCCTCGCCCATTTCGGCCTGCGCAACATCGCGCAGGGTGCGCCGGTGGCCGATCTGCGCCGGGTCTTCGTGCCGATCTATCTCTTCCACCGCTATCAGGTGGCCGGTGTCGTCAAGCTGCTGGGCGGGGTGGATTATTCCTATGCCGTCAATGGCGACGGACATGAGCCCGCCCTGCCCATCGCCCCGGCCATCCAGCAACAGGCGCTCGACGCGCTGGTGAAAACGCTGGCGCCCGAGCAGCTCGATCTGCCCGACACGCTGATCGACCTGCTCTCCGACGGGCAGGCCGCCACGGCGGAGCGCGGCTTCGACATCGAGGTCTTCCCCTCGATGGGCGGGCCGGTGTTCGATCTGCCCGGCGTGGCGACCACCGCCGCCGACATGACGCTGTCCGCCCTGCTCGATCCCGAGCGGCTCAACCGCATGGTCGAGCAGCACCGCCGCGATCCCCGCCAGATGGGGGTGAGCCGGATGGTCACCACGCTGCTGGGCGCCGTCGCGCCGGTGGCCGGGAATGAGGGGCGCTACGCCGAAATCCGGCGGCGGGTGCGCCTGAAGCTGGTGGCCGATATGGCCGGGGCGATGGGCGACAAGGCGCTCTCCCCCACCGCCGCGGCCGAATTGCAGGCCGCGCTCACCGGTTTTGGCGCCCAGCTGCAGGCCTTCCATGGCGATGCCGAGGAGATGGTGCAGACCCAGTCCCTCGCCGCCATGCTGACGGGCCGCGACAGCGCCAAACTCGCCCGCCTCGCCGCCGACCGCGCACAGGCCCCCGCCCTGCCGCCCGGCGCGCCCATCGGCGAGCCCTGCTGGTTCTGCGAGACCGGCATCACGCCAGCCATGTGACCCTTTTTCCAGACCACGCTCCATCGACACATTTCGGGATCCATCACCATGCGACCACTGACCTCTGCCTATCGCCAGACGACCGCACAGCTTGCCCTCGCCCTCGCGCTTGCTGCCGCGCCCCATGCCATGGCCGCGCCCGCCAGCGGCACCATCGCCATCGTGGGGGCCACTGTCTTTGATGGCACGGGCGCGCCACCTCATGCCGCCACCGTGGTGATCGCCGATGGCCGCATCGCCGATGTGGGGCCTGATGTGAAAATCCCCAAGGGCGCGAAACTCATTCAGGCCAAGGGCGAGGCGCTGCTGCCCGGCTTCTTCGACGTCCACACCCATTGGGTCGGCCAGCCCGCCACCACGCCGCAGATCGCCACCGCCTATATTTCCGCCGGCGTGACCACCACCAATGATTTCAACGCCGCGCCGGAATCCTGGGCGCCGCGCCGGGCGTGGATCTCCACCCTGGCCTCGCCGCATGTCAACATGACCGCGCGCATGGGCATGCCCGGCGGCCATGGCGCCGACTGGGCCGACGAGAACACCATCAAGATGTTCGGCACCGCGCAGGGCGCCCGCATGGCGATGGATGAGGTGATGGCCTATCAGCCCGATATGGTGAAGGGCTTCCACGATGGCTGGCGCTATGGCTCGGGCGCGGACAACAACACCATCGACGAGACGACGCTGGCCGGTCTGGTGTCCGAGGCGCACAAGTTCCACAAGAAGGTGCTGACCCATACGGTGACGGTGGTGCGCGGCGAGGAAGCGGCGCGCGCCGGGGTCGATGTGGTGGCGCACAGCCTGCAGGACGCCGAGATCACCCAGAAGACCATCGACCTGTTCAAGGCCCACGGCACCGCCTATGCGCCCACGCTGGCCGTCTATGAGCCGCAGAAGCCGGGCCAGCCGCCGCGCCGGGACGACACCGGCCTGCGTTCGAGCATCGCCCGCTTCGATCATGCGCTCCACAATGTGAAGCGCATGCAGGATGCCGGCGTGCTGGTGGCGCTGGGCACCGATGCGGGCATGCCGGGCACGCCGCATGGCTTTGCCACGCTGCATGAGATGGAGCTGATGGTGAGGGCCGGGCTGACCCCGACCGAGGCCCTGATGGCGGGCACCGCCAACAGCGCGAAGGCCATCGGCCTGATCGAGGATCGCGGCACCATCGAAAAGGGCAAGCGCGCCGATCTGGTGCTGATCAAGGGCACGCCCTGGACCACCATCGCGGATGTTCACAAGACGGACCGCACCTTTGTCGATGGCAGGCAGGTCTTCGGCCCCGGCGTGGCGCTGCCGGCGGCCAATCTGGCGACCTCGCTGGCGCCGGTGAAAATCGCCGCGAAGATCGACGATTTCGAGGCCGCCAACGGGCGGACCCTGCTCGACACGCTGCGCGTCAACGATGTGGAGCGGGGCCGCGAGCGCACCACGCAGGTGATGACGCTGATCGACCGCGCGCCGGGCAACCATGCGCTGAATGTGGCCGCCAAGATGTCCTACACCGACGATCCCCAGTCCGGCGTGATCCTGCCCCTGACGCGCGGCTCGATCCAGCCCGGCGACATCACCGCTTATCATGGCGTGCGCTTCGAGATCCGGGGCGGCGCGGGGGCCTACAAGCTGGTGCTCAACAGTCTGGAGGGCAGCTGGGCCGCGCCGGTCAAGGCCGGGGCCGAGTGGCAGAAGATCGAGGTGCCGTTCAGCGCCCTCTCCTTCACCGGCAAGGCCAATGCGCCCGGCTCGACATGGTCGGGCAAGGATCTGACCTCGGTCGAGGTGACGGGCAGCACCAAACCCGATGAAACGCTGTGGTGGCAGATCGATAACGTCGAATTCTACTGAGCGGCTTCGGCTGGTGACCAGGCGCCTGGGGAGACTGGATATGGATCGTCGCGATTTTCTTGCCCTCTCGGCGGCGGCCGGGAGCGCCAATCTGCTGGCCCGCCCGGCCGCGGCCGCCGTTCAGGCTGCGGGTGGCGCGCCCGACATCGCGGTGGTGGGCGCGGGGGCCTTCGGCGGCTGGGCGGCGCTTTGCCTGCGCGAGCGGGGGCTGTCGGTGCTGTCGCTCGACGAATATGGCCCTTCCAACCCGCGCGCCTCGTCGGCGGGGGAAACGCGCTCGATCCGCTCGGGCTATGGCGCGATGGCCTTCTATTCCGAATGGGCAGCGCAGGCCATGCCGCTGTGGGAAAGGCGTCAGGCCGAGTTCAAGCGCACCATCCTCTATCCCAACGAGCGGCTGGAGATGGCGCAGGTGTGGAACCCGGCGCTGCTCAGCCAGCGCGCGACCTTCGACCGGCTGAAGCTGCCCTATGAGCTGCTCGACCGCGAGGCCTTGCGCAAGCGCTATCCGCAGATGAATTTCGACGATGTCGAGTTCGGCTTCGTCGAAACCGCCAAAACCGCCGCCGTCATCAAGGCGCGCGAGGCGATGATCCGCGCCTCCGAGGTCTTTCAGGACAAGGGCGGTCGCTTCCAAATCGCGCGCGCGGTGCCGGGCGAAGCCAGGGGGCGCACATTGCTGACGTTGAAGCTGAATGACGGCTCCGCGGTCAGCGCCGGGCAGTTCGTGTTTTCCTGCGGGCCATGGTCACCCAAGACATTGCCGACGATCATGAAGCCGCTGATCCATATCGTGCGAAGCGAGTATTACTATTGGGGCGTGCCTGCCGGGGACGATCGCTTTTCATGGCCGCATCAGCCCGCATGGCATGACCATATCGATGGCGGCTATGGCTTCGGCAGCATCGAACGCGGCCTCAAATACTCGCCCGACGACAATGGCGAGGTCTATCACGACCCGGACAATGCCGAGCGCCTGCCAACGCCTTATCTGATCGAAAAAGGCCGCCTTTATGTCAACAAGCGCTTCCCCGGCATGCGGGACGCCCCCATCGTGGAAACCCGCGTCTGCCAGTGGGAAATCGCGCCGAAGGAAGATTTCATCATCGACCGCCACCCTGATTATGACAATGTATGGATCGCCAGCGGCGGCGGCAGTCATGGCTTCAAGTTCGGGCCCCTGCTAGGCGACTATATCGCGGATCGGGTCACGGGCAGGGCAACCAATCCGGCCATCGATCAACGCTTCTCCGTCAAGCGGGGATCGATTTAAGATCATTCTTTCGGCGCCATGATCGTCTCCTGATCGGTGTTGGCGCGACATCCTATCTTGATTCTTTGCCGGGAAACCCGATGCCGGCCCTGCCTTTGAAGGCCAGGCCGGCATCGGGGCGCCGCTCCGCCTGCCACGGCGCGCTCCTGCAAAAACCTGTTGCCTGAGCGTCACCTCTATGTGATATGTTACACCATATCATATTTTAATCCGGAGCGCGCATCGTGTCTGCAACGCCACCCCAGGGCCCCATGGAAAAATTGCCGGTCACGGTGCTGTCCGGCTTCCTGGGCGCGGGCAAAACCACCTTGCTCAACCACATCCTCGCCAACCGCGAAGGCAAACGGATCGCGGTCATCGTCAATGACATGTCCGAGGTCAACATCGACGCCGATCTGGTGCGCGGGGGCGATGCCACATTGGCCCGCTCTCAGGAGACGCTGGTCGAAATGACCAATGGCTGCATCTGCTGCACCCTGCGCGACGACCTTCTCGAAGAGGTGCGCAAGCTGGCCGAGGCTGGTCGCTTCGACTATCTGGTGATCGAGAGCACGGGCATTTCCGAACCGCTGCCTGTCGCCAGCACCTTTTCGTTTCGCGATGAGGCCGGCGTGTCGCTCGGCGATGTCGCCCGGCTGGACACGATGGTCACGGTCGTCGATGCGTTGAACCTGCTCAAGGATTATTCGAGCCAGGATTTCCTTGCCGATCGCGGAGAGTCGCTGGGCGAGGACGATACGCGCAGTCTGGTCGGGCTGCTGGTCGAACAGATCGAATTTGCCGATGTGGTCATCGTCAACAAGGCCGGGTCGGTCTTGCCCGAACAGCTGTCCGTGGTCAAAAAGCTGGTGGCCAGCCTGAATGCGGATGCCCGGATCATCAGCTGCGATCATGGCGCGGTGGCTCTGGATGCGATCCTCAATACCGGTCTCTTCGATGAGGACAAAGCCGCTCAGCATCCGCTCTGGGCCAAGGAACTCTATGGTTATGCGAACCATCAGCCAGAGACCGAGGAATATGGGATCGAGAGCTTCGTCTATCGCGCCCGCCAGCCCTTCGATCCCGCGCTGCTGAACGCCTTCCTCACCAGCGACGGGCTGGACCGCGTGGTGCGCGCCAAAGGCCATTTCTGGCTGGCCACCCGCCCCGATCTGGTGGGCGAGCTGGCGCTGGCGGGCGCCCAGACCGCGACCTCGCGCATGGGCCGCTGGTGGAGCAGCATCCCCAAAAACCAGTGGCCCGATGATGGCCGCTTCGAAAGCTTCGTCGCCCGCCATTGGCACGACATGTGGGGAGACCGGCGGCAGGAGCTGGTCTTTATCGGCATCGATATGGATGAAGCTGCGATCCGGCGCGCACTCGATGCCTGCCTGCTGCCGGTGGATGAGTTCACCCCCGATGTCTGGACGCGGCTGAGCGATCCCTTCCCCTCATGGGACGTGCCCGTCGCCGAGGCCGCCGCATGATCCTCACCCGGACCAAACGTCTCGTCTCCGTCTCCGGGAGGATCGAAGTGCTGGAGGATATCCTCGACCAAGGCGTGGAGCTGGCGATCTGGCAACGCGAAAGGCCCGCCGATCTGGCATGGCTGGATCACCATGACCCGGACCGGATCGACGATATCGACGCCATCGTTCCACAGGATGACCTGCATGGCGACGTTATCGATCTGATGCGGGAGGCCGGCTATCCCGCTGGCGAACAGGGCTCGGCGCTGGCCGGCGAGATCATCAGCCTTGCCGCCTGGTTTGCCGATCTGACGGGCAGCGCATCCTTGCGCCTCCGGCTGGAGGTGGTGGAGACCGACGCCTGCCGCAAATTCCACGCCGATCATGTGACCGCCCGCCTGCTGACCACCTTTTCGGGGCAAGGCACGCAATGGATCTATACCTCTGCGCAAACCGACATCCAGCAGATGACGCCGGGTGATGTCGGCATCTTCAAAGGGCGGCTGTGGAAGGAAAACCCCACGATCCTCCACCGCTCGCCCCCCATTGCGGCAGCGGGCGAGACGCGCCTGCTGCTGGCGCTCGATCCGGCGCCCTGAAAGCAGGCTGCGGAAGGGCGATGATGGGCGTTGTAAGGCCAGGAACAAGGCGCAGCCCCCAACAGAATGAGGCCCTGATCATGCAGGTGCTGATGCAGGCCAATGGCCCGCTCAGCGCCTATGACATCGCCCGGGTCGCCAGCCATGCGGGCGGCGCGATCGTGCCGGGGCAGGTCTATCGCACGCTGGAGCGGCTGATCGAGCAGCGCCGCGTGCTGCGGATCGAGATGCTCAATGCCTATCTGACGCGTCCGCTGTCCGGGCATCTCTGCCTGATCTGCACGATCTGCCGCGATGTGAGCTTTATCGAGGCACCCCGGCTGCAAGCCTGCGTTTCGGAGGTCAGCGCCGCCTATCGCTTCACGCCCTCCACCGGCATGATCGAAACGCTCTGCCACTGCCGCGCCTGCGGAGACGCCAAATCACGGGTAACCCCATGAATCCCGTTTCCTACCCGCCCATCGCCTGATACAGGAGCGCCCGTCTCCACCGCTGGCGAAAGAGTGCCCCGCGATGCCGCATATCACCACCGGCGCTCAGGCTCTGGCCGAACTGTTCGATGTCGATCTGCTCTCGCTGCTGGCCAGCGGAATCTGCCTGCTGACGGCCTTTGCGCTGGGCACGCTGATCGGGCTGGAGCGGCAATGGCGCCAGCGCACGGCGGGGCTGCGCACCAATGTGCTCGTCGCGGTGGGCGCCGCGGCCTTTGTCGATCTGGGCTTGCGCACGGCCGGCGCCGATGGCGGGGTCCGGGTGATTTCCTATGTCGTCTCAGGGATAGGCTTTCTGGGCGCGGGCGTCATCATGAAAGAGGGCACGCATGTGCGCGGGCTCAACACGGCGGCCACGCTCTGGGCCTCGGCGGCGGTGGGCAGTTTTGCCGGCGCGCGCAAGCCTGCCGAAGCGGTGCTGGTGACGATCTTCGTGCTGGCGGGCAACACCCTGCTGCGCCCGCTGGTCGATTTCGTGAACCGTCGCCCGATCACCGCGGAGGACACCGAGGCGATGTACCGCGTCCATGTCACCTGCAGCGACGATCATGTCACCGATGCCCGCGACCTGCTCTTTGAAGAGCTGGAGATCCACCACTACCCGATCCGCGAGATCGAAACGCTGAGCGATGGCGACAATCAGGTTGAACTGGCCGCGATCCTGTTGCCCACCACCGCCAACCCGGCGGAGCTGGATGCCATCACCAGCCATATCGCCCGCCATGCCGCGATCATCAGCGCCACCTGGACCGTCAGCACCACAAATTGATCGGGAAAGCTCTTCATGCGCATCCTGCTGGTTGAGGACGATGCCGCTCTGGCCGCCGCGCTGACCGGCGTGTTCGACAAGGCCGGTTTCGCCGTGGACCATGCACAGGCCCGGGAGGATGCCGAACTGATGCTGCGCGCGGGCCATTATGCCGCGCTGATCCTCGACCGGGGCCTGCCCGATGGTGATGGGCTGGAACTGCTGCAGGATCTGCGCGCGCGGGGCAGCACCATGCCGGTGATCGTGCTGACGGCGCGTGGCACGCTGGACGCGCGGATCAGCGGGCTGGACAAGGGCGCGGACGATTACCTCGCCAAACCCTTCTCGCCCGATGAGCTGATGGCCCGGCTGCGCGCGGTTTTGCGCCGCAACGGCAGCTTTCAGGGGCGCGAGGTGGCCTGCGCCAACCTCTGCTTCGATATCGACAATCAGGTGCTGCACATCGATGGCCAGACCGTGGCTCTCTCGCAGCGTGAAGGCGCGCTGCTGGCCCTGCTGATGCGCCGCGCCGGGCTGGTGGTGACGAAACGCCTCGCCGAGGATCAGCTCTTCGGCGCGGGCGACACGCTGGGCTCCAACGCCATCGAGGTCTATATGCACCGCCTGCGCCAGAAGCTGGACCAGGCGGGCAGCGGGGCGGAGATCGTCACCGTGCGCGGCGTGGGCTATCTGATGCGGGCGCGCCAATGATCGCCCGCCTGCGCCACCTCTCCGGCGCTCTGCTGACACGCATCCTGCTGGTCGAGACGATCACCATTCTGGCCGCCTGCGTGCTGCTGCCGCTGCTGGCGCAATCGGTGATGCGCAGCTCGGTGGCCGCCATCGAGAAGGACATGCTGCGCCAACAAGCGCAGACCCTGGCCTCGGCGATGCGGCCTGCGCCGAATGGCGCATGGCGCGTGGCCCTGCCCGCCGCCGAGCAGCCGATCTACGCTTCGGGCTATGACGGGCGCGCTTATGCCGTGCTGGACGCGCAGGGCCATACGCTGGCCGCCAGCCGCTTTGCCCTGCCCGCCAGCTGGCCCGCCGATCTGCGCGGACCAACCCCGCATCGTTTCGAAATCGGACCGCTGGTCGGTCTGAGCCTGCCCGTGCGGCAGGGCGGCCAGCCGCTCTGGGTGGTGGTCACGCAGGACCAGACCCAGCCCGGCGCCGTTGTCGACGATGTGGTGCGCAAGTTCCTCGGTAGCTATTGGGTGGTGCTGGTGGGGCTGCTGGCGCTGATGCCGCTGGTCAATGGCATCATCCTGTGGGGATCGCTGCGGGGCCTGCGCCGCGCCGCCCGCAGCGCCGCCGCCATCCACCCCCGCACCCCGGGCGCGCGCATCGAGGAAGACGGCCTGCCCGCCGAGGCGCGCGTGCTGGTCCATGCCACCAACGATCTGATCGAGCGCCTCTCCGCCGCACTGCATCAGGTGGAGGAATTCGCGGGCAATGTGGCGCATGAATTGCGCACCCCGCTGGCCACGCTGCAGCTTCAGGTCGCCACGCTGGGCGATGCGCCTCAGCGCGCCGCTCTGGAGGCCGAGATCGCCCGCATGTCGCATGTTCTGGCGCAATTGCGTGATCTGGCCAGCATGGAGAATGCCGCCAAGGCCTCGCTCGCCCCGCTCGATCTGGGCGAACTGGCCATCGCCACCGTGGCCGACCTCACCCCGCGCGTGCTGGCCGAGGGGCGCAGCATCGCCGTGCTCGGCGCGGAAGCGCCGGTGATGGTCACCGGCAATGCCGGCCTGCTGACCATGGCCCTGACCAATCTGATCGAGAATGCCCTGCTCCACACGCCGGGCGGCACGGTGATCGAGGTGGCGCTGACGCCCTCCGGCGCCATCAGCGTGGCCGATGACGGCCTGGGTATCGCCCAGGACGATCACGGCAAGCTGGCCCGCCGCTTCTGGCGCGCCGACCACCGCCGCAGCGATGGCGCGGGGCTGGGCCTCTCCATCGTGCAACGCATTGTCGAGGTGCATCGCGGGCGGCTGGAAACCGGCGCTTCACCGCTGGGCGGGGCCTGTTTTACCCTGCATTTGCCGCCAGCCTGAACCCCGTAAGGTTCATGTAAGCAAGCCCGCCTAGCCCGGCCCGATCACTTGCAATCGGGGTCGCAGGGCATGGATCATATCGCCACGGATGGACAGGACACGCCGGTGCCCGTACTGGGCCGGCAGCGGCAATGGTGGATCACGGGCGGTCTGCTAGCGCTGGTGGTCGCGCTGTTCTGGCTGGTGCCGCTGCTGTGGCACGCGATCATGCCGCCGCCTCCCCCGCCGCCCGCCGCGCCGCAGGACGGCACCTTCGCCGCCACCGACCGCGAATGGGCGACCCTGCGTTTCGAAACGGTCCACGCCAGCAGCTTCAGCGATGCTGCTACCAGCGACGGCAAGATCGCGGTGGATGACGATCTGACCACGCCGGTCTTCTCGCCCTACACCGGGCGGGTCACGCGGATCATGGCCAAGGCGGGCGATCTGGTGCATGCGGGGCAACCTTTGTTCGCTGTGGTCGCCAGCGAATTCGTGCAGGCGCAAAGCGATCTGGTGACCGCGCGCGGGGCAATCACCGCCGCCGAGGCGCAATACCGCCAGAGCCACGACGCCGAAGCGCGTCAGCACGACCTCTATGACCACAAGGGCGCGGCGCTGAAAGACTGGCAGCAGAGCCAGACCGATCTGGCCAGCGCCGACGCCGCGCGCCGCAATGCGCAGGCCGGGCTGGCGGCGGTGCAAAACCGCCTGCGCATTCTGGGCGCCGATGGCGCTGGCAGCGCCCATGGCGAGGCCATCGTGCGCGCGCCGGTCGATGGCATCGTCACCCAGCGGCTGATCGGGCTGGGGCAGAACATCGGCAGCGTCTCGGGCGGTGGCAATGCCACGCAGGCCTTCACCATCTCGGACTTCCGCAAGGTCTGGCTGGTGGGCAATCTGCGTGAGGAGGATGCCCCGCGCGCCCATATCGGCCAGATGGTGCAGGTGCGGCCCTATGTCGGGCAGCCCTTGCAGGCGCGCGTCACCTATGTCGCGCCCACCATCGATCCTGCCACCCGCCGCCTGCTGGTGCGCGCCGAAATCGCCAACCCCGATGGCCGGTTGAAGCCGGAAACCTTCGCCACCTTCTCCCTGCTGACGGGCGGCGAGCGGCAATCGCTCTCCGTCGATCAGGAGGCGGTGATTTATGAGGGCAACACCGCCCGCGTGTGGATCGCTTTGCCGCGCACGCATCGGCTCGGCCTGCGCCCCGTCACCACCGGCGCCACGGTGGATGGCCGCGTGGAGATCACCGGCGGGCTGAAGGATGGCGACACCGTCGTCACCGCGGGCAGCCTGTTTATCGACCGCGGCGCCAAGGCCGATTGAGGGGTAGCGCGGATATGAACCCCATCGTCGCCTTTGCCCTGCGGCAGCGCATCATGGTGCTGATCGTGTTGGGCGTGTTTCTGGCCGGGGGCGCTGTCGCCTTCCGGCTGCTCAACATCGAGGCCTATCCCGATCCCGTGCCCCCCATGGTGGAGATCGTCACGCAAAACAGCGGGCAATCGGCCAGCGAGATCGAGCGTTCGATCACCATTCCGGTCGAGATCCAGCTGGCGGGCATCAAGAACGTCAAAAAGGTGGAGACGATTTCGCTCTTCGGCCTGTCGGACGTGCGCGTGCAGTTCACCTTCGATTACGATTACGAGCAGGCCAAGCAGCAGGTCATCAATGCCCTATCGCAGCTGCCGCCGATGCCCAATGGGGCGCAGCCGGGCATCTCGCCCACCAGCCCCATCGGCGAGATCTATCGCTATCGCATCCGGGGCCCCAAGGGCTATTCGGTCACCGATCTGAAAACCATTCAGGACTGGATCTTGCAGCGCCGCTTCAAGGCGGTGCCCGGCGTGATCGATGTCAACGGCTGGGCAGGCAAGAGCAAGACCTACGAAGTCACCGTCGATCAGCGCAAGCTGGTGAGCTATGGCCTCTCGCTGGCGCAGGTGCTGACCGCCATCAACAACGCCAATGGCAATGTCGGCGGGCAGACGATCCAGCTGGGTCCGCAGGCCGCCGTGGTGCGCGGCGTGGGCCTGATCCACACGATGGACGATATCCGCGATACTTTGGTGGCCACGCCCGCCGGGGGGCGCCCGGTGCAGGTGAAGGACATCGCCACGGTCTCTGTGGGGAATGAGCCGCGTCTGGGCATTGTGGGTCAGGATGAGGATGACGACATCGTTCAGGGCATCATCCTGATGCGCCGGGGCGAGGCCAGCCTGCCGACGCTCAAAGCCGTGGAAGCCGAGATCGACAAGGTCAACAATGAGGGCATCCTACCCCCCGGCGTCCATTTGGAAAAGATCTATGACCGCACCGATCTGATCGATGTGACGACCCATACCGTGCTGGAGAACATGGTCTTCGGCGTGGTGCTGATTTTCCTGGTGCAATGGGTGTTTCTGGGCACCTTGCGCAGCGCGGTGATCGTGGCCGCGACCATTCCTTTCGCTCTCGCCTTCGCCATCATCATCATGGTGCTGCGCGGGGAATCCGCCAATCTGCTCTCGGTGGGAGCCATCGATTTCGGGCTAATCGTGGATGCCACCGTCATCATGGTGGAGAACATCTTCCGCCATCTGGCCCAGCCCCCCAAACAGCGCTTCGCCGCCACCGGCGCGCTCGACCATCAGGGCGGCATTCAGAGCTTCTTTGGCAAGCTGGGCATCATCGAGCTGTCCGCCACAGAGGTGAACCGGGCGATCTTCTTCGCCGCCGCGATCATCATCGCCGGGTTTCTGCCGCTCTTCACCCTGTCAGGCGTGGAGGGGCATATCTTCGGGCCCATGGCCAAGACCTATGCCTATGCCATCGTCGGCGGGCTGATCGCCACCTTCACCGTGGCGCCGGTGCTGTCGGCCCTGCTGCTGCGCGAGCATGAGGAGGAGAAGGAAACGCTGATCGTGCGCGCCATGCGCCGCGTCTATGATCCGGCGATCCGTTTCGCGCTGGCCAACCGCATCGTCGCGCTGGGCGGGATGGGCGCGCTGCTGCTGGCGGCGGGGATCGCGGTGGGCGGTCTGGGTCTGGAATTCCTGCCCAAGCTGGAGGAGGGCAATTTCTGGATCCGCGCCACGCTGCCCCCCTCGATCAGCCTTGAGGAAGCGCAGACCCATGTGAACCGCATGCGCCATATGCTGATGAAATATCCCGAGGTGAAGACGGTGATCTCGCAACTGGGCCGCCCCGATGACGGCACCGACACCACCGGCTTCTTCAACGCCGAATTTTACGTGCCCTTGAAGCCCAGCAGCCAGTGGCCCAGCGGCATGACCAAGGAGAAGCTGACCAGGCAGGTCAATGAGGAACTGGCCGCGCCCTTCCCCGGTGTGGAGTTCAACTTCTCGCAAAACATCGAGGACAATGTCGAGGAAGCCGCCAGCGGCGTGAAGGGCGCCAATTCGGTGAAGCTCTATGGCAACGATCTGGAATCGCTGGAAAAGACAGCATACCAGATCAAGAGCATCATGGCCGGGGTGCGCGGCATCACCGATCTGTCGGTCTTCGATGCGCTGGGCCAGCCGACCGTCAACATCAAGATCAACCGCGACAAGGCCGCGCATTACGGCCTCGCCCCCGGCGATATCAACGCCGTGGTGCAGGCAGCGATCGGCGGTCAGGCGGCGGGCAATCTTTACGAATATGGCTCGGACCGCAACTTCCCGATCATGATCCGTCTGGCCCCGCAATTCCGTGACCGGCTCGATGCCATTCGCGCCATTCCTGTGGCCGTGCCTAATTCCACAGGTGGTGTGGCGCAGGTGCCGCTCTCCACCGTGGCCGATGTGAACCTCGTTTCGGGCTATTCCTTTATCTATCGCGAGAACCAGTCGCGCTACATACCGATCAAGTTCAGCGTGCGTGGTCGCGATCTGGGCGGCGCGGTGCTGGAAGCGCAGCAGAAGATCGACAGGCAGGTCAGCCTGCCACCCGGCAGCCGTCTGGAATGGGTGGGCGAGTTCGGCGACCTTCAGGCCGCCATGGCGCGCCTTGAGGTGGTGGTGCCGATCAGCCTCGCGCTCATCATGCTGCTGCTGTTCCTCAACTTCGGTTCGCTCACCGATATGGCGCTGGCGGCCAGCGTGATGCCCATGGCGCTGGTGGGCGGTGTGCTGATTCTGGCCTTCACCGGTACGGCTTTCAGCGTCTCGGCGGCGATCGGCTTTATCGGCCTCTTCGGAATTTCGGTGATGGAGGGCATTCTGGTGCTGGCCTATTTCAACCAGTTGCTGGGCAGTGGCATGGCACGCAGTGAAGCGGTGCTGCATGCCGCGCGCACCCGCTTCCGCCCGGTGATGATGACCTGCATCGCGGCCTGCGTGGGCCTGCTGCCCGCCGCCGTCGCCACCGGCATCGGCTCTCAGGTGCAGAAGCCGCTGGCGCTGGTGGTGGTGGGCGGCATTCTGCTGGCCCCGGTGCTGATCTTGATCGTGCTGCCGGTGATGATCGACCTCTTCTCCAAGCGCCAGCCGCATCCGGCCCGGCATCAGGAGGATGTGGCATGAAGCGCGCCTCGTTAAGCCTGCTGATCCTGCTGGGCGGCTGCGCGGTCGGGCCCGATTTCCACCAGCCCGCCGCGCCCCGACAACAGGCCTACACGCCCGAGCCGATCGCACCGATGGTCGCGCCCGAAGGCCTCGCCGGGGGGACGCAGCAGGTGCATAATGAGGCGGTTGCGCAGGATTGGTGGCATCTGTTCGGATCGCCGCAGCTCGATGCGCTGGTGGATCGCGCTCTGGCCGCCAACAGCGATCTGACCGCCGCGCGGGCCGCGCTGGATCAGGCGCGGGAAAGCTGGCGGGCGCAGCGCGGGGTGCTGTTCCCCACGGTGGATGCCGGAGCCAACGCCAGCCGCAACAAGTCCTCGCAATACCTATCGGCGGTGCCGGGGGATAACAGCTACACCTACAGCCTGCAGACCGCTCAGGTGACGGTGGGCTATACGCTCGACCTCTTGGGCGCCAACCGGCGCGGGGTGGAGCAGGCCCATGCCCAGTTCGACGCCCAGCGCTTCCAGACCGAGGGCGCGCGCATCTCGCTCATCAACACCGTGGCCGCCACGGCCTTTCAGGAGGCTTCCCTGCGCAGCCAGATCGCGGCGCAGGCACGGATGATCGCCATCCAGAGCGAGACGCTGGAGATTCTCCGCCGCCAGCAGGCGCAGGGTCAGGCGGCAGGCGCGGATGTGCTGGCGCAGGAGGCGCTGCTGGCCCAGAGCCGCGCCGCTCTGCCGCCCCTGCAACGCGCATTGGCGCAGAGCCGCGATCTGCTTGCCTACCTGGCCGGCGGCAGCGCCGGGGATGGGCCCATCGCCGGGATCGATCTCGACACCGTCACCCTGCCCCGCGATCTGCCGCTCTCCCTGCCCTCGGCGCTGGTGAGGCAGCGTCCGGACGTGCGCGCGGCGGAGGCCAATCTCCATGCCGCCAGCGCGGGGGTGGGCGTGGCCATCGCCAACCGCCTGCCGCAACTGACGCTGAGCGCCAGCGCCGGCGGGCAATCGGGAGGCTGGGCCAGCCTGCTCTCGGCGGCCAACACCTTCTGGACGGTGGGCAGCGGGATCACCCAGCCGATCTTCGCGGGCGGCAGCCTGCTTCACAAGCAGCGCGCGGCGCGGGCGGCCTACGCGCAAGCCGATGCGCAATATCGCTCGGCGGTGCTGAGCGCGTTCCAGAATGTCGCCGATGTGCTTCAGGCGCTGCAGACCGACGCCGCCGCACTCGATGCCGCCGTGCAAGCCCAGCGCAGCGCCCAGGCCAGCCTGACCATCGCCCGGCGCCAGCTTCAGCAGGGCCAGATCGCCTTCGCCACCATGCTCGCCGCCGAGCAGACCCTGCGTCAGGCCGAGCAGGCGCTGGTGCAGGCCCAGACCGCCCGCCTCACCGATACAGCAGCCCTGTTCGAGGCGCTGGGCGGCGGATGGAGGCCGGAGGCGCCCCCGCAATAAATTCCGCGCCCCACCCTTAAAATCCGCCTTCATCTGCCGTCCACCTGAGTCTCCAGGCCGGATGCCCCCATCCGGCGCCATGCGAACACACGGTACAACACGGTGCCGGAGCGGCGTGTCCGATGCTTTGCGGACCCCACAGGCGCTCCGGCCAGACTCGCAGGAGAAGGCTCATGATCGTCAGCAGCGTGACCTCGACACCCAACGATTATCTCGTGACCCAGCGGGCCACGAACAATCTTGCGGCCAACAATCTGGCAGCCGTCAACGCGCAGATCGCGCAGGATGCCCAGACCAACCCGGCCGATGGCAACAATCTGGACGCCTCGGCCTCCGATACGGTCGATGCGGCAACGGTGCGCGCCACGCTCGACCAGCGGATCGCGCAGGATGTCGCGTCCGGCACCCTGTCGGACAGCGATGCCGCCGCCGTCCGGTTGACGCTGGACGAGATCGACGGCGGGGCCAGCCAGACCAGCGCCACCACCTCAAGCCAGCAGAGCAATACCAACAACAACGCCAGCGCGGTTCAGGCCAGCGCTGACAACGCCACCGTGAACGGCACGGCAGCCCGAACCGTCCTGACCCAGACGGTCACCATCGAAGGCGGGGTGATGACCACCGTGACCTTCTACAGCGACGGCACCCAGGAAACGACCACCACCGTGGCCACCCCGGAGGACGTGCTGAACTATGGCGACCAGAGCCAGATCCAGCAGCAGAACGCCGCCCAGGCCGCCGCTCAGGCCACGGCCACGCAATATCTGGCGACCATCGAGGCGGGCACGCTGTTCAACCAGCTGGCCTAAGCCATGGAGACCTCAGGGGCGCCAATGCGCAGCCAGCCTGCGTGGCGCCCTTGTGGTCGGGGCGCAGATTAAGCCCCGAAACTCTGGATCAGGCCCAGAAAGGCCGCGATCGACACCCCCTCCAGTTCCGGCATGCGTTGTTCGAAGGGCTTCTCATGGCCCGCGAACACGGTCATCCCTTCCATCGAGGCCGAAATGAACAACGCGATGGTCGAGCGCTGTTCGGGCGAAAGATCGGGCCGCATTTCCTCGATGATATCGTTGAGCGGCGCGCGGGCGCGGGCATAGAGTTCCTGCACCCGCTCCAGCACGAAGCTGTCATGGTTGGACAGCGCCCAGAGTTCGGGGAACAGCCGCGTGGTTTTCTTGGTGCGGATGTCTTCCAGCACCATCTGGCACACTTCGGCCAGACGTTCGGCAGGCGGCGTACCGCGCCGGTGCGTGATCTTGTCGAACTCGATCTCATAGGCGCGGATCACGCCGTCCAGCAGATCGCGCACAAGGTCTTCCTTGGTGGTGAAGTGATAGGTCAGATTGCCCATCTTCAGCCCGCAGGCGGCGGCCACGCGGCGCATGCTCATGGCCTGATAGCCTTCCTCGATCAGCAGGCCCAGCGCCGCGCGAAGAATCATTTCACGCGTCTCATGCCCCTTGCTGTAGCCACCCTCACGCTCGGGAAGGACCAGATCCGGGACGGAGAAGGCGATAAGATTGCCTGTCTTGTCAGTCACTTGAAAAACCTCAGCTCGCAAACTTCAAAAATATGGCATTCGACAAAATTATGTCCATTGACAAGTTTTGAGAAATAACCCCAAATCACACCTGTCACGACCTAACATGAGGTTGGGCGGACAGGGAGAGAATGATGCGCAGAGGGTCTTTTATGGCCGCGCTGCTGCTGGGCGCGGCATGCGTGCTTCCGGCAGCGGCCCATGCGGCGGCAGGTCCGGAACCCCTGGCCGAAGAGCCGATCCCCGCCGTCACCACCTTGCCGCAAAACTGGCCGGCAAGCTGGCTGCTGGTCCACGATCTGAACTTCGCCTCGATCCTCGACGGCAAACTGGCCATCGTCGACACGCATGACACGGTGCAGCCGCTCAAAGGGCTGGTGCGGGCCTCGCAATTCGCCAGCTCGCAGATATCGCCCGCCAACCATGAGATCTATACGGCGGAAACCTTCTACACCCGCCTGACGCGGGGCGAGCGCACCGATGCCATCACCATCTGGGATATGGCCACGCTGCAGCCCAAGGGCGAGATCGTGCTGCCCGGGGCCAAGCGCCAGCTTTCCGTCACCTATCGCAACATCTTCCAGCTGATCAACCATGACAGCTGGGCGTTGGTGGCCAATTTCACCCCGGCCCAATCGGTCACGGTGGTCGATCTGGCGGGGCGCAAGCTGCTGGGAGAGATCGATCTTCCCGGTTGCAGCCATATCTATCCCACCGGAGAGCGCGGCTTCACCTCCTTCTGTCAGGATGGCTCGCTGATCAGCATCCAGCTCGATGCCGCGGGCAAGGTGCAGTCCTCCAAAACCCTGCCCCATGTGCAGGATATCGACCGCCAGCCCCATTTCCAGATCCCCGCGATGATCGGCAAGGTGGCATGGTTCGTCAGCTATCACGGGCAGATCAAGGGTTTCGATCTGTCGGGCCCGGTCGCCGCGCCTTTGCCCAAGCTGGCCAGTGTCGGCACGGCGGAGGGTGGCGCGCCGGAATGGCGCCCCGGCGGCTGGCAGGTGATCGCCTCGGACGGCAAGAACCTGCTCTATGTGCTGATGAGCCCCAACGGCAAGGAAGGCAGCCACAAGGACGGCGGCACCGAGGTCTGGGTGGTCGATCCCGTGGCGGGCAAGCGGCTGAGCCGGATCGCGCTGGGCGGGGTCTTTTCCTCCATCGCCATGACGCATGAGGCCCAGCCCCGGCTGGTGGCCGCCAGCGCCGACGGGCTGATCGACATCTTCGACCCCGCGACGGGCCAGAAGATCCATTCGCTGGGACGGACCACGGCGGCCAATCCCACGCTGATCACGCCGGTGCCATGATGCAGGCGCTCGGCATTTTCCTGGCGCTGGTGCTGAGTGCGGCCTGTCTGCACAAGGGGACCGAGCGCAACAGGCTGATCGCCGCCACCGCCACGCTGACCGGCGTGGGGCTGCGCGAGGCGCCCTTCCTGCTGCTGGTCGCGGGCTTGTGGGAAGCGCTGGCGGCGATCGCCTTGCTGGTGCCGGGGCTCACGCCCATCGGCGCGGGGGCCGGGGCTGTGCTCTGGACGCTTTACGCGGCGGCCCTGCGGCGGCGGCGCGGCCAGCGGATCGACTGCGGCTGCGACATCATGCGCCGCGACAAGCCGGTCTCGACCGGCATGATCCTGCGTCCCGTGGTGCTGGCGGCGCTGGCCGTGATGGTCGCCCTGCTGCCCGCCGGCGCCTTCAGCCCGGACCTGATCTTTGCCGCGCTCGGCTTTGCCGCGCTGTGGTTCGCCACGGGCGAATTCCTTTCCCTTCCTCTTGTTGCGAGGGCTCGATGATGTTGATGGTGTCGCAAATTCTGCTCTGGATCGCGGTCATCGTGCTGGCCGTGCTGGTCGCGGCGCTGGTGCGGCAGGTGGGCGTGCTGCATGAGCGGATCGCCCCTGCCGGTGCGCTGACGTTGCACCAGAAGGTCTCCGTGGGTGAAAAGCCCACCGCGCTGACGCTCGATACGCTCGATGGCGGGCGGATCACGGTGGGCGGTGGCGGGGCTCGCAGTCAGCTGGTCTTCTTCGCCTCGCCCGATTGCCCGGTGTGCAAGGTGCTGCTGCCGATCGTGCGTTCCGCCGCGCGGGCCGAAAGCGACTGGCTGGACATCGTGCTGGCCGGGGACGGCAGCGCCAGTGCCTATCGCCGCCTTGTCGCCGATCATGGGCTGGAGGGCGTGCCGCTGGTGCTGTCCGAAGCGCTGGGCCGGGCCTTCGGCGTTTCCAAACTGCCTTATGCCGTGCTGATCGACGAGGAGGGCCGCCTCGCCTCGCTCGGCCTCATCAACAACCGCGAGCATCTCGAAAGCCTGTTCGAGGCCAAGGAACGCGGCGTCGCCTCCATTCAGGACTTTCTCGCACGCCGTCAGGGGGGAGCGAAATAATGCCGATCTTCGACAGTTGGACCGAAAAAGCCGCGCGCCGGGTGGCGCAGGGTGTCTCACGCAGAGGCACGCTGGCCCGGCTGGGCGCGGCGATCACCGGGGCCGCCATCATTCCCGCCCTGCCCGTATCGCGCGCCGTCGCCGCGCCGCATGGCGCCGGAGAGGCCCGCCCGCCGATCCCCTCGGCGCTGGCCCATGATCCAGGCAATCGCGCGAGCTGCGACTACTGGCGCTATTGCGCGATCGACGGCTTCCTCTGCTCCTGCTGCGGCGGTTCGGTCAGCACCTGCCCGCCCGGGACCGAGATGTCGCCGATCACCTGGATCGGCACCTGCACCAATCCGGGCGACGGGCGCGCCTATGTCATCAGCTACAATGATTGCTGCGGCACAACCTCCTGCGGCCACTGCCTGTGCAACCGCAATGAGGGCGACCGCCCGCAGGTGCGCCCGCAATCGAACAATGACTACAACTGGTGCCTCGGCACGCAGAGCAGCGTCTACAATTGCTCGACCGCCGTCATCATCGGCACGGCAGGTGAGAAATGAGGGCGGCGCTGTTGCTGCCCCTCGCCCTACTGGCCGCCCCGGCCATGGCGCAGTCCGCGCCCGATGGCGCGGCGATCTTCACCCGCTGCGCCGCCTGCCATACGGCAACGGGCGCGGGCGTGCCGGGCGCCTTCCCGCCGTTGCAGAGCGATTTCCGCACTCTGGCGGCCAAGGCTGAAGGGCGGCGCTATCTCGCGCTGGCCGTCATCAAGGGGCTTTCGGGCGCCATCACCGTGCAGGGCAAGCCCTATCGCGGTTTCATGCCGGCGCAACCGCTCGACGATGCCTCGGCGGCGGCCGTGCTGAACCATGTCGGCGCGAAGATCGCAACCAGCGGCCCCGCTTTCAAAAGCTTTACCCCCGCCGAGGTCGCGGCGGCGCGGGCCGGCGGCGCGAAGCTGAGCGCCGCCGATGTCGCCCGGCTGCATGAGGCGGCGGGCGGGCAATGATCGCGCGCGCCCTCATCCTTCCGCTGGCGGGCTTGCTCCTCCTCGCGGCGGGGCGGGGCGGAGCGCAGGACACGCCCGGCGCGGATGCAACTGCCGCGCATGTGGATTACATGCTCAAATGCCAGGGCTGCCATCGGCCCGATGGCACGGGCGATCTGCGCTCCAGCCCGCCATTGGCCGGAGAGGTGGCGCGGTTTCTGGCCGTGCCGGGCGGGCGGGAATTTCTGGCGCAGGTGCCGGGCGTGGCCACGACCGATCTGGATGACATGCGCCTGGCCCGGCTGCTGAACTGGACACTCTATCGCTTCGATGCAGACCATCTGCCGAAGGATTTCAAACCCTATACCGCGCAGGAAATCGGGAGACTGCGCGCCACGCCACTACGGCTCGACCGGCTGGCGGTACGGGACAAGCTTCTGAAACAAATGAATGGGACGGCCGACTAGCCGATCCCATCGATGGGGGAGTGGTATTATGACCAAGGGAGTCCGTTTCGCATCCGGCTTGTCAGCCATCGCCTTTGCCGCCGCCATGGCGGCGCTGCCGGGCGTTGCGCTGGCGCAGGATGCCGCCGCAGCGAAAGCACCCGAAACCGGCGAGATCGTGGTGACAGCAGCCAAGCGCGCGGAAAATGTGCAGGCGGTGCCGATTTCGATTTCCGCGATTGGCGGCGATGCATTGAGCAAGGCGCGCGTGACCAGCGTGGACAGTCTGGTGACCAAGGTCGCCAATCTGCAGCTGACCTCCATCGTGGGGGACAACACGCCGATCTTTTCGCTGCGCGGCGTGTCGATGTCGGATTACAGCCTCAATCAGGCGAGCCCCGTCGCGACCTATTACGATGAAGTCTACAAGGGCAATTTCGCACTGCTGGGCGTGGCCATGTATGATCTGGAACGGGTGGAAGTGTTGCGCGGGCCGCAGGGTACGCTGTATGGCAAGAACACCACCGGCGGTGCGGTGAATATCATCTCCAAGACCGCCAAACTGGGCGAGACCAGCGGCGATTTCAGTGTTGGTTACGGCAATTACAACCGCATCGACCTCAACGGCGCGATCAATGTGCCACTGGGCGACAAGCTGGCCGTCCGCGTGGCGGGCACCTTCGCCCGTGCCGATGGCTGGTTCAAGAATGTGGTGCCCGGCATGCCCGATCTGGCCGAAACGCGGGAATATGCCTTGCGCGGCACCATAGTGTTCAAGCCCAGCGATGGCGTGAAATTCACCCTGCGCGCCTCCACCAGCTATCAGAACCCGCATAATTACGGCATCTATGCCCAGCCCGAGGCGGTGAACCGCCCCGGCCTCTCGCAACGCCAGATCGCTTCCGACATTTCCCAGCGCAGGCATGCGCGCACCACCTCGGTCTCGCTGACGGCGAACATCGATGTCACCGACACGCTGGCGCTGACCAGCATCACCTCATGGGACAAGGGTTCGCTCTCCTTCTATGAGGACACCGACGGCACCGCGGCCAAGACGCTGGAAATCCCCTATGTCGATCGCGCCGAGCAGGTAGCGCAGGATTTGCGCCTGACCAGCAACTTCGGCGGGCCTTTCGAATTCATCTTCGGCCTCTATTTCAACCGCGAGAAGGTCTACAACCAGACCACCTTCGAAATCGGCAATGATGTCGATGTGAATGGCGATGGCGTTATCAACTATCAGGATTGCGCGGATGGCCTGCCCGTGGCCTGCAAGGTGCGCAACCAGTTCGATCAGGTGAAAAAGAGCTATGCCGCCTACAGCGATCTGAAATACAAGATTTCGGACAGTTTCACCCTGCGCGGCGGGTTGCGCTTCACCCATGATACGGGATCGCAGACCGGTTTCTCGTCCAATGCTTACGGCGTGGACAATGTGCTGGTCGCCAATCTCATCCCGCTTTCGGCGCTCTATTACTCTAACGACAACTGGTCGGGCAAGATCGGTTTCGATTACAAAATCGCTCCCGATCATCTGTTCTATGCCAGCTTCAGCAAGGGCTATCGCGCGCCCAGCTTCAATGCTCAGGCCTTCTTCTCGCCCGCCGAGCTGAGTGTTGCCCGCCCCGAAAAGGTCACCTCCTATGAAATCGGGCTGAAGAACCAGTTCGCCAACCGCCGGATCACGCTGAACCTTGCCTCCTTCTATTACGACTATCGCAACCAGCAATTCATCAACGTCGATCCGAGCAGCGCCGCGCAGACTTTGCTCAACATCCCCAAGTCGCGCATCTTCGGTGGCGAGGCCGATCTGACGGTGCGCGCCAGCCGCGCCCTCTCCTTCCGCGCCGGCATGGGGCTGCTCTCGACCAAAATCCTCGAAGGCACGGTCAGCGGCACCAATGTCGCGGGGCGGCGGCTGGCCAATGCGCCCTCCTTCACCTTCAACGCCGGGATCGATCTGACGGTGCTGGATGGAGACAAGGGCAAGCTCTCCTTCCATCCCGACATCGCTTACCAGTCGGACCAGTATTTCGAGGTGCTCAACATCCCCCGCCTGCGCCAGAAGCCCTATGCGCTGGTCGGCGGCCATATCGATTACGAAACGAAGGACGGGCGCTGGACCGCCTCGCTCTGGGCCAAGAACCTGGCCAACACCTTCTATTTCACCTCGCGCGTCGATCTGCTGGCGGGTTTTGGCTTCGATTACAACCATATCGGGAATCCGCGCACATTCGGCGGCACAATCGGTTATAAGTTCTGAAAAAAGAGGGGAGAGAGTCGATGTCCGACTACAGACTGCTGATCGGCGGAGAGCTGCTGGAAGGCGATGACACGCTGGAGGTCATCAACCCCGCGCTGGGCGAGGCCTTTGTCACCGTGCCACGCGCCTCGCAGCGTCAGGCCGATGCCGCCATCGCCGCGGCCAAGGCGGCTTTCCCCGGCTGGTCCGCCACGCCGCTGGAGGCGCGCCGCGCGCATCTGCTGCGTCTGGCCGACGCCATCGCCCAGGATGCCGACCGCCTCGCCCGCATCCTCACGCAGGAACAGGGCAAGCCGCTGGCCGAAGCGCAGGGCGAAGTCGCCTGGGCCGAGGGCTATCTGCGCCATTACGCCACGCTGGACCTGCCCGACCGCGTCATTCAGGACGATGCCAGCGCCTATATCGCGGTGAAACACAGGCCGCTGGGCGTGGTGGTGGGCATCATCGCCTGGAACTTCCCGCTGCTGGTCGCCTGCTGGAAGATCGGCCCGGCGGTGCTGGCGGGCAATGCCATCGTGCTGAAACCCGCGCCGACCACGCCTGTCTCCGCTCTGGCGCTGGGGGCCTTGTGCCGCGATATCTTCCCGGCAGGCGTGGTCAACATCATCACCGATGCCAATGATCTGGGGCCGCATCTCACCGCCCATCCCGATGTCGCCAAGATCGGCTTCACCGGCTCGACCGCCACCGGCAAGCGTATCGCCGCCACCAGCGCGGACACGCTGAAACGCGTGACGCTGGAGCTGGGCGGCAACGATCCGGCCATCGTGCTGGAGGATGTCGACATTCGGCAGACGGCGCAGGCGATCTTCAACGGGGCCTTTCTCAACGCCGGGCAGGTCTGCCTCGCCATCAAGCGCGCCTATGTGCATGAGGCGATCTATGATGCCATGTGCGCAGAACTGGCGCGTCTGGCCGAGGAGGCCATCGTTGACGATGGGCTCAAGCAGGGTACGCAGATCGGCCCCATCCAGAACAAGGCGCAGTTCGAGAAGGTGCAAGGCTTCCTCGAAGCGGCCAGGCGCGATGGCAAGGTCATCGCCGGTGGCGCGGCGATGGAGCGCGCGGGCTATTTCATCCGCCCCACCATCGTGCGCGATGTGCGCGACGGGCATCAGATCGTCGATGAGGAACAGTTCGGTCCGGTGCTGCCGGTGATCCCCTTTTCCGATGTGGAGGATGTGATCGCCCGCGCCAATGCCAGCGATTACGGGCTGGGCGGATCGGTGTGGTCCGCTGATGTGGAGAAAGCCTCGGGCATCGCCGCGCGGATCGAGAGCGGGCAGGTCTGGGTCAACCAGCATATCGCCATCGGGCCGCATATCCCCATGGCTGGCTTCAAGAATTCCGGCCTCGGCGTCGAGCAGGCGAGCGAGGGGCTTGCCGAATACACCCAACTTCAGGTCATCAACGTAAAGCGGTGAACATGCTGTCGATCACGCAAGGGCCAACCGATGTGCCGCTGCTGGAAACCACCATTGGCGAGGCGCTGTCTCTGGCGGCGGAGCGGTGGGGGGACGGGCTGGCGCTCGTCTCCCGCCATCAGGCCATCCGCTGGAGCTGGGCCGAGCTGAACCATGAGGCCGAGCGTGTGGCTTGCGGGCTGCTGGCGCAAGGCATTGGCAAGGGCGACCGGGTGGGAATCTGGTCGCCCAATTGCGCCGAATGGACGGTGATCCAGTTCGCCACCGCGAAGATCGGCGCCATTCTGGTCAACATCAATCCGGCCTATCGCACCGGGGAGGCGCACTATGCGCTGGGCAAGGTGGGCTGCAGCGCGCTGGTCACCGCGCCCTCCTTCAAATCCAGCGACTATATCGCCATGCTGCGCGAGATCGACCGCGCCACCCTGCCCGATCTGCGCCTGCTGGTGTCACTGGGCGAGGAGAGGCATGATGGCTTTCTGCCTTGGGGCGAATTGGCCGCCGATGTGGATGCCGAAGCGCTGGCGCACATCGCCGCCACGCTTGACCGGCACGATGCCATCAACATCCAGTTCACCAGCGGCACCACCGGCTTCCCCAAGGGGGCGACGCTCACCCATCGCAACATCCTCAACAACGGCTATTTCGCCGGTCGCAACATGCGGCTCACCCCGCAGGACCGGATCTGCATTCCCGTGCCGCTCTATCATTGCTTCGGCATGGTGCTGGGCAATCTTGCGGCGCTGACCAGCGGGGCGGCGATGATCTATCCCGGCCCCGCCTATGATCCCGCGCTGGTGCTGCAAGCCGTGACGGCGGAGCGCTGCACCGCGCTGCATGGCGTGCCCACGATGCTGATCACCATCCTCAACCATCCCGATCTCGACCGCAGCGATGTCTCCAGCCTGCGCACCGGGATCATGGCGGGCGCGCTGTGCCCCCGCGCGATGATGGAGCGGATCATCACCCGCCTCAACATGCGCGAGGTGACCATCGGCTACGGCATGACCGAGACCAGCCCCCTGACCACCCAGACGCTGGCCGATGAAGGGATCGAGGAACGCGTGGCGACGGTGGGCCGCGTGCACGCCCATGCTCAGGCCAAGGTGATCGGCCCGGATGGGCAGACGCTGCAGGCCGGCCAGCAGGGTGAATATTGCTCACGCGGCTATGCCGTCATGCAGGGCTATTGGGGCGATCCGGCCAAGACCGCCGAGGCCATCGACGCCGAAGGCTGGATGCATTCCGGCGATCTGGCGGTGATGGATGAACGCGGCTTCGTGCGCATCACCGGGCGCATCAAGGACATGATCATCCGTGGGGGCGAGAACATCTATCCCAAGGAAATCGAGGAATTCCTGCTCTCGCATCCCGCGATTGTCGACGCGCAGGTCTTCGGCGTCAGCGACGAAAAATTCGGGGAGGAGGTCTGCGCCTGGGTCATCGTGCGGAGCGGGGACGCCCTGCGCGAGGATGAGGTCATCACCCACTGCAAGGGCAGCATCGCGCACTACAAGGTGCCGCGCTATGTCCGCATCGTCGAGGCTTTCCCCATGACGGTGACCGGCAAGGCCCAGAAGTTCGAAATGCGCAAGATCATGGAATCCGCGCTTCAGGAGAGCCATTGACCGTGCCCGACCTGCCTTTGCATTATGATCCGGCCAGCCTCTCCGCCCTGATCGACACCATGTTCCACCCCGGCGCGCGGGCGCGCTACGGATCGGTGGTCTCGGTGGAGCCCGGCCATGTCCGCCTCAGCCTGACGCCGCCGGAGGACTGCCTGCGCCCGGGCGCCATCGTCTCGGGCCCCACGCTGATGGGGCTGGCCGATGTGGGCGCCTTCGCGGTGATCGCCGCCCATCTGGGGCCCGTGACCATGGCGCTGACCACCACGCTGACGATCAACTTCCTGCGTGCCGCCCATGGGCACGCGCCGCTGATCGCCGACGCCCATCTGCTCAAGCTGGGCCGCAGGCTGGCCAGCGCGGAGGTGCGCCTCTCGCAGGAGCGCGTCGGTCTGGTCGCGCAGGCCACGGTGGGCTTCGCCCTGCCCGACGAGGCCGCGCCCTGACGGATCACCCCTTCAGCGCAGCGGGCAGCACCTTGCCGAAATAGGCCAGTTCTTCAGGCGTCGCCGTGCCCACGCGCATCCAGTTGCGATAGGCTTCGCCCTCGAACAGCCGCACCTCCACGCTGAGCGCGGCCAGCCGCTTCTGCATCTCCGCCGCAGGCATGCCGCAATCGACATAAACGAAGGTGCCGTCAGACGGCAGATAACGCAGGCCATTGGCCTGACAGATGCGGTAAATCTGCTCGCGGCAGCCTTTCAGATAGGCGATGGCCCCCGCCAGATAGGCGCTGTCACCCAGACATGCCGTGGCCGCCGCCAGCCCCGCCTGATTGCGTGAGGTGGTGATGCGGCTGTTGAGCAGCGCAATCCGCTCGGGCCGCGCCAGCGTATAGGCCACGCGGAACCCCGCCAGCCCGTAAACCTTGGAAAAGGTGCGGGTGACGATCACATCATGCCCTTCCCGCACCAGCGCCGCCATCGACTGACGATGCGGATCGGGCGCGAGTTCGAAATAGGCCTCGTCCACCAGCACCGGCACCTTGGCCGCGGCGGCGATGCAGAAGGCGCGCAAGGCGTCAGGATCGGGGCGCAGGCCGGTGGGGTTGTTGGGGTTGCAGATATAGACCAGTTTGGTCCGGGGCCCGATGGCCGCCAGCATGCCGTCCAGATCGATATGATGATCGGCGCGCAGGGGCACCCAATCGGTCTCGATCCCCTGCCGCGCGGCATAAATGAGATGGGTGGCATAGGTCGGCTGAGGCGCCACCACCCGGCCTCCTGCGGCAATCGCCACCGTCAGCAGGGTCAGCGCATCGAGCGAGCCGCTCGACAGGGTGAGATGGTCGCGCGCCAGCCCTTCCTGCCTTGCGATGATGTCGCGCAGCGGCGCCTCGCTATGCGGGTAATAGGCCGCCTCGGCCACCGATTCCACGATGGCGCGCCGCGCCGCCGGGCTGGGCCCGAAAGGGTTTTCGGTGACGCCGAGGCGGGCCTTGGCCGCGCCGCTGTGTTCAGGCTGAGGGGCGGAAAGCGCGGGCCCCGCCAGACCGGGCGCCAGCAGGCTCCCGGCCATCAGGGACAGGCTGTTGCGACGCGAGACTTGCATCAGAATTTCACATTCACCCGGCCATAGAAGTTGCCACCATTGGTGTCATAAGGCGCGTTGCGCGAATAGACCAGACCACGGCTGGCCTGGAAGACGGCCTTGTCGGGATAGGTGTTGAAGATGTTCTCCGCGCCGACGCGCAGCGAGATCTTCGGGGTGAAGGCATAGGTCACCGAGGCGTCGAACAGGGCGATCCCGCCAAAGCGCTGGAAGATGTCGCCCGTGGCATTGCCGCTGGAATCGGTCCATGCGCCGTAATAGCGGCCCCGGCCCATCACCGAGACCTTGCCCAGCGTATAGGAGATCGATCCGGTGGCGTTGTGCTGCGGCAGGCCCTGCTCGAACAGGATCTTTTGCGTGGCATTGCTGGCCAGCGTGCCGCGCGTCACCTTGGTCTGGGTATAGCTGTAGGCGGCGGTGGCATCCAGCTGCCCGGGCCCGACGCGATGCTTGTAGGACAGCACCATATCGATGCCCCGCGTGCGGGTGTTGTAATCATTGGTGAAGAAGGTGATCGAGGTGTAATCCCCCGCCTGAGACACCCCGCTGGCCAGCAGCTGCTGGCGGATCGCCGAGGTGATCGTGTAGGTGGGCGAAACGCTGAAACGGTTGTCCACCTCGATCTGATAGGCATCGAGCGAACCGGAGAGACCGAAAGGCGTCTTCCAGATCGTGCCGAAGGAGGCGGTCTTGGAGGTTTCGGGCTTCAGCGCCTTGCCACCAAAGAACTGCGCCACGCCATTGGTCGGCGAGAGGCGCCCGGTGGTGTAAAGCAGCAGCGTGGTGGTATCGAGGCCCTGCGTGGTGCTGGTGGAATTGAGCTGGGCCGGGGTCGGCGCCTTGAAGCCGGTCGACCACGATCCGCGCACGGCGATGGCGGGGGTCAGCTCGTAGCGCGTGGCCAGCTTGTAGTTGAAGGTGTTGCCGAAGCTGGCATAGCTTTCATCGCGCAGCGCCACTTCGGCGGTCCATTTGCGGGTCAGCGGCACCTGCACATCGACATAGCCGGCATAGCTTTCCTGGCTCCACGAGCCGCTCTGGCCGGGTGTGAAGCCGGGGAAGCCGCTGGCCCCCGCCGCCAGCCCGTAGGAGGCCGCCGGACCCACCGCATAAGAGGCATAATCGCCCTGACGGATGCTGTAGGTTTCCACCCGGCGCTCGGCGCCAAAGGCAATGTTGATCGGCTTGGCGAAGAGCGGCGTGCTGAGGCGGTAAACGCCATCGGCGTTCAGGTTGAACTCCTGCTGCAGCTGGCGGCCCAGATAGAAATTATGCGGGCTGTCCGCTCCCAGCGAGGCGTTGATCGAATTGTTGAGATAGAAATTGGTGTTGTTGACGCCGTAAGAGCCGCTCAGATCCCAGGTGAAATTGCCCTTGCCGGTGCTGCGGATGCCGCCCGCGGTTTGCAGATCGGTGTAGCGCACGCCCTCGCTGGGGGTGAAACCGGCGGGATAGACGGTGTTGAGGTTGAAGCCGGGATAGGCCGCGCTGGTGTTGTAGAGATTGCTGTTGCTCGACGGATTGCGCCAGTTGATGTCCGACCAGCCATGGCCGTTGCCATAGGTGCCGAAGGCATAAGCCTCGATGCTGTCGGTGATGGGCTTGGCGGCGTCCAGCGCGACTTTCAGCGTGGTCAGGCTGGGGTTGCCCCAGCGCTGCACCGGGTTGGGAATGGTCAGCTGCGGGTTGGCGGCGGCAAAGGCGATGGCGTCGGGGCGCTGGTTGGTGCGCGATGTGGCGTCATTATGGGCATATTCCGCCGTCACCACCACATGGCCGCCGCCCTTCAGCGCAAAGCCCGCGCGGCCGCCGAACTGGGCCGCCGCGCCATCGCCATGGTAATATTGCGAAGCTTGCGCATAGGCCGAAAAGCCCGGCTTGGTGTCCATGATGATGTTGATGACGCCCGCGATGGCATCGGTGCCATACTGCGCCGAAGCGCCATCGCGCAGCACCTCCAGCCGGTCGATGGCGAAGGTGGGGATCTGCGCCAGATCGGCGGCCTGCGCGCCCGTGCCATTGTTGAGAAAGGCCGAACGGTGGAAGCGCTTGCCGTTGACCATCACCAGCGTCATATCCGCCGAAAGCCCGTCGAGCGAAGCCGGACGGATGAATTCGGGCCCGTCGGAAGCAGGCTGCTTCTTGACCTGAAAGCCCGGCACCAGCTGCGCCAGCGTTTCATGCAGCTGGCTGGTGACGGTGGAATTGATCGTCTTGGCCGAAAAGGTGTCGATGGGCGACAGGGCGGTGAAGGTGGTCTGCGCCTGCTCACGCGTGCCGGTGACGATGATGTCGTCCCCCGCGGCGGCCACCGGGGTTTCGGGAGCGCCATCGCGCGCGCCCAGGATCACGGTCTTGCCATCGTCGCTCTTGATTTCCAGCCCGCTGCCCTCGATCAGGCGGCGCAGGGCGGCCTCACGCGGCATGCTGCCCTTGAGCGCGACCGAGGTGATCCCGGCGATGCGCGCGCTGGGGAAGAAGATCTGCACCCCGGCCTGACGGCCATAAAGCGTCAGCGCCTTGGACAGCGACTGGGCGGGAATGTCGAAGCTCTGCGCCGTGGCGGCGCAGGCGGGCAAGGCATGGAGAGCGGACGTAACGAGGAGAGCCGCACAAAGCGACTTCTGGACATAACGCGCAGACATGAAGGAGACCCCAGTTTTTTAAGGCGGTGTTGACAGGCGACCGAGCGGCCCTTGCTTTCCAAGACGATTGCGCCCCGGCCCACCGCCAAGTTGCGCGAAAAAATTTTAATGCGTGAGGAAATAACCTCCATCCGAGGTGGAGACATGCACCCCCAGCCCCATGGAGACCGCGCGCAAAAAGGCGCTCGGGTCAGAGGAGGTGAAGCGCCCACCCACCGGAATGGCCGCCAGTTCGGGATCCACGATCACGATCTTGCGCGCCAGATAGCGGTTGTATTCCTCCACCGCCGTGCCCAGCGTGGCGTCCTGAAACAGGATCTCGCCCTGCTGCCACGCCATGGCGGTGGACATCTGCAAGGCGCTGACCGGGCGCACCACCGCATCGCGCCGCGACAGCAGCAGGCTGTGGCCACTGCGAGCATCAACCGCTTGAGCGCCAACGCTTTGCGCCCGGGCGCTGCCGCGCAGCACCATCAGATCCAGCGTGTCGCCGCGCAGCCTTGCGTTGAACCTGCCAGCGGAAAGATCCGCCAGCCGGTCCTCGCCATGCAGCCCGGCGGCAGGGCCGGGCACCAGATCGAGCGCCACCTCGCCCTGCTCCACCCACAGGGTGCGTTCGCTGGCGGAAAAGCGCCAGGACAGGCGCGAAAAGGTGTTGAGCGCCGCCGTGCTGCCATCGGGCAGGGCGATTTTGCGGCTTTCGCCCAGCGCGGTGGAGGCGCTGCTCCAGGCATAGGCGCGCGAGGCGAAGCCCCCGGCCCCGGCCAGCGCCACCGCGCCAGCCACGGCGGCGGCGCGCATGAAGGCGCGGCGCGGCATGGCGGGGACCAAGGGTTTCCGAGGCATCCGGGCAGCGGCCAGCGGCAGGCGGCCCGCC
>NZ_BCZE01000058.1 GCF_001598555.1 Novosphingobium rosa NBRC 15208
GCATCTGCCCCAGTCACCACGCATGGCCTCGCCCTGGCTCTATGTCGGCCCCGAGGCGCTGTACTGGAGCGTGCGCGCCGTCAACGATCTGTGGAAGCCCAAGGCGCTCTACATTTCCGAGAATGGCTGCTCGGCGGACGATCCGGTGTCGAGCGACGGCAAGGTCTATGACGGCGACCGCATCATGTATCTGCGCAACTACCTCACCCATCTCCAGCGCGCCGCGCGTGAGGGCTATCCCATCAAGGGCTATTTCCTCTGGAGCCTGATGGACAATTTCGAGTGGGAGGATGGCTACACCAAGCTGTTTGGCATCCACCATGTCGATTTCAAGACCGGCAAGCGCACGCCCAAGCTGAGCGCGGACTGGTATCGCGAACTGGTCCGCACCAACCGATTGGTGTGATGCTGACCCTGCCCCGGGCTAAGGTGCCCGGGGCAGGGGGCCATACAAAGATGAGGAGTGGGGTATGAACAAGATTGCGATGCTGGCGGCGCTGGCGGTCACGAGTTCGGCGCAGATGGCGTCCGCCCAGACACAGCCGCCACTGCCTGCGCGGGAGGTCCACATCGATGCTGTCGCATCTGGCACGCCGGTCGATCGCTTCTTCGATCTCTCGGTCGGCTCCGACTATCCCGGCACCCTGATCCGAGAGGACAGTCAGGCACAGTTGAAAACGGCGGTCGATGAGCTGGGCTTCCGCTACATCCGCTTCCACGACATCTTCCATGATGTGCTGGGCACCGTCCGCAAGGTTGACGGGCATATCACCTATGACTGGACTGGCATCGACAAGCTCTATGATGGCCTGCTGGCCAAGGGCATCCGTCCCTTCGTGGAGCTGGGCTGGACCCCGGCGGCGATGCGCACATCCGATCAGCAGCTGTTCTATTGGAAGGGCAACACCTCGCATCCCGATCCGGCGATGTGGCGCGATCTGGTCGCCGCTTTCGTCAACCACATGCGCCAGCGCCACGGCGAGGCCGAGGTGCGCAGCTGGTATTTCGAGCTGTGGAACGAACCCAACCTCGACGGTTTCTGGGAAAAGGCCGATCAGGCCGCCTATTTCGGCCTTTATGCCGATACGGTTCGCACCATTAAGGCCATCGACCCGCAGCTGCGTATCGGAGGACCGGCCACGGCGGGGGCCGCCTGGGTGCCCGAGTTTCTGAAATATGCCGATGACAACAAGCTGCCCGTCGATTTCGTGGCGACGCATACCTACGGCGTGGATGGTGGCTTTCTCGACGAGCAGGGCAAGCAGGACACCAAACTCTCGCCGTCTCCGGATGCCATCGTGGGCGATGTCCGCAAGGTGAGGGGGCAGATCGCCGCCTCGGCCTATCCTAAAATTCCGCTGTTCTTCACCGAATGGAGCACCAGCTACACCCCGCGCGACTTCGTTCACGACAGCTATATCAGCGCGCCCTACATCCTCAGCAAGCTCAAGGCCACGCAAGGTCTGGCACAAGGCATGAGCTACTGGACCTACACCGATCTGTTCGAGGAACCCGGCCCGCCGCCCACGCCCTTCCACGGCGGCTTCGGCCTGATGAACCGCGAGGGTATCCGCAAACCTGCGTGGTTCGCTTACAAATATCTCCACTCGGTACGCGGGCAGGCTCTGCCGACCGGCGACGATCAGGCGATGGTGGCCAAGGATGGCGGCAAGGTCTCCGCGCTTCTCTGGGACTTCCAGCAGCCGGTGCAGAAGCTCAGCAACAAGCCGTTCTACACGCGGCAGGTTCCGGCAACGCCGAGCCGTCCGGTGGCGCTCACCCTCTCGCATCTCAAGGCGGGCAGCTATCGCCTGCAGATCCACCGGACGGGCTATCGCGTCAACGATCCGCTCTCGGCCTATATCGACATGGGCATGCCCAAAGCGCTCAGCCCCCGGCAGCTTGCGCAACTCCAGCAGCAGACCGCCGACCGTCCCGAGCAGGACAGGGTGCTGCGCGTGGGCGTAGACGGCCATGCCACGGTCACTGTGACGATGCGCAGCAATGACATCGCCCTGGTCACCTTCGAACCCGTTACTAAGTGAGACGCCAGCCATGACGATGAACCGCCGCACGCTGTTTCAGGGCGCCCTTGCCGGGGCGGCGGTGCCTGCACTGGCGCGTGTCGCCGTGACCGGCGCACCTGCTCAGGCTGCTGCCCCGAAAGCTGAAAGGACAGCCGCGCCGCAATGGGGCGTGGGCGCCGATGGCCAGCGCAAGGCTGATCTGGGCAATGGCTTCTATCGCAATCCGATCGTCTCGGGCGATCACCCCGATCCCACGATCCTGAAGGATGGCGACGTCTATTACATGACGTTTTCCTCCTTCGACTCCTATCCGGCGCTTGTGATCTGGCGCTCCACCGATCTGGTCAACTGGGCGCCGGTCGGCCCGGCGCTGCACCGCAATCTCGGCACGATCTGGGCGGTGGATCTGGTCAGGCACGATGGGCGCTATTTCATCTATATCCCCGCCGATCCCAAGGGCGAGGGCTGGTCGATCTTCGTGATCTGGGCAGATGATATCGCCGGGCCGTGGAGCGAGCCGGTGGACCTCAAGGTCAGCGGCTGCATCGATCCGGGCCATGTGGTGGGGGAGGATGGCAAACGCTATCTCTTCACCAATGGCATCCGCATGATACCCCTGACCGATGATGGGCTGGCCACCAATGGCGCGCTGGTCAAGGCCTATGATCCCTGGCGCTATCCCGATGACTGGGTGGTCGAGAATTTCGCGCCCGAAGGCCCCAAGCTGCTGCGGCGCGGTAAATGGTTCTATCTGGTTACGGCCATCGGCGGCACCGCCGGGCCGGTGACGGGGCATATGGTGATCGCGGCGCGCTCTAAGTCGATCCATGGCCCCTGGGAGCATTGCCCGCACAACCCGCTGGTGCGCACGGTGAGCACCGCCGAACCCTGGTGGTCGCGCGGTCATGCCACGCTGGTCGAGGGGCCTGCCGGGGACTGGTGGATGGTCTATCATGGCTATGAGAACGGCATGCGCACGCTGGGCCGCCAGACCTTGCTGGAACCCATCGAATGGACACCCGATGGCTGGTTCCGTGCCAAGGGTGGCGATCTTTCGCAGCCCTTGCGCAAACCGCGGGGCGGCAAGATCAGCGCATCGGCGCCGGGCCTGTCGGATGATTTCGGCAGGGACCGCATGGGTGTGCAATGGAGCTTCCATGCACCCAAGCGCGATGAGGGGCAGCGGGCAAGCTATGGCGCTGGCGGCCTGACCATTACGGCGAGCGGTCGTTCCCCGGCGGATTCCTCGCCGCTGACCTGCCTTGTGGGGGATCGCAGCTATCAGGCGGAAGTGTCGATCGACCTCAATGGCGACGTCGAAGCGGGCCTTCTTTTGTTCTACAATTATAAAGCCTTCGTCGGCGTGGGCTTTACCTCGGACAAGCTGAAAATCTACGAATATTCCGAGGAATTGCCTTGGGCGGCGGTGCCGCATCAGGCGCGCAGCCTGCGCTTGCGGATGACCAACGACGAGAATGTGTTGACCTGGCATTATTCCCATGACGAGGGGCAAAGCTGGCAACGCCACGGCACTCGCATGGAGGTTTCGGGCATCCATCACAATGTCTTCGGCGGCTTTCTCAGCCTTCGTCTGGGGCTTTATGTCGCGGGAGAGGGCGGCGCGAAGCTGCGTGATTTTCGATATCGGGCGAGGGTGTGAAGATTGGCGGGCGCGACGCGCACTGCCACTGCGGCAGATGATTTTTCCATCGGATAGTCATCGATCTTCAATTGGATTGTCATGACATGGATAAAAATCAGTGATTCGTCTGCGAAAAGGGAATCAAACTAGTATGATTTGAATAATGATGAATCATATATGTCAACAAATAATTTAGAAAAATCTTCAATGGCGCTTTTGTGTCTTCATATTGATTCAAAATATAAAAAGAAAGCCAACGGATATTTTGCACAGAATTTTAAATATTTGACCGGATCGCGCCTTTCTCATAATCCTATAGTAGGACAAATGGTCGCAAGCGCGACGGGTCCGCTTTCAGAGCGAGAGGCGAAGGCCCGGCTCAGTGGGGATTTCAGGAGGGGTAGAATGCGGCGTTTCAAAATCCATACCCATGCAAGCATGATCAGCATGGCGGTGCTGTCTTTGGCAGCCACCCAGCAAGCTCATGGGCAGACATCAGAGCCGGGGGGAACGATCAATCCCGCAGATTCTGCCGCAATCGTTGTGACCGGGCGAAGAGCCGCGCTTGAATCTGCGGAGAACCGCAAAAAGAATGCGGCGACGATCGTGGATTCGGTTGTGGCGGACGATGCGGGCAAGTTGCCGGACAATTCTATCACCGAAGTGTTACAGCGCGTCCCGGGTGTGACCATCGTTCGCTTCGCGGCGATCAACGATCCCGACCACTATTCGGTTGAAGGTTCGGGCATCCAGATTCGCGGTCTTTCCGGGGTTGCTTCGCGTCTCAACGGTCGGGAGATCTTCAGCGCCAACGGTGGCCGCTCGCTGCTGTGGGGCGATGTGACCCCGGAGCTGATGCAAGCAGTCGATGTCTATAAATCCTCTTCAGCAGATCAGATCGAGGGTGGCACCGGTGGCTCGGTGGACTTGCGCACAAAGCTGCCCTTCGATTTCAAGAACGGGTTGCATTTTGCGGGCAGCGGCGACTTGAGCTACGGTGATCTGGCCCTGAAGACCGATTATTCGGTGTCGGGCATGGTGGCCGGCAAATGGAACACCAGCATTGGCGATATTGGCTTCGTGCTCGATGGTGCTTTCAGCCAGTTGACCTCGACCTCGCAATTCGTGCGTATGGAGCCGATGTTCCGGACCCGGATCACCGGAAACGATTATTACATTCCGGGCGGCTTCGACTATGGGCAGGAAAATTTCCGGCGCAAGCGTGACGGGATTTACGGTGCGGTCCAATGGGCGCCGAGCACGGCTCTGACCTTCACCGGTATCTTCTTCCAGTCGCGTTACCGCAGCAAATCGAGCGAGTTCGACTCCTTCGTCACCTCGCAGAGCCTGGCGGTTGATCCCAGCCAGAGCAAATTCGACGCCAATGGCGCGCTGATTTCCTCGCCGGCGGTGTTCCAGCGTGACAGTTCAACCTTCCTGCCCAGCAATGCGCCGATCACCGCCGGCGGCAGCACAGGTGCTTGGAACAGCCGCACCAAGACCCAGGACATATCCGGTGCGGTGAAATGGAATCCGGACCATGGCCGCCTGACGGTCGATGCTGCCTATCAGCACATCAATTCATCCTCGACGCAGCACCGCATGAACCTCTTCAGCACGGTGAATTATCCGACCAGTTATGGCCTGGGTTTGAGCGGCAATCTGCCATCGATCACCGTCGCCCCTACTTCGACCGCAACGCTTGGCGATCCTTCCAGCTATTCCTGGCAGGCCGCCATGCCGCATGACGAGAACAATCGCGGCAAGATGAATTCGGTCTCGCTCGATCTGACCTATGCCGTTGGCCAGGGGTTCATCAAGTCGTTCAAGCTGGGCGGCCGTTGCTCGAACCGGACCGAGCGCGATCTGAACAACAGCTATGCGTGGGCCGCACTGGGCCAAGTCTATAACGGCTATCCGATCGTCCCCTTCTCTGCGAGCCGGCCGGGAGACTATCAGCGTTACACTTTCGCGAACTTTTTCCACGGCGGGATCAATATCCCGTCAAGTCTTTATCTGCCTTCTTATAATTTTGCCGACACAGTCGGTGTGAATGAGGTGCATAATCTCTATGGCGGCACGCCCGGACGCGCTGAGGGCTATGTTCTACCCAACGACCAGACCGACTACAGCACCCGCACGCTGGCGGGCTATGCGATGGCCAATTTTGGCACGGAATGGGGGGATTCCTCGCTCACCGGCAATGTCGGCGCGCGTGTGGTCAATGTCAGGAACTCCAGCTCGGGCTATTTTCAGCAAAACACCGCCAGCTTCGTGCGCAATGGCTCGATCTATAATCTGAACAATGCCGCGCAGGTTCACGGTGGCGGTGCGGAATTCACCCGCGTTCTGCCTGCGGTCAACCTGACCTATTCGCCAAGCCGTCCGATCAAGATTCGTGCGGCCTACAACATCACAATGGACAACCAGTCGTTCAACGATCTGCGCGCTTCCGGGCAGCTGAGTGTTCAGACGACAGGCAATGGCTCTCCACCCTCCTTCGCCAACTACACGACCACGGCCGGCGATCCCACGCTCAAGCCGACGATGTCGAACAATTTCGACCTGTCGGTGGAATGGTATCCGCACGCAGGCACCAGTTTGCACGCGGGCGCCTTCTACAAGCGTATCACCGACTCGGTCGTCTATGGCGCCACCCAGCGTAATGTGACTGTCGCCTTCACTGATGGCACCACTGAGCAGGGCGTGGCGACCACCAATGACGCCCGCACCTCGAGCCAGGCTGCCACCGTCAAGGGCATCGAGGTCGGCGGCCGTGTGTTCCTTGACCGTCTGCCGGGCTGGCTCTCGGGCATCGGTGTGGAGGCGAACTACACCTACCTCGATAGCAAAAACCCGGGCGATCTCTATTACGACATCAATGGCGTGGCGCATAATGACGTGCCCTTGCAGGGTCTTTCTAAGCACAATGCGAATGTTGCGTTCCTCTATGAACACAACCCCTTCTCGCTGCGCATCGCCTACAGCTGGCGTTCGAAGTACCTGCAGTCGACCAATGCTAATGGCACGAACCAGAGCTACACATTCTACACGGCGCCGGGCGTGGGTAGCACCGTCGTCACCGACCTGCCGATCTATGGCGCCAATTACGGCACTCTGGACGGTGGTGTGACGGTGAAGGTGAACGACCGCGTGAGCTTCCAGATCCAGGCAACCAACATCACCAATGCAACCCAGCGGACGCTGATGGGCGGTTATCCTGGAGGTGCGTTGTATGGCCGCAGTTGGTTCCAGAGCGACCGCCGTTACCGAATGGGCCTCAACGTCAACTTCTGATTCCTCACCCTCCCGCCAAGCGAGGCCTATTGGCGGCCTCGCTTGGCGGAACTTCCAAACCCGCCGTCGCCTCTGTGCGACGGCGGGCTTTTTCCCAAATATTGTCAGGCGCGGTAGATGCTCTGACGGCCGTCGTAGCTGTGGCCAAGTCAAGGCAGGCACATCTTGAAGGCGCCCACCGAAATCATGACCGCCCTTGTCGAAACCATGGAATTCTGTCGGCCGAGCCATAGCCAGCAAGGCGCCATACGTGGCCAAGCTGTTGGCGATGGGAACCTGGCCCTCGTTGCTCGCCGCCGTCAGGAAGAAAGGGGTTTCGCTTCGGTGAGTCGGTTTTCTACCGAGGGAGTCTTGCGAAGCTGGGTGCCAGCGTTAGGGTCGAGCAGCGCATCGTGCGATGCCAGCATAGACGAGCGGCGGCGCGAGCACTGGATAGATCATGCCCACCAGATCGGGTCGGGCCGAAAGGCGGAGCGCCGCTTTGATGGGCTCATAGGTGGCTTTGGCAAAGCGCCTGTCGATGCTTCCAGTCAGAAGGCAGCCCGTTGAAAAGCCAAGCACCGATACGTGCATGCGACCAATGTCGATGTCTCCGCTATTCATTACAGTGATCAACAAGAAGTCAGGAAAAGAGGGCAGGGGCATGAAGACATCATTGTTGGAATGGGCGCTGTCCGTCGCGCTGTTAATAGGGGGATGCCTTGCCGCATCGCTGGCCTGGGCCGCGCCTCCGCCGGTGGCCTATGACTGGTCGAATGTCCGCATCGGGGGCGGCGGTTTCGCGCCGGGAATCGTCTTCAGCACGGTCGAACCCGGGCTTGCCTATCTGCGCAGCGATATGGGCGGCGCCTATCGCTGGGATGCGCGCGCCAAACGCTGGGTGCCTTTGCAAGACGGCGTCTCCGAAGGCAGCTATATGGGCGTGGAGAGCCTGGCGGTCGATACGGTGGATGCGGGCACGGTCTATCTCGCGGCGGGCATGGCCGCCCGCATGCCCTCGGCCATTTTCCGCTCCACCGATTATGGCGCGCATTGGCAGGTGACGCGCGCGCCCTTCGCGATGGGCGGCAATGAGGACGGGCGCGGGCTGGGCGAAAGGCTGGCGATCGATCCCTTCGACCATGCGCGGCTATTCTTCGGTTCGCGCCATCAGGGCCTGTGGCACAGCGAGGATGCCGGGGCGCATTGGCGTCCGGTGAGCGCCTTCCCGCTGGCCGGCCTGGGCTTGCCGAAAGCGCCTCGGCAGACGCATGGCGGCCTGTCCTTCGTGGTCTTTGATTCCATGCGCAAGGGTCGCATCTTTGTGGGCAGCGCCGATCCCGGCCCGCAGCATCTGTTCCTCTCGGAAGATGGCGGCGCGACATGGCGCGTGGTGCCGGGCGGCCCGCCCGCCGATCTGCTGGCCGCCAAGGCCATGCTGGGGCGCGATGGCATGCTAACCGTCACGCTCAATGACGGGATTGGGCCGAATGGTATCCGGCGCGGTGCGGTCTGGCAGCTCGACGCGATGGCGATGCGCTGGCGCGAGGTGACTCCGCTGCGTGGGGCCGAAGCGCCGCAGGGCGGCTATATGGGCGTTGCGGTTTCCGCGAAGGACCCGAAGATGATGGCCGTCAGCACGGTCGATCGCGGCAATCCGGTCGACACCGTCTGGCTGAGCCGCGATGGCGGCGCGCATTGGGACGAGCTGTGGCGCCGCTCGGTGCGCGATGTGTCGTCGACGCCCTTCCTCGATTTCAACGGCAAGGCCAATTTCGGGCACTGGATCGCCGGGCTGGCGATCGATCCCTTCGATCCGGGCCATGCTGCCTATGTCACCGGCGCGACGGTCTATGGCACGCAGGCACTGGACAAGCCCGGCGAGATGGCGTGGCAGCCCTGGACCCAGGGCATCGAGCAGACCGCCGTCATCACCCTGACCAGCCCGACCGGCGGCGCGCATCTGATCTCCGGCTTTGGCGATATTGGCGGCTTTCGGCATGATGATCTGGCGGTTTCGCCGCCGCGCATGCATTTGCAACCCTTCCTGACCAACACCAACACGCTGGATTATGCCGGGCTTGCGCCCGCGATCATGGTGCGCAGCGGCAACACCCATACGTTGAAGGTGCCCGATGCCTCGCTGGCGTGGTCGGCGGATGGCGGCGCATCATGGAGAGGTCTGCATCTGCCGCGCTGTGCGCCGCATGCCGATGGCTCGCCCTGTCCGGAGGAGACGGGGGATGCCGCGATCACTGTCTCCGCCGATGGCGCGGCCTTTGTGGCCGAGACCGACAAGCCGTTGCTTTCGCGCGATCATGGTGCGAATTGGACTGCGGTTTCGGGCCTGCCCCGCACAAGGGTGACAGCGGATAAGGTGGATGCGCGGCGTTTCTACGCGCTGGATTTCGCCAAGGGCCGCGTTCTGCGTAGCGACGATGGTGGGGCCAGCTTCCATGCCGTGGCGGGCAAGGGCCTGCCGTCAGATCTGACTGCCGCCCACTCCACCAACCGCGAGGACCCCGCGCCGCTGCTGGCCGAGACGGATCGTGCGGGCGCGCTTTGGCTGGCGCTGGGCGGGGCACTGTGGCGCTCGACCGATTTTGGCGAAAGCTGGCAGCGCAGCGGGCAGGCGATCCGCGTGGAGCGCTTCGGCCTTGGCAAGGGGAGCGTGGCGGGTTTTCCGGCGCTCTATGTGCTGGGTAGCGTGGCTGGCACGCGCGGCCTGTGGCGCTCGCTGGATGGCGGCGGGGCGTGGGCACGCATCAACGACAATGAACATCAATGGGGCCTGCGCATCCGCATGGTCTCGGGCGATCCGCGCCTGTTCGGGCGGGTCTATGTGGCGACAGACGGGCGCGGATTGATTTTCGGTGACCCGGCGAAGGGGAAATGACAGACATGCTGACGAAACTCGCGCCGCTGGCGCTGGCTTGCGCCCTTGCAGCGCAAACCGCCGCCGCTCAGACGACCACCCCGCTGCCCCGGCTGGAAAGCCGTGGCGGGCATCATGCGCTGATCGTCGATGGCGCGCCCTTTGTGATATTGGGCGGGCAGGTCAACAATTCCACCAACTATCCCGAGCCCTTGAAAACCGCATGGCCGGTGCTGGATGCCATGCATGCCAACACGGTGGAGGTGCCCATCGCCTGGGAACAGGTCGAGCCGGTGGAGGGCAAGTATGACCTCTCCTTCCTGCAGGATCTGCTCGATCAGGCCCGCGCGCATGACAAGCGCGTGGTGCTGCTGTGGTTCGGCGCATGGAAGAACACCAGCCCGTCTTACACGCCGGCCTGGGTGAAGCTGAACAATGCCCGCTTCCCGCGCATGAAAGACCCGCAGGGCAAGGATCACGGTGTGCTCTCGCCGCTGTTCCCCGCGACCATGGAGGCAGACCGCCGCGCCTTTGCGAAAGTAATGGACTATCTGCGCGATCATGACCGGCAGAACACCGTCATCATGGTCCAGCCCGAGAATGAGACCGGCTCCTACCGCGTGCCGCGCGATTTCTCGGCGGAAGGCAACCGGCTGTTTGCGCAGCAGATTCCGGCGACATTGGCGCGCAAGACAGGCAAGTCCGGCACATGGACACAGGCCTTTGGCGCTCAGGCCCCGCGTGCCTTCAACACATGGTATGTCGCCAGCTATGTCAATGCTTTGGCGCAGGCGGGCAAGGCGGTGAAGGCGCTGCCGATGTATGTCAACGGCTCGCTGGCGGGGCCCTCGAACGTGCCCGATCCCACCGGCGTGGCCAGCGGCGGGCCGCAGTGGGATGTGCTGGACATCTGGAAAGCGGCGGCGCCCGCCATCGATCTTGCCGCGCCCGATATCTATGATCGCGCCAGCGGCAATGTGATCCAGTATCTTGACAAATACACCCGGCCCGACAATGCGCTGATGGTGCCGGAAATCGGCAATGCCAAGGAATTCGCGCGCTTCTTCTGGCCCACCATCGGGCGCGGGGGCATCGGTTTCTCACCCTTCGGCATGGATGCCAGCGGTTACTTCAACTATCCGCTGGGGGCCCGCGCGCTGGATTCCAAGGAGCTTGCCGCTTTCGCCCTGCCCTATGCCACGGTGAGCAGCATCATGCGCGACTGGGCGAAGATCGCCGCCACACGCCCCACCTGGGGCACGGCCAAGCCCGACAATGGCAGCGACCAGTCGGTGACGCTGGGCCCATGGACCATCACCGCCAGCTGGGGCCAGTGGCAGTTCGGCATGAAGGACTGGACCTGGATCAAGGCCGATCCGGCGCCCTGGGCCAGCGAGCCTGTCGGCGGCATGGCGGTGGCCCAGCTTTCGGACCATGAGTATCTGGTCATGGGCGACCATGTGCGCATCAGCTTTTCGCCCGCAGACAAGCGCGATGACGGCATGGTCGTTTCGGTCGAGGAAGGCACCTTCCGCGATGGCAAGTGGGTCACCGCGCGGGTGTGGAACGGCGATCAGACCGATTACGGCCTGAATTTGATCGACCGACCTCAGGTGCTCAAGGTCACCACCGGCTCTTACGCCGATGGTAAGCGTTAGAACTCCCTGAAGAAAGCAGAGCGGTTTGCTGCTGTCAGTGAGGCGGGAACGCACATCTATGCCTTGCCTGCTTGGATTATTTCATTGTTGATCGAGCAGGCTTCGCCTCATCGCGTCGCGGAAGGGTATTGGAAGCTGCTTAATCTGTGCATTAGCGCTCCTCAAGAAGGGTCACAATTTTCTCATGAACACCGCGACGCAGCGGTGAAAACCATGTTGCCACCACGCTGCCGACCAGACCGATACCGGATAGCAGGGCCATGATCAGTCCAATTTTTTCGGCAGTTTCAGAGGCCACCGGCAGGTTTGGTCGGTAGCCAATGTACGACAGTGAGAGACTGTAAATACCTGCGGAAAGCCCGAGAGCGGCCTTTTGAATGAGCATGAACAAGCCGAACAGCACGGACTCGAGCCTTCGCCCACTGCGCCATTCCCCAAATTCGACCGTATCTGGCAAGGTACCCCAGTAGCCGACCTGGATCCCGGTCGTGATGACCTGCATCCAGGCAAAGAACAATGACGCGCCCAGCACCGAGCTCGGGCGCAGGATAAGAAACAAAGCGAGACCAATAAGGCCGAAAGATGCTGAACTGAGCCATAGGGCCCGTTTGCCGATCTTCTTCCCGATGGCGCCCCAGGCAGGGGCAGACATAAGAGACACGACCGCTGCTGCTGCCAAGGCGTAGCGGGCGCTGTTTTCATCGCCGACAACATATTTGAAATAATAAATCAGCGATTTGGTGATTGCCGTCGTTGACAGTGTGGCAAAAATCAGTCCAGCGACAAGGGATAGAAAAGCAGGGTTGGCCGCGATCACCCTTGGGCATTCGCGCAAGTTCAATGTGGGCGAGGGTACGCCGAGAGGCGGTTCTCGGACTGCTCTAACCGATATCAGGAGCATGAGTGTCGCTGCGATGGCGATGAGAATAGCCGTCCGGGCAAGCCCGCGGCCGGCGTCACCATGTCCCAGTACCTGAACAAGCGGTTGGGTAGCAAAGCCAATTGTCACCGTGGCGGCCGCCCCGAAGGTCATACGCAATGATGCCAGTGTCGTGCGCTCACGAGCATCAGCGGTCAATCGTGCACTCAGAGATGCAAGAGGGACGCCCACGATTGTGTAGCTTATCCGAAAGAGAAGGTGCGTCGCCGAGACAATGAGAAACAACGCAAGTCCGGTCGATGCCGGCGACCAATAGAGCAGCGAAAAGCTCAGGGCTAGCGGTCCGGCCCCAAACATCATCCAGGGACGGTACCGTCCCCACCGAGTGTTCGTTCTATCCATCAATATCCACATGATAGGGTCGATCAGGACATCAAAAATTGACGCAAATGCGTAGATCAACCCTGCGGATGCGACGGGAATTCCGACAATATCTGTATAAAAATAAAGAAGAAAAAACGTGCTGCTCTGCCAGTATAGATTGCACCCGTAATCTCCGGCTGCATAGCCGAGCTTGCGATGAAAAGGAATTTTCGCATTCATACTCGAGATGATTCCGGCGTTGGGTGCGCGTGTTGAGACCGATTTCTGCAGAAGAAAGATTGTTGCTTTCTGTCAATATGGCATATTCGATCTTATCGAAGTGAGCTCAATCACGCAGGCCCTTACTAAGGTTGTTTGGACAGTTTTGTGATCTGCCTCACACCGCTTGCCACGATAGCGTCTTCAGCGCAGCCCGGCTTCAGGCGCGATCCAATGACCTCGAACGTCAGATGGTCAGAGGCGGCGTTCGAGTAGATATATCCGGAATGAGCGTCAGGGCCGCTTGCCAGCGTGACCATAAGGGTCTTCGATGCCGGTGAGACCGCCTTGAGCCGGGTCGCGATGGCGCTGTAAACCTCACCATTGACTGTCACCAGATTGGTGTCGCCGATGCGCAGGGCTCCAACCTGAATTTTAACGTCTGCGCCGTCCCTGTAGGGCGGACGCACGCCTTGCCTCGCGGACATGTCGATCCGATCCCGACCGGGACAGGTCAACTCTTCTGCGGAACCGGTGATTGCAGGCCCAGCCTGCCAGCTGACATCCGGATTTTTGAGCGCCTCGATCGCCGCTTCGCCAAGCAGGACGCCATAGGCATGGACTAGCTCATCATTGAAGCCTTTGGCTTTCTCATAGGCGGGCTCGTCCTTCGCCGATATGGGGTGCTGCATGGCTTTGACGCCATCCGCATTGCTGTTGAGCGTCAGGGAACTTTGATACCATGGCTCGACCTGGCCAATGCGATCATCGGCGCGGTCCGCGTCGCCGTGGCGTGCCCCGGCCAATTGCAGGAAGGGGACCTGATAGAGCGCATTCTGATCACCAGAGGCGCCCTGGGCAAAGATGGCCACGGTCTTTCCATCATAACGCCGCTCGATATAGCTCGAGGCATCGCCGGGGAAATCGGCGCTGATGATGCCGGTGAGATAGTAGTCGATGGGGTGGGCGGCATAATCCATATAGATGCCGATCGGCGTTCCGTCGGCGGCGATAAAGCCGAGAACCGCAAGGGTCTTGTCCGATGGTCCGTTGCGGTCAGGTCCCTGATACCATGTGTCGTGGGCAAAGATCTCCTTGTTGACGTTGATGTCGAGAAGTGTGTGCCCATAGCCGACACGGGCTGGCTGAGCCTTGCCTCTTGCTGCCTGCACGGCCTCGACCATCGCCGCATTGACCGTTTTTACCGTGGGCAGATTGTCGGGTGGTGTGTCGCCGGCGGCGGCTTTCGTGCCTGCCGAATGGCTATGCACGGCCGAGGCCATGATGTTGGTGCGGGGGCATCCGGTGACGCGCGCGATCTCCTGAAGTGTCTGCTCCGATCCGCGCATGCTGCCCTGCTCGACACCAATCAACGCGCCGCAGGTCGTGCCATTGGCAAAATAGATCGCACGCACATGCAGATGGTCCCGGATCGATGTGGCCGGAAGGATCGCGCTTGTCGTGCCCTCTGGCGTGAGGGCCTCGATCGGCGGCGTGATATCGACAATGGCCGCTCCTGCCACGAATGTGTCGCCAGCAAGTGCAGGCGTGGCCAGCATGGCGCTGGCCAACAGGCCCGCCAGCGACTGCATCAGGAACCCCCTGGGTTTCAACGATCCCTTTGACATGATGTGCATCTCCCGAGCTTGTTGTTTGTCCGGATGGAGCCTCGCACGAGGCCTTGCCCCCCTATGGCTTGTCTTCAGCGATGATGGTGACCGGGCCGATAAGGCCGGAGGGGCGAAGCGGAGCGTCCGGTTTGTAAGGCATGCTCAATTCCTTGGCGGCGGCCGATGGGGATGTGCCGGGCTCCACCTTGCCGTCGGCGGCGGTGAAGGTGATCTTGTGCGTCACCCCCGGCTGGACGTCGCCGATCAGGCGGTTGACCCAGAGATTGACCGCGCGGATTGCGATATGGTTGCGGCCCAAGGCAAGGTATGGTGTGACATCGAGGCGATAAGGGGGCTTCCACGCGGTGCCGACGGTTCGGCCATTGATCAGCACTTCCGCGAGGTCGTTCACCTGACCAAGGTCGAGCCAGAGACGCCGTCCGCCGCGCAGATCGCTCTGCTGCAGGATCACGTCCTTGGTGTATGTGGCGATACCCGAGAAATAGCGGATGCCAGGGTCTCCATTCTCTCGAAAATCAGACAGCGTGTCGAACCTCGTCGAGGCGGGGGCGCCGCGACCGGGCTGGAAGCTGACGGTCCACGGGCCGCCGAGCTGCGCGACTGCCCGCATGACCGGGGCGGGCAGGGTGGCCGCATCCCGGGTCGCAGGCTTGCGGAACACCACGAAGAGCGAGCCGAAGCGGTCAAGCGGGACATCGACCTGTGTACGACCCTGCGCGATCCGGTAAGATGCCGGCTGAACCATGCCCGTCGCCGGATCCCAGAGCTCGGGGATCTTGCCGGTCACCCGAAAACTCGCTGAAATGGCTTGCGTGCGATCGATGCGGTTGGACAGGAAATAGGCCTCGCCGTCCTTCAGGCGCCGATGCATGAACATCACATGGCTGTCGGGCTGAGGTTTGGCATAGGTGAAATCCGCCGACAGACCGATCGAGTCCAGCGCGGGACCGGCGTCGGAACCCACATTCGGCAGGGGGTAGACATGGCCCTTGCCCAGCTGAACTACTGTTTGGCCACCGTTGCCGCCCGGCCACAGCTCGTCGAGGACTGCTTTGACGCGTTGGGGATCATCGGCAAGGCTGGGAGATCCTTCCGGCCGCTGTGCGATCAGGGTCGCGCCTGCCGCGACCAGATCGCGGACCTTTTCCAGCACCGGAAGCGAAACACGCGCAGTACCCTTTCCGAAGACGAGCGCGCGATAATCCATGCCCGATGCGGTGGTGAGCCTGCCGCTGGCCGCGCTCAGCTTTGTCAGGATCGCATCGGCATTGACATAGTCGTAGCGATAGCCTTCCGGGATCGATGGGTAACCGTCAGGATAGGCGGTGATGACCGGGCCAGCCTCGCCGTAAAAGACCGCAAGATCGCTTGCGGCATGGCCTTGCTGCAACAGATATGAAGCGCGTGAGAGATAATCGACCCAGGGTTTGGCCTGTTCGGCCCAGGTTTCGTTTCTGGTGAAATATTGACCGGGCCCGAGCGTCATGCCCGGTCCCTTGCTGACGGGCTGATGCGTCGAGGTGTGAATGACGAAACGGTTCGAGCCGGCGAGCAGGATGGCATCGGCGGTCGGCTTTAGGTCCCATGGCGCGGAACCGAAGCGTGGCCCCCCGGTCAGGGACTCTGTCGCGGTGATGTTCTGCCCGTAGATATGGGCAACCGAGGCCGACTCCTGGATGTCGTTGAAATAGACCGGTTCGATTTCACCGGGGTGCTCGACCTGCCACATCGCCCCCATCGGCACGTCGGCGGAGGCCTTCATTTCCATGCCTTCGCCCATTGTGGCGTAGATTGCTTCATGTGCTTCGCCGTAGCGGATCAGGCCATGCTCGTGGAGCATCGCCGTCAACTGGTCATAATGGTTGACCTTGAGCAATTGCTGCAGGGTTCGGCGCCAGTCCCATAGAAAGGCATCGCTGCGTTCAGGGCTTTCGACGACATATCCGGCCAGAGCAGGCAACCACGGCGTGGGATCATAGCCGCGCAGCCGCTTGAAATCCGAGAGGATCAGCGGCGTCCAGTTCTCATTGCTGGCCTCCCAACTGTCGAACATCATCGCGCGCAGGCCATGGCGCCCCATCTTGCCCGCGGTGGCATCGCGGTACATGGCCAGATAATGATCCATATAGCGCTTGACGGCGGCGGCATCGAGCTTGTCGACCTCCAGCCCGGTCGCTTCGGGAGACGCGGGCCGGTTCATGGCCCCGGTCAGTGAGTAGCCGATCCGCAGAATCTCCCAGTTGCCCGGGGGCGGGGTCCAGTCCAGATGCCCATCGGCTTTCATGCGGGCCGTAAGATCGATTTCCTCGACCGTGCGGATCGCGGCCTGCGTTCCCGCTGTGCCCGAAGGCAGGCCATAGTAATCCCCGTTCGTGACAAAGGCGGCCTTGTCCTCGAAGGAGTGGATCGTTGCTTCGGGGCGCAGGACAAGTTCATTGATGGGCACCAGATCCGGGGGCGGGGCAGAGGGCTGCGCAAAGCGCGGCACCCGGCGTTTGGGATCGGCCGGTTGCCTGATGCTGACAAAGCGGAAGTATCGCGCCTGCACGCTGTCGATGGAGATGGTCCGCTCGGGAGCACCACCCTGGATCTGCGCGCCCGTATCCTGCCAAACGTGGCCGTCCTGACTGGACTCCAGGCGGAATGCGAGCGGGGGAACGCCGAGCTTGCGTGCCGTGAGCCCGTCATAATAGTGGGAATTGAGCGAGGTGGCGAAGGTCAGCCCCCGGATCGTCACAGGATGACCGTAGTCGAACTGGACCCAGGAAAGATCCCCGGTTTGCGGCCCGGCGGGCAGATCGATCGCGCTGCGCTCGATATCGCCGTCTGACAGGCCATCGGGGTTGAGCGTCCCGCTGCTGGCGGTGATGACCGGGGTTGGCAGGCGGATATCCGCCGGGATCCGGACGGCGAGGACCTTTTGATCGACATAGAGTTCGGGCGGATTCTGGCCGGGTGCGCGGCCGCCCAGAATCCAGCCTGCGGTGCTCGTCTGGAACAGGCCGGTGGCACTGGGCGGCTTTGCCAACATGCCGTCGAAGTGCTGGCCATCGGTGATACGCGTCACCGACCATGCCATTTTCTTCATGGCATCGGGCGCCTTGACCCACGGGCCTCCCGTTTCGCTCCATCCCGGGGAGGCGGCGATGCCCAGTTCCAGATTCAGCCTGTCGGCATAGGCTGCCGTGTTGCGGAACACCTGCTTCCAGCCAGGGGTCATATAGGGCAGCCGCTTTGCGACCACTTGGGGTGTGGCATGACCGGCGTCAAAGCTCTGCAGGCCGGCTATGCCGATCCTTTTCATCCAGTCCATGTCCAGGCGCACGCCGTCCCATGTGATGTTTCCGTTCATCCAGTGCCACCAGACCCGAGGTCGGGCGGCGGGGCCGGGTTGGCTAAAGCCTGCAAGCAAGGGATCCGCCGGGGCGGGCTTGGAGACATGGTCCTTTCTCTCCCGCGCAAGTGACGGGGAGGTTAGAAAGCTGGCGGCCAGCAAGCCGATCGCAGCGAGTTTGAGCGCGCGCATTGTGTTTCCCTCTCCCTTTGCATTCTATGTTGTGCGGGACGTGATGAGATTGCGTCGCTATTTCGCGACTGTGACCAGGTTCCGGCCGCTGTGGAGTTTTTGGCTCGTGCCATGCCACGCGAATGAGCCTGGCAAATCATCTGGCAGAGTGATGTCGAAGATGCGCCGGTCGCCCTGCGTCTCCATGACGACCGAGACTATGCCGTGAGGCGTGGCCGCGTTGGCCTTGAACTGGTGCAAGGCGCCGGGATGCGGCTCCACACGAACAGAGCCATAGCCGGGCGAGGCCGTCTGAATGCCCGCGACGATGCCAAGGAGATCGGCTGTCGGGTGCGCGCTCCATGCATGGGTGTCCGAGCGAGTGTTGCCGCGCCGCTCGGGCCATGTCGTGAAGTGCTGGCCCATCAGCCCTCGCCATGTGGTGAGCATGGCAGGATAGTGGTCCGCCCATCCCGCATGCTCGACCGCCCGAACCAGATACCAGGCAAAATAATAGCTCGATTCAAGAATACCGTCTGGCGCCTCGATGCCCTCGGGCCGTATCGTCCTGGTCAGAATGTCTTTCATGTCGCTGCGCGGGGCGACATCGTAGAGCACGGCCAGGCTGTTGGTATGCTGGCTGAAGACAGTTTTTGACGGATCGTCGGCATAAAGGCGGCGTTGGGCGTCCCAGCATTGGCCGTTGATTGCCTTACGTAGCGCGCTGGAGCGGCGCTCGTAGTCTGTCGCGACCGCGCCATCGCCAAGCGCGCGTTCAAGGTCTGCGGCCTGGCCCAGGGCGCCCAGATAGACCAGCGATGTCATGCAGGATGTCCCGCTGGCCTTATCGAAGGAGGGGAAGGCCTCCCGTGCCATGGTCGGCTCGCCCACCCAATCGACAAAATTCCATTCGGGGTTACGTGTCAAAAGACCGTTGGCGGCGATATATTTGGCGTACCAGGCAAACACCTTGCGCGTTTTGGGCAGGTTGCGCCGCAGCACCTCGGTGTCTGGCTGTTCCAGCCAGTAGTCATGCATCATGCCGACCCAGAGCAAGGAAAACGGCGGGATGATGTTGCGCATGACATTGGGGTAGGCGCTTTCGGTGGTGCCATCAGCATATTGCGAATTGCCGAAAGCATCGATGGCCTGAACAGGGAGCCTGGCATCGCCCGAGACGGCGTAAGCGATCCGGGCCATCAGGCGCGTGTCGCCGGTGTACTGCAACTGCTCCCAGTAAGAGCTGTCCATGAAGGTCTCGTGAGCGTCGATCCTGGTCGTCCGCCAACCGATGTTCCATATGGCATCGAGGGCGGGATCGTCGCTGACAAACGAGCCGCGCTTCTCGAACGGATAGCCGGTTTCGCGCAGCGACAGGCTATCAAGGATCAGCGGGGCATCTGTGGTTTTCACCGCGATATCGAGATAACGCCAGGTGCGCCACCACAGCGGCGCGAAACTTTGCCCGGCGGTGCCGTCCGCAAGATAACGATCGGTCAGTCCCAGCACTTGCCGGTTGCCAACCTCGTTGCGATCGCCCTTTTTCTTGTCCGCATCATACAAGGCTTCTGCATAGCGCAGCGTCACCTGCGCCCCTTTCCCGCCCGAGAGCGCTAAAGCGGGATATGCTGAAATCATCGTCCCGCGATCGAGCAGGATGTGGACTTCGCTGTGTGCAGGGACCGTCGTCGAGGATTTAGGGAAATTGGTTGCACCGGGCAGATCGCTGCGCACCACATGGCCTGCCTCGGCGTTGGAGAACAGCATCTGAGGGAGCTTGTCTTCAACCAGTGTCCAGGGAGATGTCTCACTTGTCGCGAGGGCGGGGACGGCATTGGTCCACTTGCTTCCGCTTTCGAGAGCCGCCTGCCAGGCCTTGTCCGTTGCAGCCCCATCGACCGTTTCTTGTGAACCCGCAGCGTAGAAAACCTGTCCTAACTGGTCCTTCAGGGCAAGGAAGCCAGGGGTGAATTGGCGGTCGATAGCCTTGGCAACGCGCCAGCCTGCACCGCTGTCGATGGTGCCGGCTGTGCCGAGCCCATGGAGCCAAAAGCCTGTTCGCGCGCTGACCTGTGCCAGCGGGCTGGTCTTGTGAAGAATATCGGCGTCCGGCGTGACAGCGTTCCAGACCTCTGCGGTGATCACATTGTGGCCGCTGGCAAGATAAGGGGCCAGATCGAGGCGTTCATACCGCCAATGGGCAAGATCCCCCCGGGCAGGACCGGCAGCCACCCGCGCACCGTTGACGTAAAGGACGAAGCGGTTGTCGGCGCTCACTTCAATCGGGAAGCTGGCAGGCATCTGGGTGAGGTCGATGCTGCGCCGGAAATGCAGCACGACCGGGCTCTGGCCCGCACCGGCCTCCGGATGGGTGATCCATACAGGTTCCGCGTGGAGCGTGGCGCCAACTCCGATGAGCCATGCCGCGATGATTGAAGAGACGGCTCGGCGCCGCTTGAGCCCGGCGCTCATCGCAGAACCGAGCTGGTAACCGCTGCGGATGCGGACATCTGGACATTCTGGGATGATGCGCCAAGTTCGACGCGGTAAGCGCCAGCACGCACCTTCCAGCCTTTGTCGGGGCTTGACCAGTCAGCCAGCAGCTTGGGATCGACAACAACCGTCACCTTCCTGCTCTGGCCCGGTGCGAGGGATACGTTACCCCAGCCAATCAGGCGCTTGCCGGCAGTGCCGGCGCGATCCGTGACATAGAGTTGAGGGACATCCGATCCGGAACGTTCGCCGATATTCTTGACCGAAAAGTCGATTGTCAGCGTCTTGCCGCCCTTGATGTGCATGTCCGAATAGGCAAAGCGCGTGTAACTGAGGCCGAAACCGAAGGGAAACAGCGGCTTGAGTTGTTTGCGATCATACCAGCGATAGCCGACGTCGGAGCCTTCGATGTTGTAGTTGACGTCGAAGGGCTTGAGGTCATGCGATTGCGATCCCGGTTCGCGCGCCGGATCGGGTGTGTCGTCCACAAGAGGACGTGGCAACTGATCGAGGGACTGCGGGAAGGTGATCGGCAGTCGCCCGGTCGGCTCCGTGTCGCCCACTAGCATGCCAGCGATCGCTTCGCCGCCGCGCGCACCGGGGTACCAAGCCTCGGCGACGGCAGCGACCTTGTCGAGCCAGGGCATCAGCACCGGGCCGCCCGTTTCGAGCACGACGATGGTCTTGGGATTGGCAGCGGCAACGGCGGCAATGAGTGCGTCCTGGCCCTGTGGGAGGTTAAGGTCTCCGGCGTCGAGGCTTTCCGTCGTCCATTGCGTCGCGAAAACGATTACGACATCGGCATTCTTTGCAGTCGCCGCGGCCGCGGTCGGGCTGAGGCCCGCATCGTAGGTGACATGGCTATCGGAGTTCAGCCTGGCTTTGAGTGCCGTCAACGGCGATGAGGGCTGAACCATCATGTCGCGGCCGCCCTGAACGGCCAAGCGCAGGGCAGGGCCCCCTTCGGGGGCAACCTGGGACGATCCGCCGCCGGACATGACCCCGATGTTTGCGTAACCACCGATCACGGCGATACGCTTTGCGCTCTTTGCGAGGGGCAGCACGCCATCGTTCTTGAGCAACACAATGCCTGCCGCCCCGGCATTCTGCGCGATGGCGTTATCGGCTGCTGTATCAATCGGGTGAATGTGCGGAGGATGATCGAACAGCCCTGAAGCGATCATCGATCGCAGGATGCGCCGCGAGGCATCGCGCACGCGGATCTTGAGCGCGGGATCTGCGGCAATGGCCTTGGCAAGATCCTGGCGGAAATAGGGACGCGCATCATAATGGTCGCCCGATTCCCGGTCGAGCCCGGTGCGCAGATCGTCGATGCTGCGCACCGCGCCCCAATCCGACATCACGAAACCGGGATAGCGCCAGTCGCCCTTGAGGACGCCGTTGAGCAGGAAATCGCTCTGGCATGCGTGAGGACCGTTGTAGCGGTTGTAGGAGCACATGACGGCGCCAGGCTGGCCGCGATCCATCGCGATCCTGAATGCGAGCAGATCGCTGTCGCGGGCTGCCGGTTCTGCGATCACCGAATTGACGATATGGCGACCGGTCTCTTGCGGATTGACCGCAAAATGCTTGACCGTTGAAATCATGTGGCTGTCCTGGATCGCTCGGATCGTCTCGCCCGCCAGTGTTCCTGCCAACAGGGGATCTTCCCCGAGATACTCGAAATTGCGGCCATTGCGAGGCTCACGCGTGAGGTTGACGCCACCTGCGAGCAGAACATTGAAACCCTTGGCGCGTGCTTCCTGAGCGATCATCGCGCTGCCCCGATAAGCAAAGTCGGGGTTCCATGTCGCGGCCAGTGACATGCCGGATGGCAGCGCGGTTGCTCCGTCCTTGCGAAAGCCGTCAACCCAGGCGACGCCAAGACTGGCATCCGTTTCCTGCAGCGCCGGAATGCCAAGGCGGGGAATGGGAGGCGTGAAGGAAGCGGATCCGACCGCACCTGGGGACAGAGGCTCCCCGGTGCGGTCAGGGCGCGCAAAATCACTGTAAAGCAGGCGGACGCGCTCGGCATCGGTCATTTGTGCTTCAAGCGCCGCAGCTTGCTTGTCCGGCGATCCGGCGGGAAGCGAGGGAGCCGCGTGAGCAGCAGTCGTGCACAACAGCATTGCGACCATGGATCCGCTGAAACTACGCAATTGTCTCTCCTGTAAATCGGTTGGTACCCGCTCTCCTGAACGGAGCAGGTGTTTGTGATAACGTTGGCAGGCAGATCGAAAGCCATTGTCCTGCGAGTATCGCTCGCGCTCCGGGACGTGCGGTTATGCGCGTTTCCAGACACGATACCGCCTGGAGGAAAGATTTATAAGAATTTGTAAAAAATGACTTTTGTGTAAGTTTCGACTTTCAGTGGGGTCGGCATGCTTGTTAGACGATCTTATGATAACGTTGGCAGATCGGTCAAATCTAACGATTGAGCGGAAACTGATCAGCCCCATTCTCGCTTTGCCAGAAGCGCCGTTCGATGCCCTCCGGATCCATCTCGATCCGGCAGGTATCGGAGATGATCATAGTGGCGCGCTCCTTGATCGTGAATGCGGGCCATGATGGCTGACCCAAAGCGCCGGGCACGCCGTCGCGCGCAAAGGTCGCCCACATTTCACTCATCGTCCGGGCGGTTCGCAGACGGGCCGGACTTTGCTCACCCCTGAGATTGGCCGTGTCGAACTTCATTGCAATGTCCGAAGCATGGGGCGAGCCCTGCGGGTAGTCGGTTCCCTCCACGAACTGTGGCGAGCGATAATCGAGAATATAGGAATAAACGGGTGCAGCATGCTGGGCTGCCTTGGCTTCCGCGATATGAAGCGCATGCGCCCGCCATGGTCGTGCAGTGGTGATCGCAAAGAACAGTTGTGACGGTGAGGCAGCCGGCCTTGAGTGCTTGAACGTCTCGATCCAGGCGTCTGTTCGTGATCCGAGTGTTGGTGACAGACGCGCTTTCAGTCGGGCTTCATCCAATTGAAAAGCTGATCGGTCCAACCGATTGAAAAACACAGTCTCGTCTTTGCATCCACCAACGATCAGGGGTTTCGCGCGCGACATTGCCGGAACGGTGTCTGCGAAAGGCTCGGCAGGAAGATAATCACCGTCAACGATAGGCCCGAAGGAAATCGGGCGCTCCCCGGCTGGCGTGCCCGGCGGCGGTAACGTACCGGGAGCAAGTGTGTTGGCACCCATTTGGGCCTGTAGCAAAAGCGATGCGGGCATCGTCAGCAATTGGCGTGGATCGCTTATATCCAAGCGCCGCATAGCCTCACGAGCCAACTGCGTAGCATGGTCAGGGGTGAGGTGACCGGGACCGACAGGGCTCTCGATCGAGGCTTTGTTGAAGTAACTCGCTGCTGCAGGCATAGTATAGAGACAAGCGGTTTTTCCGCCGCCGCCGCTCTCGCCGAAAATCATCACATTGTCGGGATCACCGCCAAAGGCGGCTATGTTGCGCTTCACCCAGCTCAGTGCCGCCACCAGATCGGTCAGTCCCTGGTTTCCAGCGTATTCCGGCCCGAGCAGCCCCCCTAAGTAGAGATAACCCATGATTCCGAGCCGATGGTTCGCCGCGACGACAACGACATCGTGATCTCGCGCAAGGTTGCTACCATCCTGCATGCGCGCTCCGGCCGACCCGGTCACAAAGCCGCCCCCGTGCTGGTACACCATGACCGGGCGCTTCCTGCCGTCAGTCGCCGGCGTCCAGACATTGAGGAACAGGCAGTCCTCTGCCATTGTCGGCTCGTCAATGCCCGACGTCTGGTTCGGTGGCTGAATCGAAGGCGGGCCGAGGCGTGAGGCGTCCCGTATGCCAGTCCATGAGGTGAGGGGAGGGGCGGCTTTGAATCGTTGCTGGCCGGAAACAGACCCGGCGTAGGGAACGCCCTTGAACACTGAAATCCCGGAAGAGCGAACACCGACGAGGCGGCCCTCCGCTGTTTCCACGACATCGCTGCTCGTCTGAGCGGCATGGGTATGAAAGGCTGGAAGCAAAGCGGGAATGAGCAGACCGCTCGTACCCAGAAGCTTGCGCCTGTCGAAGTACAGGATGCTTGTCATGACGCTGTCCTCTCTGGCTTGCCTGACAAGGCCATTCATTTGTCCCATATGTTATTTATCGATCCCATTTATTGCAATGGAGATCCGTCAGTCACATAAAAATTTCCTGCAGATGTGACGTAAGTGTCTTGGAAAAAATGGAATTATAGAATTTTCATGCCGGGGCGTGGTGCGACTGGGATCCACGTTGCAAGGATCATGCAAGGGATGCATGCTCACCCAACAAGAATGGGTGGCCGCCGGATCAGGCTATGGTCAGTCGATTCGACGGCTTCGCCAGTGCGGCCAGGCTGAGCGTGTCAGAGGTCAGGGGGGCGTGTCGTCGAGGCCCGCTTGATGAGGGTGAAGTCGAAGCCGATCGCCTTCCTTTGCTTGGAGGAAAGCAGCTGTTCGACCGCGCATCGTGCCATTTCGGTAAGAGGCTGTCTCACCGTGGTCAACGGTGGCCAGATGTGGCGAGAGATAGGGCTGTCATCAAATCCGCACACTGACAGATCCCTGGGTGTTATCATGCCCAGCTCGCCCGCTGCGGCGATTGCGCCCGCTGCCATGAGGTCATTGGAGGCGAAGATCGCCGTCGGACGTCTTGGGCCAGAGAGCATGGCTTGGGCAGCCCGGACGCCTGAATCGTAACTGTAATCCCCCTGGCCCACGACGATATCGGAACGCTGCAACCCGCATTCATCGACCGAATCCCAAAAAGCCTGAAGGCGGTTTTGGGCTGATGCGTGATCTGGGTGACCGGCGACAAAACCCAAACGCCGGTGGCCGAGTTCCACGAGGTGGTGCACCATTTCCCCGGTGGCGGCCGCATCGTCCATAGTCATTGCGGATGATCGGTCTTGCTGGCGGGCAGGAGCAAGTCGGGTGTAACGGATCCCGCATTCGTCGAGTGCGTCGAGTAGAAAGTCGTTATCGCATAACGGAGGCAGGAGCACGGCTACATCGACTCGGAGAGCTTTGACGGCTTGGCGGATGCCTGCTTGGGATGCCAAGGCCTGGGGGCCGAGTTCCTCGACGACGAGTTGATAACCGAAGCCCCGACACGCTTCCAGAGCTGCCAGCTGAATATCGAACAGGTAATTTGCGCTCAGTCTCTGGAATATCAGGCCGACCGCGTAGGTTCGCGCACTGGGAAGGGCTCTGGCCGCAGCGCTCGGCACAAAGGCCATTCGGTCGATGACCTGCTGCACGCGTGCCCGCATTTTTTCACCGACATATTTCTCACCATTGAGAACACGCGATACCGTTCTGATCGATACCTCGGCCTCTCGAGCAACATCGACGATTGTAACGTGAGGCTCGACCGGCGCAAAATCGCCGGCTGCCTCGGGAACCTCTGCGATACGATCCGACATTTCAAATTATCCTATTTCCCGAATCGAGCGCCGACCGCCGTGGGGACCGCTGTGGTCCGTGTAAAATCATCATACGCGCTTTGCCAGCTTATGGCGGGTTTGGCGGAAATATCGCTGACATCGCCGAGGAAATCCCATTCTAGAAGGGTGAAGAGTGCGAGGGACGGTACCATGCTGCAATGACCCTCTTGGCCAACTGTGCCATTATATCCCATATTGTGGTAGTCATTTCATATCTTGACTTGCACGGTGTCCGGTCGCATTAGGAGAGGGCGGCGCGATAGATCGTTCGCCCATTCCGTCAGCGTAAGCTGAAGGATGGAAAAGGGGAGTTGGTTTCTTAGCCGCTGACGACAGCGGACGGAGTTGTCGCTGGGCGAAACTTTATCGCTATGTTTCAACATAATAATCGATTGAGCGTGTTCTAATCGCACACTGATAACGTTGGCAGAATTCACTATGCCGGTGATGATAACGTTGGCAGAAATCCGGTGCTGATTCTGATAACGTTGGCAGAATTAAATATTTGGCTCCGTTTCACCAGCGAGGCGGGCACATTTTTTCAAAATAATCCGTTGAAAATACGGGAAAAAGGGAGGTTTTCATGAAGGTCCGAATGTATTCTGGCTGCAGTGTCGCTGCACTTGCCCTCATCGGCGCTACCACCGCGTCTGCCCAGTCCGCGCAAACTGCCAGTCCGAATTCCGCAGCAGATGCCGCAGCCGCGCAGCAGCCGGGCAACGCTGGCAGTAATTCGTCGTCGGCAGCCGCCTCGATAACGTCTGCCCAGGAGATCGTCGTTACCGGGTCGCGAACGATCCGTACTGGCGCGGCTGCTCCCACGCCTGTCACGACCATCTCCAGCCAGGCATTGCTGCAGACTGCTCCGAGCAACATCGCGGACGCGCTGAACCGTCTGCCGCAGTTCCTTGGCTCGTCGAGCCAGTATCACAGCGCTACCTTCAACGCGACGACTGGACTGCAGGGCAATTACCTGAATTTGCGCGATCTTGGCCCGCAGCGTGTTCTGGTCCTGCTTGACGGCACCAGGATCCCGCCCACGTCTCAGACCAACGCCGTTGATACCAATATTCTGCCTCAGATGCTGATTGAACGCGTGGACGTGGTCACGGGTGGCGCTTCGGCCGCTTATGGTTCAGATGCTGTGAGTGGTGTCGTCAACTACGTGCTCAACAAGAAATTCAAAGGCGTTGAACTGCAAGCACAGCGTGGAGTCTCGACGTACGGCGATGCTCCGTCTTATCGACTTGGTCTCGCTGCGGGCACCGACTTTGCACAGGGCAAGGGGCATTTCGAATTCAGCGTAGAGCATTACCGCAATGACGGTATACGCAGCCAAGCGGATCGTCCGCTTTCGTTCGATCGCGCACTGATGGTCGGTAACGGAACGCAGGGCAATCCCTATACCCAAGTCAAAAACGCGACTTTCAACGATATCACTTTTGGTGGCCTGATCCGCTCGGGCCCGCTGGCAGGCAATGCCTTCAATCCGGACGGCTCGCTTTATCGCTTTCAGCCGGGAACCCCGACCGGAACCTCCAATGTGGTCGTTGGCGGACAGGGGGCCTATGTTCCTCCCACCGTACTGGTACCACAACTGGAAACGACGCAGGCATTTGCGCGCGCGTCATATGAATTCACGGATTCGATCTCGGGCTTTGTGCAAGGCAGCTACGGTCGCAGCAAGACCGGCTACCTCTCGGCTTTCGACACCCGTCGTGCAGGCACCAGTGCCGGGATCACCATCGCTGCAAACAATCCCTATCTGTCGCCTGCAGTTGCGGCTGCATTGGGCGGACAGAGCTTCGGCCTGTCCCGCCTATTCAGCGATGGGCCCGGAGATCGTCAGACCTCGCTCACACAAAGCTACAATATCCAGGCTGGCCTGAATGGCAAGCTCGGCGCCCTGCGTTGGGATGTGGAATACACCCACGGGCAGTCGCAATTGGACCTCGAGCAGACCGAGCAGAATAATCGCAATTTCTACGCTGCGGTCGATGCCGTTCGGGCGCCGAACGGTCAGATCGTCTGCGGTGTGACGCTGCGTAATCCCACTCTGCTCCCCGGCTGCGTGCCCTTGAACGTGTTGGGAACGGGTAATCTCGATCCCGCAGCGATGAATTTTATCTATCAGACTTCGCGCTCGCGGATTACCAATCGCCTGGACAGCATCGACATCAATCTTCGCGGCAATCTCTTTAACCTGCCGGCCGGGCCGGTTGCCTTTGCGATCGGCGGTGAAGCACGCTGGCAGAAACTGCTTGAAACGAGCAATGCGGACCCGGCTGTTGCAGTGGATTACACCGGCATCTCGGGCGTGCCCACAGGTGTCCTACCCTTCATTTCTACAAATGTCGGCGCAGCTGCGGGGCAACAGACGGTCAAGGAGGCCTACGCCGAACTTAACGTTCCCCTTCTCAAGGACGTCCCCTTCGCGCGAAACCTCGAGTTGAACGGTGCTTTCCGTTACACGGACTATAAAACAAGTGGCGGCGCCAAGACATGGAAGATTGGCGGCGTGTATGAACCGGTGAAGGGCGTCAGGTTCCGCAGCACGGTCTCGCGTGATATTGCGGCGCCGAGCCTTTTCAATCTCTTCGCCGGACAGCAGGCTCAGTCTGCGGTTAATTCCGATCCGCTGACTGGAATGGCGTCAACATCCAACATCATCAGCACTGGCAATCCCGCACTCAAGCCAGAGACCGCCAATACGCTGGTGGCCGGTCTGGTGCTGAGCCCTGGCTTTATTCCGCGCCTGACCGTTTCAATTGATGCCTATCGCATCTCGATTACCAATGCGATCGGGTCGCAAAGCACACAGGATGAGCTGAATGACTGCTACGCCAGCAAGGGAACGGCACCTGTCTGTGCCCTGATCATCCGCCCGACGCCCACGAGCTTCCCCTCCACGATCCTCGTACAGCCCCAAAATCTCGCCAGCGTTATGACCAAGGGCATCGATTTCGAGGTGAATTATGGCATCCCGGTTCCCGGTTTGCTGGGGGCTGGAGACAGCCGCTTCGATTTGCGCGCATTTGCCTCCTATCTCGGTTCCTACAAGACCAGGGCAAGCCTGACCTCACCTCTGATCGAGCGGGCCGGCGACGTGCTGGCGACGGCGACGACCGCCGGCCTGCCGAAATGGCGGGGCATGTTGCAGGAATCTTACCACGGCAATGGGTTTACCGTCCAACTGACCGAGCGCTTTACTGGAAGCTATCTGCGTACGACTCCCATTGAATACCTCGATGCTGCATATGTCCATGCGCCGAATGTGGTTTATACTGACCTCTATGTCTCGAAGGATGTCGGCGGTCGAACGAAGTTCACCATTTTCGGGCAGGTCGACAATCTCTTCAACGCGCAACCGCCCGAATTGCCTGCAACGGTCAACCCCGGTTTTGTCTATCCTACCGATAAATCGCTTTATGATGTCCTGGGACGCTATTTCACCGTCGGTGTGAAGATGCGTTACTGATACGATTTTCCTTATTAATCTATGGTGGCTCGCGGCAGCCACCATAGATCATCTGGTAATTCATTTCGGCTTGTGGCCGGCTTGGATGTGTGAACGGCCGTGATCGGCCTTTCGCCATGATACCCCTCCTCTTGCCTGGCCGGGAGCCCAGAGATCTCGCGCGGATCGATCATTCCCGGTCAGGCAACTTTTTGCATCTTCAATCGGGAGGAGGGGGAGCCGTCAAAGTGCATTGGTGCTGCATTTTCGGGTGCGAACGAACCATCGGAGAGAACCAGTGACCCTGCTTGCCGGCAAAAGAATGTTGATCACCGGAGGATCCACTGGGATTGGCGCTGCCGCTGCTATCAGCGCAGCCCGTCAGGGGGCCGATGTTGCGATTAACTATATCGGTGATGAACGTCCCGCCCTAGAGGTCGTTGCGGCCATTCAAGCGTTGGGCAGAGTAGGAATAGCCCTTCACGGCGATGTCGCCGATCCAACCATGGCGACTGATTTCTTGAGCAAAGCGGTGGAAGCTTTGGGCGGCGTGGACGTGTTTGTCACCAACGCCGGGATCTGCCCCTTCCACGCCTTCCTCGATATGCCGGCCGAGGTGGTGGACCGCACCTTTCAGGTGAACCTGCATGGCGCATATTACATGGTCCAGGCTGCGGCCAATCAGATGGTGAAGCAGGGCAAAGGTGGCTCCATCGTCGCGGTCTCCTCCATTTCCGCATTGGTGGGCGGTGAGTTCCAGACCCATTACACTCCCACCAAGGCGGGCGTGCATTCGCTGATGCAAAGCGCCGCCATTGCGCTGGGCAAGCACAACATCCGCTGCAATTCGGTGCTGCCCGGCACGATTCTTACCGAGATCAACAAAGACGATCTGGCCGACACCGAAAAGCGCGACCGCATGGCCGCCCGCGTGCCGTTGGGCCGTCTGGGCGAGGCCGACGATCTGGCCGGCCCCATCGTGTTCCTGGCCTCCGATATGGCAAAATATGTCACCGGTGCAGCGCTGCTGGTCGATGGTGGTGCTTTCGTAAACCTGCAGTAACGTTGAGTTGACTTTCAGCCGTTTAGTTATCGATGGTTTGTCCGCTCAGCCTTCGGTTTCACTTTCGATTTGGCGATTTATAACGCCAAAAGCACGGATGTATGAGGTCAGGTGCGGGGTGAATGAATTTCTGATAGGATTTTATCGCAACTGTCTTCTGTGGAGTAGGGGGAAAGTGAATGAGTTGTTTGGCGGTATTTTAGCATGAAATGAGAGATTCTACCCGAGGTTGCTGATCTGCATTTTCGCTCTTCGTAAATTTGTGATATCTCCGCCTTGAAAGGATTTCGTGATGGATCATGGAATCGAAGGGGTGGTGGGCGCGGTTTCGCCACGACCAAAACCCCACAAGCTCTATTATTTCTGGCGGCGGCCTCTGGCGAAGGTCCTTTGGGGAGCGTTTGCGCTTTTCTGGGCGGGTTTCCTGGTCGCGCAGATGGTGGATTGGTTGGGTAGTATCTATGAGACGATGCCTGCGAACTATCTCAAAATTCTGCTGCAGCCCGTCCTCATCCTCATTTTACTGACCCCTCGCTATGTCCGGGCTTGGATTGAAAGCGAGGATTGGGTTGAGGACGAAGATTACGATCCGAATGCATGGCCAAATGGGCCGCTGGTTGGGCCGGGCAGCCCCTATAGTGATCCAACCAATCCACGGTCAGGGGGGCTATACCTTCGGCATTTTGGTTACTGGAAGGACTGAGATTTCTATTCGTCCCGTTGCTTGAGTGAGCTATCTCCATCACCGGGGCCTTTGGCTGGGTCCAAGGTGAAGCGTCCGGTGCGCAGAAGGGAAGACTTTTCCATGGATGTGATTGGGCTGGTCAGATCGAACGTTCCTCGAGCTCCGTCAGCTTGTTGCAGGTAACGGTTGCGCAAGCCATCGTGTCCCAATACCTGTTCCCTAAGTTCGTGGGTAAAGGTTGCAGCGGGTTGGCTGGAGTGGAGGGACTGGGCTTCCGCAGCGGCAATCGCTGCGCGAATGTCGCTGCTGGTTATATCTAGCGTTGCGTGTGCGCTTTCCGTATTCGCCCCTCTGTCGTTGCTCTCAATGTTGAGTCGACCTTCAACTCCGCCACCCAACTGACCGCCACTGCGCTGTCCTGACCTCTGGCTCGTGACATTTCCCAGCGAAGGGCTTGATCGTGTGGCAGAGCCTGAAAGTGACCCAACTAGAGTTGTCCCCGCACTTGCTGTCGTCTCGGCCGATCGCGAAAGCGAACGTGACCAACCCGTCTGCGCAATGATCGCTTGGACGTCTCGCTCAAGCGTATCGGCAACCTGAGGCTTCAGCCGCCATTCGCCCTTGCGATCCATCTCGAAACCACCGCGCAGCCAGTTCTCCATCATCACCTGGCCTTGCTGACCGCCTCCAAGGAAGTGCTCGATCGTATCGGGTCCTGCTTGTTTACCGGCCTCGAAGCGCGTGCTGGTGTCTGAGCGCGCTGATTGACTAAAGCCAGCGCTGCTGGAGACGAGCAGATCGTTATGCGCAAAGCTGAAGCGTGCCCGTCCGCCAGATGCCAGCGCGCCAAGCTGGCTTTCGTTGAGCAAGCCTCCCTTCCACATGGCGGCCGCCGTTTGCGAAGTCAGGTTGAGGTTGACGTCGCCATTCTGATCCATGGCGATCTCCCTCTTCGAGAGCTGGACGCCATGATTGGCTAGCAGGCGCTGTGCTCGGGTGAGACGCTCATTCTCGACCATCCGCCCAAGGCGTTCGTTGCCGGCACGGTCTGCGATACCCGCGGCACCGCCCTCTGCCATATCGGTCTGATTTCCGACAGTGCGAGACAGCGCCTGGATGAAGCTGTCGAGGCGCGCGGCCTCCCGCACCGATGTACCGGCTGCGGCGGCTCCCGAGGCAAAACCGGCGTTGCCGGACTGACGGCGCTCTTCGCCGATCCGGGCCGCTGCGCGCGTGCCCGAAGGACCAACCTCGCGTTGGGCATCGAGCTTCCCGGACCTTTCCGCAAAATCGTAACGGGCGCCCTCGCGCGTGCGGCTATAGACGCTGGTGCGCTCGCGGGCCGCCTCAGCTCCCGCGCCATCGGCAGTGCCGAGCTGGCTTGCCGCATTGTAGGTTTCCAGCGCTTTCTCGACCTGGGCTTCAGTCCGTCCGGTGGAACGCGACAGCTGGCTCACGGCAGAGGCCCGAGCCTCGCCGGAGAGGGCATTGATGAAGCCGATCCGGCGACTGGTTTCGCCGATGGACAGTGACAACATGGCCGCAGCGTGGCTCTGGCCGATGTTGCGCCCGGTCCGCCATTCCTGCTCGACCGCAACATTCCCGCGCTCCTGCGCACTGACCTCATTTCCAGCGGCATCGCGGCGGCCCTCCATCGCACCGGTTTGAACCTGCGCAGAGGTCAGGTCGTTACGCAACATCTGGTCCTGGTCAAAGGCGTTGGCCGAGAGTTTGGCAAAAGTTGTATCCGCCGAGGCCTGGGCGATCACGCTGGACGCCTTTAGAGCTGCATCTTTGGGCGCGTAGCCATCCCGTTCAAAATGACGCTGAGCGCCCGTCTGCATCATGTCATAGGCCCGATGGTCCCCAAAAGCTTTCCACTGAACCATGCGCTGACTGAAGGCGGCAAAAGCCTGCTCTCCGGACTGGCCGGCCCCGAAATAGCTCTGTCCAAGCGAACGCAATGCATCCTTCTCCGCGAAATTCTGGATGGCCGTGGTGGTGGCATTCGCCCGGACGGCATGGGCCGTCGCCGGATCGCTCAGGTCCCGCCCGGCAAGGGCGGGTGCGAAGCCGCCCAATTCGCGTGCCGCATCAAGCCCGCCCATGGCAAAGGCGGACTGACCGGCAAGTGTGCTGCCATGCTCGCCCGTGACCATTCCCGCCGCGCCAAAGGAACGGTTGGCGGCAAAGGAACTGCGGTCGCCGAAATCTCCGAAGCTGGCCGCCGCACCGCTGCGCGCCATGGTGCCCGAGGCGGAGGCCTGCGTTTCAAGCGCGGACGCATATCCTTCCCGGGTCAGGAGCGGGCTGGCGGCAGACGTGCCCATGCTCTGAGCCTGTAATGCCTCGCCGGTAAAGGCGGAAAAGACGTTCCCTGAGAAGCGGAATACCGTGAACGTGAAGGCACCAGCGAGGCCCGCCGCAGCCGTCCGGAACGACCCGAAGATTGCGAGTGCTTTCATCGCCGAGGAAGGGGCCAGCATCCAGGCGTTGGCGCCAACGTGGTTGGCCCGCATTTCGGCCAGGACAGCCATCGCCCGGCCAAGCGTCAGCTGATAGATCCCGGCATCGATCACCCCCCACATGGCCACGAAGACGAAAAGCCCTAGAGCAAAGCTTGCAACACGCAGATTGATGGGCGTCAGGATAAAGAGAAGCGCGATCGGTGTCATGAACAGCATGATGCCAAAGACCGTGGCACGGATGGTCGGCATCCATTCATTGGCAACCGAAAGCGTGGCGAGCCCGCTCGAGATCACCGCACGGTTCGCCATGACCCTGGCCGCCGTTGCCGGGCTGTCTTCGAAGAGCACATCGCCCACCGCATTTCCCAGCGTAATGTCGGTCAGGAAGGCCTGCATGGTGAGCGGCGTGCCGAGCATCATCGTGCCCATTTCGCCAAGCTGGCTCTTGCAGCGCGTCAGCTGATTGGCATCACTCGTGTCATACCCGCTGCGCTGGCAGACCTGGTTCGCGTAAGCATCGAAGGACGAAGCGTCGGAGAGGCGCGTCTGGATCGCGTCCCAGGCTTCGGTGCAGCTCATCGTCGTACCTACCTTGTCAGCGGCGGTGTAGACGGTGCTGTAGGTGGCAGGTCCTGCCATGGCCGCAAAGCTGGCGGGAAGATCCGTCGAGGTGCGGAAGAGCTGATCGTCATCGACGCCGTAAGCCGATGACCCTCGCGCGACGGGATAGCATTGCCGCACGTAATCCTTGATCGAGGCATCGAGGAAGGTGTCGGTGATAGGCCCACGCGGCGAGACAGCATTGAGGAAAAGGTCGAAAGCATGGCCGCCTGCGCCGAATTCCAGCTTGGCGTCCGGATCTGTTGTGTTGTCGTCGATAACCTCTGAAAGCGCACGCTCCATCAGATTGGTGACGCCGGCCACAATGACGATGAGGTTGGGGACCCCGCCGACCGGTTGGTAGGTATTGCGCACCTTGTCGTAGACATTGACCGTGCCGGTCGTCGAGACCAGCCCGACGAACAGACCGATGCCGAACAGCATTTGGAGGCCAAAGCTGACAATGCCCATTCCTTGACCGCGAACGGTCGCCAGCACCGCACCCAGCGCGATCCCCACAACAGCGCAAATCACAACCAGCGTTTCATAGCGGGGATCGGCAAAGATCAACGACACTAGGCGGAAGGCATCGACCGTTTCGGCAAAGCCGTCATAGGTGTAGAAACTGGAGTCCACCGCAAAAGCAGGCACCGGGGTCAGCCCAAGGAACAGGGAAACCACGGCGCCACGCAGCGAACGGTTGAGTGCCAGGCGCGGAAGGGAAGGACGAGCAAAGGGCATGGCTGGGCTTTCGGATCAGCGGTTGCGCCAGGAAGCGGTGCCGGCGGCGTCGCGCGCGTCGCGGTCACGCTGGCGCAGCAGGGCGGCATAATTGGCCGAGAGGTTGGCTGCAGACAGCGCGGCCAGATAGGACTGACGCATCTGTCCGCGCTGGCGCAGCACCTCCTCACGCAGGTCCCGCAATTGCTCAATCCCCTTGGAGAGGATTTTTGTCTGGCAGACCTTCGTGCTGTCCAAACTGTTGGCGCCGGCAACGGTCGTCCCGCGCTCGGCGTTGGTGACGGCAAAATCGATCGAGCGGCTCAGATCATTGAGCATCTGATAGGCGAGGGTGAGGGCGACCAGTTCATCGGTATCGGCTATAACCGAGTCCGGCACGCCCTGGCGCACGCCCCATTCAAGCATGCGATAGACCGGCAGCGTCTTCACATTGGCGACGAACTGTTTTTCATCGCTGGTGAGTGCCGAGCGGCTGTGGATCTTGGTCGAGATAGATTCCAGCCTGGTGCGGGCAAGTTCAAGCGCGCCCTTGCCGCCGTCCGCAGAGCAATCCGCCGAGGTTGCAGGAACATTGAGTGCCCGGGTCTGGACCTTGCCCGTCAGGAAATCGTCCGAGGAGTCGGTGTCCTGGTGCGGGCAGGCCGGGATCGCCGAGAAGATCGGCACCTTGTCGCCGGAATCCCAGCGCATATAGACGTCGCCGACCCGCGCTCGCATCACGCCCGCCCAGTCTCCGGCTCCCACACGCGCGGCGGCATGAGCCAGCAGGGAGCCGGTCTTGAAGATGTCGGTCACCTCGGTCGGGCAGTTCTCCAGAGCGTCCTTCAGATCCTCGGTGGGATTGTTGTTGTTGGATTTAAGCTTCTCGCGGCTCTGCTGGTAGCTTTTGGCAAAGCCCTCGGAGACGGATTTTGAGCCGGTCATTTCCTCGATGATCCCGCCCATATTGTCATCGCCCTTGGCGATCTGAACCATGCGATTGGCGAGGCGACAGTCGTTGACCTGGATGGAGTTGAGGTAGTTGGTGACCGCCTCCATCTTGGAGAGGATGTTGCCCATCTTCTCATCGAGCGTCTCGAGCAGGTACTGGAAGGCGATGGCGGGCGCGGCCTGCAGGATGCTCTCGAGCTTCTGGACGAGATAGTCAGCGTCGAGGAAAGACATGCCGCCAAGAAACATATCGATGCCGCCGCACCCTGCCTTTACCTTGGGCAGGCTCATGGACATCAGATAGTCGTCATGGACATCGACGCGCCCTGACATGCCGCCCGCCGTCACATAGCCGCGGGTCTGGTCGGAAAAGCTGCCCGGTGAGGTATAGGTGACATTGTCGAACCAGCTTTCGGCCCAGCTCTGAGCATGGGCGGGCGTGGAAGCCGCACAGGTTGCGAGAGCAGTTGCGCAGGACAGGCTCAGAAGATGACGCAGCTTGGGCATGGCGGACCTCGTCGAAAGGAAGGGGACGCAGAATGCCGGCCCGCCATGCGCGGCAATCTTGCGGGTGAAGGAAGGGGGAGGGTCAGCATCAGCGCCGTGGCCCCGGTTTCGGGCCCATCGTACCGACGATGCCGGTGTAGCGAGCCATACCGCGCAGAGCGATGCCGGGCTTTACGCCTGAGAGCATCTTGGTCGCCAGATAGGCATTGCGCGAGAGGTTGGAGAGATGGTCGGTGCCGATGGCGATCGGGATCGTGCGGTCCGGGTCGGCGATCGGTCGGACCCACGCCACAGGATGGCCGACCCAGGGTAGACCGAGGCGGCCCGAGCGGAGCAGGGCTTCCTGGCCGCTTATGGTGCGGATCTGCCAGTGGTAGCGGGAACGAAACTCGCTAAGCTTGGACCAGAGATCGGCGCAAGGCACGCAGCTGGGCGAGGTGGTCATCTCGATCATGCTGACCGATGCCGCACTGGCCAGGGTTTCGGTAAAGTCGGGAGGAAAGGCCTGCGTTTCCGGGACGCGGGTCAGCAAGCTTTGCAGGGAGGCAGCGTCAGCCGCAACGTGGATCGGACTGGCCGTCCCATTTCGGGACGGTTGGGCCAGCGCCAGAGCGGGCAGCAATGCGGTCGCCAGGAGCAGGGCCGCTGGTCGGGTCAGACGGTTGCGCATGCCTACCTCCCGTAGCTGACAAGATCGCCGCCGATGGCGCGCGGGTCGAGCGCCGAGACCGGGCCGTTGGAAAGGGCATCAAAGAAGCCGTCTTCCTCGCCCGCACCGGTCAGGAACTGCTCGGGCCGGATATCGCCCGAGAGCAGCCGCACGGCCTGATAGGCGGTCTGGATGAGGTTGGGATAGGCCTCGACCCCATTGGCGATGACCATGCGCTGCTGTGAGTTGCGGCGGATAACCATCGTGGTGGGCGTAACCTCGACCCCGAAGCGGTGCCCCATCTCAGGCCTGCGATCGAGATCCATCAGGGTAACCTGCCAGCCCATCTCATCCTGGAAGCGCTGCACGATGGGCCACTCGACCTGGCAGTAGGCGCAGGTCGAACGACCGAACATGACGAGTGCGAATTCCCCGGCATGGGCGCGCAGATATTGGCGGCGCACCGCATCCTTTTGGGCCAGCAACTGATCGCGGGCATCGCCCACCATGGGATTGGCCGATTTGGAATTGAGCTCAGGATGCAGCAGCATGGCGATCTGGGTGACGCCGGCAAAGGCGCGGGCCTTGCGCCGCGCAAAATCCTCAAGCTTCCAGAAATCGGCCACCGCGTCGACAGTCAGTACGGTCGCTGCATAATCGCGTTGCTCCTCGATCAGCTTGCGGATTTTGGGCGGTGTCCAGGTTGCCAGCTCGGCCATGGGGGGAATGGTCGGCTTTTCGAGGCTGTTTGGCTCGTCGGCTTTCTCGGGGAGCTTCGGCGGGGCCTGGTACCACCAGTATCCTTGCTTGAGGGGAGCGGAGTGCTCACCGCTTACGGGCTGAGCGTGAACGGAAAGGGGCACCGCGAGCAGGGCAGCCAGCATCAGCGTGCGCGAGGCGGCCGTCACAGGACCTTCTCCATGCGATGCAGACGCTCGATGGCGACAAGCCCGAAATAGCGACTGTCAAAGCCGCTGGGGTGAGACGATCCCACATAGGCAAAGCCCGGCGGTATGACGGCGGCATCGGGTTTCCAGTGGTCAAGATGCTGACCTCCATGGCCGCGGGCCTTGCTCACGCCGAGGAGATGACCGTTGCAATAGAACCAGCCATCGCTCGCCCCTCGTTCCATCTGCGAAGGCTTCTCGATCATGGCGATGCGGTCGCCTGGCAGGCAGAGGGCATATTTGGTGACACCAACCGGCTTTGGCCCCGCGAGCGGATGCGAAAGGCTGAAGGAGACCAGATCGCCACGCATGATCGGCCCCGGTGCCGCGCGCACCGCCCAGGCATCGATCGACGGGCTGGCGACCAGCGTCACCTGGGGTATCGCCCACCAGGTGAGAAGCCCGATCGGCAGCACGATGCCGTAGGCTTTCCAGAGCTGGCCCGGGCAAGGAGGGGCGCCAAGACCGCCCGCGCCCAGTGCGACCGCAGCCTTGAGGGGCAGCAGCTTGACCTCGGGCCAGAGTGCCTTACCGGTGTGCCATGCGAGCCTGAACATCGGCCACCTCCTTCTTGCCGCCCAGACGGGCATATTCTTCGAGAAGGCCGGAGAGCGCCGCATCGCCATAGACGAGCTGGCTACCATGGGGGCTGTCGTCCTCCCGCTCGCAATAGGGCTGGGTCGGATCGCCGGGGATCATGGTGAGTGCCGGGACGCGCGTCACGCCATGCTGGCGAAACACCAGCGGATCTATGATCACCTGGACCCGGCGCATGACACAGGCTGGGCCTTCACAGCCGGGATCGACCCGCAGCATTTGCGCGGAGAGCTTTGCCATCGGCCCGACTTTGCGAAGCCCGCCCGGCATGCCTCGAAAGGCGATGACGCCGCCGACGGGTTCGAGCTGTGCCGCATAGGCCCGCAACTCGGCTATCGGCATCGAAGAGGATGCGAAGATGACGGGTACGAAACCCTTCTCGGCCGACGGCTGCGCAACGCCGGCAAGGGCCTCGCGCGCGGGTGCTTCAAGCCCGAGTGCCTGACCGATCCGCTTGGCCATCGCTTCGCGCTGCGCGTCGAGATCGCCGCGCGCGGCAGCCGCAGCCGATCTGGCGCGGGCATCCAGGGCTGGCGAGGTCAAGCGGTGATGCAGACCGTCGAAGGCGCGCCGCTGCGGGGCGTCGGGCAGGTTCGGGAGAACTGGACCTTGGGCTACAGGAGGGGCCTTCTGTTGCGCAGCAATGGCAGCGCGCAACCGGTCAGCAGCGATTTGACCTTGGGCCTCAATTGCTCCGCGCGCTGAGCTTTTTGTCGCCGTCTCCTGAGCCGAAAGGGTGGCGGGAGGGATCAGCAGAAAAGCAGCGGCGAGCGCCGCGGCCCTACTGGACAGCCGTCTGCATATAGGCATCGATCTTGTCCTTCATGTCGATCTGGATGTCGGACTGAGCCTTGCTCGTGACGTCCGCGTAATATTCCGAGAGATCCATCTTGCTGAAGTCGAGCGCCTGGAACTCCTCGGGCGTGAAACCCCGGCAATAGGGCGCCTGAGGCGTGCCCCAGCCCACAGCGTTGAAGCTCTTGAGCTGCGGGCGGCCCTGCTCCTGGATGATACGGGCAAGCTTGGTGTTGAAGCAGCAATTGCCGACCGACTTCTGGATGCAGATGCCCAGGATCTTCGAGCTGCACCAGGTGCCGACCTCATGGCACATGGCCGATCCGCGCAGGACGCCTGCCTCCATGTCCTGCTGGTCGCAGCCCGAGAGCAGGAACTCGAGCACCAGGTTGATCGCAAGATCGATGGCGATCGAGGTGGGATCGATGCCCACGATGATTGCATGGCCTGCCGCGCTGGCGGCCTCGCTTGCCGTGGCGCCGGCCTTGAAGGCTGTATAGGCAGCCTTCATGCCGGTGAGGACGCCCTTGGCCACCGCGATCTTTGTGGAAATCGAGGTGAGCGACGAGCCCATCCCGTCCTTCACGATCGTGCCACGGTTGCGGCAGCAGTTGGAAAAGGTGGTGAGGAGCCCGGCCGGGCGGCAACGCAGCGCGCGGCCGGAAAAAATCTCGATCGCGCCATAGCAATTGCCGTCGGCGTCGACCGCGCCATCGCTCGCGACGCCCGGATCATCGGTCACGGGATCGGTGCTGATCGCGGTGCTGCCGGCAGCACAGCTGTTGGGTGAGCAGGCGGGCGTACCGCCGGCTGCCGGGGTCAGGCATTGATACTGAGACCCGAGCGGGCAGGCATATTGGCCACTCGCATCTGCGTTGCAGGGGACCTGCTGGAGCGGGCACATCCAGGCGCCGCTTGTGCTCGCGGTGCAGGAGGCAACCTCTCCGCTGTCAGCGGCATCACCATTGCCGTTGAGATCGGCCGCGCACAGAAATTGGCTCTGGGCATAGGCTGGCGGCGCGCCAAGGAGCAGCAAGGCGGGCGACAGCGGGGTGAGCAGCCATCTCCAGGCCGGGAGGCGGACCCGCGCGTTCATCGCTGGGTCGCCGTGCAGACGAGGTCGGCGCCCGAGAGGCGCAGGGACTGCATCATCACCACGGCCTCAGGGAAATCATCGATGCAGCCGCAATCGGTGACCAGTTCCTCACCGCTGCCCAAGGGGCAGGTGTTGGCGCTCGTGCAGGCGTGATAGAAGGTGTCGTAGCTTGCAGCATCGTTCTGCTTCGATCCGACGACACCGGCGAGAGCCGCATCGGCATTGACCTTGGGGGCCCGCGTCTTGCAGACCGCCTCGCAGCTTGAGACCGTCCCTCGATCGGGCAGGGCAAAGGCGCTGTTGGAGGTCGTGACCGTGCCGTCTGCTGCCGTTGTGCGGTCCGCCAGCAGGGTTTCGGTCGAATGGTCGATGATATAGGCGCCGCGCGTCAGATCCGGCGTGGCTGTCGAGGCGACACATTGATAGCGCCGGTCGCGCTCATAGAAATCACGGGTCACGCTTTGCTGGCAGGCCGAGGAGCTGATGATCCGGCTTTGCGACAGCGGCTTTAGCCCTGTGTTGATACCATTTACGAAGGTCTGAACCCCATCAACCGTTTCGTTGTAGAGATGGCAGCTGGTGTCGGCGGCATTCGCGACGCAGGTGTCGGTCAGGGTTTCGGTGAGGTGGCATGCGGAGTCCACGGAGGCCGAGATCAGTGCGTAGGTCTCGCCGCCAAGCGCGACCGCAACCCGCAGCCAGATATCGTGATCGCCATTTGTGAGGTAATGGGTGAGGTCGAGATTGGGGTAGGCGTAGAAGGTCTTCTTCTGCTCGCAAACGCCCCCCGGCAGGCCATTACCCTGCCAGTCTCCCGGCCCCCAGGAGACAAGCTTGCCATCGATCCGCACCTGACCCCAGTCATCAGCAAACCAGCTGGTGAGCCTGACGCTCGTGAGGCGGGACGCGTCGGTGACATGCAGCGTCATATGGAAATCGTAGAGGGTGCAGGAGCCCGAGAGGCTGTTGTCCGAGGGCGAGCCCATGGCAAAGGCAATCGTGCCGTCACCATAATCATAGCTGGCAAATCCTCCGGCACTGCGCTGGATGATATCGCTTGCCGTAGAGCTCTGGAGGCTGAGATTGCGGGTGACCGCACAGTCGCGCATCTCCTGGCTCTTGCCGAGACCAGCGGGCGACCCAGCCAATGTCTGGAAAACCGAACTGACCTGTGAAGCGGCATTCGCGTCACTGGTGAGGCTGGAGGCATCGCTCGCATAGCTGGTGACCGAGACTGCGGGCGCGGAAGTGCAAGATGTGGTCTGGGCGCCGGTGTAGCGGATGACCGGCCCATCGACGGCGGCCTGGGTGACGGCAATGCGCGGGTCGGCGGTGGTGAGCGCACCCACCACGCCGCCACCGATGTCCTTCAGCACAGTGGCCAGATTGGTCCAGGCGAGATTGCTGCCGCAGGAGGCATTGATGCAATAGCAGGCCGAGAGGGCGGAGAGGTCCACCTCGGAGAGCTTGAGTTCTCCCGCGCTGCCCACCGCCCACTGGTAGTTGTGGCAGTTGTTCCAGGTGCCGGCATCGCAGCCGATGATGCCATTGGCGCAGACCCCGGAGACAGGTTTGGGCATGCTGAGCGCCTCGTCGAATGTGCCGTCGAGATCCTTGTCACGCGAGATCGACAGTGTTCCCAGATCGCCCGTACTTGCGGGCTGGGCGAGGATCTCGATCATGGTGGCCGTCTTTTGACAGGCGAGGTTCGGCGAAAAGCTGGTCGCACCGTTGATGGTGCTGACGCTGCCGCCCGAAAGGCCCGGCGTCAGATAATTCTGTTGCAGCGCATCGCTGTCGCCGGTCTTCGCCTGCGATGCGGAGGCGGCAGCTCGGGCACGATCTTCAACCGTCTGTGCTGCAGCATTGCCGGTCAGAGCCAGCATCATCCAACCTGCCAGCGGGGCCGAAAGGAGGCCGGCTTTGCTCACCATCGGATGCCCCCTGTCACTTCGCGCAGGCCCTTGCGCAGGCGAAAAAGCATGCCGGTGGGAAGCTCGGCCACATTGCTGCTGGTCATGCGAAACACTGCCTGCCCTTCAAAAATGGTCAGCACGGCCTGAGGCGAAGCGGGCGGGAGAGGATCGCCCGCTCCGACCGGGACAGGGGCGGCCGTGCTGACCAAGGTTGGAGCAACGCCTCCGGGGTTTTGCGGCGTTGCTCCCTCCACGCAGCAGTCCGGGCAGTCGTGGCGACTGTGGCGGGCAGACCAGTGAGTGCCCGGAACTGCTTCGAGGAAGGGCGGGGAAGACGGGTTCATGGCGCGGAGACCCCCGCGCAGCAGATCGTCTTCTCAAAGATCATGAACTGGGCATTGTCCTTGCCCGGGGCATGCTTGGCCGAGGTCCAGAGCGAACCGGGGCGGCCGATGTTGACGCAGCTGCCGCCCTTGACCGGCTCCATCAGCTGGAGTTTGTAGCGGCTCTTTGTCCAGATCGGCTGCTTCTTGAAAGAGCAGCCATCGGCGGAATTGATGGTGAGGAGCCCCAGGCGCCCCATCATGAAGATGCCGCGCGAGGCAAGTCCGGCCCAGGCCTCGACGCTGTCGTCGAAATGGATGTCACCGGCGAGCGGATAGGTGTTGCCCCAGGATCCCATGCACCAGAAGAGCGGATCGAGCACGGTGCCTGCAGCGGCAGCCGCGCTGTCGGCCATGCAGGCGAGACCTGCCGCCGGATTGCCAAAGAGAATGCTCTCGGGCTGGATGATCGCTGCGAGCGCCCCTGACTGCCAGGTCGGCATGACCTCGGTCATCATGGCAACATCGAAGCCATCGTCCTGGAAGCAGGGGAGGTCGGTGAACAGATCGAGCATCTTCCAGACCGGCGAGATGTAATAGTGCATCTGGGCGAAGAGCTTGCGCGTGTTGGTGCCGTCGGTGATCGAGGACTGGCTGCCCTGGAGCTTGCCGCCGGTCGGCATGAGGTCGGCGCCCAGCGCCATCATGCAGCCCGGCTCGGTCACCACATCGACCATGCGGTTGGGCGACCAGAAGCTTACCTTGATCCCGAACCAGAAGGTTGCGCCCTTGCGGCAGGCGCAGAGCGGCGCCGAAGCGGACTGTGCGTCGAGCGCCTTGTCGAGCTTGTTGTAGGGCCCCACGCGAACGCCGCCGATGGTGATGGGAAAGATGCAGGTCCAGCGTACTTTGGTGATCGGATTGAAGACCGTGCCTGCCTCACATTTCGAAGCATGGGCAGGAGCAGCCATCGCCAGCAGCGAGGCGGCAAGGGCGCCCGCGGCGGCATGAGCAGCGCGCTTTGTGAGTTTGGTGCGGGCAGATTTCATGCGCCGGTCCTCCGCGTCTCGACATGGACCTCGCGCAGCTCCAGTCGCTGACCTGTCTGGCGGATGATGACTGGCGCGACAGTGAGGCCCAGACGGGACTTGATGCGGTCTTCGAGGATGAAGATCGGGCGGTGATGCTTTGTGCCCAGCGTGATGGCATCGGTGTCGCCCGGGCTTCCCGCCGTCAGCAGGATATCGTCACCGGGTTGGGCCTGACCCATGGCCCAGTCCAGATCCCTTGGACACACGACGATCAGGCGCTGGGGCAGGGAGGTGTAGGCGAGCGGGTTGAACGTGTAGCCCTTGGCGTAGAGCAGTCGGCCATCGGGCAGCCGGATATCGCCATCGAGCGTATAGAAGGGGACCACAAAGCGCGTGCGGCTGACCGTTGCCGGAGAGAGCGAGGCTGCTTTGAGTCCGCTCCAGCCAGATCGGGGGCCGAAGCGTGCAGGATCGGCAGGCGTCGATGCCGCCTTGCTCTCGATTTCAGTCAGGGCGTCGGTCTCGGCGATGGGCCAGGTGCGGCCGATGGTCGAGCTGCCTGCCATGGCCGCCGAGGGGATCAGGGCGAGGACGCCGAGAATGAGGGAGCATTGCCTCCTCATGGCACATCGTCCTGCAGCCCCGCGAAGGGGCCCATGTCCCATTCGATCCGCATCATGGTGATGGCGAGCAGTCCGGTGCCGCAGCCAAAAATAAACCCGGCAACAACGGCGCGGACCGGATCGTTGGAGATGGTCAGCGCTGTGATTGCAGTGGCCAGGCCGTTGAACAGGCCGCACGCCTCCAGCGATGCATAATCCTTGTCGAGCGGGTAGATATAGCCAGCCTCAACCCAGGGTGTCGGAGGAGGCGAGAACCACCTGAGTTGGCTGCACAGCCATTGCCGTCGAGACATGGCGATTATCTCCGACCGCTGCGGATTGCGCGCAACTGCGCGCCAAGCCGGGTGAGAAGCTGGCCGGCAAGGCCGGCGAGGCACACCGTTGCCAGACCGGCGATCAGGCACAGCACGCCGACGATTGCCGCATTGCGCAGGGCCGTGAGCCAATCATGTGTCAGCGCCCCCAGGGCCCCGAAGAGCAGGGCCGCCATCATCACGCTTTCCAGCGCCACCAGACGCAGGCGCCAATAGAGGGCCTGGGCCTCGGCTTGCGCGGCAGCGCGCTTCTCGACGAGCTCGTCGACCTCTTGAGCCTGGCCGAAGGAGAGTTTGATCTGGTCGGGATGGGATGAAAGGCGGCTCATGGCATGACCTCCGCTTGGGCAGGAAGAATCTCGGCGGGATCGACGCCGGCAAGTCGGCAGACCGCCTCGAGAGGGCTCAGGCCCTGGCGCAGCAGCGCATCGAAGGCCGCCACCTCACCGGGCGCCGAGGTGTTGATCCAATAGGAGAAGGGATCGACCACAAGGCGGGCGATGCCCAGCCCCAGAGGGCTGTCGATAAAGACCTCGCTGTAATGAGGCTTGGCGTTGCGCACCGATTTGAGGAGATCGAGGACGAAGGGCGAGTAATCGAGCACCTTGTTCTCGACCGCCTGACCGTAGGTCGAGCCCTGCAGCAGGAAGCGTGTGGCGGCGTTCTCGAGGATCACCTGGCCCGTACCGCCGAACAGCAGCAGATCGTTCATGCTTTGAAGCACGACGCCGAAGCTGCCCTGGTACTTGCGAGCCCGGCGGTAACCCTGGCCGAAGGCCTCGGCGAGGCGGGAGAGATCCTGGCCGTCGCTGCGGCTCATGAATTGAGCGGCTTCATCACAAAGCACGAAGCGGGGCTTGTCGCGCGCCGAGAGGTAGAGCTCCTGCGTGACGGCATTCACCACCACCATGACGATCACATTGAAGAGATCGGGCATGGCCTTCAGGCGCTCAAGCTCGAGCACCACGAACTCGTCGCGCGAGATGTCGAAGCTGGAGGGGCCGTTGAAGAAGTGCCCATAGGCGCCCTGCGACCCGAAATCCCGCAGATTGAACGCGAGCTCCCGCGCGGTGGGGATGAGATGCTCGACCCGGTCAAGATCGGTGGTGGCCTGTGCCGGATAGGCACCGAGCCAGACGCGCACGGCATCGATGCCCTGTTCGGCCCGGCCCGTCTCGATCGCCCATTGCACGGCCGATTTGAGCAGGTTCCATTCCGACGTGGAAACGCCTTTTCGCGTGGCAGCATTGGCCATCTCGGCGACAATCGCCACGGCCATGGAAATCGCCGACTGCTTGTCCTCGCCATCGAGCGCAAAGCCCATATCGAAGGGGTTGAGGACCAGGCGCTCCTCCCCGATGTCGATGTAGCGGCCCGAGCACAGCGTGCAGAGCTTGCGGTAGGAGCCGCCGATATCGATGATGCGGATGAGCGCGCCTTGCGCGTAATATTGCTGGCAGAGGTTGTTGAGCAGGAAGCTCTTGCCCGCGCCGCTTTCGGCCGAGACGATGAAATTGTAATTGTTGATGCGCGGATCGAAGAGGTCGAGGGTGACGAGCTGACCCTTGCGCCCGGCATAGAGCAGGGCAGGCCGGCCGCCGCCGCGAAAGTCGCTCTGGACCGGGGCCAGCAGCGCTGCGGCTTTCACCGGCATGCGAAAGTCACGCTCGAGCAGGCGCATGGTGCGCTTTTCCGGATAGAGCCCGAAGGGCAGGCTCATGGGCAGCAGCACGGGATTGAGATAGCTTTCTTCCTGCATCATCCAGGGCAGGGGTTCCGATTCCCAAAGGCGCTTGGCGCGGGCCGCCATCTCTCGGGCCTGTGCGCGGTCGCGGCCAAAGACCCAGACCATGGGAATGATGGTGAGAAAGCGGCTGTTGCCGGCTTCATCGAGCACCCAGCCAATCTCCTCGATCTGTTTGCCGACCTCGACGGCAAAGGAGCCGGCGGCTTTCTGGGCCGAAAGGATCTGGGCGCGTTTGTGGATCTCGAATTGGGAGTGGTCGAAGAGGATGTTGAGCGTGACCAGAAATGGCCCACCGATCTGATCGCTGTCTTCGGCGGCGCCGCGCATGCCGCCCAGCAGGCGATTGGCCCTCTCGGCGGTGATGCGGCGGGCCGGACTGCGCGGTGTCAGGCAGCGGGCCACCTGATTGCCGAGGAAGACCTCGGGGCCATCAAAGGCAAGGTCTGGCCCGGCATCGATGATCTGCTTGCGGATCGGGCGTGCATGGCCACCATCGGCGCCATCGGCAAAGCCGCCGGCCCGGTCTGTGAACAGGCCGTTGAAAATGCGGCGATAGAAGCTGACGGTCTCCTCCGGCGCGAGGCGGCGGATGCCCATCTTCGCAAGTTGCTCCTCGACCTGACGGCGCAGGTCCTGCCCGAGGGGGGCGCGGGTCTTGACCGAAAGGAAGAGGCGAAAGTCGCGCAGGGGGATACCGTGCATGGCCCCAAGACCTGCGGTTCCTGCGCGCATATAGTCTGCCGTGCGGCGGGCGGAGGCCTGGATCAACGGATCGGGACGGGTCTTGAGATCCAGGAAGGCGTCGAGGGCCTGATCGATAACCGGGTCGGCAAAACAATGGAGCTGTGCGACCGTGCCTTCGGGGAAGTGGATGTTGAGCAGGCCCGTGAGCGCCTGATGGACATGAGCGAACATATAGGCGGCGGGGACAAGCTCCCAGGCATAGCCCCAGCCATCATCGATGCAGAGGAAGGCTTCTTCCTCCCTGTCCCACGCCACCAGCGGCAGGAACTCGGAAAAGGCGTCGCGCGAGACCGAGCGGCGCAGGGCGGCGAAGGTGAGGCCGCCGGCCCCCTCATGCTGCAGCCGCTTCATGGCCGTGCCTCCTCGGGCGCGGCGGGGACGGGCGCGGGATCGCCATCGACTGCAGGGTCGGCGTGGCCCTTGTCCTTGACCTGCTGGAGTACAGGCGCGCGCGTGGCCGGGTCCTGCTGGCCGACGAGATAGTCGCCGACCACCCATTGCGGGCGTTCCAGGATCGAATAGACGTAGCGCGGCATATAGAGCCGGTCGGGCCGCTCGCGATCGGCATAGGGCAGGATCAGGGTTCTGACCGTTTTGCCCGCGCGCAGCATTGGCGTTGTCGGTGCATCGATCAGGCCCTGAAGCTCGCGATAGACGCTGTCACGGTAGGCGATATAGGGCGCGACCCCTTTCGTGCCGCCCTTGGCCGTAACGGCATGGCCTTGCCCGTCCTCATGATTTCGCGCCCCTTTGAGCATGGCCTTGTCGTGGGTGATCGCCGGGTCGGAGTGCGAGGGTACGCCCGCCACCGCATCGGCATAGGCTTTGTCGGGATGGATGCACTGGCCGTGGTCGGGGTTCTTGCAGGAGAATTTCTCGCTGTAGGGAGACATCAGCGAGCCGACAGTGGTGCAGCCTGTCAGCATCGCGACTGCCACGGGCGCAAAGAGTGCTGCGGGAAGCCGGACGCCGCGTGTAGTTGATCCGGGCGTGATCATGGGGGGCATGGAGCCATCTCCTTTGAGCGGGGAGCGCATCAGAACTTCACCCCGGCGGTGGGCTTGATCTCGAGGGTGACGCCCTCCTGGATCACCACCACCACATCCTTGGCGGCGCCGACCTCGACGATGGGGCCGGCCTGCCGTGCGAGATCGAGGTAGAAATCGGTGAGCTTGTCGGAGGATTTCGAGAGACCACCGGCCAGACTGGTCTTGGCGGCATCGGAGGCATCGAGGGTGCGGACCGAGCCCAGCGCCGAGGTGGAGGTTGAGCCGAAGGTGTTCTCGACCGCGCTGGCGAAGCCCGAGACGGTGCCAGCGATAAAGGAGCGGGCAAGAGCCGCCCCGGCGCGTGTCACCACCTTGCCGGAGAGGCCCTTCTTGCCGTCGGTATCGACAAAGAAGCCCTTGATCGGCTGGTCGACCACCGAATGCTCGTCGAAATCTACGCAGGAGAGCGAGACGAGTTGGACCTCGACGCGTTCCTTGGCGAGGCTCCCTGTCGCATTGCCGATGACAAAGCATCCGGCGAGGTTCGCCTTGACGTCATTGGGCAGCACGGCGGGTGCCTGAACGCGGGCGATCAGCGGTTCCGGGTTCTGCGTCGCGTCCTTGCTCGCCAGAGCGTCGATGCCGGTCAGCAGCCGCGCCTTCATAAAACCAGGCGGTAAAAAGATCGTCCTGGTCTTTTTTTTAGCGCCAGAGCCAGCGAGATCCTTGGCGCCATCCTTGCCGGAAGCAGGCAGGATGCTGCTGGTCGCGCCGCCGATGGCGCCCACCGTCTTCTCGACCGGCGGTGCGGGTGGGGCTGGCGGCGTGACCGGCCCAACAGGAACCGAAGGTGGTGCCGGAAGGCTGTCCATATCGTCCGAGCCCTTGACCCGGCCTGCCCTGCCACCGCTGGGCGGGGAGGACGGGATTTTCACGCCAGGTAGCGCAGGGGGTAATTCGCCCATGTCGGGCGTGCTGCTTGCCGCCTTACCGCCAGGCTGAACCTTGCCTTCCTCGATGGCGGTCACCCGGTCGCCCAACTGCTGTTGGCCATCAATGATCTTCTTGAGATCGCCATGAAGCTTGGTTTCCAGGCTGTCGCCGCGCAAACCGGCGCCCATATCGAGTTTGGCGGCATTGGCCGCGACTGCGGGCTGCCCCTTCGATCCTGAGGATGCAGTGTAGAGTCCGTAGCCCAGCAACGCGACGGCCATGCCGATGCCAGCCTGCTTGACCCGCAACTTCTGTTTGGCGGAAAGAGCCTGCCAGTGGGATTTGATGTCGAGGCCGGATGCGATGCTCGCGCTGCGGCCACCATTGTCCTGCGCCTGATCGCGGGCGGCTTCCGCCTCGAGATGGGCTTGATAACGGCTTGGTGACTTATCCGAGCCGCCCGCAGCGTCCTCGCCGTCCATGGGCTCGAAGGGAGGTTCCTGGCTCATTGGACCTCTCCCCGACGCACAATGATGACGCGAGACCGCTCGCCGGCTTTGAGCGACAGGTGGTCCGCGCTGACGGCAAAGATGCGCGTGCCGAATGTCCTATCTAGGAAGATACGCTCATCGAGCACGGTCTCGGCTGGCACATCCACGCTGTATTCCGAGGCCGAGAGGCCAGAGCCCTCGATCTCCACCCGGCGGCGCTCGATGATCGTTGCGCCGTCGAGCGATGGAATGGCGATCCTACCGGTCCGTGGCGCTACCGCAGAGAAGCTGGCAGGAATGCGATCCTGCAGCAGGGCCAGGGTAATCGAGACAGCCCGTTCCTCCTCGACCAGCGGGGAGAGTAGATCATCATTGGCTTTTTGGCGCTGAGCCTTGCCGGGCATCAGCGTCACCGTCTGGGCGGGCATATCGCTGGGCTCGGCATAGAGCGGATAGATCGCGCCGTTGCAGGAGACGAAGAATTCCGAAGGGGTGGTCACATAGCTGCGGGTTACCTGCCCGGCATCATCCACTTCCTTCACGAGGAATTTGATCCAGGCATCCGATCCGCCCTTCTCGACCGCAATGGATTTCTCGGCAGAGAACTTGACGTCCTCGATCTCGCCGCCGCTGCAAATGACGTGGTTGACATCGCGGTTTGAGAGCCGGATCGATGCGGTCTGGTCGGGCAGGGCGATGATCGCCTGGGCGCTGGCGGGCGGACTGATCTGCAGTGCCATCAGTCCTGCTGTGAGGCAGCGGGCAGGCGAGTGAAGGAGCTTACCGGGTTTCGGCATCGAAATTGTCCTCGATAAGGTGGGTGAGCCAGAACCGGCCATTCTCGATGGCGTAGCCAATCTTGAGATTGCCCCGGAATTTGCGGATGACGCCGCCGATGACGCGGACTTTCTCAACCGGCACGATGATCTCGCTGCTGGTCCAGGTCACGGGCTGATCGGCGCGGATATAGGTCGCGATCGAGAGCGTGGGATTGTCGGAGAGATCGTCGAGGATGCTGTTCAGGCTGTCGCGCATCTGGTTGTAGGCTGAAGGATGCGCGATCGAGAGCAGTTCCTGGAACTGGGGGCCCGCTGAATAGGCGGAGTAGCTGCCCGAGAGCTCGACGATGTTGCGGGCGATGGCACGCAAATAGTCGGTTGAGGGCTTGGAGCCGGTGACATAGAGGTCACCGCCTGCACCGAAAGGCACGATCACCGTGCGGCGGTTCTGGTCCGAGGAATAGATCTCGGCGCCCAAAACCGCTGTGATCCCGAACAGGCCGACAATCGCAAATTTGAGCAGCCGGTTCTCCTCGAAGAGATTGGCCGAGCCTTGCAGGTAGCGGTGGATGCCGAAACTGGCGGGCTGACCAAGCATCGGATCGCTTTGCGCCGCGGTCTTCGGTTTGAGGAAGGGAAAGGGCATGGCGTGCCTCACTCGTAGAAGCGGGTCTGGGTCGGACCCGGGTAGAAGGGCAGGGAGACAAGCCCCCAGCGCCAGGCCAGTTGCGAGAGGAAGCCGCGCGGTTTTGAGCGCTTCCAGGGCAAGAAAAGGAGAAGGGCCAGAACGAGGCTCCACCCGATCACGCCGCCGACGATGGCAGCGACGAAGATCGTCGAGAGGACCAGGATGAACTCGTCCGAGGCAAACCAGAGGATTTGTACCGGGCGATGAAGATACTGGGGCAAACGTTCGTCCATATGCCCTTCTCCTCCTGCTTCACCACTTGGCGGAGGCCAGGTGGAGGGCCGAACCTCACTCGCGAGAGGTCCGGTTCAGTGCGGCCGCCAGCTGGACGCCTTGATCAGGCGCTGTCCGGCGTCCGAATTTTCAGATCACCATGCCGAAGGTCTGGAGGATCGAATCCGCCTTGATGAGGCAGACTGCCGCCACGATCGTCGGGATGCCGATCATGATGTTGGAAAACAGGCGCGAGACACCAAACAGGAAGGCGGCGACTCCACCCACAAAGCCCAGTGGACCTTTGACACCCTTGTTCACGACGATGTCGTAGATGTCGTAGCCAAGGTCTCCCTGCGCTGGCGCCGAAAACGCATGGGCGGCACTGGCTATTGCGAGAGTAGCGATGAGGCCGGTGAGGGCCAGATCGGTTGAAGCAGCGCTGCGGAAACCGGAGGCGCGCAGAACCGGAAGTCTGATCATGAGGATACTCCGTGTCGGGTGAAGCCATCCGGAATGCTGCGCCGTCGAGATGCCCCGTTGGCTGCCGATGCTCGCGTCGGATGGCTTCGCGGAGCCCGCGTGTATCGGCATCCCGATCCGCCAGAACCGCAGCCCTGCTTGCGCCGGTCATCTGCAGTCTGCTGGCGGCCGCCAGAATGATTGAACTTAAGGAAGATGATCGCGGGTGGCGGTCGAGACCGGTGTGGGCGTCGAATTGGCCACAGCCTTGGAATGGGCGACGAGAAACGTCTCAATCTGGCCCTGCTGGAAGCCCGAGATGATCTTGCCATCCAGGATAAGCGTTGGCGTACCGCTGACTCCAACCCGCGCGACGAGGGCTGCATCCTCCGCTACCTTGGCGTGCCCTTTCGGGCAGGTCGCCAGCGCCGACGGGGATACGCCTGTGTACATTGCCTTAAAAGAGGCAACTGGGTCCGGCGAGCACAGGATATGCTCAGCCTTTGCCGCGGCCTGCGGGTGGATGCCCGACACGAAGTAGACGAGCCTTCGCACTGGTTTGCCTTCAGCGGCTTTGGCGATCCAGTAGCGCTCCAGCGCCTGACAATAGGGACATTCGGGATCGGTGAATTCGATGACCGTTGGTAGCCCTGCAGGGCCGATAACGAGGGCCTTGGCCGGATCGATAGAAGCGAGCTGCTTTTCGGCTCTTGCGCTCTGCGCAACTGCGGTCACATTGATCCCGTTGCGATCATAGACCGTCGCAAAGAGAATATGCTGACTTTCCGGGGCGTAATAGATCAGCCGACCGCCGGCGCTGGCTTGATAGATCGGGCCCCTGACCGGAGCCGGGCCAAATTCGTCGAACTGTAGGTTCGAGAAGGTCTGATGCAACCGAAGTTCCGCTTGGGCCGCAGCATCGCGTAACAGCCGGTCATCGCTTTGCTGGATCGACGGAGGTGCCGTTTGGGCGGTCGCGACGGATGTCATGCCAAGGAGCAGGCAGGTTGGTAGCACGAAATGCAGCAGGCTGCGGGAGATATTCATCGGACGCTCTCCTGGCGAAGGAATATGGGGGCGAGGTGCCCTCCGAACTGCCCGGGCGCGTCGTCAATCCACACATGATTTCCCAGTCGATTGAGCCGGATGGCGGGGACGGCCGAAGGCTGAGGTTGCGATTTCCGGGCGACGATGCTGAAGCCGTCACCATCTTCGATGGTATCGAGAGGTACCGTGCAAAGCAGGGCGGGAGGAACGATGGCCGGGCAAGCGATCAGCCTGCCGGCAGAAAAGAGGAGGGCGAGGCTCGCCCAAACATAAGTGACCATTCGCATCGATGGGATCCTTCCGAAAGGGCTGCATTGCTTGGGGCAGCACATTGGCAGCCGACGGCCTTGCCAAATGCAAAGAGTTTGGCTCTTTGCGCGGTGTATGAACGCCACGCTTGCATGAAGGGCATCGATCACGGCATGATGATCCCGTAAGGGCAACAAGCCGGCAGGCACCTAGGCCATGCTGTCGCGTGGTCGCGGTTCCGTTCTCCTGTGAGCTGAAAAAGCGCAGAGGAAGGAAGGTTTTGCAGGCCGGTTCGCTGCCCGGGCGATGCTGTTGTTTCCTTCCGTTCTTCCGAGCCGAGGGATGGCCTGCTTCACCCCCGCCCCGCAATAGCGAGGGCAATCAGCTTCCGGTTGGGGGAGTTCGGGTGCCGTTTGTCGGCAGCATGCTTCCTGAAACCGGAAATGAAATTCCGATTGTGACGTCTACGCTCATCAATGTGCCGCTGCGCGATGCCAAGCGGAGCACTTTGCCGAGTCTTTTCAGACGTCCCGACCAGTTCCTGGAGGTGTATGTGACCGTTACCCGCACTCGCGCTTACAAGCTGCAGCTCTCCAAACAGGGCATTCAATTCTATCTCAAATGCCACGATAGCTTGTGTCGTCGGGTTGGTGATCTTCTTCCTTACGGGAATACCTTGTTCGTCAGCATGCTGTTGATGCG
>NZ_BCZE01000059.1 GCF_001598555.1 Novosphingobium rosa NBRC 15208
CAAAGGGCTATAGCCCTTTGCCCGCCGGAGGCCCCATCTTACGCCTTAGCGTTAGGGCTGGCGTAGTTGAACTTCGGCATCAGCGCGACGCACAGCACGGACAGGCTCATCGCTGTGCCCACCAGCCAGATCCCGGGAGCATAGGTGCCGAAATGGTCGCGGATATAGCCGAGCAGGATGACGCCGGTGCCATTGCCCGCCGCGCTGGCCGCGAAGGTCAGGCCGTAGATGGCTCCGAACGCCTTCAGCCCGAAATAGCGCGAGACGAGATAGGCATTCTGGCTGATCTCTCCGCCCAGACCCAGGCCCATCAGCAGCGCGCCGGGGATCAGGACCGCCGGATTGTTCTGCGAGTGCACCACCAGCACGCCAAACAGCGCGCAGACGAAATAGGGCAGCACCACGCGCGGCGAATTGAAGCGGTCGGCGAAGAAGCCGGAGGACAATTGCCCGATGATCACCCCCGCAAAGGCGCAGCTCATCACGGTGGTGGCGGTGTCGATGGGCAGGCCGCGCTCGGTCAGCAGGGGGACGGCATGCTGCATCGTGGCCAGCAGCGCCATCGATCCGAAGGCAATGGCGAAGAACACCAGATAAAAGGTGGGCCGGCGCAGCGCCTCGCCCCGCGTCAGGCCCTGTTGGCCCAGACGGGTGGCGGGGGTTTCCTCGCCGTCTTCCTTCAGCCTGGCGGCCATGCTTTTGGGGCTGTGGGCCAGCAGAAAGACCATGGGGAAGCCGATGGCCAGCACGATCAGGCCGATGCCGATATAGCCGCCGCGCCAGCCATAGGTGGCGATCAGCCATTGCGTCAGCTTGGGCATGATGGTCTGCCCCAGCCCCGCGCCCAGCGCCACGCAGACGCCCAGCACCAGCCCGCGGTTGCGGTCGAACCACAGGGACACCAGCTTGGCATAGGCGGGCGAGGCATGCATCGAGACCGGCAGGGCCATCAGCATCTGGAAGGCCAGAAAGTGCCAGCCGGTCTGCATCTGGCTCATGGCGATGAAGGTTGCGGCAAAGATCAGGATGCCGGGCAGCACCACCTTGCGCAGCCCGAAGCGGTCGATCATGCGCCCGCCGATCGGCACCAGCAAGGCATTGAGCCACAGCGATACGGCCAGCGCGAAAGAGATGTTGGTGCGCGAGGTGTGCAGCGCATCGGGCAGCAGGCGCAGGAAGTTGCTGTTGGTGGCGGCCACCATCACATTGGGGCCGGTGAGGAAGCCGAACCAGGCTCCGGCCGCTGCCAGCAGGGCGGGGCGGGTGAATTCGCCGGATGCGCCAGCAGCGCTTCCGGAACTTCCGGCCAGGGGCGAGGGGGCCGAGGACATTGTCAGACATTCTCCCGTTTTTATCGGCCGCGCTGTTGTGCGATGCGACACTTGCGGCAGTGCTGCCATGCCTTGGGCGCCGCGCCAAGCACTCAAAAACGTATAGCTGATTAATTCTCTATGGTGATAATTTATCCTTGTGAGCGCCCTTCCGCCATCGCAATGAACCTCTCGGGCCATCGCGGCACGCCGCCCCCTCGCAAGGGCGCCGGCCATGGCGTTTTGGGAGAAACAAGATATGCCGATCCTGGGCATTGAAAGTGTTGTGTATGGCGTGGAGGATCTGGCGCTGTGCAACCGGTTCTGGTCGGACTATGGTCTGGTGCGCAGCGATGACGGCGCCGCCGACGAACCTAGCGAGTGGACGCTGCCCTCCGGTTCGCGCATGATCATGCGGGCCATCGACGACCCGGCCCTGCCGCCCGCCTATTTCGAGGGCTCGGGCGTGCGCGAATGCTTCCTCGGCGTGGACAGCGCGGCCTCGCTGGAGCGGCTGGTGCGAAAGCTGTCGGTGGACCGCGACGTGCGGCGCGACGCCGATGGCACGGCGCATTTCATCGATCCCGATGGCAATCCGATGGGGCTGCGCGTCTGGGCCAAGCGGCCGGTGATGTGCCGCCCCGATCCGGTCAATGCGCCCGACCATATCCAGCGGCTCAACCAGCATCGCAAGTGGCGCAGCCGCGCCCTGCCGCGCACCATCAACCATATCGTCTATTTTTCCGACGATTACGTTGGGGCCTATGAGTTCTATCGTGATCGCCTCGGCTTCCGCATGGCCGATCACTCCAAGGCCAATGGCATCTTTGCCCGTGCGGACGGTACTTATGAACATCACACGATGTTCTGGCTGACCACGCAGCATCCCGGAACCAGAGGCAAGCGTGGTTACGCCCATATTGCCTTCGGTCTGGAAGATATCGACGAGGTGATGGTCGGCGCCAATTACATGTCGGATCAGGGGTGGACGTATGAGCGGCCCTTCGCCGCGGCGTTGAACCGGCATCGTATTTCCTCAGCCATGTATTATTACTTCCCTTGCCCGGCGGGCGGGGATGCCGAATATCATGCCGATACCGATTATCTCGATGATGGCTGGATCCCGCGCGTGTGGGAGATGATGTTCGGCGCGGCGATCTGGCAGACGGATTCGCCCGGTTTCTACGGGCAGCGCGGCATCACATGGGAGGTGGCGCTCGATCCGGACGAAGCTTCGCTTGAGGCCTTTCGCGATTTCGGAAAATGATCAGACGGTGAAGGAAAGGGCTGCCAATGTTCTGGATCGGCAGCCCTATGCGGATGAATGAGGGAAAAGGGTGGTGATCGTCAGGATCATACGCGCCAGCCCCATTGCCGATGCCACTTCCGGGGGAAGCGGCAATGGTCAAGCTTTGGGGGTTGGGCTCCGCGAGCGATGCCATTGGCCTTGACAGCTGGCACCGGCAACACGCAGCGACACCTCGGCGGCTTTCAGCCCTGGGCCTGATCCAATCTGGGTTGGGCGCAGACCACCCTGTTGCGCCCGGCCTTTTTCGCCTGCAGCAAAGCAGCGTCGGCTGTCTGGAGAACCTTGTCAGGCCCACAGATGTCCGGCGTGCCCGACACTCCGAAGGAAGCGGTTACCGCCCCCAGATCGCGGCCCTCCACGCGCAGCCTGAGATCGCCGATCCGCCGACGCATCGTCTCGGCACGGTCGCTGGCCTGCTCCACGCTCATGCCGGGCAGCAGCAGCAGAAATTCCTCGCCGCCGATCCTTGCGGCAAAGCCGCCATCCCGCAGGCTGCTCTTCAGCACCATCGCCACTTCGCGCAGCACCTCATCGCCCGCGTCATGGCCATAATCATCGTTGAAGCGCTTGAAATGATCCACATCGATCATGATGCAACCAAGCGGATGCCCGCGCCGCTGAGCGATGGCGATCTCCGCTTCCAGCACGGCCTCAAGATGGCGGCGGTTGGCCAGCCCGGTCAGGGGATCGGCCATGGCCATGGTGCGCAAGGCATCCCTCAGGCGAAGATTGGACACGGCCAGGCCGATGTTCTCGGCCAGCACCGTGAGATAGGCCTCGGAGGTCGCGTTGGTCTCCCCGGTGCGCCGGCGTTCAAGATACAGCAGCCCCAGCGTTTCGCGCTGGGAGGTCAGGGGCAGGCAGATCGAATCCACCGATCGGTCACGCGCATCGATATGGCCGCAAGGGATATCGATGGTCTCGCCGCCGGGGCGATGCGGCAGGCCGCGCCGCAGCGCCCAGCAGGACAGGGGCGGGAATTCCGGTTTGGAATGCTCCGGGGAAAGCCAGCAACCGGCCTCCACCATCACCTGACGGGCCTCGTCCAGCAGATAGAGCCGGCCCGCGTAGCCCGGCGCGATCTCCGGGATAAAACATTCGATCACCGATTTGAGATCGTGAAAGGTGTCGCTGGCCTGCATGCGCTGGGTCATGCGTGAGAGCAGATCCTGCATGGCGCGATCGCTGCTGCGCTCCTGCTCCAGCCTTTGCCGCGCCAGACCATTGTCGCGGAAGGCGCGGATGGCCAGCGCCATATCGCCGATCTCGTCGACATGGGCGAACTCCGGCGGCATGGCGGCATAATCCTCCGCCGCGAGCCGGGCCACCACATCGCTCAGCTTCACCACCGGATGGATCACGCGCTTGCGGAAGATGAAATACATCACGCAGAGGAACAGGAAGGCGGTGACGGCAAGCGCCGCTTCCGAGGCCGAGCGCCACAGCCGGGACAGGCTGGTGGCGCGGGCGACCTCAGCCTCGGTGCGCTGGTCGAGGCGGTATTGGAATTGCTCGAACTGGGCATTGGCGTGATCGAGATCGCGTTCGTAGTCGGCCCCGAACACGCGGTCGACAGCGACGGCCTTGTTGCCCTGCCGGCGCGCGGTCAGGGCCGATTGCTGCTCATCCTGCAGTTCGTCCACGGACAGGATGCCTGCTTTGAGCGCGTCCAGCTCGTCGCGCGATGCGCCGGCATCCACCATATGGCGCATGCGCTCCTCAACCGAGCGCAGGCCCTGGCTTTCGCGCTGATAGGCGAGCAGATCCCGCGCATCGCCGCTGATCACATATTGCCGGGCCAGACCGCTCAGCGCGTTCTCCTGTTCAACGGTCTTCTCGGCGATCTGGTCCAGCGTGGCGCGCTGGGCAACCGCCGCGCGTTCCCCATCCTGCGCGCGCGCGGCCAGCAGCATCGTGCCCCCGGAGATGAGGGAAAGAACCACGGTCACTCCGTAAGCCCAGTTCGTGATGGTCGCCAATCTCATGAGAACCATCTACCGGCGGAATGCTGACGAGTGATTAACCATGGCACGGTATCCGTGCGGGCGCATTCCCGGAGACGGGATCGGCGGATTTACCGGCCTTCATCAAAGGCGCGGCGCTCAAAACCGGATCGGGGCGGCAAGGCTTTCCCCTCGCGCCCCGATCCTGGAGCCACATGTCCGCGCGTGGCGTCCGGATGCTCTCAGACGGCAATCCCGATCGTGGCGGTGGCCGTGTATCCGCTGGCGATGCTGCCGGACATGGTCGGCGTCTGCTGGGCCAGCACGGCGGCGCTGTTGTCGCCAAACACATTGTCCGATGACAGCGAAATGGCCGAATAATTGCTGATGCTGGCCGAATAGCGGGAATCGCCGTTGAAGATCACCGTGTTGATCGCCGCAGGCATCGCCAGTTGCGAGATCAGCGAGGATGTCGTGCCCTTGGGCGAGGTGCCGAGGCCATTCAGAAACACCTCGAAATGGATATGCGGCCAGCGGCCCGAATAGCAGGCGGGATAGATGGTGGTGAAGGTCACCTGCCCGTTGGCATCGGTCACCTGCACGCCGCGCAGATAGCTTTCGGTGGTCACGCCGCTGGAATAGAGCGAATAGCGCCCGCTCGCATCGCAATGCCACACATAGATCGCCGCGCCGGAGATCGGCGCGCAGCTTGAATTCACATTCACCAGCGTCAGGGTCAGCGTCACCTGCACGCCCGATGCCGTGGTGGTGGAGGAAATGAAGCTGGAGCGGATGTCCGAACGCACCACCCCGCTCACGGTCAGCACGTTGGAGGTGGCGCCTGCCGAGGTGTTGGTGCCGTCGGCGGGATAAGGTCCGTTGGTTTCCACCGAATCCGCCACGCAACTGCCCGAGCTGGACGAAGCGCTGCTGCTCGCCGAAGACGCCGCCGAGGAGGCGGAGGACGAACTGCTGGACGCGCTGGAGGAGGAGGAGCTGCTCGACGAGGATCCGCTGCCATCGCCGCAGGCCGCCACCGTCGCCATCGTGCCGGCCGAGGCGAACCACATCAGCGCGCGCCGCCGCCCCAGGGTGAGTTTTTCGAAGGCGGGCAGGTCGCTCATCAGACCATGAGCGTGATCCTCGTCCCTATCGCTGTCGCGCATGGGCTTTTCTCCTGAACAGTGGGTCAATCCTGCCAAGTCTTGTTCGCCCGTGTTGCCCGGGAATTTCAGAACAAGATGGCCGATCGCGCGGCGATGACTGTCTGCAACAATGCTGAAATTCCGCTGCAACCGGCTGCCGTCAACACCATAGGATGCGACATCTTATCTCTGTTCTGGCCCTATGGCTCTGCTGGCCCGATCCGGCCCATGCCGATGTGCTGGACATCGCCCCCGACGGTGCCCAAAGCTGGCGCCGGGGCGCCATGGCCGTGCAATGGCGCGAGGCAGGCGTCGAGCCCGTCGCGCAGGCCCCCGCAGCCGCCGGCCCCGCCTCCTTCGCGCCTGCCCCCTATGCCGCCACCCTGCAGGCCGCCGCCGCGCGCCAGTCGCTCAGCCCGGCCCTGCTGGAGGCGCTGATCTGGCAGGAAAGCCGCTGGCGCCCCGATGCCGTCTCACGCGCGGGCGCTGTCGGGCTGGGGCAGCTGATGCCCGCCACGGCCCGCCATCTGGGGGTGGACCCGTGCGATCCGCAGGCCAGCATCCATGGCGCGGCGCGCTACCTGCGCCAACAGATCGACCACTTCGGCGGCAATCTGGAGCTGGCGCTGGCCGCCTACAATGCCGGGCCGGGGCGGGTGGAGCGCGCGCATGGCGTGCCCGCCATCGCCGAGACCCGCGCCTATGTCCGCGCCATCACCAACCGCCTGATTGCCACCACATCCGGAGACGGCCCATGATCCGCACCATCCTGTCCCTGTCCGCCCTGCTGTGGGCCACCCCGGCTTTCGCGGCCAGTCGCGGCGGGCCTGCCGGATCGGGGCCGATCGTCTCGGCGCTGGGCTGGGTGCGCGACACGCTGCTGGGTCAGGTGGCCACCACCGTGGCGGTGATCGCCGTGGCCATGGTGGGCTTCATGATGCTGACGGGCCGCATGAACTGGCGCTTCGGGGCGACGGTCATTCTGGGCTGCTTCATCCTGTTCGGCGCGGCCAGCATCGTGGCGGGCATCCAGTCCGCCGCGGGCATGGGCGGCTGAGCGCCATGGGAGAGCGGGGGGCAGGGCTGGGGCGCGCGCCGGTGTTTCGGGTGTTGACCCGGCCACAGATGTTCGGCGGGGTCACCTTTTCCTTCTTCGTCATCAACATGGCGGCCACCACCGAGGCGTTTCTGGTGCTGCGCAGCTTCTGGGTTCTGCCGCTGGCGCTGGTGATCCATGGCGCGGGCTATCTGGCCTGCCTGCGTGAACCGCGTGTCTTCGATCTGTGGCTGACCCGCGTCAGCCGCTGCCCGCGCGTGCGCAACTGGCGACATTGGGGGTGCAATTCCTATGCGCCCTGACCGCACATGGTTGGGCCCCGCCGCATGGGCCCCACGCGAAGCCCGCGCGGGCGACCGTCTGCCCTATGCCGCCCATCTCGATCCGCAGACGCTGCGCCTGCGCGATGGGGCGCTGATGCAGGTGCTGGCGGTGCCGGGCCTGCCCTTTGAGACCGAGGATGCCGGGCATCTCGACCATATGCTGGCGGTGCGCGATGTGATGCTGCGCTCGGCGCTGGATGCGGGCTTCGTGCTGTATCACCATGTGGTGCGCCGCGCCGTCTGCGTGGCGCTGCCCGCGCGCTTCCCCGATGCTTTCTCCGCCGCGCTGGACGGGGCATGGCAGGATCAGCTTTCCCATCGCCAGCTTTTCGTCAATGAGCAGTTCCTCACGCTGGTGCGCCGCCCGCCGCGTGGCAAGGTGGGTCTGCTCGAACGCCTCGGCCGCAGGGCAGGCGGCGAGGCCGATCCCGCCCTGCGCCGCGAACTCTCCGCCGCCAGCGAGGCCCTGCTTTCCGGCCTTGCCCCCTATGGCGCGCGGCTGCTGGGTTGCCCCGATGGCCGCTCCGAGCCGCTGGAACTGCTCTCCGCGATCTACAATGGCGACTGGCAGGCGGTGGCCCGGCCCTTGGAGGGCGTCGATCTGGGCCATCATCTGCCCTATGCCCGCGTCTCCTTCGGCCTGGAGGCGCTGGAAACCCGCCGCCCCGATGGGCGCGATGTCGCGGCGATCCTCTCGATCAAGGACTATCCCGACACCACCCGCGCGGGTCTGGTGGATGCCATGCTGCGCGTGCCCGCCCCGATGGTGCTGACCCAGACCTATGCCCCCGCCGACCGGCAGGTGGCGCGCGAAAGGATCGATCTCGCCATCCGCCGCCTGACCAGCGCGGACGCCGATGCCCTGGCCGAACGCGCGCAGATGAGCGCCGCGCGCGATGCGCTGGGGCTGGGGCAGGCGGGCTTTGGCGATCATCATCTGACCGTCATGGTGCGCGCGCCAACGCTGGCCGCGCTGGAAACCGCCTGCTCTTCGGTTCGCCATGCCCTGTCCGAAACCGGCGCCATCGCCGTGCGTGAGGATGTCAATCTGGAGCCCGCCTTCTGGGCGCAATTCCCCGGCAATGAGGCCTATGCCGTGCGCCGCTCGATGATCTCCAGCACCAATGCGGCGGGGTTCCTCTCGCTGCATGGCTTTGCGCCGGGGCAGGCGCGGGGCAACCATTGGGGCGATGCGGTCAGCGTGCTGGAAACCACCAGCGCCACGCCGCGCTACATCAATTTCCATCAGGGCGATCTGGGCCATTTCACCGTGATCGGCCCCAGCGGCAGCGGCAAGACGGTGGTGCTCAATTTCCTGACGGCGCAGGCGCAGAAGGTCGCCCCGCGCACCGTCTTCTTCGACAAGGATCGCGGCGCGGAAATCTTCCTGCGCGCGATGGGCGCCCATTACACGCGGCTGGTGCCGGGCCAGCCGACGGGCTTCAACCCGCTGAGCCTGCCCGACACGCCGGGCAACCGCGCCTTCCTCCATGATTTCCTCGCCTGCCTGCTGGCCGCCAGCGATCCGGGCGAACTGGCCACCATCGCCGAGGCGGTGGAGACGCTGTACGATCACGCGCCGCCCCTGCGCCGCCTCTCGCATCTGGGCGAGCTGCTGGCCGGGCACCACCGCCCGCGCCCCGGCGATCTGGCCAGCCGCCTGGCCCCATGGGTGACGGGCGGCGCGCAGGGCTGGCTGTTCGACCATGCGCAGGACCGGCTCGACCTCGACCAGCGCGTGCTGGGGTTCGACATCACCGCGCTGCTCGATACGCCCGCCTTGCGCACCCCCGCGCTGATGTATCTCTTCCACCGTATCGAGGAGCGGCTGGACGGATCGCCCACCATGATCCTCGTCGATGAAGGCTGGAAGGCGCTGGACGATCCCATCTTCGCCGCGCGGCTGCGCGACTGGCTGAAAACGCTGCGCAAGCGCAATGCCATCGTCGGCTTCGCCACGCAATCGGCGCGCGACGCGCTGGACAGCGGCATCGCCGCCGCGCTGGTCGAGCAGACCGCCACCATGATCTTCACCCCCAACGCCCGCGCCCGGCCCGAGGATTACTGCGAGGGCTTCGGCCTTTCCGCCCATGAGCTGGAGCTGATCCGCGCCCTGCCGGTGGCGAGCCATTGCTTCCTCATCCGTCAGGGGCAGGACTCCGCCGTGGTGCGGCTGGATATGGAGGGCATGGCGCCTTTCCTCACCGTGCTGTCCGGGCGGGAGGGCAGCGTGCGCCAGCTCGATGCGCTGCGCGCCCAGCTGGGGGATGATCCCGCGCTCTGGCTGCCCGCGCTGACGGGCGCGGACTGGCCCGGCATGGCGGAGGAAGCGGCATGATCTGCCCGGCCATCGCCTCGCCCTCGGGCCTCAGCATCGCCGACAGCCTGCGTGCGGTCGACTGCCTCTCCGCGCAGGCCACGGCCAGCGCCTTTTCCCGGCTGTTCGGCACGCATGGCGCGCTGACGGCGGCGCTGACCATCGCGCTCACCCTCTATGTCGGCTTTCTGGCGCTGGGGTTGCTCAGCGGGCGGTTGACGATCGGGCTGGGCACGCTGGGGCCTCGCTTTCTGGCGCTGGGGCTGGTGCTGACCTTCGCCACCAGCTGGGCCGCCTATCAGACGGTGGTCTGGAGCGCCCTGACCGCCGGACCCGACGAACTGGCCAGCGCCATGCTGGGCATGAAGGGCAGCGCCTCCCACGCCTTCGCCGGGCGGCTGGACGATATCTTCACCGCCATCAGCGAGGCCGCCGAACGCGCCCGCGCCGCGCAGGCCGACGCCAAGGGGACCACCCCTGCCGATCTGCTGACATGGGCGGCGCTGATCTTCCTGCTGGGCACGGTGGGCGTGCTGGTCACCAGCCGGATCGTGCTGGCGGCCCTGCTGGCGGCGGGGCCGGTCTTTGTGGTGCTGGCGCTGTTTCGCGGCGGGCGCGGGCTGGCCGAGGGCTGGCTGAAGGCAACGGTGCTGTTCGCGCTGGTGCCGCTCTTCGCGGTGCTGATCGGGGTGGGCGCGGTGGGCGTGCTGGGCCCCATGGTCGAGGCGCTGGACACGGGCGAGATCGCCATGGCGCAGGCCGTGGCGGTGCTGATGGCGGCGATCGTTCACGCGGTGCTGATGGCGCTGTCCTTGAAGGTGGCGGGCCATATCACCGGGCAGTGGCGCCTCTTTACCCACGCTGTGGCGGCCCCGGCGGATGTGGCTCCGCCCTCTATGCAGATGGCGTATCACGCGCAATCGCTGGCGCAATCCTTCACCAGCCCGCGCACAGACATGGGGCCTGCCGCCGCCCCCGCGCAGGCCGACGAAAGGGTGCGCGATATGGTGACGGCTCTGGGCCGCCGCGCGGGCGGAACAACCTCATCGTCCACCACGACCATCACCACCGCCGCACCCCCCGCCAGCGCGCAGGGCACCAGCCGGGCCGCGCAGGTCGGGCGCAGCCTGCGCCGACCCACCTCCGGTCAGGAGACCCGCTCATGATCCCGCGCCATCTTGGCCCCTTGCTGGCGCTGTTGATCGCCTCTTCGGCTCAGGCCGCAGACCGCCGCGTGCTGGAACTGCCATGGCAAGCCGGCGTGGTGGTGCCGATCACCACCATGCCCGGTTTCGAGGCGACCATCGCCCTGTCTCCCGAAGAGCGGATCGAAAACATCGCCATCGGCGATTCCGCGCTGTGGCAGGTGACGCCCAACCGCCGCGCCAATCTGGTGTTCCTGAAACCCGTCAGCGCCCGCGCGCCCGTCACCAACATGACGGTGGTGACCGACCGGCACACCTATCTGTTCGAACTGCATGCCTCGGCGCGGGGCACGCCGCTCTATCACGTCAGCTTTGCCTATCCGCCCCCTCCCGTTGCGACGCCAGCCTCGCCGGACAAGCCCGCCGCGCCCGAGGAGCCCGCCGCCATGCCCCGCCTCAACTTCGCGTGGAAGCGGACCGGCGATGCCGCCCTGCTGCCCGACAGGGTGTTCGACGATGGCGCCTCGGCCTATCTCTCCTGGCCGGAGGGGCGCGATCTGCCCGCCGTGCTGGCCAGTGACGGCAAGACGGAAGGACCGGTCAATTACGCCATGCGTGACGGGCTGATCGTGATCGATGGCCTGCCGCTGCGGCTGATCCTGCGCGCGGGCAGCGCCACGGCCACGCTGGAACGCTGCTCCGATGCCGCCGCCTGCCCATGAAAGCCCCAGCATGATGAGTCCGACCCCGCTTTCCGCCCGCAATGATCCGCGCGCCAGCCTGTTGGATGAGGATCTGGCGCAGGCTGCCACCCATGGTTTCCCCGTGGTGGCCAGCGCCACGCGGCGCAGCGACAGAATGGGCCTGCTGGCCGGCGCCGCCATCGCGCTGACCTTGGGAATGGTGACCTTCCTCTCGCTGAGCCGCACCCCGGCCCCGGCGGCAGAGCCCCTCCATGAGGCTGCCGAAATCGCCGCGCCCGCGCCTGCCGCAACCTTGCCTGCGACCCCCGCACCAACGCCCGTCGCACCAGCGCCGCCCGCGCTGACCCCGGCCCAGCAGGCGGCGCTGGCCAGGGCCGGCTCCCTTGTGCCCGATCATCAGGCCTCGCCGGTGATGGTCTATGATGCACCGGGCGACAGCCTTCCGGCCCCCACCGCCAAACCCGCGACTCCCGGCACCACGCCACCAGCCGCGCCTCTGGCCGAAAACGATGCTTTTGCCAGCCGCATCGCTGGCGGCGGCGTGGAAACCGCCAGCGCCAGCCGTCTGGCCAATCCGGCATCCACCCTCACGCAGGGCACGCTGATCCCGGCCATTCTGGAAACCGCCATCGACAGCGACCTGCCCGGCTTCGTGCGCGCGGTGGTCACGCAAGATATCCGCTCTTTCGATGGATCGCAGGTGGTGGTGCCGCGCTCGTCGCGCCTGATCGGCCAGTACAAGAGCGGTCTGGCTGCCGGGCAGACGCGGGCCTATGTCATGTGGAGCCGCCTGATCCGCCCCGATGGGGTCAGCGTGGCTTTGGGCTCGCCGGCGGTGGAGTTTTCGGGCCGCTCGGGCCTGTCAGGCGAGGTCAATGGCCATTTCTTCAAACGCTTCGGCGCGGCCGCGATCCTTTCGGTGCTGGGCGGGGCGGGGGCGCTGGTGGGCTCCGGCACCAGTGTCGTGATCGGCTCCAGCGGGCAGAGCGCGGCCTCGGTCGCGGCGCAGCGCGATGCGCAGATCCCGCCCACCGTGCGCATTCGGGTGGGCACGCCGATCCGCGTGTTCATCGCGCGCGATCTCGATTTCTCGACCGTCGAGCCATGAGCGCCATCGTCGCCGAGGGCGCCTTTCTGGCCGCCGCGCTGGAGCCCTTGCGCCCCTTCCTGGACCGCGAGGAGGTGACCGAAATCCTGGTCAACCGCCCCGGCGAGGTCTGGGTGGAGGCCGCAGGGCAAGCCGCGATGGCCTGCCATGCCGTGCCCGAACTGACCGACCGCCATCTCGGTCGCCTCGCCCAGCAGGTGGCGCGCATCAGCCATCAGGGTATCAACCGCCAGATTCCCCTGCTGGGCGCGGTATTGCCCGACGGCGCGCGCATCCAGTTCGTCGCGCCGCCGGCCACGCGGCGACACTGGGCCATGGCCATCCGCCGCCATCGCCTGCCCGATCTGCCGCTGGACAGCTGGCGCCCCAAGGGCCCCTTGCTTCCGCCGCGCGCACCCCTGCCGCCCGATCGCGACGGCGACCCCATCGGCTGGCTGAAGCAGGCGGTGCGGCAGCGGCGTACCATCCTGATCGCGGGCGGCACATCGACGGGCAAGACCACCTTTCTCAACGCCCTGCTTGCCGCCGTGCCTGTGCAGGACCGCATCATCGCGGTGGAGGATACGCCGGAAATCCGCCTTTCGGCCCCCAATGCGCTGGGGCTGGTGGCGGTGCGCGAGGCTCAGGGCGAGGCGCAGGTCACCACCGGCGATCTGCTGCAGGCCAGCCTGCGCCTGCGCCCCGACCGGATCGTGCTGGGCGAAATGCGCGGGGCCGAGGCGGTGACCTTTCTGCGCGCGATCAACACCGGCCATCAGGGTTCTTTCTCCACCATCCATGCCAACAGCGCGCGCGGGGCGCTCGATCAGCTGGTGCTGATGGTGCTGCAGTCGGGGCTGGGGCTCAGCCGGGCCGATACGCTGGCCTATGCCGGATCGGTGATCGATGTGGTGGTGGTGCTGGGGCGGGACGGGGGGCAGCGCCGGATCGTCGATATCGCCTGCCTGGGCAACGGCAGCGGCGACCTCTGACCGGATCGCCGCGCCGCCTTGGGGCAAGGCCTATCCGGCGCGCTGGGTCACCACCGGCTGGAAGAGATAGCCTTCATTGCGGATCGTGCGGATCACATCCTGCCCGCCTTCGCCCATCGACAGCTTGCGCCGCAGGCGGCTGAGCTGCACGTCGATCGCGCGGTCGAACTGGTCGCTGTCTTCCCCGCGTGACCAATCGAGCAGCTGGTCACGCGTCAGCACCCGGCGCGGATGTTCGGCAAAGGCGCGCATCAGGCGGAATTCGCCATCGGTCAGGGTGATCGCCTGCCCGGCGGGATCGATCAGCAGACGCATGCCGATGTCCAGCTGCCAACCGGCGAAATGCAGCACCGGCTGGGCCGGATCCGCGGGCGCGGCCTCCGATGCCGGCGTCTGGGCGGTGGCGGAGCCCGCGCGTGCCTCGCGGCGCAGCACCGTGCGGATGCGGGCCAGCAGCTCGCGCGGGTTGCAGGGCTTGGCCAGATAGTCGTCGGCGCCCATTTCCAGCCCGACGATCCGGTCGATATCGCTGCCCACCGCGCTCAGCATGATGACGGGGGGCGCGTCCGGCCCCAGCTGGCGCAGGGCGGTCAGCCCGTCCTCGCGCGGCATCATCACATCCAGCACGATCAGGTCATAGCGCTGCTGCGCCAGCATGGCGCGCATCGTGCGGGCATCCGCGGCGGTGTCCGTGCGATAACCGTGCTTTTGCAGGAAATCGCTGATCAGGCCGCGAATGCCGTCATCGTCATCCACGATCAGGATCGAGGTATCGAGGTCCATGGTGCAAGGTGATATGTGCATCATGGAGCGATAGCAAGGCCACGCGCCAACAGCATTTCAGCCCTTTGGCCCGCTGACATCCGGGCGCGACATCCGTGAAATCCGCCTGCAACATGGGGCCCCCAGAAAAAACCCGTGCAGGCAGCTTCCTCTCTCGATCATGGCCCGTCCGCCCCTGTGGCGGGCTCTGGATCGTTGTTGACGAAGACCGCGCACTGCCTGCTTGCCGCCGCCGGGTCGATCAGGACCGGTGTCGGCGTCGGGGCCGTCGATTGGACAGGACGCGAGGTCGCACCCGTTCATGTCCGCAGGCGGCCCCGACTTTCCGGGCATGACGAAGGGACGAGGGGATGAAGGCATCGCCGAAACCGCGCCGGATCGCGCTTGCGCTGGGCTGGCTGGGAGAACCCCGCCCCGAACGCGTCGCGGCGGTCGCCACGGTGATCGGGCTGCTGGTCGCGGTGGGCATTCTCGGCGCGGTGGGGCGCGTATGACCGCCCGTGCCCGGCCCCGCTTCTGATGCCGCGCGCCAAAAGACTTTCTGTGGCCCGCCCTTCTGTGGCAGAGCAACACGCCATGAGAACGCCGCGCTTTCCCCGTCTGGCCGGGCCGCCGCTGGGTTGGCAGCTGGTCGCCATGCTGGTGTGCACGCTGGTCGCCGCGCAGCTGGTCACGCTGGCGCTGACCCTGCTGCTGCCGCCCCATCCGCCACGCCAATGGAACCTCGCTTCGGTCGCGACGGCGCTGGCCGGGCGCGGGCTGGACCCGGATCTGGAGCAGGCCCGGCTGGATGGCCCGCCCGATGTCGAGGGCACGGGCTGGCTGATGTCGCAGACCGCGCGCGAGGCGCTGGCAAAACAACTGGGCAAGCCGGTGGATGACATCGTGCTGGCCTTCTACACCCAGCTGCCGGTGGGCGGCGTGGCCATCCCCGCCCGCCAGCGGGTGCCCTTTACGACGCGCTCCGCCACCCTTTCGCCCTTCGCCGTGCCCCGCGCCTATGCGCAAGGCATGCCCGGCGGCCCCGGCGGCGGTTTCCCGGGCGGACCGCTGCCCAATGTCGGCTTCCCCGGCGGCACGTCTCCCGGCGGTTTCCCGGGCGGCATGCCCGGTGGTGGCTATCCAGGCGGCGCCAGAGGCGGCGAGCGAGGCGGCGGCATGCGCGGCCCCGGCCCGGGCGGCAACGGTGGCGCCAGGGGCGCCGGGCCCTCTCACCATGGCCTGCCGATGGGGCCGTCAGCGCCCAATCCGGCGGGCAGTGGCCCCGCGCTGGGCGCGACTGTGCTGGGTCAGCTGCGCACGCCCTTGCCGCATGAGGCTCTCGCGCCGGATCAGAGCTTGCCCGATGCGCGGGACAGTGTGGCGCCCCCGCTGCCCGCCGCGCTGCCCTCACCCTTGCCTGCCGTCGCGCCAAGGGTGGCCCCGCATGTCGAAGCCGCCCCGCTGGTGGGCGCCCGCGCAGCGCCGCCGGAGATGGCGCTTCCCGCAACGGCTCTGCCCACGGCTGCCCCCCGGGTCGCGCTGTCGCCCGCCGCCGCCCATGCCGAAAAGCCGCAGCCCATTCCCTTCCGCAGCCAGCCGCAAGGCCTGCTCGACCGCGCGACGCCGCCCTTTATCGAGGGCGATTTCATCGCCGCCGTGCGCCGCCCCGATGGGCATTGGGTGGCCGTGGCCCCGCGCGCGGAACCTTTCCCCAACCGCTGGCAGAAGCAGGTGCTGCTGTGGTTCATCCTCTCGCTGGTGATCGTCAGCCCGCTGGCGTGGTTCTTCGCGCGGCGCATCGTGCTGCCGCTTGAGGGCTTCGCGCGTGCCGCCGAGATGCTGGGGCGCGATCCTTCGGCCACCATCATCCCGCTGAGCGGCCCGGCCGAGATCGGCCGCGCGGCCCATGCCTTCAACCAGATGCACAACCGCCTGCGCGCCTTCGTCGACGATCGCACCGCCATGGTCGGCGCGATCAGCCATGATCTGCGCACGCCTCTTACGCGCCTGCGCTTCCGGCTGGAGGATGTGAGCGACGACCAGCGTCCGGCCCTGCTGCGCGAGGTGGCCGAGATGGAGGACATGATCCATGAGGTGATCGCCTTTATCCGCGATGCCTCCACGCCGGGCGCGCGCCAACGCCTCGATCTGGCCGATCTGGTGGCCGACAGCATTGCCGATGCCCGTCTGGTGGGCGCCGATGTCGAACTGATCGGGCAGGTGCCGACGATGGTGGAGGTCGATCCGGCGGGCCTGCGCCGCCTGCTGAGCAATCTGCTGGAAAACGCCGTCAAATATGGCGAGCGCGCCCGCGTGCGGGTGACGCTGGATCATGGCGAGGCGATGGCCGAAATCCTCGATGCGGGCCCCGGCATCCCCGATGAGGATATGGACCGCGTGTTCGAGCCCTTTTACCGCAGCCCCGAGGCGCGCCGTTCGGGCCGCCCCGGCAGTGGGCTGGGGCTGACGGTCTGCCGCTCGATCGCCCGGGCCCATGGCGGCGATATCCGCTTCCGCCATGGCAGCGAGGGCTTCGCCGCCGTGCTGACGATGCCTGTCGTCTATGATGCGCGGCCAAGGCTGGCGGCATGAGGCCCGAGGGGCTGGCGTGCTGGCTGGCCTTTGTCTCTGCTATGGGGCTGTCGGCGCAGGTTCGGGCGCAGACCGCCGAAATGGCCGCCTGCGCCAAAGATCCCGCCGACGAGGCCTGTCTGGCGGTGCCCGGCATGGCCGCCGATAGGCCTGCGCGCCCGCAATGGCTGGCCGGGGTGACGGCGGGCGTCGCCCCGCGTGAGGGCAATCCCACCGGCACCTATCAGGCCGCATCGCTCTATCGGCAGGTGGGGCCGAGCTATCTGCAACTGGGCCTGACCCATTACCGCACCGCCCTGCAGCAGAACGATCAGACGGTGCCCTCGGATTTTACGGTCGGCACCATCGGCTTTGGCGGCAATTACAACAATTACGTGGTCGATACCTATCTCAGCTATGGCCATCAGCGTTTTGATGACATCCGCTATGGCGATGTCAGCCGCGCCGCCGGGCAGGGTGGCAGCCCTTATTGGGGCGGCGGCGTCAGCGTCGGGCGCTTGTTCGAAGCCTCGCCCCGGATCGTGCTGACCCCCACCGCCTCGCTCTCCTATGCCTGGAGCCGTTTTCTGCTGCCCGCCCCGCTGGGTGGCGGTGGCCCCGATCTCACCTCAAGCGAGCCGACATGGACCGGTGCGTTGCGTCTGCGGCTCGACTGGCGGCCCGGGCGTGACCGCCAGACCTGGCTGGGGCTGAGCCTTGGCGGCCTGTGGTCGAACAATGCCACCTCCACCTTTGGCGGGATGGCGGGGGGCGCGTCTGGCGGCGGGGGCGGGTCTGTCCGCGCGGGAGAGATCGCCAGCGAGCATCTTCATGCCGTCTGGTCGGAAGTGGGGCTGCATGGGTCGCTGGGACTGAGCTCAAAATGGCGGATCGAGGCGGGAGCATCCCGCACGATTGCCCTGACGGCGGGCAACAGCACCAGCATCAGCCTGGGATTGCGGCGCAGTTTTTGAACCCGCCTCTCTGGCCAGACAGGCCCGGGCGGAACGCATGAGGCTGGCGCGCCAGCTGAAACATGGCTGCAATCTTACCGAAAGCCCTGCGTAACATTCGCGGTGCAGGCGCCTTGTTTTGCGTTTGCGGCGTTGCGAAGGGAGCCATCCCATCCTAGCCGTGACGCAGGCAGCCCGCCAGGGCGAGCGCCAAGGAGCGAGAATGGTCAAGGGTTTCAGGTCGATGGTGATGCTGCCGGGATCTCTGGGGCGATGCCTGTTCCGCCATCGCCTGTATGAGCCGAAACGCGCCATCGCCGTTCTGGTGGCGATCATGGCGCTGCGCGGGCTGCTGGACGATCTGTACCACGCCTTTGGCGGTCCGGGCCGGTGGAGCATGTTCTTCGATCCCGCCGATCTTTTCGGCGATTTCGCGCAGGTGGCGCTGAATTACAAATTCCTGTTCACGCAGACGCTGCTGCACGGCAGCTACCGCTCATGGCCGCAGATTTTCCAGACCTATCTGCTGCACAGCAATTACAGCAATGCAGTGGAGAATCTGGCCAATCCCAACTCCCAGATCATCAGCACGCTGCACACGCCGCCCTTCGCCACCATGACCTATCTGCTGGCGGCCAAGGCGATGGACGCCACCAGCCCGCTGACCGTGATGATTGGCTTTGTGCTGGCCTATCTGCTGGGCAGCTTGCTGGTGGTGCGCGCCTTTGCGCGGATCTGCGCGCCCACGCCGCCGCGTGCGGTGATCGGCTTCGCGGCTTTTGCGATGTGCCTGTCCTATCCGGCGATCTGGATGCTGACGCGCGCCAATGTCGCGGGTTTCGTGATGCTGCTGGTGTTCTTTTACCTGCTGACGGTGCAGAGCGGGCGCCATCGCTGGGCCGGCTGGCTGGCGCTGGGCGTGGCCTTGAACATGCGGCCCGAACCGGCGCTGCTGGTCCTGCTGGAACTGCTGGGCGACGCCAGCTGGCCGCGCAGGCTGCTGCGCATGGCGGCGCCGGGGCTGATCGCCCTTGCGGTGCTGGCGGTGAGCTACCATCAGGCCCATGCCATGTACCCCGATTACACGCCCGAGCATATCCGGCAGGGGATCGCGCTTTACAATCGCACCTATGCCAATGGCCATCTGGGCGATGACTGGAACGTATCGCTGCTGATTTTCCCGCGCATGCTGCGCCGGATGGCGGGGTTGGCGCCGCGGTGGGATGTGGTCTCGCAACAGGTGCTGTTCGCCGCCGGAGCGGTGGCGCTGATCTGGGGCGCGCGCCGCGCGGCGCAGCGACAGCTGACGTGGTTCGAATGGCTGTTTGTGCTCACGGCCCTGCCGCCCATGTCCTTGCCGGTGATGGGCTATTACCATCTCTCGCGCATTCTGCCGCTGATCGTGCTGCTGGTGCTGGATCTGGCGCGCAATCCGCCCGAGGCTGACGATCGGCGACTGGTCCTGCTGGGGCTGTCGGGACTGATCGCCTCGCCGCTGATGAATCCGGACGCGCAGGGGCCTGTGGTGGCCGTGCTGCTGCTGACGGGCTGCCTGTTTGTCGTTTCGGGCCGCCAGCAGCCGGTGAGCAGGCTGACGCTGGTGCCTGCTGCGGCCTGACCTTCGACAGAGGCTGTCACCTCAGGCGCAACCAGATGATTGCGCCTGAGGTGGGGTTGGGTTATCAAGAGGCAACCAGGAGGTTGCTTATGAACACCGATCAGGTCGAGAAGCAGATTGTTCTTCGCGCATCGCGGGAGCGCGTCTGGCAGGCGATCAGCGATTCCGCGCAATTCGGCATATGGTTCGGCGTCGCCTTCGACGGGCCTTTCGCGGCAGGGCAGGAGATCGTCGGCAGGATCGTGCCGACCCAGGTCGATCCCGCGGTGGCCGCCTTGCAGGAGCCGCATCGCGGCGCGGCCTTCAAGGTGCTGGTCGAGCGCATCGAGCCGATGCAGACCTTCGCCTTCCGCTGGCACCCCTTCGCCATCGATCCGGCCCATGACTATGAGGCCGAGCCCATGACGCTGGTGACCTTCACCCTGAGTGATGCCGAAGGGGGCGTGCTGCTCAAGATCACTGAAACCGGTTTCGATCGGCTGCCGCTGGCCCGCCGGGCGATGGCCTGGCAGGCCAATGATGGCGGATGGGCGCATCAGACAAGGCTGATCGCGCGCTATCTGGCGCCTGAAGCGGGGCAGGCCTGATGCCGGAGCCGGGCGCGGGTCATCCATCGTCCGGGCCCGATGCTGTCGCCATGTTCGCCGCTTTGGGGGAGCCCTTGCGCTGGGCCATCATGGCCCGTCTTTGCGACGAAGGGCCGCTCTCGACGGTCATGCTGGGGGATGGCTGTTCCGCACTGTCGCGTCAGGGGCTTACCAAGCATCTGCAGGTGCTGGAAGGGGCGGGGCTGGTCGACAGCATGCGTCTCGGGCGGCATCGCCATTGGCAGGTCAGGGCGGATCGGCTGGCGATGGCCCGCGCCTGTCTCGATCAGGTGTCGCGGCAATGGGATCTGCGCCTGCAGCGCCTACAAAGCCATGTTGAGAACGCGCAGGGGCAGGCCGGCTGAAGCTTTGCGGGATGGCTCCGCCGCGTGGCGGGCATGACGGGGCCATCCATGGGCAGCTGGCCTGCCCGTGGTCGGGAGCCGTTTATGCCTTCGCGTCGCGTTCCGCGCACATGCTCGCCACCAGCCGTTCCATCGCGCCGGAGGCGTTGAACATATGAGCGCGCATCTGCTTGGCGGCTTCCTCGCCATCGCCGCGCATGATCGCGTCGAGCAGAGCGCCATGCTCCGCGCGGGACCGGGCCGGACGGCCATCCTCGCGCAATTGCGTGCGGCGGAAGGCGGCCATGCGGTCGCGCAATTCGGTGGCTTGCTGCGCGATGAAGCTGTTGTGCGTGCCCTCGTAAATGGCGCGGTGAAAGCGCCAGTTGAGCCGGTCATAGGCATCGATATCGCCCGCCGCGACCATCGCTGCGGACTCCTCATGCAGGCGGCGCAACTGGCTGCGCTCGATGGGGTTCATGCGATAGGTGGCGAGGCGCACGCACAGCGCCTCCATCTCGGCGGACATCTCGAACATGTCGACGATGCGCTCGGGCGTCATGGCGGCGACGATGGCGCCGCGCCGGGGTCGCATCTCGATCAGCCCGGCGGAGGCCAGTTGCCGGAACGCCTCGCGCACCGGCGTGCGGGAAGCGCCGAAACGGTCGCCGATCTGCTGCTCGTCCAGCGAGAGGCCGGGGGCCAGCACGCCGGTGGTGATCTCGTCGGCCAGCGCCATGCGGATGCGTTCGGAGAGGAGAAGGGGGCCAGGCGCACCGGCTTCGGTCATGGGCAAGGCTCTCGCATGCAATATTTTTCTCTGGACAGCTTCTTGCATGCACCGGAAACAGGATCAACCGCGCAGTGATGGGCCCGTGAGTCCCTGCCATGGCACAAGATTTGAAAGCACAAGAGAGGAAGCCCGATGCGGCAGGACATGTTTTCCCGGTTTCAGGCGCGCGCGCAGCAGGCTCCCGACGCGCCGTTCCTGATCCTGCCCGATGGCGCGGTGCTGAGCTACGCCGCTGCGCTGGCCCGCAGCGGGCAGATCGCGGGGCTGTTTCGCGCCAAAGGGGTGCAGCCGGGCGACCGCATCGCGGTGCAGGTGGAGAAAAGCGCCACCGCGCTGCTGACCTATCTGGCGGCGCTGCGCATCGGGGCTGTCTATCTGCCGCTTAACACGGGCTATACCTCTGGCGAATTGCGCTTTTTCCTGAGCGATGCCGAGCCCGCCCTGCTGATCCACCGTCCTGAAGACGAAGCCGCCATGGCCGCCCTCTGCGCCGAGATCGGCGTGCCTGCCCGGCTGATGCTGGATGCCGATGGTGGTGGCGAACTCTCCGATCTGGCTGATCAACACGCCGGCGATGCACCGGTTCATGGCGTGCAGGAGGACGATCTGGCCGCCATCCTGTATACATCGGGCACCACGGGCCGCTCGAAGGGGGCGATGCTCAGTCAGGGCAATCTGGCCTCCAATGCGGAGACTTTGCGGGAGTACTGGCGCTATTCGGCAGACGATCGCCTGCTGCATGCCCTGCCGATCTTCCACACGCACGGTCTGTTCGTGGCCACCAACATCACCATCGCGGCGGGCGCCGCGATCATCCTGCTGCCCAGGTTCGACGTGAAGGAGCTGGTGCGGCTGATGCCCCGGGCCAGCGTGCTGATGGGCGTGCCCACCTTCTATTCGCGTCCGTTGGGCGAGCCCGGCTTCACGCGCGAACTGGCCCGCCATATGCGGCTGTTCGTCTCGGGCTCCGCGCCGCTCTCGGCGGAGGTCCACAAGGAATTTTCCGCGCTCACCGGCCATGCCATCCTCGAACGCTATGGCATGACCGAAACCAATATGAACACCTCCAACCCCTATGATGGTGAGCGCGTTCCCGGCAGCGTGGGCTTCCCCCTGCCGGGCGTGGAGCTGCGCATCACCGATCCCGAAACCGGTAACGTCCTGCCTCAGGGCGAGGTCGGCGGTATCGAGGTGCGCGGGCCCAATGTCTTCAAGGGCTATTGGCGCCTGCCAGAGAAGACCGCGGAGGAACTGCGCGCCGACGGTTTCTTCATCACCGGCGATCTGGGCGTGGTGGATGCGCGCGGCTATGTCTCGATCGTGGGGCGGGCCAAGGATCTGATCATCTGCGGCGGCTTCAACGTCTATCCCGCCGAGGTCGAGGCGCTGATCGACGCCATCCCCGGCGTGGCCGAGAGCGCGGTGATCGGCATTCCGCATCCCGATATGGGCGAGGGCGTGGTGGCGGTGGTCCAGTCCCGCAAGCCCGATCTGGACGAGGCGCAGGTGATCGCGGCCCTGTCGGGCGAATTGGCGCGGTTCAAGCAGCCGCGCCGGGTGGTCTTCGTGCCCGAATTGCCGCGCAACACCATGGGCAAGATCCAGAAGAAGCAGCTGCGCGAAACCTATGGCGAGCTTTTCGCGAAAGCCGGAGCCTGATGATCCACCGCCGTGATGCGTTGGCGCTGCTGGGGGCGGCCCCTCTGGCCACCTTGGCGACGCCCGTCCGCGCCGATCCTCAGGCCCTGACCATCGCCACCACCCTTGGCTGGGTGCGAGGGACAGCGCAGGGCGATATCCGCATCTTCACCGGCATCCCCTTTGGCCGCGCGGCGCGCTTTGCCGCGCCGGAACCCGCGCCCCGCTGGCAGGGTGTGCTGGCGGCCACCGAACCGGCCCATGTCGCCCCGCAACCGGGCGGCCAGCCGCTGGCGGGCGCGATGTCGGAAGACTGCCTGCAGCTCAACATCTGGGCGCCCTCCACACCGGGGCCGCATCCGGTGCTGGTCTATATCCATGGCGGTGGCAATGAAGGCGGCTGGAGCGGCGAGGCGGGCACCGCAGGCGACCGCTTCGCCCGCGACGGCGTGGTCTGCGTCACGATGAATTACCGCCTTGGCGCGCTGGGTTTTCTGGAAACGGGGGCCTTGCTGGGCGCGGCCTATCGCGGCAGCGGCAACAACGGGTTGCGCGATCAGCTGCTGGCCCTGCGCTGGGTGAAGGCCAACATCGCGGTTTTCGGCGGTGATCCGCGCCGCGTGACCATCGCGGGGGAGTCAGCGGGGGGCAAGAATGTCGGCTCGCTGATGGGGCTTCCGGCTGCCGACGGCTTTTATGCACAGGCCGCGATGTTCAGCGGCGGAGGGGAGACCGTCCACGCCATGGCGGAGGCCGAGGCTTTCGCACGCCATTACATGGAGGCTTTGGGTGGCAAGGACCGCCTGCTGACGGCTTCGGTGGACGATATTCTGTCGGCGCAGAAGAAGGCCCGCGCAACATGGCCGCGCAACTTTCCCTTTCGCCCGGTGGTCGATGGCGCGCTGATGCCGATGGTGCCGCTGGAGCGGATGCGCAGCGGCAAGACGCCCGGCGTGCCGCTGCTGATCGGCAGCAATGCCGATGAGGGGCGGATGTTCCTGCCCGCAGACCGCGCCGATCAGCCGCTCTCGCCTCAGGCCATTTCCAATGCCACCATGGCGCAGATCGCCGATCTGGAGCGGAGCTATGCGCAGGCCTTCCCCGATCTCTCCCCCGCACAGCGTCACTGGCGTCTGCTGACCGCCGAGGAATATGGCATGCCCTGCCTGCGCATCGCTCTGGCCCATGCGGCGCGCGGGGCCAGCGTGTTCCGCTATCGCCTGACCTATCCGGCGCCCGGCGGTGTCTTCAAGGGGCACACGCCCCATGTGCTGGATGTGCCCTTCACCTTCGACCATGTGACGATCCCCACCTTCGCCCGCTTCTTCGGCACGAGCGCGGCGGACCAGCCCATGGCCGACAGCATGCATGCCGCCATGGTTTCCTTCGTGACTCAGGGCCGCCCGGCGGCGGCGGGTCTGCCGGATTGGGGGCGTTTCAAGGCGGAGGGGCGGGCGACCATGGTCCTCGATCACCAGAGCGCCCTGATCCCCGACCCTGACCGCGCCGAAAGGCTGCTGTGGGGCGTTTAGAGCGTTTTCAAGCCGGGTGGAATCACCCGGCGACTTGGAAAACGCGGTAAAACAAAAAACCTAGAGCGGTTGATCCGATGCAATCGGATCAACCGCTCTAGGCGGGGGCGGTTTCGCGCAGCAGCTTGTGCAGCGCCGGATTGGCGATCACCGTGCCCTCGCGTGAGAAGGCTTCGTGGTTGGCCTCCAGCGTGGCGGGGTCATAGAGGTAATTGACCATCAGCCCGCCCGCCTGCTTCATGCCCTTGGCCGAGGTGTCGCCCATCCAGCACAGGCGCTCCACCCTGGCGCCATTGCCCAGATGGAAGCGCGCCACGGGATCGAGTGGACGGCCCTTGCGGTCTCTGGCCTCAAGAAAATAGCGCGCGGCCAATGCCATGCGTTCGCGGGCTCGCGGGTGATCGGGGGGCAGGTCGGCGGGCAGCTCTTCATCCGCGCCCTGTGTGGAGAGCCAGCGGCGGAAGCCCGGCACCGGCGAGAGCGTGACGAAGGTGTTCAGGCCGGGAAACTCGCCTGACAGGTCGGAGACCACCTGCTTGATCAGGAACTGGCCGAAGGAAATCCCCGCCAGCCCCGGCTGACAATTGGAGATCGAGTAGAACACCGCCACCTGCGCCTGATCGGGGGGCAAGTCCTCGCGGTCCGGGGCCAGCAGCGTCTGGATCGATCCCGGGATTTGCGCGCACAGCGCCACCTCGACGAAGATCAGCGGCTCGTCGGGCATGGCCGGGTGGACGAAGGCGTAGCAGCGCCGGTCTGGGGGCAGCAGGCGGTCGCGCAGTTCGACCCATGTGTCGATGGAATGCACCGCCTCGTAACGGATGATGCGTTCGAGGACATCGGCGGGGCTGGTCCAGTCGATGCGGCGCAGCACCAGAAAACCCCGGTTGAACCATGAGCGCAGCAGATGCGCCAGATCGGCCTCCAGCGGGGCGAGGACGGGGTTGTCGGGCAGCAGCTCCAGCAGATCGGCGCGCAGCCGCACCAGATCGGCGGTGGCCGCGGGGGCCTGATTGAGGCGGCGCAGCAGTTCCTGACGCGGCGGTTCGGCGGCTTTGGTCACGGCGGCCAGAGCGATGGGGCCGGGCGCGGCCTGATAGGCGCTCCATGCCGCCGCGATGCTTTCGGGCGCGGGGGCGAAGTCATTGGCGAGCCCGGTGAAGAAGGCGCGTTTTTCATCGGGCTCCAAAGCGGCGTAGGCGGCCAGCATGCGCCTGGCGATGCCCACGCCCGAGGACTGGCTGCGCTCCCCCAGCAGGTCGCGGGCCATGGCCAGCAGGCTCTGCGCGCTGACCGGCTGCGCGGGCGCGGCGGGGCGCGGGCGCCATGGCGGGCGGATCGTGCGGGCCCGTTCGAACACGGTGTCGAGCAGGGCGCTCATGCGGTTGGCGCGCGGCATCGCTGGTCTCCATCACGGTGATTCGCGTGAATGCAGGATACAGGTATTTTCGACTTCTCGTATGCGTGAATTGCTTATGCGCGATATTCTGGACGCAGATTGCGATAAGCAACGCGTCAGGGGCAGTGTTTGACCTCATCGCTCAGCACGTTCGACATGCACTCCTTCAACTCCTTGAGCCGGTCGGCCACCGGCTTCCTGTCGATGGAGATCGAGTCCGGGTTGAAGCGGTCCCTGCTGTCATTCACATTGCCGCCCCACAGCTTCCAGTCGGCGGGCAGCCTGAAACGCGCGGCGATGGTGCGCCGGGCCTGATCCGCCGCCCATTCTTCTCTTTTCGGGGCAGCTTTTTGGGGATCGGGCTTTTTCGGGTCCGCAGCCGGGCGGGTGCGGATCAGCTTGCGATATTCCTCGTGATAGGCCTGATTGATGGCGATGGTGCGGTCATCGGCGATATGGCCGGGCTGGGCCACGAAGATCGCCCAGAGAGTCTTGTCGTTCCACACCGAGCGGTTGGGGACCGGGTTGTAATAGGCATGGGCCAGTTCGCGCAGCACATCGGGCACATCGCGGGAGATGTTGCGCAGCAGCGTCACCTTCACGGATTCGGCTCCGGCGTCATGCGCGGCCTGGCTGATGGCGATGATGGTGGCAGCCCAGCGGTTGCGGTCGTCTCCGGTGACGATGGCGCGGATCTGCGCCACCTTGATGCCGCCCACGAAGCTGTCGGTGTAGACGTAGCTCTCCACATCGTAGGGCGCGGCGGGAACGGTGGACGTCACGCTGCTGAGGGTGGCCGCATTGTCCCCCGCATTGGCCGGGGAGGCCGGGCGAACCGCCAGCCCCACGCCGCCCAGCGCCAGCACGGCCAGCGCGCCGCCAAAACCAAGGCCGATGTCCCGGCCTGACAGGGACTGGCCCTTCCGCTTGAGCAAAAAGGGCAGGACAAGCCCCGCCAGCAGAGCCAGCACCCCGATGACAACCAGCGAGATCAGGGAGCCCCCTATAACATCTCTCATACCGCCCATTAACGCCGTGATGCACAAGGCGTTCCGCCGGGCAGTTCGGGTAAAGACGGCATGCGTGAAAAAATCTTCGCTCCTGCGCGACGGAAGCCGCGTCGCGCTGCGTTCAAGCTGCATTCGCCCTGAACCTTCAAGGAGGCCCTGATGCGTTTCTCTCCTTTTCTGCTGGCCGGTCTGGTGCTGGCCCAACCCGCTTTCACCCTGACCGCTTCGGCCCAGAGCACCGATGAGGTGCCCGCGCCTGCTCACGGGAAGCCCCTCACGCTTGACCAGTTCCTTTCGCGCCAGACCGCGCGTATCATGGCCGCCGACACCGATGGCGATGGCCGCGTCAGCAAGGCCGAGATGATGGCCGCCGCCTCCGGGGGCAAGGGCGGAGAAGCGCGCGGCAACCCCGAGCGCCGGTTCGACCGGATGGACACCAACCATGACGGCTATCTGGACAAGGATGAAATCCGCGCCGCGCTCACCCAGCGGTTCCAGCGCATGGACCGCAATGGCGATGGCGTCCTCACCCCTGACGAGCGCGTGGGGCAGCGGGGCGGCGGGCGCGCCAATCAGGGCGGCGGCGCGATGCCTGCCCCAGCGCAGCAGCCTTGATCCCTTGCGGCCTTCCCCTGCCATGCGCGCAGGCCCGGCTTGACCGAGCCCGATCCCGACACCGCGCTGATCGAGCGCATGGGGCAAGGCGACGAGGGTGCGGTGCGCCAGTTCGTCACCGCCCGCTTGCCGCGCGTGCTGGCTTTGGGCCTGCGTCTGCTGCGCGATCATGCCGAGGCCGAGGATGTGGCGCAGGAGGCGTTCACCCGCGCCTGGCGTCAGGCCCCGCGCTGGCAGCCCGGGCAGGGCCGCTTCGACACGTGGCTGCATACGGTGACGCTCAACCTGTGCCGCGACCGGCTGCGCCGCAAACGCCATGCGCCGGCGCCGGGGGGCGAGGATCTGCCCGATCCGCCCGACCCGCAGCCGCGCGCCGATGCGATGCTGGAGGCCTCGGCGCGGGGGCAGGCGGTGGCGCAGGCCATCGCGACCCTGCCCGAACGCCAGCGCGAGGCGATCCTGCTGGTGCATTATCAGGATATGAGCAACATCGCGGCGGCGCAGGTGCTGGACATCAGCGTCGAGGCGCTGGAAAGCCTGCTGGCGCGCGGGCGCCGCGCGTTGAAGCAGCATTTTGCCCAAAAGGAAGGTTGGCGCGATGAGTGAAGCCCTGACACTGGCCCGCTTCGCCGAACTGGCGCAGGCCTATGGAGGCGAGATCGCCCGCTGGCCCGCCGAGGTGCAGGATGCGGCGCGGCGCATGGCGGACCAGCCCGAGGCCCGCGCCCTGCTGGCGGAAGAGGCAGACCTCGATGCGCGCCTCGATCTTTGGACGGTGGCCGCGCCTTCGCCGCAGCTGCGTCAGGCGGTGGCGGCATCGTGGCAGGCTCCGCTGGGCAAGCGGGTGCGGCTGTGGTGGTCGGCGCTGGGGCTGGGCGCGGCTTTGGCCGGGGCCGGGGCCGGGCTGGCCTTTGCTTCGCTCAGCGGGGTGGCGCTGCCCTCGGGCTCGCTCACGCCCTCCTCCAGCTTCGAGGCCACGGCCTTTGGCGATTTCAGTCCGGGAGAAGGATGATGAGTCCACGCAGCTTGCGGATCGTCCTTTTGGTTTCGATCCTGCTCAACATCTTTCTGGTCGCGGGGGGGATTGCCGCCTTCACCCGCCTGCAGCTCAAGGCTCCGATGATCGGTGCCGGTGCCATGCGCATCGCGGGCGCGGATCTGCCCAGGGAGGAGCGTAAGGCTCTGCGCCAGACCCTGCGCGCCGCCCGCAAGGAGGTGCAGCCGATGGTGCAGGACAACCGTTCCCGCCGCGATGAGGCCGCCCAATTGCTGAGCGCCCCGGTGGTCGACCAGCCCGCGCTGCTGGCGGCCTTGCAGAAGGTGCGCGAGGGCGATGTGGCCCTGCGCGCCCATGTCGAGGAGCGCGCCGTTCCCTTTATCGCCACCTTGCCTCAGGCCGATCGCGTCAAGCTGGCCGAAAGCCTGCAACGCAGGGGCATGCTGAAGAAAGCGGCACCATAGCGCGACGGAAAACCCGCCCCGGCGCGTTCAACGCATAAGGTTCACAGGGGCAGACCCATCAAGGACAGCATCCATGCCGGTTTCCCATGCTCTTTCCCCTCAGGCGATTGCGCTGAACCGTTTCGGGCTGGGCGCCAGCCCCGGCGCGGCGCCTGACAATCCGCGTGGCTGGCTGCTGGACCAGTTCGCCCGCTTCGAACCGCGCAGCGCCGGTTTCGCCGCGCTGCCGGACGCCGGGGCGATGGTCACCGCCTATCAGGCCGAGCGCCGCATGGAGCGGCAGAACCAGCCTGCCGCCAACACGCCCGGCGTAAAAGACCCTGCCCTGCTCGCCGCGCGGCAGGATTATGGCCAGCAGGTGCAGGCGCTTTATCGCGCGGCGGTGCAGGCGCGCAGCGATGCCGCGCTGCAGACGCAGGCGCCTTTCATCGAGCGGATGGTCCATTTCTGGTCGAACCATTTTTGCGTCTCGGTCGATAATCAACCGGTCACGGCCTATGCCGGTTCCTTCGAGCGCGATGCGATCCGCACCCATGTGCTGGGCCGCTTCGAGGATATGGCCATGGCGGTGGAGCATCATCCCGCCATGCTGATCTACCTCAATCAGAACCAGTCGATCGGGCCGGGCAGCATGGCGGCGCAGCGCAGTCGTCTGGGCGGCGATCCGGCCAGGCGGCGCGGCCTGAACGAAAACCTTGCTCGCGAAATCATGGAGCTGCACACGCTGGGCGTGCGCAGCGGCTACACGCAGGCCGATGTCACCGAATTCGCCCGCGCGTTGACCGGCTGGACCGTCGGCGGGCAGGACAGCGACCGCCCCGGCAATTTCCTCTTCCGCGACCGCCAGCATGAGCCGGGCGCGCGCCGCATCCTGGGCAAGACCTACCATCAGGAGGGCGAGCATCAGGCCCGCGCCGCTCTGGCTGATTTCACCCATGCGCCCGCCACCGCCACCCATATCGCCACCAAGCTGGCGCGCCATTTTGCGGGCGATACGCCGCCGCCGGCCATGGTGGCGCGGCTGGCGGGCGTGTTCACCAGCAGCGGCGGCGATCTGCCCACGCTCTACAAGGCGCTGATCGACAGCCCGGAGGCATGGCTGCCTCAGCCGCTCAAGTTCAAGACGCCATGGGAATGGACGATCTCGGCCCTGCGCGGGCTGGGGCGCGGCGAGACCGGCGCGATCCAGATGGCCGCCGTGCAGCGACAATTGGGCCAGCCGGTGTGGAAGCCGGGCTCGCCCGCCGGATGGGACGATGTCAGCGCGAGTTGGATCGCGCCCGATGCGCTGATGCGCCGGGTGGAATTCGCCCAGCGGCTGGTCTCGCCCCTGGGCGATCAGATCGATGCGCGGGCTTTGGCCCCGCGCCTGCTGCCCGCCTCGCTCGATCCGGCGACCGCCGGGCAGGTGGCGATGGCGGAAAGCCCGGCCAGCGCTCTGGCGCTGCTGCTGGTGTCCCCCGATTTTCTGCGGAGATAGGCTATGAACCATCCCATCCTTGGTCGACGTCGTTTCATCGCCTGTGCTGGCGCGGGGCTGGGCGCGATGCTGGTCTCGCCGCAACTGGTGCTGGCCGCAGCGCAAACCGAGCGGCGCTTTATCTTCATCATCCAGCGCGGCGCCGCCGATGGGCTGAACATCGTGGCGCCCTATGCCGATCCGGCTTATGCGCGGTTGCGCGGCGATCTGGCCATCGATCCGGCTACGGCCACCAAGCTGGATGGCACCTTTGCGCTGCATCCTTCGCTGAAGCAGACGGCGGCGATGTTCGCGGCCAAACAGGCGCTGTTTGTCCATGCCGCCGCCTCGCCCTATCGCGACCGTTCGCATTTCGACGGGCAGAACGTGCTGGAGACCGGCGGCATCCAGCCCTACCAGACCCGCGACGGCTGGCTCAACCGCCTGACCGGCATGCTGCCGGCGGTGCAAGGTCAGCGAGGGGGGCATGGCAGCGACGGCGCCATCGCCATTGCCGCCACTGTGCCTCAGGCCCTGCGCGGGAGCGTGGAGGTCTCCAGCTATGCGCCCTCGGCGCTGCCTCAGCCCTCGGACGATCTGATGATGCGGGTGGGCCAGCTTTACGCGCATGACGAGCAGTTCCACCCGGCATGGTCCGCCGCTCTGGCCGCGCGCGATCTGGCCGAGGGCACGGGGGCGAAGCAAGACCCGGCCTCGCTGGGGCGTCTGACCGCCAGTTTCCTCACCAAACCCGCGGGCCCGCGCATCGCAATGCTGGAAACCAGCGGCTGGGACACGCATAATGCCCAGAACAACCGGCTGGCGGCGCAATTGAAGGCGCTCGACACGTTGCTGGCGTCGTTGCGTGACGGGCTGGGGCCGGTCTGGGCGCAGACCACGGTGGTGGTCGCCACCGAATTCGGGCGGACCGCCGCCGTGAACGGCACCGGCGGCACCGATCATGGCACGGGGTCTGTGGCATGGGTGCTGGGCGGCGGCGTGCGCGGCGGGCGCGTGGTGGCGGACTGGCCGGGGCTGGCCGGCAATCAGCTTTACCAGAACCGCGATCTGCGGCCCACCATCGGCCTCGATGCGCTGATCGCCGGGGTGGCGGGCGAGGCGCTGGCGCTCGATCCCGATCATGTGGCGCGGGTGCTGTTTCCGCTGGCGGGCGGGGCGAAGCCGCTGACGGGGCTGGTTTCGGCCTAGAGATTGCCGGCGCGCTGCGGGCGGATCATGCCGGCTTGATGATGTCGGCCATCGTGCGGATCAGAACCGGCATATCCAGCGGCTTGGCGCAGCTGACGGCGTGCGGATAGAGGTCCGCCACCGCCTCGTCGTCATAGCCGCTGGCGAAGAGGAAGGGGACGTTGCGCTCGGTCAACAGATCCGCGATGGGAAAGCTGGTGCCGTCGCCAAGGCTGATGTCCAGCACGGCGCCATCGATGTGCGGCTCCTGCGCGATCCGGGCCAGAGCCCGTTCCAGCGAGGGTTCCGGGCCGATCACCTCGGCGCCAGCTTCCTCCAGCTCGTTGCAGATGTCCTGCGCCAGCATGAACTGGTCCTCGACCACCAGAATGCGGTAACGGGCAAGGGTCATCGCAGGCTCTCCGCGCGGGTCTTGTTCGAGACCGGCAGGGCGATGGAGCATCGCACCCCGTCATCCCCCAGCACATAGCTGGTCTGCGCGCCGAACTGATAGGGCAGGGCCTGCTCGATCAGGACGCGGCCCTGCCCGGTGCCCAATTCCGTTTTGCGCGTGGGGCAGGGGGCAGGCGGCATGGTCACGCCGCTTTCCTGCCACGCCACATGCAGCCATGGCTGCTCCGCGTCATCCTGCTCCACATGCCAGCGCACGGTCAGCTGCGCCCCGGCCTGCCCCAGCGCGCCATATTTGATCGCATTGGTGGTGAGTTCGTGAAGCGCCATGGCCAGAGTCTGCACCATCTGAGAGCGCAGCGCGACCCCTTGCGGGCCCTCCAGCACCACGCTGTTCCGCTCAGGCTGGAACACGCCCGCCGCGTCGAATTCGGCGTGGATCAGCTCGTCGAAGGTGATGCGGCCATCGTCCTTCAGGCGGGAGAGCAGGCGCTGCGCCCGGGCCAGCGCGGCGATGCGGTCGCGGAATTTGCCGCGAAAGTCCTCAAGGCTGGCGCTTGATTTGATGGTGGCCTCGGCGGTGGCGCGCACCATGCCCATCAGGTTGAAGGTGCGGTGCTGCAATTCGGCGACCAGGACCTGCTGGCGTTCCTGCAACCGGTGGATTTCATGCGTGTCGACCGCCGCGCCGAACCAGCGTTCGATCGTGCCCCGCGCGTCGCGCACCGGCACATGGCGCAGCAGATGCCAGCGATAGGCGCCATGCCGGGCGCTGTGAATGCGCTGCTGCCGCTCGATTGGCTCGCCGCTGGCGAGGGCATGGGCAAAGGCCTCGCGCAGGATGGGCCGATCCTCGGGCGGCAGCGCGGCGAGCCAGTCCGCATCGCCGGCCTCCTCCGGCCTCTGCCCGGTGTAGGCCCACCAGCCTTCGGAGACGGCCATGCCGGTCCCCGCGGGATCGCTCGACCACAGCAGGGCGGGCACCAGCTCAAGCGTCAGCCGCTGCTGCTCCTGCATGGCGCGCAGGGCAGCCTCGGCGCGGGCCTGTTCGACGGCGGCCCAGGTTCGCTCGGCGGTGTCCTGCGCCAGCACCACCTCATGGGCGCTCCACGCTCTGGGCGCGCTGGCATGGACGGTCAGGCCGCAGACGAAGCGGCCCTGCTTGAGCAGCATCACGCTGATATAGGCCCGCACCTGAATGGCCGCCAGATGCCCGGCTTCCTCAAGGCTATGGGCCAGGGCGACATCCCCGACCACCAGCGGCGACTGGCCATCCACATGCTTGTCGAACAGGGTGCTGCCGAAGCTTTCGACCGGATAGCGCCCGACCAGCGAGGGCACGCCCCGCGCGCTGTCGCGCAGGATCACATAATCGCCATCCTCGATCTCGTAATAGGCGCAGCGGCTTGACCCCAACTGGGTGTTGAGCAGACGGGTGGCGGCGCTCATGACCTCTTCCGGGGCATTGAGCGGCCGCAGAGCGTCGGCCAGCCCAAGGAGGAAGCTCTGCCTTTCCTCATTCTCGCGCAGGGTCCGCTCGGCCAGCTCGGCGCGTTTGCTCGCGGAGGTGTCCACCGTGACATTGAGCAGCCCCGCCACAGCCCCGCCCTCGTCGCGGATCGGTGAGTAGGAGAAGGTCCACCATGTCTCTTCACGATAGCCATGGCGCTCCATGATCAGCGGCATGTCTTCGAAGCACACGGTTTCCCCGGCGAAGACGCGGGTGACCAGCGGCGCGATTTCGTCCCAGATTTCGGGCCAGGCCTTGCTGAAGGGCAGGCCGAGCGCCTGAGGGTGGCGCTCGCCCAGCATGGGGGCATAGGCGTCGTTGTAGAGGATGGTGCGCTCCGGCCCCCAGGCCAGTTGCATCGCATGGCCGGAGCCCAGAACGATGTCGATCGCCGTCCTGAGCGGCTGCGGCCATGCCGCCATGGGGCCGAGCGGGGTTGCCGCCCAGTCGAAATCATGGATGCGGGCGGACATCTCTCCACCCGCCACAAGCAGGTCTGTGGTGCGGTTGTCAGGCATACGCGACGATAACGCAGGAATGCCTTTCGGGTGCCGCGGGCCCTGCGCTTTATGCCATGGTCAGCGCCGCCTTGCCAGCCAGACGGCGCTGGGCGAGGCGATCAAGCACGTCAGGCCCCCCGGCCAGCGGGGCAAGCTGTATGTCGGGCCGGGGCATGCGGCCATCGGCCATCATGCGGAAGACCTCGGCCATGTTGGCGCGATGCGTTTCGGGCTCACGGGTGGTGAAGGCGCCCCAGAACACGCCGATCAGCGCGGCGGATTTGAGCAGGGGCAGATTGAGCGGCAGCGAGGGGATCGTGCCGCTGGCGAACCCCACCACTAGATGCCGCCCGTTCGGGGCCAGAGCGCGAAAGGCGGTCTCGCTCTGCGCGCCGCCCACCGGATCGACCACCACATCGAGCGGCCCGCCGGCCTTCAGCGCCTCACGCAGGTCGCGGTTGGCGGTGTCGATCAGTTCGGCGGCGCCCTGACGCTGCGCCAGCGCCAGCTTTTCCGCGCTGGAGGCCGCCGCGATCACCTGCGCGCCCATCGCCGCCCCCAGCGCCACGGCGGCCAGCCCCACGCCGCCACCCGCGCCCAGCACCAGCAGCCTTTCCCCCGGGGCCAGCGCGGCGCGCTGGCGCAGCGCGTGGATCGCCGTGCCATAGGTCATCAACACGCTGCTGCCGACGGCGAAATCCACCTCGTCCGGCAAGGCCACAAGCCGCGAGGCATCCACCGCCACCGCCTCGGCAAAGCCGCCCTGCAGGGTCATGGCGCAGACCCGGTCGCCGATGCGCCAGCCTTCAACGCCGTCGCCCAGCGCCTCGATCACCCCGGCCACCTCGCTGCCGGGGATCAGGGGGGGATCGGCCTTGATCTGATAGCGGCCCTCGATGATCAGCGTGTCGGGGAAATTGACCCCGGCGGCATGGATGCGCACGCGCACCTGCCCGGCGGCGGGTTCGGGCAGCGGCCAGTCGCGCAGCACCAGCGTTTGGGGTGGGCCGAATGTTTCGCAGACCAGCGCGCGCATGCATCTCTCTCCCAACAGTCTCTTGAATCGCTGCTTACGTTAAAAATGCACTCTAATGCAAATTTATAATGGACAGAGCCTGCCCGCCACGCATAGGATCACAGCAAGGCCGGGCATGGTCTGACGCGATCGGCCATGCGAGTCGAAGCTATTTTGGGAGAGAAGACCGGTGAGCGCAATTTACATCGTCAGTGGCGTGCGCACTGCGATCGGCGATTTCGGCGGCGGGCTGAAAAGCCTGATGCCATCGGACCTTGCCGGGCTGGTCGCTGCCGAGGCGCTGGCGCGTTCGGGGCTGGCGGCGCAGGATGTCGGCCATGTGGTGTTCGGGCAGGTGGTGCCGTCGAGTTCGAAGGATGCCTATGTCGCGCGCGTGGCTTCGCTCAAGGCGGGGTTGCCGGTGGCGGTGCCCGCGCTGACGGTCAACCGGCTGTGCGGATCGGGGTTGCAGGCGCTGGTCTCGGCGGCGCAGATGATGATGCTGGGCGAGGCCGACGTCACCATCGCGGGCGGGGTGGAGAGCATGTCCAACGCGCCCTATCACGATCATGGCCAGCGCTGGGGCCGCAAGATGGGCGATGCCACGCTGGTCGACGCGCTGGTGCAGGCGCTGACCGATCCCATGGCCGACTGCCATATGGGCATCACCGCCGAAAACGTGGCCGAGCGCTATGGCGTGACCCGCGCGGATCAGGATGCTCTGGCGGCGGAGGGCCATGCCCGCGCCACGCGCGCCATCGCCGAGGGGCGCTTCAGGGAGCAGATCCTGCCCATCGAAATCAAGAGCCGCAAGGGGGTGACTGTCTTCGATACCGATGAGCATCCGCGCGCGGATGTTTCGGCGGAGAGTCTTGCCGGGTTGAAGCCGGTGTTCAGGAAGGATGGCACTGTCACCGCCGCCAATGCCAGCGGCATCAACGATGGCGCTGCGGCGCTGCTGCTGGCCACGGAGGCTGTGGTGGCGGCGCGGGGGGTGAAGCCCCTGGCGCGCATTGTCAGCTGGGGGCATGCCGGGGTCGATCCGGCCTATATGGGCGTGGGGCCGGTGCAGGCGGTGCCGATCGCGCTGGAACGCGCCGGGCTGACGCTGGCCGATATGGATGTGATTGAGGCCAATGAGGCCTTTGCCGCTCAGGCGCTGGCCGTGGCGCGGGAATTGGGCTTCGATTCCGAAAAGCTCAACCCCAATGGCAGCGGTGTCGCGCTGGGGCATCCCATCGGCGCGACCGGCGCGATCCTGACGGTGAAGGCGGCCTATGAGTTGCGGCGGGTGGGTGGGCGCTATGCCCTCATCACCATGTGCATTGGCGGCGGTCAGGGCATCGCCATGGTGATCGAGGCTGTGTCATGAGCGACGCGCGTTTCATCAACAGCAGCCGGGTGGGCGATGTCGTCACGCTGGCGCTCAACCGGCCCGAGAAGCTCAATGCGCTGACGCCTGCGGTCTTTGCCCAGTTGAGTGAAGCGATCGACGCCGCCTTGGCGCAGGGCGCCCGCGCTCTGGTGCTGACCGGCGAGGGGCGCTTCTTTTGCTCGGGCGCGGATATTCAGCCCGATGGGGTGGGATATGAAGGCCTACCCAGAGATCTGGGGGCGCTGATCGATGCCGCCTACAATCCCTTCGCCCGCAAGCTGGCGGCGCTGGAGATCCCGGTGGTCACGGCGCTGAACGGGCCTTGCGCCGGGGCCGGGCTCAGCGTGGCGCTGGCGGGCGATATCGTGGTGATGGGGGAAAGTGGCTATCTGCTGCTGGCCTTCGTCAACATCGGGCTGGTGCCCGATGCCGGCGCGACCTGGCTGGTGGCGCGCAGCGCGGGCCGGGCGCGGGCGCTGGAGATGGCGCTGTTGGGCGAAAGGATGGGCGCAGCGGAGGCCAAGGCCGCCGGTCTGGTGACGCGGGTTGTGCCCGATGAGGCGGTGCTGGGTGAGGCGCAGGCTTTGGCCGCAAGGCTGGCGGCGGGGCCGACGCGGGCCATCGGCATGATCCGGCGCCAGGTGGCTTCGGCGCTGGAGCAAGGCTTCGACGCCACGCTGGACATCGAGCGGGACAACCAGTCCATCGCCGGGCGCAGCGCGGATTTTGCCGAGGCGATCCGCGCTTTCGGCGAAAAGCGCAAACCGGATTTTTCAGGCCGCTGAGGCGGTTTCAGACAGTTTCGAAAGGGATATCATGAAGATCCTTGTGCCTGTGAAGCGGGTTCTCGATTACAATGTGAAGCCGCGTGTGAAGGCGGATGGCTCGGGCGTGGACCTGGCCAACGTCAAGATGAGCATCAATCCCTTCGACGAGATCGCTGTCGAGGAAGCCGTCCGTCTGAAGGAAAAGGGCATCGCCAGCGAGGTCGTGGTGGTCTCCATCGGCGGCGCCAAATCCAGCGAGACCCTGCGCTCGGCGCTGGCGATGGGCGCCGACCGCGCGATCCATGTGCTGAGCGAAAGCGAGGTGGAGCCGCTGGCCGTCGCCAAGATCCTGAAGGGCGTGGCGGGCGAGGAAGCGCCCGATCTGGTGATCCTGGGCAAGCAGGCCATCGATGACGACAGCAATCAGGTCGGCCAGATGCTGGCCGCGCTGATCGGCCGCCCGCAAGGCACTTTCGCCAGCAAGGTTGAGGTTGAGGGTGACGCCGTGCTGGTCACGCGCGAAGTCGATGGCGGTCTGGAAACTGTGAAGCTGGCCCTGCCCGCCGTGGTGACCACCGATCTGCGCCTGAACGAGCCGCGCTATGCGTCTTTGCCGAACATCATGAAGGCCAAATCCAAGCCGCTCAGCACCAAGGCGCCTGCGGATTACGGCGTGGATACGGCGGCGCGTCTGACGGTGTTGAAGGTTGTGGAACCGGCGGTGCGGCAGGCGGGGGTGAAGGTGCCCGATGTCGAGGCGCTGGTGGAAAAACTCAAGGAATTGGGAGTCGCGTGATGAAGGTTCTGGTCTGGGCCGAGCATGAGCAGGGTGCTCTGAAAGATGCGACGCTGAGTGCGGTGACCGCCGCCGCCGGGCTGGGCGCGGTGGATGTGCTGGTGGCGGGCGACAGCGCCGGGAGCGTGGGCGCTCAGGCGGCGCAGATCGCTGGCGTCGAAAAGGTGCTGGTGGCGGGCGATGCTGCCTATGCCCATGGGCTGCCGGAGAATGTCGCGCCGCTGGTGGTCGCTCTGATGGCGGGGTACGATGCTTTTGTGGCCCCGGCCACCACCACAGGCAAGAACATCGCGCCGCGCGTGGCCGCGCTGCTGGATGTGGCGCAGATTTCCGAAATCCTCAGCGTGGAGGGGCCCAAGACCTTCACCCGCCCGATCTATGCCGGCAATGCCATCGCCACGGTGGAAAGCAGCGATGCGAAACTGGTGATCACCGTGCGTGGCACCGCCTTCGCCAAGGCTGCGCGCGAGGGCGGCAGCGCTGCGGTGGAGACCGTGGCGGGCACGGGCGAGGCGGGCCTTTCCAGCTTCGTCGGTGCGGAAATCGCCCAGAGCGAGCGGCCCGAACTGACCAGCGCCAAGGTGATCGTCTCGGGCGGGCGGGCCCTGAAGGATTCCGAGACCTTCGCCGCCACCATCCTGCCGCTAGCCGACAAGCTGAAGGCAGCGGTGGGCGCATCGCGCGCGGCGGTGGATGCGGGCTATGTCTCCAACGATCATCAGGTGGGGCAGACCGGCAAGATCGTCGCGCCGGAGGTTTACATTGCCGTCGGCATCAGCGGGGCGATCCAGCATCTGGCGGGGATGAAGGACAGCAAAACCATCATCGCCATCAACAAGGATGAAGACGCGCCGATCTTCCAGATCGCCGACATCGGGCTGGTCGCGGATCTTTACAGCGCCGTGCCCGATCTGGTGGCGAGGGTCTGAGCATGCCGCTCAAGACCCGCATCACCGATCTTCTGGGCATTGCCCACCCCATCGTGCAGGGCGGCATGATGTGGGTGGGCACGGCGCAGATGGCGGCGGCCGTTTCCAATGCGGGCGGGCTGGGCATCATCACCGCGCTGACCTGCCCCACGCCCGATGCGCTGCGCGCCGAGATCGCGTGCTGCCGCGGCCTGACGGACAAGCCTTTCGGGGTGAATCTGACAATCCTGCCCTCGCTCAACCCGCCGCCCTATGCCGAGTACCGCCGCGCCATCATCGAGAGCGGCGTGACGATCGTGGAAACCGCCGGGCACAATCCGGGGGAGCATATCGATCATTTCAAGGCCCATGGCATCACCATCCTGCACAAATGCACGGCGGTGCGCCATGCGCTGAGCGCCGAGCGGCTGGGCGCCGATGTGATCTCCATCGACGGCTTCGAATGCGCGGGTCATCCCGGCGAGGATGATATTCCCGGCCTGATCCTGATCCCCGCCGCCGCCGACAAGGTGAAGGTGCCCCTGCTGGCCAGCGGCGGCTTTGGCGACGGGCGCGGGTTGGTGGCGGCTCTGGCGCTGGGGGCCGAGGGCATCAACATGGGCACGCGCTTCTGCGCCACGGTGGAGGCGCCGATCCATGAGGCGGTCAAGCGCATGCTGGTGGAGCAGGATGAGCGCGCCACCGATCTGATCTTCCGCTCCTATCGCAACACGGCGCGGGTGGCGCGCAATGGCGTGTCGCAGGCGGTGCGGGAGGCGGAGGGGCGCGGCGAACCCTTCGAGAGCATCGCGCCGCTGGTGAAAGGCGCGCGTGGCGCGGAAGGTCTGGCCAGGGGCGATACGCAGCATGGCGTGATCACCGCCGGGCAAGTGATGGGCCTGATTCACGATATTCCCACCTGCGCGGCGCTGATCGCGCGGATCGTGGCCGAAGCGGAAGAAATCATTGCGAAACGGCTGGTTAAATTTGCTCCTGTCACGGCGTGAAGGGCATTGACGAGTCGATAAATTTGCACAATGATGCAGAAAATAACGGATCAGACTCCGCCCCCACCTTTCGGGAGAGAGACCCATGCGACGGATCAGCTTCAAGCGCGGCGGCACGCTGGCGCTCACCACCCTTTGTGCCATCGCCATGGTTCAGGGCGCCGGATGGGCAGGGGGCCCAACCCCTGCTCCGGCGCGCAGTGACTGGCACGCCTTTGGCGGAGACAGCACCGAGCAGCATTACAGCCCGCTCGATCAGATCAACCAGGGCAATGTCAGCCAGCTGGGTCTGGCCTGGACCTATGACATCGACACCTTCGACAGCTACACCCAACCCCTTGAAGTGGATGGGGTGGTCTATTTCGCGGTGGGCAACAGCGTGATCCATGCGCTGGATGCGCGCACCGGCAAGCTGCTGTGGCAGTATGACCCCGATGTCGCCAGCCAGCCCGAGGCCAAGACGCGGATGCGCGCGGGCTGGGGCACGCGCGGCATTGCCTATAAGGATGGCATGGTCTTCACCGCCACGCGTGAGGGCCGTCTGGTGGCGGTCGATGCGAAAACGGGCAAGCTGCGCTGGCAGGTCAAGACGCTGGATGAGGCCGAGAACGGCTACATCACCGGTCCGCCATGGGTGGCGGGCGATGTGGTGGTGACGGGCTTTGGCGGTGCCGATTACAGCCCGACGCGCGGCTATGTGACGGGTTATGACCTCAAGACCGGCAAGAAGCGCTGGCGCTGGTATGTCGTGCCCGGCGATCCGGCCAAGGGCTTCGAAAACAAGACCATGGAGATGGCCGCCAAGACCTGGAGCGGCGAATGGTGGAAATATGGCGGCGGCGGCACCGTCTGGCACGCCATGGCCTATGATCCCAAGCTTGATTATATCTACATCGGCACCGGCAATGGTTTCCCCTGGAACCAGAAGATCCGCAGTCCCGGCGGCGGCGACAATCTGTTCCTCGGCTCGATCGTGGCGCTCAATGCCAAGACCGGCGAATATGTCTGGCACTATCAGGCCAATCCGGGCAACACCTATGACTTCACCAGCACGATGGACATTGAGCTGGCGGACATCACCATCAATGGCAAGCTGCGTCATGTGCTGATGCAGGCGCCTAAAAATGGTTTCTTCTACGCGCTGGACCGTGAGACCGGCCAGTTCATTTCGGCAGGCGAGATCGCCAAGCAGAACTGGGCCAAGAGCATCGATCCGGTCACCGGCAGGCCGGAGATGAATCCGGATTCGCTCTATCTCGATGGCAAGGCCTTCGTGATGTATCCCTTCCCCAATGGCGCGCATGGCGTGCAGGCCATGTCTTTCAGCCCCAAGACCGGCCTGAGCTATGTGCCGGTGATGGATGGCGGGCGCGTGGTGGTCGATCCGGCCAATGTGAAGGATTGGCACTATCGCCCGGGCATGTTCGTCAACACCGGGCTTGGCGCGCCGCCCGCCAATCTCACCGTGCCATCGGCCAGCAGCCGTCTGGTGGCCTGGGATGTGGCGGCCAATCGCATCGCCTGGCAGGTGCCCGAGCCGGGAATCTTCAACGGCGGCACCATGGCGACGGGCGGCAATCTGGTGTTTCAGGGCCTGAATGATGGCTCGTTCAACGCCTATTCGGCCCAGGACGGCAAGAAATTGTGGTCCTATGCCATGCAGAACGGCATGCTGGCCGCGCCGATGTCCTATTCGCTTGGCGGCAAGCAATATGTGACGATCATCACCGGCTTCCGTTCCAGCTACGCCAACACGCCCAATTGGGATTACCGCCAGCAAAAGCGCCGCGTGATGACCTTCGCTCTGGGCGCGACAAAGCAATTGCCCAAGGCGGAGGTGGCTGACGCGCCCATCGTGGACGATGCCGCTTTCGTGATCGATCCGGCCAAGGTGAAGATCGGCGCGGGCATCTTCAACACCTCCTGCGTGATCTGCCATGGCGTGGGCATGGCGGCGGGCGGTGCGGCGCCCGATCTGCGCAAGAGTTCGATCCCGCTGGATGCGGCGGGCTTCGCCGCCGTGCTGCATGATGGCGCGCTGATGTCGCGCGGGATGCCCGGTTTCGGCAATCTGACGCCCGAGGAGATCGAGGGGCTGCGGCATTACATCCGCCAGCGTGCGCGAGAAAGCCTTGCAGCCAAATAGGTTACGCGTGCAGCGGCGCTTGTGCCTCTTCGAAATGGGGGATTAGGGCCGCTGCATGTTGACCCTTTCTGATCTCATGTGCATGAAAGCCCCTCGGAAGGTGAGCGTACATGACGGCAAACAACGAGGGCAATGAACGCGTGCAGACCTACGCCAGCCCCGCCATTATCGAGCGGCGGCGGCGTATTCTGGAGGAAACGCGGCAGGTGATCGCCGAACAGGGCATCACCGCGCTCAACATGAACGATATCGGGCGGCGCGCCGGTGTGGCCAAGCGCACGCTCTACAACGCCTTCCTCACGCGGGAGCGGATGATCGCGGCGGCGATTCAGGAGTATTTCGAGGAATACATCAGCCGCATCACCTTCACCCAGCCTGCCGGCACAATGCAGCACAATCTGGAGCGCATGATCTCGGTCGTGCAGCGCAACCGCCGCATTCCCAACTACATCCGCGCGATCATGGCGCTCTATTTCAGCCCCGAGGTGGATGAGGACATCTGGCTGGCGATGCATTCCATCGCCACGAGCCAGAACCGCGCCTGGGTGGAAAATCTGGCGGCGGGCAAGCAGTTGCAGGCCTGGGTCAAGGTCGATACGCTGGTCGACGATATGGTCCGGCTGGAATATGCCATGATCAACGACTGGGCGCGGGGACGCATTCCGGATGAGGATATCATCCTGCATCTGGTCACCTCCTATCTCATGCTGATGCTGGGCGCGGTGCGCGGCGCGGCGCGCAAGGAGGTCGAGGCCATGCTGAAGGACATTGCCCAGCGCGGCATGGATGCCCTGCCGCTGCGCAAGCGCTCCAAGGCGGAGAAGGTGGATTAAAAATATACCATGATGCAAAATTCCTTGCATCATGGGCGACTCCTGGCCTAGTCTCCTTGTCATAAGAGCGCCGAAAAAGCGGCGCTCATAAAATTGCCGCAAAGCGGCAGCGCAAGGAGATGCGAGCCATGGCGGAGGATGTCTCCCCCGAGATCCTGATCGAAAGGCGCGAGGGCGACGTGGTTCTGCTGACGCTGAACCGCCCCCATGCCCGCAACACGGTTTCCTTCACCATGTGGGAGCAGTTTTCCGCCGCGCTCGACCGGTTGGAGACGGACACCCCCGCGCGCGGTCTGGTGCTGCAAGGCGCGGGCGGCTATTTTTCCAGCGGCGGCGATGTGAAGACCGGCCCGGCGCGCGGCGATGGCGCGATCCGGCTGGCCGCGCGGCTGGAGATGGGCCAGCGCATCATCAACCGGTTGCGCGCCTTGCCGATCCCCACCATCGCGGCGGTGGAGGGCGGCGCCTATGGCATCGCCTGGAGCATCGCCATGGCCTGCGACATGATCTTCGCGGCGGATGATGCCAAATTCGGCGCGCCTTTCCTCGATTATGGGCTGGTGCCCGATGGAGGCGCCGCATGGTTTCTGGCCCAGCGTCTGGGCCGGGCCCGTGCCGCCGAGATCATGTTCTCGGGCCGCACGCTGGAAGCGCGCGAAGTGCTTGATCTCGGGCTTGTCAGCCGTTTGCTTCCCGCAGGTGGCGTGGTGGATCAGGCGCTGGATTTCGCCGCGAGGATCGGCGGCGGCAACCCCCATGCGGTGGAGCTCACCAAGCGCCTGCTGCATGCCGGCGAAACCAGCGATCTGGCCGCCACCCAGGCGCTGGAGCTGATCTATTGCCACACCTGCCAGGCGGGCGAGGAAGTGCCCCGCGCCCGCGAAGCCTTCAAGGCCCGCGCCGCCGCCCGCAAAGCCGCCAAAGAGGTCTGACATGCAATTCGATATGCGCGCCCTGCCGATGGCGATCCGCTACAAGATCATCAACTCCACCATCACCCCGCGCCCCATCGCGTGGATCACCACGCTGTCGGAGCAGGGGGTGGTCAATGCCGCGCCCTACAGCTTCTTCAACGCCGTGGGCACGGAGCCGCCGCTGGTGGTGCTGGGCCTGCTGAAGGAGCCGCGCCGCCGCACGCTGAAGAACACCGCCACCAACATCGTCGCCAATGGCGAGTTCGTGGTGAATCTGGTGTGCGAGGATGACGCGGAAACCATGAATGAATGCAGCGTCGATGCCCCCGCCGATGTCAGCGAGATCGACTATGCGCGCGTGGTCACCACGCCCAGCGTCGTTGTCGCGCCGCCGCGGATCGCCACCAGCCCGGTCAGCTTCGAATGCCGCAAGGTGGCCGCGCTGGACATCGGCACGCAGCAGACCGTCATCATCGGCGAGGTGCTGATGGCCCATATCGCCGACGAGTTCATCACCGACCGTGAAAAGGTCTATTTCGACACGCCCGCGATGAAGCTGATCGGCCGCACCCATGGCAGCGGCTGGTATGTCCGCAATGGCGACAGTTTCCAGATGGCCCGCCCCGCCTTTGATCCGGACCGGCTGGCGCCCAAAGATTAATTTGAACCTCTGGTGCAAAATTTCTTGCGTTGCGCGATGATCTGATGTCACTCTGCGCGTGAAGGTTGGAAGGGCGGATGGAGGCGATTCCATCGCCAGCCCATCTCAGAATCATGCGGCACAAGACCGCGAGAGGAGCGTTTGATGTCTGGCCCCCTGGATCATCTTGTCGTCGTCGAACTGGCGCAATCCATGCCCGCAGCCATTGCCGGGATGCTGCTGGCCGACCATGGCGCGGACGTGGTGAAGGTCGAGCCGCATGGCGGCGCGTTCTTCGCCCATGACCTGACCCGCAAAAGCTGGGATCGTTCCAAGCGCAGCGTGGAACTCGATCTCGCGCAGGATCAGGCGCAATTGCGCGGGTTGCTGGCCGGGGCCGATATTCTGATCCATGCCATGACGGAGCGCGAGGCCGCCAAGCTGGGTCTGGATGAAGCCAGCCTGCAGCGCGATTGCCCCCAACTGGTCTCCGTGGCGATGCCCGGCTATGGCAAGGACACCCCCTATGCCGACCGTCCCCACGGCGAAGCGCTGACCGCCGCCCTGCTGGGCACGATGGTCGAGCGGTCCAGCCCCTTCCGCCAGGGGCCGATCTATCTGGGCCATCCCGCGCTGCACTACGGGCAGGCCTTTCTGGCGGTGATCGGCGCTCTGGCGGCCGTGCGGGCGCGGCGCAACATCGGCACGGGGCAGCAGGTGGAGGCCTCGCTGCTCGATGCGATGATCGCCCAGTCGCCGATGAACGACTGGTGGCAGGAAGAGGGCATCAGCTACATCAAGAAGGGCGATGCCGGGGCGATGGACCGCTTCGGCAACACCCGCCTGATCACCGGCATGTTCCAATGCGGCGATGGCCAGTATCTGCAGTTCCACACCGGCGGGCCGGGCGGCTTCAAGGCGGCGATGATCGTGCTGGGCTTCGGCGACCGGGTGCAGACCGTCAAGGGCCCGGAAATGGCCGTGCCGCTCAGCGAGGATGAGTATCACATCGCCCGCGTCGAAGTGCCCGAGGCCTTCAAGCAGAAGCCGCGCGACGAATGGATTACGCTGCTGCATGCCGCCGATGTGGCGGCGCTGCCGGTGCTCCACCCCGCCGAGGTGCTGCTGGACCCGCAGGTGGAGTTTGTGAACCAGCGCGTGGCGCTGCCCGATCCGGATTTCGGCACGATCCATCAGGCCGCGCCTGCCGTGATCTTCAAGGGCACGCCCTGCGCCGCGCCGCGGCCCGCGCCCGCCATCGGTGCGGACAATGGCGATCTTGCCGCTCTGGCCGCGCGCGCCGCGCCCCGGGTGGCCGCCAGCGGGCAGGCCATCAAGCGGCCGCTGGAGGGGATCAAGGTCGTCGATTTCTCCTCCTTCTTCGCGGTGGGCTATGGCGGGCGGCTGCTCTCCGATCTGGGCGCCGATGTCATCAAGGTGGAAACCCCCGGCGGCGACCAGATGCGCCCGCTGCCCGACTGTTTCGACGCCGCCCAGCGCGGCAAGCGCGCCATCGTCCTCGATCTGAAGCAGCCCGAGGCGCTGGAAGCCGCCTATCGTCTGGTGGCGCAGGCCGATGTGGTCACGCACAATCTGCGCCCCGGCAAGGCCGACAAGCTGGGGATCGGCTTTGACAAGCTGCTCTCGATCAACCCGCGCCTGATCTATGCCTATATGCCGGGCTTCGGCTCGCGCGGGCCCAAATCTTTGCTCAAGAGCTTCGCGCCGCTGGTTTCGGGCTGGACCGGCCTGCTGCGCGAGGGCGGGGGCGAGGGCAATCCGCCCACCCGCTCGGTCTTCGGCAATGAGGATTACAACAATGGCTTCCTCGCCGCCGCCGGCATCCTGATGGCGCTGGAAAAGCGCGCTGAAACCGGCGTGGGCGATTATATGGAATGCCCGCAAATGCATTCCAGCCTGTGGACCACCTCCGAGCATTTTCTCGATGCGCAGAAGGAGGTGGTCTACAGCTTCCGGCTGGACCAGTCGCAGACCGGCATCAACGCGCTGGACCGCATCTATCCCACGCAGAATGGCTGGCTGTGCATTTCCTGCCGTCAGGATGAGCGTTTTGCCGCTCTGGCGCGTGTGGTGGGGCTGCCGGATGATCCGCGCTTTGCCGATGCGCGTGCGCGCTCGGCCAATGATACCGCCTTGCAGGATTTGCTGACGCCCTATTTCGCCGCCCACAGCAGCGAAGGGGCCTTTGCCGCACTGGATGGCGCGGGTGCGGCCTGCGAAATCGTGCGCGAAAGCAGCTGGGTGCGCGATGCGCTCTGGGCCGACTGGGCCGAGGCGAGCAACCGCGTGATCGAGGACAAGGATTCGATGTATGGCCATGTCCGCACCTTCGGCAGCTTCGTCCATCTGAGCCGGACGCCGGGGCTGGCCGTGGGTACCGCGCCGCGTCTGGGCCAGCATACGCGCCAGATTCTGGGCGACGTCGGCTACAGCGAGGCCGAGATCGACGCGCTGCTCACCAGCGGCAAGGCCATGCAGGCCGAGCGCGTGACCGGCCGCATCGGCGGCGCGCGCGTTTCAGCCGACTGACATAGAACACATTTAGGAGAGACGGGCCGTGCAGCTCAACCTACGTTACGATATGAACCGCCCCGATTTCGGCGCCTCGCATCCTGCGCTGTATCGCGCGGCGATCGAGCAATCGATCTGGGCAGACGGTCTGGGTTTCACGCAGGTGTTCCTGGCCGAGCATCATGGCGCGGAGGGCGGTTATTGCCCCTCCTCCATGGTGCAGGCGGCCTCGATTCTGGGCACCACCAGGCAGATTGCCACCCATCTCTCGGCGCTGGTGGTGACGATGCATGATCCGCTGCGTCTGGCTGAAGACCTTGCCGTGCTGGACAACATCGGCCCGGGCCGCGTCTGGCTGACGGCGGGCATGGGCTATCGCCCGCATGAGTTCGAGATGTTCGGCAAGGACATCACCAAGCGTCTCGGCCTGATGAACGAGGCGATGGCCACGCTGAAGCAGGCCTGGACCGGCGAGCCCTTCGAATATCGTGACCGCACCGTGCGCGTTACCCCCCGGCCCGCCACGCCCGAAGGTCCGAAGATCTATATGGGCGGTTCCACCGACAAATCGGCGATCCGCGCGGCCAAGGCGGGCTATCAGTATTTCCCGGGCCACCCGGATCTCTTCGTGCTTTACAAGGAAGAGCGCGCCAAGGCCGGTTTCCCCGCGCCGGAAGAATACCGCCAGCCCGCCGCCAGCTTCCTCTATGTGACCGACGACCCGGAGCGCGACTGGCCCATCGTGGCGCCACATGTCGCCTATGCCACCAATGCCTATGCCGAATGGGCCAAGGAGCGCGGCGAGGGCCAGACCCGCTACTCCCCTGCCCAGACGGTGGAAGGGCTGAAGGCCATGCCCAACATCAAGGTCGTCACGCCCGATGAATGCTTCGACTATCTGGTCGGACTGGGGCGCGGCACCTCGGTGACGTTCCACGCCCTGCTGGGCGGGCTGGACCCCGAGGTGTCATGGCGCAGCCTGCGTCTGTTCGAAAAGGAGGTTCTGCCGCGCCTGAAGGCCGTGCCGGGCCTGCTGGAAATGTGCGACTGAGGGAGAGCGAGCATGGATGAACACAACCGCCGCCGCCTGTTGGGCACGCTGCTGGCCGCACCTTTCGCGGCCGCTGCCGCCAATGCCATGGCCGCCAGCCCGTCAGGAGGCAAGCCGGCGGGCTCGCTCTCGACGGCGCAGCGGCTCGATGTGCTGGAATCCAAGGATGCCATCGCGTGGCTGCTCAACGCCTATGCCCGCGCGAATGACCGCGCCGACGAGGCGCTGCTGCGCAGCCTGTTCTGGCCGGAATCCACCCATAAGCATGGCAAGTTCGAGGGTAAATCGAGCGATTTCGTCGGCTTTGCCTTCAAGATCGTTTCGGCGCTGCATTACGCTTGCCACCATATCACCAACATCTCCATCGAGGTGAAGGGCGACCACGCTTTCTCCGAATGCTATTACTTCGCCCAGCACCGCCGCGACCGCAAGGATGGCCCGGGCGAGGAGGATGTGTTCTTCCAAGGCCGCTATCTCGACGATCTGGAGCGCCGCAACGGTGTGTGGAAGATCATCCGTCGCCGGGGCCTGTCGGATTACACCTCGCCGCCGATTGCCTCCGAGACGCCACAGTCGTCATGGCCTGCCGGGCAGCACAGCGAAAAGGCGCCTAGCGACGATTACTACAAGATGCTGGCGGAATTCCGGGCGCGCTAAGCGCGGATCACAAAGCAAAAAAGGGGCGGGTGGCACAATGGCCATCCGCCCCTTTCCTTTTACGCCGGTGCAAAGCCCGCGATCTTGTGATCCCCGGCTTCCACGGCGCGAAAGCGCAGCCGCATGCCGCAGGCAGGCTGAACGGCATCGGCCTCGACCAGCACGCCGGGGATGCGCACGCCCGGCGCATCGTCGGGTTCGAAGAGGATCACCGTGTAGGGCACCTCATCCTTGTGGTCGCCGGGCAGCAGGCTGCGCACCACGGTGGTGAAGGTGTAGGCGCTGCCCTCGCTCGAGACCTTGCGCCATTCCAGCGTGGCATCGGGACGGCCCGGCACCACCTCGGGCGGATACCAGACGTGTTCGCCACTTTCCGTGTCGACGGTGACGCGCAATTCGCCTGCCTCCAGCCCATCGTAAAAGCCCTGAAACAGCGGATCTTCCAGATGGACGGGGTAAATCGGAAAACCCATGGTTCAGATCCTTGCCAGAACGGTGGTGGAATGGTTGTTGCCGCCCAGCCCGGCAATGGCGCAGAGCTTCGCGTCAGGCACCTGCCGCGCGCCTTCCTGCCCGCGCAGCTGGCGCACCGCCTCGATCAGCAGATTGATGCCCGGCACATAGCCGCCCGACATATGGCCGCCGCTGGTGTTGACCGGCATGCGCCCGCCGGGCTTTGCATGGCCGGCGGCGTAGAAACGCGGCGCCTCGCCCCGCTCGCACAGGCCCAGCATCTCGGTTTGCACCAGCGCGGAGATGGTGAAACCGTCATAGACCTGCGCCAGATCCAGATCCTTGGGATCGATCCCCGCCATGCCATAGGCCTGAGCGGCGGATTCGCGCCCCGGAAACTCGAAGGTACAGGGCTTCTGGCTGAAGAGCACGCCGTGGGGATAGTTGTTGTAACCCAGCCCCACGCCCTGCACGCTCACCACAGGATGCGGCAGATCGCGCGCCGCCTCCACGCTGCTGACGATATAGGCCCCGCCGCCATCGGTGGTGAGGCAGCAATCGGCGGCGCGCAAGGGCGTGGAGATCATCGGGCTGGCGCGATAGGCCTCCAGATCCATCGGCTCCCGGCGCTGGGCCGAGGGGGTGATCGCCGCCCAGGCGCGATAGGTCATGGGCACGGCGGCCTGTTCTTCCTCGCTCATGCCGTATTCGTGAGCATAGCGGTTGGCCATGGTGGCGAAATAGGTGGGCTGGCCGAAGAAGCCCGCGGGCATTTCCAGCCCGGCCTTCTGCGGTTCCCTTGCATGGAAGGCATAGACGCCCCCCGGCTTGGTCGAGCGGATGGCATAGGGCACCAGCACATGGCGGCACAGCCCCGCCTCGATGGCGAGCTGCGCCAGCCGCAGGGCGTCGCCCGTGGTGGCGGTGCCGCCAGCGCTGTCGGTCACCGCCGAGAAAAGCTTCTGCCCGGCGCCGATGGAATAGGCCATTTCCTCGCTGGGATGCCCGGCATATTTGTTGACGATATAGCCGTCGATGTCGGCGGGAGTCAGGCCTGCGTCGGCGATGGCGGCCAGGCTGGCGCGGGTCATCATCTGCAGCGGGTTTTCCTCGCCCTTGCGCAGAAAGGCGGTTTCTCCCACGCCAGTGACGGCGATCTTGTGACCTTTCATCATGCGTCCTTGAACCCCTTTCCTTCCGCCACCAGTCGCTCGATCAGCGGCGAGGGCGTGAAGATCGATCCATGCGCCGCCTCCAACGCTTTCAGCTTGGCGAGGACGGTTGGCAGGCCTTGCAGATCGGCCCAGAACATTGGCCCGCCGCGATATTTCGGCCAGCCATAGCCGGTGATCCAGACGATATCGATATCACTGGCGCGCGCGGCGATGCCCTCGTCCAGAATCTTCGCGCCCTCATTGACCATGGCGAAGAGGATGCGGTCGTGGATTTCCTGCTCGTCGATGGCGCGGCGGGCGATGCCTTGTCTGGTGGCGAAATCCTCGATCACCTGCAGCGCGACGGGCGAGGGCGTGGCGTTGCGCTTCTCGTCATAGTCATAGAAACCGGCCCTGGTCTTCTGCCCGTGGCGGCCCATCTCATTGAGGATTTCGCGCACGTTCGAAGAGGCGGTCGTCGCCCGGTTCCAGCCAACGTCCAGCCCAACCAGATCGCGCATCTGGAAATGGCCCATGGCAAAGCCGAACTCATAGAGCACTTTGTCCACGGCTTGCGGGCTGGCGCCATCAAGGATCAGCTGATCGGCCTGACCGCCGCGCGCCGCCAGAATGCGGTTGCCGACAAAGCCATAACCATTGCCGCAGAGCACGCCGATCTTGCCGATCGTCTTGGCCAGCTTCATCGCCGTGGCATAGACGGCGGGCGCGCTGTCCTTGGTGCGCACCACCTCCAGCAGCTTCATCACATTGGCAGGGGAGAAGAAATGCAGCCCCAGCACATATTCCCGCCGCTTGGTCACCCCGGCAATATCATCGATGTCGAGATAGGAGGTGTTGGTGGCCAGCAGCGCCCCCGGCCTGGCGATCAGATCGAGCTTGCGGAAGATCTCCTGTTTCACATCCAGCTGCTCGAACACCGCCTCGATGATGAGATCGACGCTGCCCAGATCGTTGAGGCTCAGCGAGGGCCGGATCAGCCCCATCCGCGTCTCGACATCCTCGGGCTTCATCTTGCCCTTGGCGGCGGTCGCTTCGTAATTCTTGCGGATGATGCCAAGGCCCCGGTCCAGCGCCTCCTGCGTGGTCTCCACCAAAGTGACGGGGATGCCGACATTGGCGAAATTCATCGCAATGCCACCGCCCATCGTGCCCGCGCCAATCACGCCGACGGTCTCGATTTTCAATGTGGGCGTTTCGGCGGGCACATCCACCTTGGCGGCCTGACGTTCGGCGAAGAACACATGGCGCTGGGCGGCGGACTGGCTATCCGCCATCAGCTCATCGAAGAGCGAGCGTTCATAGACCAGCGCCTCTTCGAAAGGCCGGTCCGAAAGCGTCGCCTCGACACAGCGGATGTTGTTTTCCGGCGCCAGAAAGCCGCGAAACTTCTTGGCATTGGCCTTGCGGAAGTCCTCGAAGACTGCGGGATTGGCGCGTGCTTCCTCCAGCTTGTCGGTCTTGTCGCGCACCTTGACCAGCGGGCGGCCCTCATCCAGCACGCGGTTGGCGAAAGCCAGCGCATCGGCGCGCAGTTGCCCCTCGGCGGCCAGCTCATCCACTAGCCCCATCGCCAGCGCGGCCTTGGCCGAGACGGGATCGCCGCTCGTCACCATCTCCAGCGCCTTGGGAATGCCGACCACGCGGGGCAGGCGCTGCGTGCCGCCCGCGCCGGGCAGCAGGCCCAGCTTCACCTCGGGCAGACCGCATTTGGCCGAGGGCACGGCGATGCGGTAATGCGCCACCAGCGCCAGCTCCAGCCCGCCGCCCAGCGCCGTGCCATGGATCGCGG
>NZ_BCZE01000060.1 GCF_001598555.1 Novosphingobium rosa NBRC 15208
AAGGAGGCGCCCTGCCACCAGTGCGAGGCCGTATCGGGAAGGGTCATGCGTGGTGGTCCTTGGAAGCGGGAATGCAAACACCCGTCGACAGCGGCGATAAGCGCCTGCGCCACGACATCTGCGACATGATCGAATATCCCCCCGGAATGGCCCGCCCGTTTGGCGTGGCGCTGTTGTCTGATCGGGGCGGCGTCGCCCTGTTGATCGCCTTGATACAGCGCGCTTTAGTCGGCTTTGAAGATGGTATACGTATACGCATGGCAGAGCAGGCATCGGCGTGTGGCGCGCGTGGCCCATTTCCCTCAGGGGAACCGGCGAAGGAACGATAGGGAAGACGGCGATGAGCCAGCGGGGATCGGGCAAGCCCACCAGTTTCGACATTGCCTATCTGGCGGGGGTCTCCCAGCCCACGGTCAGCCGGGCCTTGCGGGGCAGCCGCGCGATCAGCGCCGAAACCCGCGCCAGGATCGAGGCCATTGCGCGTGAGCTGAACTACACGGTCGACAAGAACGCCTCTTCGTTGCGCTCGCAGCGGGCCAACACCATCGCCCTGCTGTTCTTCGAAGACCCCACGCCCGATGAATCGAGGATCAACCCCTTCTTCCTCGCGATGCTGGGGGCGATCACGCGCCAATGCGGCAAGCGCGGGCTGGACCTGCTGATATCCTTCCAGAAAATGGAGGATGACTGGCATACGCGCTATCAGGACAGCCACCGCGCCGACGGCATGATCCTGCTCGGCTATGGCGATTATGCGCTCTACGAGCAGCGGCTGACCGGGCTGGTGGCGCAGGGCACGCGCTTTGTGCGCTGGGGCTCGGTGGGGCCTGACACCATCGGCGCCACGGTGGGCAGCGACAATTTCGGCGCAGGAGCCATGGCGGGCGAGCATCTGATCGCCAGGGGCCGAAGCCGCATCGCCTTTCTGGGCCAGGCCGACGAGCATTATCCCGAATTCGCCGAGCGCTACCGGGGCCTGCTTGCCGCGCAGCATGCCGCCGGTCTGAAGCATGATCCGGCGCTGCAAGTCGATGCCTACACCACCGAGGACGATGGCTACGGCGCCGCCATGGCGCTGATCGAGCGGGGCACGCGTTTCGACGCCATTTTCGCAGGGTCCGACCTGATCGCCATCGGCGCGCTGCGGGCGCTGGCCGCCAAAGGCCTGCGCGTGCCCGAGGATGTCGCCATCGTGGGTTTCGACGATATTCCCGCCGCCGCCATGACCAGCCCGCCGCTCACCACGCTGGTGCAGGATTTGCGCGGCGCGGGCGAATTGCTGATCGACACGCTGCTGGCCCAGATCGAGGGCCGCCCCCTGCCCTCGCCCATGTTGCCCGCCCGGCTGACCGTGCGGCGCAGCAGCGGAGCCTGAATTCACGGCCCCGATTTCTTGGCATCGTATTCGTATACGTGATTGCTCAAATCACGGCTCCATGCGACCGCAACCAAGGCATCGTGCGAAAAAGTGGGAACCGGTTTTTCGCAAAAACGATGCGACAACAAAAACACGAAGCCGATCAAGGGAGACGGGGGTTGGAGGATCATATCGCGCAGCATGGCGCAGCAAAGCCCCGTCTGGGCTGGCGCGATCTGGGAAACATCAGCTTCGGCTTCTTCGGCATCCAGATCGGCTTTGCGCTGCAGAACGCCAATATGAGCCGGGTCTTCCAGTCGCTGGGCTCCAATGTCGACGATCTGGCCGCGCTGTGGGTGGCCGCCCCCCTCACCGGCCTGCTGGTGCAGCCGGTGATCGGCCATTTGTCGGACCGGACATGGCTGGGTCGCTTCGGGCGCCGCCGCCCCTATTTTCTGGCCGGAGCCATTCTGGCCGCGCTGGCGCTGGCGGCGATGCCGCTCAGCCATGTGCTGATCGGGGCGGCTCTGCTGCTCTGGCTGCTCGATGCCAGCCTCAACATCTCGATGGAGCCGTTCCGCGCTTTCGTGGGCGATATGCTGGGGCGCGATCAGCATACGGCGGGCTATGCGGTGCAGACGGCCTTTATCGGCGTGGGCGCGGTGGTCGGCTCGCTGTTTCCCAGCGTGCTGGATTGGGCCGGTGTGTCCAATGTGGCGCCCGCCGGGGAGATCCCGGCCACGGTGCGCTACAGCTTCTGGGCGGGCGGCGCGGCGCTGCTGGCCTCGGTGCTGTGGACGGTGCTGAGCACGCGAGAATACTCCCCCGCGCAGATGGCCGCTTTCGGAGAAGCTCATGACGCCCCCGCCCCCGACGCGGCTCTGGCCCGCCGCAACCCCGCCGCCGCGCTGATCTGGCTGGCCGCCGGGGGCCTGCTGGCGCTGCTGGTGGCGCATTACGCGCTGGCCAAGGAGCTCTATCTGCTCGCCGCGCTGCTGGGCGCCTATGGTCTGGCCTATGCCGCCGCGATCCTGATGGCGCGGGCCGGGCGGCCCAACATGCTCTCCAGCGTGGTGGGCGATTTTTCGGGCATGCCGCCGCTGATGAAGCGCCTCGCGCTGGTGCAGTTCTTCAGCTGGTCGGCGCTGTTCGTGATGTGGATCTATTCCACGCCGATCGTGGCGCAATATGCCTTTGGCGCCAGTGATCCGGCCAGCCCCGCCTATCAGCAGGCCGCCAATTGGGTGGGCCGCCTGTTCTCGATCTACAATGGCGTGGCGGCGATTGCCGCGCTGGCATTGCTGCCCTGGCTCTCGGCGCGGATCGGCAAGGCCAGGACCCATGCGCTCAGCCTGTGCTGCGGGGCGGCGGGCTTTGCCTCCTATCTGGTGATCCGTTCGCCCGAAGCCTTGCAGCTGGCTGAAATCGGCATCGGCATCTGCTGGGCCTCGATCCTGGCGATGCCCTATGCGATCCTGGCCTCCAGCCTGCCGCAGAGCAAGCTGGGGGTTTCCATGGGCCTGTTCAACGTCTTCGTGGTGGTGCCGCAGCTGCTGGTCGCCACGGTGATGCGCAGCGTGATGGAGGCCTTCTTCCCCGGCCAGCCCGTTTACACCATGGGTTTTGCCGCCGCCACGCTGCTGATCGCCGCCGGGGCCATGCTGACAGTGCGGACGGAAAGCTGAATCAGGCCGGAACCCGCGCCGGCATGACCCCCTTGCTGGCGGGAAAGCGCCCCAGCGCCTTGGCCGAGATCGGGTGGCTGAAGAGATAGCCCTGCAGATGGGTGCAGCCCAGAGAGACGAGCAGGCCCATCTGCTCCTCATTCTCCACGCCCTCGGCCACCACGGCCATGCCCAGCTCCTGCCCCAGCCCCACCACCGCCTGCACGATGGCGCGGGCCGCGCTGGAGGTGGCGATGTCGTTGATGAAGCTCTTGTCGATCTTCACCTTGTCGAAGATGAAGCGCTGGAAATAGCTGAGCGAGGAATAGCCCACGCCGAAATCGTCGATCAGGATCTGGATGCCCAGCGCGCGCAATTGCTCCAGCTGGGCGAAGGTGCGATCCACATCGCGGATCAGCAGACCCTCGGTCACTTCCAGCTGCAGGCGCTGCGGCGCCAGACCCGACACATCCAGCGCCTCACGCACCGTGGCGATCAGCCGGTTGGAAAGGAACTGCAAGGGTGACAGGTTCACGGCCACGCACAGCGGTTCGGGCCATGTCTGCGCATCGATGCAGGCCTTGCGCAGCAATTGCTCGCCCAGCGCATCGATCAGGCCGTATTCCTCGGCCATGGGGATGAAGATGTCGGGCCGGATCGGGCCGCGATCGGGATGGGTCCAGCGCGCCAGCGCCTCGGCGCTGGTGACCTCCCCGGTCTGGGTGCAGATCAGCGGCTGATAGGCCAGCGCGATCTCGCCATTGGCCACCGCCTGACGCAGATCGCGCGCCACGCTGCGCCGGTCCTGCGCGGCGGCATCCATGGCGCTGTTGAAGAAGCACACGCCCGACCGCCCGTTCATCTTGGCGCGATAGAGCGCCAGATCGACATTCTCGCGCAGATGTTCGGTGGTGGCGCCGTCCTCGGGCATCAGCACCACGCCGATCGAGGCGCCCAGATGCGCCACGCCGCGTTCGGTGACGAAAGGCGCGCCAAGGCGGCGCACAATCGCATCGGCGACATGGGCCGCCCGGTCACGCAGGTTTTCGCCGGGCAGGATGGCGAAGAATTCATCCCCGCCGATGCGCGCCACCCATTCCGCGTCGCCGACCACAGCGGTCAGCCGCTCAGCCACCTGCACCAGCACCGCATCGCCCACCGGATGGCCGAACATGTCGTTCACCGCCTTGAAGCGGTCGAGATCGATGCTGAGCATGGCGAAGGGCGCCCGCTCCTGCACCATGCGGTGAATGCGGTCGGTGAAGCTGGCACGGTTGAGCAGCCCGGTCAGCGTGTCGTAATGGGCCAGGCGCAGCACCTCGGCCTCTTGCTGGCGGATCTGGGTGACATCCTCGGAAATGCCCAGAATATACTGGCCGGACCGGTCCGGACCGTCGATCAGCTTGCGGATGGTGCGCAGATGGACGGTCTCGCCATCGTCGCGCACGAAAGCGCTTTCGAAGATATGGGGACCGTCGGAAGCGGCGGCGGCGCTGTCGCGCGCCTCGTAACCCGCGCCATATTCGGGGAAGAGTTCCAGATCGGTGCGGCCCACCATCTCGGTGGCCTCGCGCCCGATCACTTTCTCACCCGCCTGATTGACGACCAGATAGCGGCGGCTTTGCACATCCTTGACGAACAGCATCGCCGGCAGATTGGTCACCACATTGGCAAGGAAGGCCTTGGCATGCTCATGGTCGCGCTGCAGCGCCTTGCGGTGGCCAATGTCGCGCAGGATCGCGGCGATGCCGCCCGCATTGCCCTGCACCCATGGCGCCACGGTGAGTTCGACCGGAAAATCGGCGCCATCGGCGCGGCAGGCCAGCACCTCGCGCCGTGACGCTGTGGCGCCGCCTGGCTCGGGCAGGCCGCCGGGCAGCATCAGCGCGATGCCATGGCCCAGCACATCGCGGGCGGCATGGCCGAACATCGCCTCCGCCGCCGGGTTCCAATAGACGATCTTGCCCTCCGCATCGACCGCCAGCACTGCGTCTGAGGTGGCATCGACCACCTTGACGGCGATCTCGCCCATGCGGTTGAAGCGCCGCGCCTCGATCAGATCGGTGGCCAGCCGGGCCAGATCGGCCAGCAGGCCAAGCTGGGCCTCGTCGAGCCCTGCGCGCGCCCGCGTATCGAAAACGCAAAATGTGCCAAGGCAATGCCCCGAGGAGACGATCAGCGGCACGCCCGCATAGAAGCGGATGCCATCCTCTGCCACGACATGGGGATTGTCGCAGAAGCGCGGGTCGAGCGTGGCGTCGGGCACCACCAGCGTTTCGCGCGCGGCCACCGTATGGATGCAGAAGGCCACATCCAGCGGGGTTTCCTCGAAGGGAATGTTGTGGCGCGACTTGTACCACTGGCGCTTGTCATCCAGCAGGCTGACCGCCGCGCATGCGACACCCAGAGCGGCGGCGGCCAGCCGCGTCAACTCGTCGAAGTCGCTTTCGGGCGCGGAATCGAGAATGCCCAGCCCGGCAAGCACGTTGAGCCTTGCCCGGTCGCTGCAGGCGAGTTTTGGAGCGTTGGAGAGGTCCATGCCCGCAGGCTAGCAGCATGCCCTTTACGCTTGGATCACAGGCCATCCGTTCATAATAAGTGGCAACACCTATGTTATGGGAGGGAAGTGACAACCATCCTGCCCCGCAGACTTCCCCGGAACGAGACGCCTCCGCAATGCTTTGATACACCAGAACCGAAGCCGGAAGGATTTGATTTTGGCAGCATCCTCATGGATCAGCCCCATGCCGCAGGGCCTCTATCTGCCCGGCGCGGATGTCTGGGTCGACCCTTCCGTGGCGGTGGGCCGGGCGCTGGTCACCCATGGCCATGCCGATCACGCACGCGGCGGCCACGGGGCCACCATCGCCACGCCCGAGACGCTGGCGATCATGGCGCTGCGCTATGGCGTGGCGGAGGGTGCGCATCCCCTGCCCCTGCGTGAACGGCTGGATCTGGGCGACGGCATCACCGCATGGCTGGCTCCGGCGGGGCATGTGCTGGGCTCGGCGCAGGTGGTGCTGGAACGGCAGGGCGAGCGGGTGGTGGTGACGGGCGACTACAAGCGCCGCCCCGATCCCACCTGCCTGCCCTTCGAGCCGGTGCCCTGCGACATCCTCGTGACCGAGGCGACCTTTGCCCTGCCCGTCTTCATCCATCCCCCCATCGCCGGAGAAATCGCCCGCCTGCTTGAGGCCCGCGCCGCCAACCCAAAGCGCTGCGTGCTGGTGGGCGCCTATGCCCTGGGCAAGGCGCAGCGGGTGATCGCGGAATTGCGGCTGGCGGGCTACGATGCCCCGATCTGGCTGCATGGCGCGATGGAGGCGATGTGCCGCCTCTATGGCGAGTGGGGCGTCGATCTGGGCGATCTGCGGCTGGTGAGCGAGGCGAAGAAGGAGGCGCTGGAAGGCCAGATCATCCTCTCCCCGCCCTCGGCGCTCAATGATCGCTGGAGCCGCCGCCTGCCCGAGCCCATCACCGCCATGGCCTCGGGCTGGATGCGGGTGCGCCAGCGCGCGGTGCAGCGCAATGTCGAGCTGCCGCTGGTGATCTCCGACCATGCCGACTGGAACGAGCTGACCGCGACCATCCGCGAACTCTCGCCCGCCGAGACATGGATCACCCATGGGCGGGACGATGCGCTGGTCCATTGGTGCCAGACGCATCAGTTGAAGGCCCGCCCGCTCGATCTGGTGGGCTATGAGGATGAGGACGATTGAGCGTGGAAGATTTCGCCAACCTCATCGACCGGCTGATCTACACACGATCGCGCAATGGCAAGCTGGATCTGATCGCGGATTATCTGCGCGAAGCTTCCGATACCGATGGCGGCTGGGCGCTGGCCGGGCTGACGGGCGGGCTGGATTTTCCCGCCGTCAAGCCTGCCGCCATCCGCACGCTGATCGGGCAGAGGGTCGATCCGGTGCTGTTTGCCCTGTCGCGCGATTATGTCGGCGATACGGCGGAAACGGTCAGCCTGCTGTGGCCCCAACCCGGTGCCCCCGCCGCGCCGCCGGGGCTGAGTGAAACCGTCGTCGCCCTGCAGGCTATGACGTGCGGCAGCGTCCAAACCGATTTGGCCGCGCTGCTGGACCGGCTGGATGCCAAGGGGCGCTTTGCCTTGCTCAAGCTGGCGACGGGGGCCTTGCGCATCGGCGTCTCCGCGCGGCTGGCCAAAACGGCGTTTGCCCAGGCCTTCACCCTGCCTCTGGATGACGTGGAAGAGGCGTGGCACGCGCTGGAACCGCCTTACGCCGAGCTCTTCGCCTGGGCGCGCGGGCAAGGGCCGAAACCCGACGCCGCGCATCGCCCGGTGTTCCGCGCCTTTATGCTGGCCCATCCGCTGGGGGACGAGCAGGTCGATCTGGCCGATTATGCCGCCGAATGGAAATGGGATGGCATCCGCGTGCAACTGGTCCGCATGGGCGGGCAGACGCGGCTCTACAGCCGGGGCGGCGACGACATCACCGCCTCCTTCCCCGAGGTGGCCGCCGACTTCACCCGCGATGGCGTGCTCGATGGCGAGCTGCTGGTGCGCGGCAGCCATCAGGGCGGCGAGGAAGGCGGCGCGGCCAGCTTCAACGCCCTGCAGCAGCGTCTTGGCCGCAAGCAGGTCAGTGCGCGCATGCTGGAGGACTATCCGGCCTTCGTGCGCCTCTACGATGTGCTGTTCGATGGCGGCGAAGACCTGCGCCCCCTGCCCTGGCACCAGCGCCGCCAGCGGCTGGAGGCGATCATGCCCCACCTGCCCGCTTCCCGCTTCGACCTCTCGCTGCTGATCGAGGCGGCGGATTTCACCGCCCTCTCCCTGCTGCGCGACGGCGCCCGCGATGCCGCCATCGAGGGGGTGATGCTCAAGCGCCGCGACAGCGCCTATAGCGCCGGGCGCCGCGTGGGCCTGTGGTACAAATGGAAGCGCGATGCGCTCACCGCCGATTGCGTGCTGATGTATGCCCAGCGCGGGTCGGGCAAGCGCTCCAGCTTCTATTCCGACTACACCTTCGGCTGCTGGACCGCCCCGCCGGAGCAGGGCGGCGAGCTGGTGCCGGTGGGCAAGGCCTATTCCGGCTTCACCGACGAAGACCTCAAATGGCTCGACAGCTTCGTGCGCCAGCACACCACCAACCGCTTCGGCCCGGTGCGCGAGGTGGAGAAATCGCTCGTCTTCGAGGTCGCCTTCGATTCCATCCATGAGAGCAACCGCCACAAATCCAAGCTGGCAATGCGCTTCCCCCGCATCGCCCGCATCCGCCGCGACAAGCCCGCCGCCGAGGCCGATCTGGTCGCCACCCTGCAGGCCATGATCCCGCACTGAGCGACAGATTGAGCGGCAGGGCGCCACGGGCACGCGCCATCCGCCGCGCAAGCCTCTTGCCCAACTGCCCGCAACCGGCAATCCTGCCTTGCTTTCCCTCCTCCCAACCGAAGGGCATCGCTTATGAAAATTCGCCTCAAGGATTATCGCATTGCCCCGGGTGAGGAGGTCGATCTCAAGAAGCGCAAGACGCTGGTGACGCCCGTCTACCACTCCAAAGAGCATTATCAGGAGGTGCTGGCGGATCATGTTTCCAAGCTCAGCGACCTGCAGCAGCGCCACTATGCCGACAACAGCCATGCCGTCCTCGTCATCTTTCAGGCGATGGATGCGGCGGGCAAGGATGGCGCGATCCGCCATGTCATGTCGGGCATCAACCCGCAGGGCTGTCAGGTGTCCAGCTTCAAGCACCCCAGCGCCGTGGAAGCGCAGCATGACTTCCTGTGGCGCGCCGCCGTCAAACTGCCCGAGCGCGGCCAGATCGGCATCTTCAACCGGTCCTATTACGAGGATGTGCTGGTGGTGCGCGTCCACCCCGAGATTCTGAAAGCGCAAGGCTTCCCGGTGGAGCGCCACAAGGGCGACGCCCTGTGGGAGGACCGTTTCCGCTCGATCCGCGATTTCGAGCGCCACCTCCACGCCAACGGCACGCGCATCGTCAAAATCTTCCTGCACCTCTCCAAGGAGGAGCAGCGCAAGCGCTTCCTCTCGCGCATCGACGAGCCCGACAAGAACTGGAAGCTCAGCCCCTCCGACGTGGAGGAGCGCAAGTTCTGGAAGGACTATCGCAAGGCCTATGAGGCCGCGATCTCCGCCACCAGCAGCGCCGATGCGCCATGGTATGTCGTGCCCGCCGACGACAAGGAGAATGCCCGGCTGATCGTCTCGCAGATCGTGCTGGATCTGCTCGACGGGCTGAAGCCGCACTTCCCCAAGGTCAGCGCCCAGCATGAGGCCGAGTTGCAGGCGATCCGGGCGGATTTGATCGGGCAGAGGGAGTGAAGGTTTTTAAGTGAGAGAATGCGAGGGCCATCGCCCTCGCGCTCCCTTGAGTGTCTTCGTTGCGCTCAAACCTAATCGTTCGGCACGTGTTCGCAGCTTTTAGAGGTCCAGCTTCGCAAGAAGCTCCGGGGTCAACTCCAGCTGCGCCGCCGCCAGATTTTCCGACAGATGGTTCAGGCTCGAGGTGCCCGGAATCAGCAGCAGATTGGGAGAACGCGCCAGCAGCCATGCCAGTGCCACCTGCATCGATGTCGCCCCGATGCTCTGGGCCAGCGAAGCCAGAGCATCCGACTGGATCGGCGTAAACCCGCCCAGCGGGAAGAAGGGCACATAGGCAATGCCCTGTGCCGCCAGATCCTCCACCAGCGCCTCATCCTCGCGGTGGACCAGATTGTAGAGGTTCTGCACGCAGACCACCGGCGCAATCGCCTGTGCCTGTTTCACCTGATTGGCCGTCGCATTGCTCAGCCCCAGATGGCGGATCAACCCCTGCTGCTGCAAAGCGGCCAGCGCCGTGAACTGCTCCTCCAGCGGGCCTTCGGAAGGCGCATGCACATCGCCCATCAGCCGCAGATTGACCACATCGAGCACATCCAGCTTCAGATTGCGCAGATTGTCATGCACCGCCTGGGTCAGCTGCTCCGGGCTCTGCGCCGGGTTCCAGGATGCGTCCTCGCCGCGCAGCGCGCCCACCTTGGTCACGATCACCAGATCGTCGGCATAGGGATGCAGCGCCTCGGCGATGATCTGGTTGGTCACATGCGGGCCATAGAAATCGCTGGTGTCGATATGGTTGACCCCGGCCTCGATGGCTGCGCGCAGCACCGCCAAAGCCTGCGCATGATCGCGCGGCGGACCGAACACGCCCGGCCCGGCCAGCTGCATCGCGCCATAGCCCATGCGGTTCACAGTGCGATCGCCCAGCTTGAACGTGCCGGCTTGTGCAAGATTGCTCATCAGATGCCTCCTCTTAAGGTTGTGTTTGTTATGGACTCACGGGCGGCGATCGATAAGCCGGGTTATTCGCAACAGCTTGTTCGGAATTTCGTACAATGGCGCTGGAACTGGATGACCTCTCGGCCTTTATGGCCGTCGCCCGCGCCGGAGGCTTCCGCGAGGCCGCCCGCACCAGTGGCCTGTCGGCCTCGGGCCTGAGCGAAGCGCTCAAACGCCTGGAAACGCGGCTGGAGGTGCGCCTGCTCCACCGCAGCACGCGCAGCATCTCCCTCACCGAAGCGGGCGAGCGCCTTTTCGCGCGCCTCACCCCCGCGCTGGCCGAGGTCAGCGCGGCTCTGGAGGCCGTGCAGACCCGCAGCGACCAGCCCGCCGGCACGCTGCGCCTCAACGTGCCTGCCAATGTCTCGCGCACCGTGCTGCCGGGCATCCTGCCCGCTTTCCTGCGCGCCCATCCCCAGATCCGGGTCGAGGTGACGGTGGAGGACAGCTTCGTCGACATCCTCGCCTCGGGCGCCGACGCGGGCATCCGTTACGAGGAACGGCTGGAGCAGGACATGATCGCCGTGCCCATCGGCCCGCGCCAGCAGACGATCGTCACCGCCGCCGCCCCCGCCTATCTGGCCGAACATGGCACGCCCACCCACCCGCGCGAACTGCTCCATCACGCCTGCATGCGCGGCCGTTTTTCCAGCGGCAGACTGGCCATCTGGGAGTTCGAAAAGGGTGGCGAAGTGCTGCACCTCGATCCCACCGGCCCTCTGGTGATCCAGCCGGGCCTCGCCTGCGACCTGCTGATCGATGCTGCCGTGGCCGGTCTCGGCGTGATCCATCTCTTCGAGGACTGGCTGGCCCCGCATCTGCGCAGCGGCGCGCTGGTGCGCTTTCTGGAAGACTGGGACCAGCCCTTCTCCGGCCCCATGCTTTACTACTCGGGCCGCCGCCATCTGCCGCCGCCCTTGCGCGCTTTCATCGATTTTATCCGCGCCCGCCCCGAATCCCGGCCAGATCAGCGCTGAACCATGGCCACCCCGGCGCAAGCGCGGTATCCCGCCCCCACGCAGATCACCACGGCTGGAGCAGCATGACCGCACTGATCTTCGATTTCGACGGCGTGATCGCCGACAGCGAGGCTCTGGCCAACATCGTGCTGGCCGAGGAAATCTCGGCTCTGGGCCAGCCCATTAGCTATGACGACGCGCTGGACCGCTACATGGGCCAGCGATGGCACGATCTGGCGGCCTTGATCGCGGCGGATGTCGGCGCCTGCCTGCCCAGGGGTTTCGCCAAAAAGCTGATGGTCAACACGCTGACGCGCTTCCGCTCGGACCTGATCGAAGTGACCGGGGCCACCGCCTTCATCCGGCGCTTCGCCGCGCTGCCACGCTGCATCGCCTCCTCCAGTTCGGAGGAACGGCTGGATGTCTGCCTTGAGGTGCTGAACCTCTCCGATCTTTTCACGGATCGCGTGTTCAGCGCCGATCGTGTCGAAAGAGGCAAACCCTACCCCGATATCTTCCTGCATGCCGCGCAGCAGCTGAACGCCGCACCCGAAGACTGCATCGTGATCGAGGACAGCCCGTCAGGCGTGAAGGCAGGCACGGCGGCAGGCATGACGGTGATCGGCCTCTGCGCCGGATCGCATATCCGCCCCGGCCATGACGAACGCCTGCGCGCCGCCGGAGCCGCCCATATCGCCCACAGCTGGGACGAGGTGGCCGCCATCGTGGAGCAGGCCTGAAGCCGCACCCCACGATGGCCTCGCCATCCTTACGGCGTCGCCACTTCCAGCGTGACGGCGCTCATCATGCGGCGGCTTTCCGCGCGCTTTTCGTCGGGCTTCTTGTCTTCGGCCTCGGCGCCGATCCAGTAGAGACCCGCGCTCGGCCACTTTATGGTGACGAGCCCCTGCTTGTCGGTCGTCAGCGTCAGGGCGTCGGTCTGCTCGCGATAGCGGTCGCCATCGGCGATGACGGTCACCTTGACACCGGCAGCGGGCTGACCGTCGATCAGATAGCGGAACTGCGCGGGCTCGCCCATGGCCACCGCATTGGGATGGGTGACAGGATCGAACTCCAGCCCCTTGCCCTTGGGCTTGAGCGGGCTGGGCGCGCCCTGGGTCACAAAGGTTTCGGTGGTGCTGACGGTCTCGGTCAGATGCACATCGGTGGCGTTCTCGGGGATATCCGCCAGCGCCAGCGGCGGCACGCGACCGGGGCCGCCGGGGCCGCCCGGACCACCCTGACCGGGGCCACCCGGGCCGGGGCCACCTTCAGGACCACGCCCGCCTTCGCCACCCGGACGCCCCTCGGGCCCCGGACCACCCGGCCTCTGCCCCGGAGGCGGACCGCCACGGCCACCCACGCGGCGCTCCTGCCCGTCGATCTTGACGGTGCCCATCACCATGGTCTGCGCGGAGAGGATGCGCCATGTGCCATCCTGATCCAGCTTCAGATCGAACACCGAGCGGAAGCGCTGCTGCAGCGCATTGGCCAGCGTGCCCGGCGTGCCATCGGGCTTCTCCACCTTGATCGTGGCCAGCGCCACCGGGCGGTGATCCAGCTGGAACAGATGGTCCGCCCCCGCCGCATCGAAGGTGACGATGTTGTTGTTGCCCGCCAGGCTGGTGCTGGACGGCTTGATATAGGTGCTGTCGGCCAGAGCGGGCACGGCGGTGCCCGCCAGCAGGGCCGGAACCAGCGCGAAAGCGATTCTGCGCATCATCTGCCCGCCCCTCACTTGGCCGCCACCACGACAGCGCCAACCTCTGACTTGCCCGAAGCCTTGCCTGCGGGATTGGGGATCGAAACCGGTACGCTGACCAGCTCGCGCCCGCCATGCTCGCGCGCCACCTCGACGTTGAAGACATAATGCCCCGGGGCCAGATCATTGGGCAAAGCAATGGTGTAAGTGCCCGGCGCGCGGGTCGCGCCGCTCACGCCATCGGCGGGCAGCTTCATCAGGCGCCCGGCCTTGCGCCACCACGAGCGCAAATCGCCCAGCCATTTGGTGCCCGGCTCATTGCCGCCCTTCTTGAGATCATACCACACGAAGAGGCTGCGCGGCGCGCCGCCATTGGCGGGCTCGATCCAGCCCGCCACGTAAGGACGCTTATACTCGGCCAGCGACATGCGCGGCAGGGTGACCGAAACGGTGCTGGCCGCGGCCGAAGAGGCAAAAGGCGCCGACAGCGCGCCCGCGATCAGGACAAAGGAAGCAGAACGCACGGAAAGCCTATCCTTTCGGGAACAAAGAGAAAAACGGGCGCCTCGCTCCGGCTCCGCCCACACCACATTCTGCCCGCCCATCGGGCAGCAGCATGCGGACGCAAGGCTTCGGACCGGAAAGAATGATGCCCACCCGCGAGAATTAACGCGAATGATTAGCAATTACAACTTTATCTCGTGTAATCTTCTCGCGCGAAAGGTGTCGCAGCTGATACAAGTGATGGCTTGAGCGCAGCTCTTATGGCCTGGGCGGGGCCCGGCGGATCGCGGTGGAGATAAAGACCACCGGCTCCTTGCCCCGATTGACCCATTCATGGCTGACCCCGCCAGAGGTCACGATGGTGGAGCCGGGGCCATAGTCTCGGGGCGGCTCGCCCGCGCGGTTCTGAGTCAGCGTGCCGGACAGGATGCGCACGATCTCGGGAAGATCCTTGTGCGAATGCAGCGCCCGCCCCGTGCCCGGCGCGACGGTGAACAGGTGCTGGGTGAAGAGAAAGCCCTTCATCTGCGGAAACTCCGCCCCCAGATCCACGCTGGCGGTCAGATCGCCCGCCGCGGCGTCGGGCCAGCCGGCGCTTTGCGCGGCGGGCGATGTGGCCGCGCCTTGCGCGGCGGGTGACGCGGTCGCGCCTTGCGCAGAGGGCGACATGGCAACGCAAACGACCGGCAGCAGACAGGCGGAAAGGATCGAACGCATGGACATGCCCTCCTCAACAGGCCGGATCTCTGCCCGGCACGGGCGCACCATAGGCCACCGCGCCGCATGCGCCAGCGCAATTGCGCAACCCCGCGTTTACTTTCACAAGCTTAGGACTGGTCCTCACGCCGCGCCATCATGCAGCGCCTTCGCTTCAAGGGGAATGTTCGTGCCCGCCTTCACCACCCTCAAGCTCCTGATGCGGATCGGCTCCGCCCTGCTGCTGGGGGCAACTGCCACGCTCGCCCAGGCCGCCCCCGCCCCTCAGCCTCAGACCCCGGCCCAGCACGCCGACCGGCTCTACCCTTTCTATATGCCGATGACCGGCCTGAAACGCCCGGCGGTGGTGCTTCAGGTGAAATGCGATGCCTCGCGCGCCGCCCGCAAGGAGGTCTATGCCGGGCGCGATGCCGCCTCGCTCTATGGCCGCGTGGAGGGCGGCTTCGAGTTCATCTATGAGGCGCTGGACCATGAAGGCAAGCCCTGCGTCTATCCCTTCGCGCCGTGGATGCCGCAGATCATCGGCAATCTGCAGGGCACGCAATATATCCTGCGATCCTCGATCCCCGGGCGGCAGGTGACCTTCCGCGATTCCGGCGAATGGGCGGGCATCGATCTGCGCCTCTTCGAGATCGGCAAGCAGCGCATCCATTTCGAGATGCGCGACATCGCGCTGGATTTCCCCGGCTCGATCCAGCCGCAGGGCGCGCTTCATCTGGAGGCGGCGGGCGGCACGGCGCCGGGGCTGTTCACCGCCGTGGTGCGCCGCTCGCGGCTTTATGGCGGCAAGAACGCGCTCTTCGTGCCGAGCGGCCAGACCATGCTCTATGTCGAGGACAGCGATGTTGCGGGCAATGTCGGCACGCAGGTGGACCAGCAGCATTCCACCTATATCAACGGCATTCTGGTCTCTCACCTGCGCAACTCAAGCTGGCATGGCGACCGGGCATGGAAGAATGTCGCCAGCGGCCATCAGCTGAAGGACAAGGCCTATCTGCGCATCTATGAGAATGTCACGGTCTCCAACCAGCCCAACGACACGCCGCCCTCGGCGATGCCGCTGATCGACGCTTCGGCCTTCGGCTTCACCTGGGCGGAGAATCTGCACCTCAAACGCATCGCCCCGCTGCAGGAGCCGCGCGACGCGCTGGTCGATCTGCGCAGCGAAATCATCTATGGCGCGCCCGGCAACTACCCATGGCCGCTGCTGGCCACGCCGAACTGGCGCATGCCCGCCAATCCGCTGTCCGCGCTGGACAAGGTCTATCTCTCGGTCTTCCTCAACACCACGGTGGAGAGCTTCCGCAACGAGCCCTTTGTCTTCGCGCTGAGGCCCACCGGCAACCGCATGGAGCCGGGGGCCTCGGGCGTCTGGGGCAGCGAGGACACCACGCCCGCCCAGCAGCGCGCGGTGTCTCTCGCCTTCAACACCAGGGGCAATTTCCAGCGCGTCTATGGCAAGGAGGGGTGGACCTTCGCCAACCCCAACCTGCCCCAGACCGACCGCTGGGTGCTGGATCACGATGCCTTTATCCGCCACGCGCTGGGGCTGATCGGGCGGTGATTATCCCGCGAAAGCGGCCTGATAATCCATGGCTTTCAGATCCTCGATCATGCCGGGGCCCTTGGGGGCCCAGCCCAGCGCGGCGCGGGTGATCGCGCTGGAGGCGGGCATATCGAGCGCGGCGAACATCGCCATCCAGCCGAAATGCTCCGGCGCTTGCTCAGTCGTCAGCGAGACGACCGGCAGGCCCAGCCCCTCGCCCAGCACTTCGGCGATGGCGCGGGCGGAGATGCCTTCCTCGCCCACGGCGTGCCAGCGCGCGCCGGGCGTGCCGCCGTTCAGGGCGTGATCGATGGCCAGACGATAGAGCAGCGCCGCATCATCGACATGCCCCGCCGGCCAGCGGTTGGCGCCCTCGCCCACATAGGCCACGCGGCCCTGCGCCTTCGAGATCGCCACCAGCGGCGAGATCAGCCCCTGCCTTTCGGGATTGTGGACCTGCGGCAGGCGCATCACATCGACATGCACCCCGGCCTCAAGCAGCGCCTGCCCCGCCTGCTCGGATGCCGCGCGCGGGTTGGGATGGCTGTTGTCATAGACGTCCTCGGTCGCGGGCGAGCCATCGGCATGGCTGCCCAGCCCCGTGCCCGAGGTGATCAGCAGCGGGCGGTTCGAGCCTTTCAGCACCTCGCCCATGGCGGCGATGGCCACGCGGTCCTTCTCGCAATTGGCGACGAAGTTGGCGAAATCATGGTCGAAGGCGGTGTGGATCACGGCATCGGCCTGCTCGGCGCCGCTTTGCAGCGTGGCCGGGTCTTCCAGCGTGCCGCGATGCACCTGCGCCCCGGCCTGTTCCAGCGCTTGCGCGCCGCTGTCGGAGCGGGTGAGGCCCAGCACCTGATGCCCGGCGGCGATGAGTTCGGGGACGATCCGCGATCCGATAAAGCCGGTCGCTCCAGTCAGAAAGATACGCATGGGGGGCTCCTGTCTTGTCCGGAGGGTGATTTCGGCCTAAATGGCTTCCTGTTAAAGTAGTGACTTTATCGTGGTATAATCCTCAACAGGATCGCGGCATGGCTTCCGATGCAACAACGCCCGATGGCGAAACCGGCAACGCACCCCACAATGCCCTGGGCGGTTTCCTGCGCGACCGGCGCGCGCGGCTCGATCCGGCCAGCTTCGGCTTTGCCACCGGGCGCCGCCGCACCCCCGGCCTGCGCCGCGAGGAGGTCGCTCAACGCGCCAACATCAGCGCCACCTGGTATACCTGGCTGGAACAGGGGCGCGGCGGGGCGCCTTCCGCCGATGTGCTCAACCGCATCGCCTCGGGCATGATGCTGACCGAGCCCGAGCGCGAACATATGTTCATGCTGGCGCTGGGCCACCCGCCCGAGCCGCGCTATCGCGAGGTGGAGGGCATCACCCCGCGCCTGCAACGCGTGCTGGACGCCATGGTGCTGAGCCCGGCCATCATCCGCACCGCCACCTGGGAGGTGATGGCGTGGAACGAGGCCGCCGCCGCGCTGCTCACCGATTATGCCACCCTGCCGCGCAAGCAGCGCAACATCCTGCGCCTGATGTTCTCCGACGCGCGCATCCGCGATGCGCAGGAGAACTGGCTGAGCGTGGCGCGCTATGTGGTGGGCGCCTTCCGCGCCGATGCCGCGCGCGCCGGCGCGGGCGAGGAAATCCGCCAGTTGGTGGAGGAACTCTCGCAAAGCAGCCCGCTCTTCGCCGAATTGTGGCGCGGCAGCGATATCGCGCCGACGCATGGCGACGGCACCAAGCGCATCCGCCATCCCGAGATCGGGACCATCGAACTGGAGTTCTCCAATTTCGCGGTGGAGGGCCGCTCCGATCTCAACATGATGGTCTACAACCCCGCCACCCCCGAGGGCGTGGAGCAGGTGCGCCACCTCATCGCGGCGCGGGCGCGGCAGCGGGAAGCCGAAACCGCCTGAGCCTCAGCGCGCCGCGACTGGCGCCGGGAATCAGCGCAAGGTCCGATTGGCCGCCACGAAGAAATCGATAAAGGCGCGCACCGCCGGGCGCATCCCCCTGCGGCTGGAATGATAGAGGTAGAAGCCGGGGAACGTCCCGCAATTCTCGGGGAAGAGTTCGATCAGGCGGCCTTCGGCGATGTGACGGGCGATGCGGCGCTCATAATGGAAGGCGATGCCGCTGCCGTTCAGCGCGGCCTCCAGCATCAGATCGTCATCATTGGTGGTGATGGTTTCGCTGAGATGCGGCAGGGTGATCTCGGTGCCGTCACGCTCCACCTCCCAGACATAGAGCAGGCCGCTGCTGAAGCGGCGGCGGATGCAGCGGTGATGGGCCAGATCGTCCAGACTGGCCGGGCGGCCATGGCGCGCCAGATAGTCGGGCGAGGCGACGATGGTGAAGCGCATCGGCGGGCTGAGCATCACCGCGATCATATCGGGCCGCAGCGCCTCGCCCAGCCGCAGGCCCACATCGAAGCGGTCCGCCACGATGTCGACGAAACGATCCTCCACCAGAATCTCCAGCGAGACTTCGGGAAAGGCGCGCGAGAAATCCCCCAGATGCGGCTTGAGCAGCATGGTGCAGGCCGATTGCGGCGTGGTGATCCGCACGCGGCCCGAAGGCTCGTCGCTGGTTTCGACGGCATCGCGCAGGCCCTGAGCGATATCCTCCATCGCCGGATCGAGGCGGGCGAACAGGCGCTCGCCCGCCTCGGTCAGAGCCAGGCTGCGCTTGGTGCGGTTGAGCAGCCGCACCCCCAGCCGCTCCTCCAGCAGGGCCACGCTGTGGCTGACCGCCGAGGGCGACATGCCCAGCGCGCGGGCCGCGGCGCGAAAGCCGCCCCGCCGCGCCACTTCGGCAAAAAGGCTGAGATGGGGAAGATGTTCCCGGGTCATGGGGCCCTTTCAGTGTGCAATCGAGACGAACAGCATGTGCTTGATAGTGCGACTGGGCAGCGCAGGCCAGAGGGCTAGAACGGGCGCCGGTTCTTCAACGGGAGCAAGCATATGCAACAGCGTCAATTGGGTCAGCTTTCGGTCTCGGCCGTGGGCCTTGGCTGCATGGGGTTCACGGCGGTCTATGGCGGGCATGAGGAAAAGGCCTCCATCGCCACGCTGCACCGCGCGGTGGAGCTGGGCGTCACCCTCTTCGACACCGCCGAGGTCTATGGCCCCTACGACAATGAGCAGATCGTGGGCCGCGCCCTGCGCCCCTTCCGCGACACAGTGACCATCGCCACGAAGTTCGGCTTTGCCATCGGTGAGGAAGGGATCGGTTTCCAGCGCGTCACCGGCGTGAATGGCAGCCCGGCGCAGGCCCGCAGCGTGGCGGAGGCCTCGCTCAAGCGGCTGGGCGTCGATGTGATCGATCTCTATTATCTGCACCGCCCCGATCCCGCCACGCCGATCGAGGAGACGGTCGCCGCGATGGCCGATCTGGTGCGCGAGGGCAAGGTGCGCGAGATCGGCCTGTCGGAGGTGTCGGCGGGGCAGCTGCGCCGCGCCCATGCCATCCACCCCATCGCCGCGCTGCAGAGCGAATATTCGCTCTGGACCCGCGATGTGGAGCGCGACATCCTGCCCGCCTGCCGCGAACTGGGCATCAGCTTCGTGCCTTACAGCCCGCTGGGGCGCGGCTTCCTCTCGGGGAAAATCCGGGGCGCTGAAGATTTCGGCGAGAATGATTTCCGCGCCGCTCAGCCGCGTTTCACCGGAGACAATCTGGCGGCCAATCTGGCGCTGGTCGACCGGTTGCAGGCCATGGGCGAAGCTCGCGGCGTGAGCGCGGCGCAGCTGGCGCTGGCCTGGGTGCTGGCTCAGGGCGAGGATGTGATCCCCATCCCCGGCGCCCGCAGGATCGAGCATCTGGAAGCCAACATCGCCGCCGCCGATCTGGTGCTCGCGCCGGACGATCTGGCCGCCATCGGCGCCGTGATGGCCGATGTTCAGGGCCCGCGTTATGGCGAAAGGGAAATGTCCATCGTCGGGCGGGACTGATCCTCAACACCAGCCGACAGGGGGCGCCGCGAGACCATCGCTGCGCCCCTTTTGCCTGTCGGCTCTCAAGCGATGCGCGCCAAAGGTCCGGCAGAGGCATGATCCGCATTGGCGATCTTCCAAAGCGCATCCACCGCCGCCGAGACATGGATCGCGGGCATCCGCAGCCCTTCCGCATCCAGATCGCTCATCACGGCTTCGAGCCGTTCGATATGCCGTGCCAGTTTTTGATCGTCCATAAATCCTCCTTCACATCAGGGCGGGCATAGCGATCCGGGCTTGAGCGTTTCTGAACGCATTGTCAGGATCGATCCATTACAGAGGCAAAAGCGCATCAAAATATCCGCAATGGAGATATTATCTCTGCGCAAGTTGCGGAGCGCTTGTCACAGTAACGGTTTGCACAGGGTGTGATCCTGCACTCTTCCGGCACGTAACGCCTCCATGCACCGCAACAAAAAGATGCGCGCGTGCAACACTGTGGCAGGAAATGCACCTTACCAACCCCAATCTGTGTAAACTTGTCCAAAAACTGTCATATACGCCCCCTAATCGCAGGCATCGATCTTTGCGGTCGGACTCTTCCAGGCAGCAACTGCCCGCGAAAGACAGATTTTTTACAGGGGACCACCACTGATGACCTTCACCCGCTCCGCGGCCCTCGCGGCTGCCAGCATGCTTGCGCTCGCCTGCGCGCCCGCCTTTGCCGAGACCGCCGCAGCCCCCGCTGCCGACGCTGGCGCAGACGCTCCGGGCGACATCGTGGTGACCGCGCAGCACCGCAAGGAAAGCAATCTGACCGTGCCGATCACCCTCTCGGTGGTCAGCAACGAGCAGATGAGCGACTATGCCTCGGGCGGCGGTGATACGCTGATCAAGCTGTCGGGCCGTGTGCCCAGCCTCTATTCGGAATCGACCACGGGCCGCATCTTCCCGGTCTTCTTCATCCGCGGCCTGGGCAACATCGACTTCTACCTCGGCGCCTCGCAGCCGGTCTCGCTGATTCAGGACGATGTGGTGGAAGAGCATGTCGTGCTCAAGTCCAACCCGATCTATGACGTGGGCGATATCGAAGTGCTCAAGGGCCCGCAGGGCTCGCTCTTCGGCCGCAACACCACGGCGGGCATCATCAAGATCGCCAATGCCGCCCCCACCCCCGAGTGGAAGGCCCATGCCACCGCCAGCTGGGGCACCTACAACAGCGTCAACGTGGAAGCCGGTGTCGGCGGCCCGCTGAATGCCGACAAGACCCTGATGTTCCGCGTTTCGGGCCTGTACCAGCACCGCGACAACTGGATCAGCAACAATTATCAGGGCGCCAGCGACGATGGCACCGTGCCCGGCAAGAACGTCATGGGCGGCTTCAACGAGCGCGACGGCCGCCTGCAGCTGCTGTGGCAGCCCGATGCCGACACCAGCGTGAAGCTGGAAGGCCACTATCGCCATTACGACGGCAGCGCGACGGTGTTCTACCGCCAGTCGGTGACCCAGGGCAGCACCAACCCCACGCCCGGCCTGAACCTGCGCGCGGTGAACTATGCCGAGGGCCAGAACAACCCGCAGGCCTATGACACCCATGGCGAGCAGCTGAAGGTCGAGCACAAGTTCGGCACCGTCACGCTGACCTCGATCTCGGCCTATGAGCATGTGCAGGGCTACAGCCGTGGCGACACGGACGGCGGCGCGGCCGCTGCCTATGGCGCCAACGCCCCGTACTGCGTGGCTTCGGCCGCCAACCCCTATGCCGGTTGCGGCGAATCGATGGGCCGCGTGGCCGGTCTCGACCAGCTGACTCAGGAAGTCCGCCTGTCGAGCGCCGACAATGGCAAGTTCAAGTGGCAAGTCGGCGGCATCTACTTCGACTCGCGTGACAACACGCAGTTCTATCAGCGCGCCTTCTTCCTGCAGAACAACGCGCTGGGCACCGCCCCCAACCCCAACAACTGGGTGCAGCTGCACAACATCAACACCAGCTGGGGCCTGTTCGGTCAGGCGACCTACAACCTGACCCCGGCCTGGAGCGTGACGGGCGGCGTGCGCGTCACCAACGACACCAAGAGCACCGCGCTGACCACCCCGCCGCGCACGGTGACGGGCGCCTCCACCTTCCCCGCCACGGCGCCGACCTATGTCCGCATGTCGGACACGCAGCCCAGCTGGGATATCGCCACGCTCTATCGCCTGGACGATCACACCAGCTTCTACGCCCGCGTGGCGCGCGGCTTCCGTGGCCCCACCATTCAGGGCCGTTCGGCGGTGTTCAGCTCGGCCTTCACCACCGCCAAGTCGGAAACCAACACCTCGTATGAGGCCGGCCTGAAGAGCGTGCTGTTCAACAACCACGGCCACTTCAACCTCACCGGTTTCTACTACAAGGTGAAGGACATCCAGCTCAACGGGCAGGACAGCAACGGCAGCGGCGTGCTCTTCAACGCCAAGCAGGCGCAGGGCTACGGCGCGGAAGCCGAGTTCGACGTGCGCATGCAGAACCTGACCTTCAACGCAGGCCTCTCGCTGCTGCACACCGAGGTGAACGATCCCAACGTCTACGCCCAGGTCGGCGCGGTGGGCGGCGTTCCGGCCACCACCATCCTGAACCCGCGCGTGACCACGGCGGGCGGCGTCTTCGCGCAGATCAACGGCAATCCGCTGCCCGACGCGCCGAGCTACAACCTGAACCTTGGCCTGCGCTACGATCTGCCGGTCGGCCCGGGCAAGTTCTTCGCCTCCACCGACTGGACGGTGCAGGGCAAGATCTCGCTCACGCCCTACACCACGGTGGAATACACCACCAATGGCACCTTCGAAGGCGCGGTGCGCGCCGGTTACGAGTGGAAGAACTACTCGGCATCGGTCTTCGTGCGCAACCTGACCAACGAGCGTAACCTGATCGGCGTGCTGGACACCAACTGGTATCGCGCCGGCGCCTACAACGATCCGCGCATCATCGGCGTGACGCTGTCGGCCAAGATGTAATCCCGGTTACATTCGGATCATGAAGGGGGGCTTCCAACCGGGAGCCCCCTTTTTCTTTACCCATTATGCGGCCGCATCGCTCTTGCGAAAAACCGGTTCCCACTTTTTCGCGCGATGCTCGATCAATGTGCGGTCGCATCGCTCTTGCGAAAAACCGGTTCCCACTTTTTCGCGCGATGCTCCGTCAATCCTCCTCGCCGCCATGGTCGGGTCCGGCATAGCCCGGCAGATAGGATGCTTCGGGAATGCGGGCCAGTTCGATGCCCTTGACCAGCGCCTTGTCGAACTTGCCTTCGATCTGGCCACGCTTGATCCGGCTGCGGAAGTAATCGGCCCAGAGAAATTCGGTGTAGGGCGTGGGGCTCTTGGCATAGCCGCCGCCGCGCCTCACCTCGCCCGCCAGCGAGCGGTAGGGATCGTCCACCAGCTTGCCGACATGGCGGGGCAGATCCTTCCAGTCGCGCCGTTCGCCGTCTTCGTCATAGGGGTGCAGCCAGTTGTGGCTGTCCATAAAGGCGAAGAAGCGCTTTTTGGGCAGGTGCTGCAGCTTGGCGATCACCGAAACCAGCACCTTCTCCTCCCCCGCCTCATGCAGGGCGAGCGCCAGATGATGGTGATCGACCAGCCAGTGCAGCCCGTCCGGCCCCACCACCGTGGGGATCATATGCGTGCCGAGGAAAGCGCCGCCCTTGCTTTCGGCCCTGGCCTTCAGCTTCTCCCAGGCGTCGCGCTTGCGCTTCACCTCATGCATGCCCACCGTCATCTGGGTGGGGCGCAGATCCTTGATCGGCACAGCATGCAGAACGGGTTCGATCGGGTGAGACAAGGCCATGGGTTTACGTCCCCTCAGGTTTGAGCTTGCTGCACAGCGTCTGCCACGCTGTAGGCGGAATGGCTGGCCAGATCGCCAAGCCCGGCGGCCACCAGCACATCGCGCACCCGGTCATGCGCGCGGGCCAGCACCAGCTTTTTGCCGATGGCGGAAAGGCCCTGCGCGAATTCCGACAGCGCATCGATGGCCGTGCTGTCGAGGTCATTGCTTTCCTCGAGGCTCAGCACCACCAGCGGGGCCTTGCTGGCGCGGGCGAGCTGGTCGATGGCGCGCAAGGTGCCCTCGGCGTTGGCGAAGATCAGCGGGGCGTTCGGACGGAAGATGGCCACATCGAGCGGCGCCTGGGCGTCCTCATGCCGGGCGATATCGACGAAATCATGGCTCTGGCCGATGCGCCCCAGCGCGCTGATCGAGGGATGCGCCAGCGCATAGAGCAAATGCCCCACCGAGAGCGCAATCGCCGCCAGCATGCCGTTGAGCACGCCCAGCAGCAGCACCCCCAGCGCGGCGGCCAGGGCAATCCAGCCATCGCGCCGGATCTGGAACAGCCGCCGCAAAGGCGCGGGAGACAGCGCATGGGTCAGCGCCGCGATCACCACGGCGGCCAGCACGGCCTCGGGAATGCGCGCGATCCAGCCCGAAGCAAACAGCGCCAGCAACAGCACCGCCACCGATCCGGCCGCGGCGGCGATGCGGCTGGTCGCCCCCGCCGCCTCATTGGCGGAACCGGCGGAGAAGCCGGCCCCCACCGGCATGCCCTGCGCCACGGCGGCGGCCAGATTGGCGAGGCCCAGCGCGCCCAGTTCGCGGTCGGCATCCATCGGGTCGCCGTGTTTCAGGGCCAGCGAGCGCATCGTCCCCCAGCTTTCGGCGAAGAGGATCAGCGCAATCGGCGCGGCCAGCTGGAACAGGCGCGGCAGAAGGCTGAGCGGCGGCAAATCGATGCTCGGCATGGTCAGCGTCACCGGGCCCGCCAGAGCGATATGCCATAGTTCCGGCGCGGCGGTGGAGCCCAGCACGATCCCGCCAAGGATCACCAGCAGCGCGCCGGGTATTTGCGGCAGACGGCGCAGCGCCAGAATGGCCCCCAAAGCCAGCAGGCCAATGGCGGCGCTGGGCAGGTTCACGCGCGGCAAAGCCGCGATCAGCCCCGGCACCATCGTCCAGATCGGGCCGCCCGGACTGTGGACGCCCAGCAGAGGCGGCAGCTGTTTGAGAATGATGGTGATCGCCAGCCCAAAGGCAAAGCCATGCAGGACCGGGCGCGAGATGAAGGCCGAAAGGCTGCCCAGCCGAAACGCCGACAGCACCAGAAAGATCACCCCGACCAGCGCCACCAGCATCGTCGCCAATGCGCCGCGATCGACGCCCGCGGCCAGCTCATTGGTGGCGAGGCCTCCAATAGCCGCCGCCAGGATCGCCGCCGAGGAGGAGGTGGGCGAGACCACCGCGAACCGGCTGCGCCCGGCCAGCGCATAGGCAAGGCCCCCGGCGATGCCCGCCGCCAGCGCGCGCCCGGGCGGCAGCCCTGCAAGGCCCGCATAGGCCACGCCCTCGGGCAGCATCAGCCCGGCCACGGCAAGGCCCGTCAGCAGATCACGCGGATTGAGCCGGATAAGCCTCCCCCCTTCTTATTCGAAGGCGAGTGTGGCGCGGGACGACGCGCAAGCCAAGCCCCGATTTAGATCACGATCAGGCGGCGTCCCAGCAGGGTGGTCAGGCCCACGATGGTCAGCCCCGCCGCCAGATGCATCACGAAATCGATGGGATGCAGCGATCCGGGGTGGCAGAAGCCCAGCAGCCCGGCGACCAGAAAGGCGATGCCCGTGCCCGCCAGCGCCAGCACCCGCCCCGGGCGCAAGGCCCGCGTGCGGCGCAGCGCCCAGATCACCATCGGCATGATCGGCGCGCTGCCCAGCATCATGAAGGTGAAGCAATACATGCCCGCTCCGGGCCGGATCGGATGCGGCGGCGAAACCACGACGTTGGCGATAGAGATCGTCAGCCACGCCAGCACCAGAGCGGCCAACACGCCCCGCCCGCGCAGGCCCTGCCCGGCGATGCTTGCCTGAAACGCCAGCACCAGCGCGCCCGCGCCGATGCAGAGCGCCAGCGGGATCTCCATCATCGACCACATCATCATGGGCGCATGCCAGTCAGGCTGGTAATGCGGGATCAGCCGCGTCATCGCAAAGCCGCAAGGCAGCGCCAGCGCCGCCCAGCCCAGCGCCCGCATGGCCGCAGGACGGGGCCGCCGCACCGGCGTCAGCGAGGCGCTGAGCTGGTCGATCAGATCATGGTTGGTGGCCGAGCCGGCCCCAGAGTCAACCATTGTCGCCCACTCCATTCTGGCGCAATTTGGCGAAAGCACGATGCAGCAAGGCCTTCAGGGCCGGCACCGACTGGCTGGTGGCCTGCGCGACATGATCCAGACTCATCTCTTGCAGTTTCACCATCTCAACCGCCTGACGCTGCCGGGCAGGCAGGGTGGAGAGCAGCTGGCTCACCTCGCCCTGCACGGCGAAATCTTCCATGCGCGCGCCCGCATCGGGGTCCAGTTCCATCGCCAGCACGGTTTCATCCCAGATTTCACGGCGCTGCACGCGGCCCTGGCGGCGCAGCGCATCCACGGCGCGGGTGGCGGCGATCGCCGCGATCCACGGCATCATCGGCCTTGCCGGATCGTAAGTGTGGCGCACGCGGTGGAGCGTCATCAGCACCTCCTGCACCACATCCTCGGCCAGAGCCTCATCGAACACGCGTCGGCGCACCAGCGACTGGATCGCGGGCATCAGGCTGCCCAGCAGCAGACGATAGGCCTGCTGGTCGCCATCCTGCGCCTTGCGCATCAGCGCGGGCCACAGGGCGGGTTCAGCGCGCCCTATCGCCCTGCTCTTGCGGTCTATGCCATCGCGTGCCGACACATTGCTCACCCTGACCCGTCGCCCGGCCCCACGGCCAATCCGGGCATCTGCGGCAAGAGGCAAGGCGGATGCAAGCGCCATTTCACGCCTTACCAGAGGCCTTGTTCAGCGCATCGACCAGCAGGCTCCTGCTCAGCACCTGCGGCAGGATCACCGGCTCCTTGCCATCGGCGGGGTACAGCACCGTCAGCGGCAGGCTGTCGCGGCCATAGGCGGCCATGGCGTCCTGAATTTTCGCGTCGAACTTTGTGGAATCGGCGACCATATAGGCCGTGCCGGTGCGGGCCAGAGCGGTCTTCACCTCGGCCGTGGACAGCGTGGTCTTTTCATTGACCTGACAGGTGAGGCACCAGCTGGCGGAAAAATCGATCAGGATCGGCTTGCCCTGCTTGCGCAGCGCCGCGACCTTCTCGGGCGACCATGCGGTGGGCGCGGCATCGGCCAGCGCGGGGCTCGCCTCGGCATGGACGGGGATGCCGCCCGCGGGGCGCAGAATGGCCAGCGCGATCAGCGCCGCCACCGCGCCCGCCGCGCCATAGAAGCCGCCAAAGCCCTGCCCCATCATGCGGCGTTTCTGCCCCACGCCATAGAGCCATGCCGCAAAGCCCAGCGCCACGAAACTGGAGAGCAGCACCAGCAGACCGTCATTGCCTGCCTGCTGGGCCAGCACCCAGGTCAGCCATGCCGCCGCGCCGAACATCGGGAAGGCCATCACCGCCTTGACCGTGCCCATCCATGCGCCGGGCTTGGGCAGGCGCCGGGCAAGGGCAGGCACGAAGGAGATCAGCGTGAAAGGCGCGGCAAAGCCCAGCCCCAGCGCGGCGAAAATTCCCAGAGCCGCCAACGGCGGCTGCACCAGAGCATAGCCCAGCGCGCCTGCCATGAACGGCCCGGAACAGGGCGTGGCCACCACGATGGCCAGCACGCCCGTCAGCGCCGCGCCCAGCGGGCCGGAACGCTTGCCGCCGGTCTGACCGATCTTCTGGATCGCCAGACCGAACTCGAACAGGCCCGCCAGATTGAGGCCCGCACCCAGCATCACCAGCGCCAGCACGGCAATCACCAGCGGCGACTGGAGCTGGAAGCCCCAGCCCACCGCCGCGCCGCCCGCGCGCGCCGCGATCAGCGCGCCGGACAGCGCCAGCATGGCCGCCATCACGCCGGCGAAAAAGGCAAGCCCTTCGGCCCGCAGCTGCCCGGGGTGTTCGTCACCATGGCGCACCAGCCCCATGATCTTGAGCGAAATCACCGGAAACACGCAGGGCATCAGATTGAGGATCAATCCGCCCAGAAACGCGGACAACAGAGCTACGAGCATAAGGGCCTGCCTTCTTTACCAACCGCGAGTCTTACGAATGCTTGGCGCGCCAGGCCTTCACGGCTTCCAGCGACTTGGTGATGTGCTGTTCTGGATTGCGGTCGGTGTAGGCGAGCAGGATCTTGCCATCGGGCGCGATCACGTAAGAGGTGCGGTCCGACAGGGTCTTGCCGCCAAACTGGATCTGGTTCTTGTAAACCGCCGCGATCTTGGCGTCAGGGTCGGCGGCGACGGCGAACTTGTCGCGGCATTCCACCTTGGAGAATTCGGCCACGCGGTCGATGTTGCCGGCTGTCACGCCGATCACCGTGGCATGCAGCTTGTTGAAGCTGTCGGTCGCCTCGGCGAAGGAATGGGCCTCGATGGTGCAGCCGGGGGTGAAGGCCGCCGGGAAGAAATAGAGCACCACAGGGCCCTTCTTGAGCGCCTGCTTGAGCGAGAAGGGCATTTCCTTGCCGCCCAGCGCGGCCTTCAGCGTGAAATCGGGGGCCTTTTCGCCCACCTGCAGCGCGGCAGCGGCGGGCATGGCCGCCATCAGCGCCAGCGAACCACCCAGAGCCAGGGCGAAACCACGAGCGAAATTTTTCATCACGATGCTCCCATCAAGCGATGGGGCCGGCTTGCGGTGTCGCGCCAGTCCCCATCATGCTGTTCGACGGGAGGGGAGGAAAAGTTGCGGTGCTGGTTCAGAATTTTTTCGCCCGGGCGCTTTTCAGCCCTGAGCCGCCTTGATGGCGTGAAAGGCGCCGCCCATCAGCCGGGTGACTTCATCCGCGCTCAGCACATAATGCGGCTCGTAACTCAGGCCCAGACGCGCGGCATGCTTCCAGCGGTCGACGAACAGCGCCTTGCCGGGGCCGAACGCCAGATCCACATGGCGCGAAAGCGCGGCAGGCCCTTGCGCCGAATAAGCCAGACGGAACAGCGCGATATCGATGATGATGTCCCCCACCATCAACCAGGCATGGCCGTTGAACGCCGGAGTCTCGACGGCAAAGGCCTCAGCCGGATCGAAGGCGAGGCGGTCGCCCAGCACGGGCACGCCCTCCACCGCCAGCGTTCCGGCCACCACATAGGGCTTTGCGGAAAGTGCATCTTCCAGCCGCACGGCCAGCGCCGCGCTGATCAGCGGCGCCTCATCGGGCGTGGCGGGAAAGACGCGCTGCAGATCGAACCCGGCTTTGGCCACCTTCTCCCCATCGGCGGGGATCAGCGTGGAGGATTTGAAGGCTTTGGCGGCGGCCCAGCCGTGATGGAGGGCAACGAATTTGCCCAATTGGGCGAGGTCTCTGGCAATCGGCGCTTTGGTCATGGCGGGCGCCTCTAAAGCATCCCGCGAAAAAGTGGGAACCGGTTTTTCGCAAAAAACGATGCGACGACACAAACCACGCTCTGGCCAAACCGCGCGCTGGCCGCCGCGCCGCCAGAGCTGCGCTGCCTGCGCCAAGCCGAACGATGATTCCACTTTGCGCATCGACTGTTTCACTTTTCGCATTTGCAATATCGACGCTGCAGCGCAATAAGGATCACGCCTTTCAGGCATCCTCTCCCAAACTTTCAAAGGCCCGGTCCCAGGACCGGGCTTTTTTTTCGCCATCGACAGGGCGCAAAGGCTCGGGCATGCGGCCCGCAGGCTTCCACGGGAAAGGCACGGCTCATGAGTTTCTGCGACACCATCTGGCAAGAGCTGGCCCCGCTGCGCCGCGCCATCCTGGCCCAGCCTTTCCTGAGCGAACTGGCCGATGGCACGCTCCATCCGGACAGCTTCCGCCACTATATCCTGCAAGACAGCCTCTATCTGGCCGACTACGCCCGCGTGCTGGCCATCGCCGCCGCCCGCGCGCCCTCCGCCGCCGGACGCCTTGAGTTTTCCTACGGCGCGAAGGTGGCGGTGCAAGTGGAAGAAATCCTGCATCAGGGGTTCTTCGCGCAATTCGGCGTCACCCCCGCCATGGCGGCGGCGGCGGAACCCTCGCCCGCCTGCCTTGGCTACACCGGCTATCTGGCCAGTCTGGCCGCCACGCGCAGCTATGAAGAGCTGATCGCGGGCATTCTGCCCTGCTTCTGGGTCTATTGGGAGGTGGGCTGCGCGATCAAGCCGAAAGCCGCCTCGCCCAATCCTTACGCCGCATGGATCGACACCTATGCCGCCCCCTCCTTCGGCGAGGCGACAGACCGGGTGCGCGCTCTGGTGGACGAGGCGGCAGCGCAAGCCTCGCCCGCGATCCGTGACGGCATGGCCAAGGCCTTCCGCACGGCGACGCGCTTCGAGTGGATGTTCTGGGATTCGGCCTATCGCCGTGAAGGTTGGCCGGTGGGGTTCGACTGACGCTGAAAGGCGCAAAGCATGGCGCGAGGGGCAGCCCCCTTGCGCTCCCAAGCCTTCGTCCACCTGCGCAAGACAGGCTCAGGCGACCCGCTTCACCTCGGCGTCATCCACGGCATAGAGGCGGAAGAACAGATCGGTGATCTTTTCCGGCGGCGGCGGCTGCATCGCCCCCTGCGGGCAGTTGAGCCCCAGCAGCACGCGCTGATGCGAAATGCCGGTGCAGAGCGAAATCAGCACCTGCGCCATTTCCAGCGGCGTGCCGCCGCGCAGGCGTCCGGCGGCCTCATGGGCGCCAAGAAAGGCGACCAGCAGAGCCTGCACCACGCCGGGACCACGTTCGTAGAAAATGCGACTCGCCTCGGGCGCCCTGGTGCCCTCGCCGCACAGCAGCTGATAAAGCGCCACCGACTGCGGTTCGCGGATCTTGGTCATGAAGCGGCGGCAAAAACTCTCGATCGCCGACCGCAAGGATACGCCGGGATTGAGCACCTGCACCAATTCCGAGCGAAACACCTCGGTCTTATCTTCGACACAGGCCGCAAACAGTTCTTCTTTTGAGGAAAAATAGCTCCACAGCGTGCCCTTGGAGCCACCCAGACGGGCCGCCACGGCAGACATGGTGGTGCCTGCATAGCCATGCTCCAGAAAGCACTCGCCGGCGGTGGCCAGAATGGCGGCGCGCCGCTCTCCCCGGCGCTCTTCTCTTTTGCTCATACCCGTATCCATACATTCCTTATGCCGTACTATATAGTATGATTATGGGTTGACAAGCCCCTTATCAGCGTCGATATGCGGCGTACCCCATAGTACGGTAAAACTTATGAAGCACCCCCCACTTCGCTCCACGACCATCCTCTCCGCCCTGCTGCCGGTCCTTTTGGCCGGCTGCGTCAGCGTGCCGCCGCTGCCTCCCAAGCCGGCGCCCGCCCCCATCTCCGATTTCGCAGCGCAGCAGACGCTGGGCGCGGCCACTGCTGCAGATGCACAATGGCCCGCTCAGGACTGGTGGCACGCCTATGGCGACCCCCAGCTCGACGCGCTGATCGCTGAAGGCCTGCAAGGCGCCCCCGATGTGGCCGCCGCCGTCGCCCGCCTGCATCAGGCGCAGGGCTATGCGCAGCAGCAGCGCGCGCCCCTGCTGCCCAAGATCGACGGCCGCATCATCGGCCAGGAAACCTACGCCAAGGACTTCCCCGGCGGGTTGCTGTCCGACGGGTGGAGCGGGGTGGGCGCCGATGTGCTCCAGCTCAGCTTCGACCTTGACCTGTGGGGCAAGAACCGCGCGGCTCTGCGCGCCGCCAAGCTGGAAAGCACGGCTGCCGAGCTGGATGTGGCGCAGGCCCGCCTGACGCTTTCGACCGCCATCGCCAGCTCCTACGCCGATCTCGCCCGGCTCTATGCCGAGCGCGATGTGCAGGATGCCTCGATCCGGCTGAAGGAAACGCAGGCCCAGCTCACCAGCGACCGCGTGACCAACGGCCTCGACACGCAGGCGGAATTGAAGCAGGCGCAGGCCGCCGTGCCCGCCGCCCGCGAGCAATTGCTGCAGATCGACGAGAACATTGCCCTCACCCGCAATGCTCTGGCCGCGCTGCTGGGCAAGGGGCCGGATCGCGGCCTCTCCATCGCTCGTCCCACGGTGCAGATCGCCGCGCGCGGGCTGCCGGCTGGCGTCACCACCGATCTGATCGCGCATCGCCCCGATGTCGCCGCGGCGCTGGCCCGCGTGAAGGCCGATGACGAGCAGATCAAGGTCGCCCGCGCCGGTTTCTACCCTGCCGTGTCGATCTCGGCGCTGGCGGCGCATCCGGCCATTGGCCTTGAAAACCTCGTGCAGGGCAGCACCCTGCTGGGCGGCGTCGGCCCGTCGATCTCCATGCCGATCTTCCATGCCGGTGAGATCAAGGGCAAATACCGCTCGGCCCGCTCGACCTTCGACGAGGCGGTCGCCACCTATGACAAGACGGTCGCCACCGCCTTCCATGACGTGGCCGATGCCGCCGCCAGCCAGCTGATGCTGACACGGCGGCTGGACCAGAGCCAGCAGGCGCTCACCCAGTCCGAGGCCGCCTATGACGTGGCCCGCATGCGTTACGAGGGTGGCCTCTCCACCTATCTCAATGTGCTTTCGGCGCAGGAGGCCGTGCTGACCGCGCGGCGCACCCATGCCGATCTTCAGGCGCGTGCCTTCACGCTGGATGTCGCGCTGGTGCGCGCTCTGGGCGGCGGGCTGAGTGCCTCCGTCGCCAACAACACCCCTTCTGCGGCCCCCACCGCAAACGCCCCCAAGGATGCAACCCATGGCTGAAGCCGATCTCAACTCCGCCTCGCAGTCCCAGGACGATGCGGCCCGCAAGAACCGCCGCAAGACGCTGCTCACCGGCATCGCCGCCGCTGTCGTGGTGGCCGGTGTGGTGGCCGGTGGCTGGTATGTGCTGGTGGGCAGCCGCCATGTCACCACGGACAACGCCTATGTCGGCGCCGACACCGCCACCATCACCCCCATGGTGGCCGGCCAGATCGCCGAGGTGGACGTGCAGGACACGCAGGTCGTCCACAAGGGCGACGTGCTGGTGCGCATCGACCCGCGTGACGCCCAGATCGCGCTGAACCAGGCCGAGGCGGACCTTGCCAAGGCCAAGCGCCAGTACGGGCAGACCACCTTTGCCGGCAAGGCGCTGGCCACGCAGATCAAGGCCCGTCAGGCCATGATCGTCAGCGCTCAGGCCCAGCTGTCCTCGGCGCAGGCTGCTTATGAAAAGGCCCGGATCGATCTGGACCGCCGCCGCGCGCTGGCCCCCAAGGGCGCCGTTTCGGGCGACGAGCTGACCATCGCCACCAACGCCTATGCCGCCGCCAGGGCCAGCCTCGAGCAGGCGCGCGCCGCCGTGGCGCAGGCCGGATCGGACAAGGGCGTGGCGCAGGGCAACTTCTCGGCCACCGACGCGCTGATCACCGGCACGACGCTGACGAACAACCCCGATGTGCTGGCCGCGCAGGCCAAGGTCGATCAGGCCAAGCTGGATCTGGAGCGCACCGTGATCCGCGCGCCGGTCGATGGCGTGGTCTCGGGCCGCAGCGTGCAGGTTGGCCAGCGCGTGGCGGCGGGCAACACGCTGATGCGCGTGGTGCCGGTGAACGCGCTCTATGTCGATGCCAATTACAAGGAAAGCCAGCTCCAGAAGGTCAAGCCCGGCCAAGCGGTCGAGCTGACCTCGGACCTGTATGGCAGCGGCGTGGTGTTCCATGGCAAGGTCGCCGGTTTCTCGGGCGGCACCGGCAGCGCCTTCGCGCTGATCCCGGCGCAGAACGCCACCGGCAACTGGATCAAGATCGTGCAGCGCCTGCCCGTGCGCGTGGTGCTCGATCCCAAGGAGCTGGCGGATCATCCGCTGCGCGTCGGCCTGTCGATGGATGCCGACATCAACATCTCCAGCGGGAACTGACCATGGCGCAAGCGGCTTCGAGCAAGCCGGCGCTGCCGCCCGATCAGGTACTTCAGGGCTCATCCCTGCTGATCGCGGCCTTCGCGCTGGCGCTGAGCAACTTCATGGTGGTGCTCGACACCACCATCGCCAACGTCTCGGTGGAGCATATCGCGGGCGGCCTCGCGATTTCCTCCAGCCAGGGCACGTGGATCATCACCTCCTATTCGGTGGCCGAGGCGGTCTGTGTGCCGCTGACGGGCTTCCTTTCGATGCGCTATGGCGCGGTGAAGACCTTCATCATGGGCATGGCGGGCTTTGCGGTGTTTTCCGCGCTGTGCGGCCTGTCCACCTCGCTGCCCATGCTGGTGATCTGCCGTCTGGGGCAAGGCTTCTGCGGCGGCCCGCTGATGCCGCTGACCCAGACCCTGCTGCTGCGCATCTTCCCCAAGGAGAAGCACGGCGCGGCGATGGGCATGTGGGCGATGACCACGGTGACGGCGCCAATCCTGGGCCCGATCCTTGGCGGCACCATTTCCGACAACTGGTCATGGCACTGGATCTTCTTCATCAACCTGCCCGTGGCGGCGGTCTGCCTGTTCATCTCCATGCGCTATCTGCGTGCGGCCGAAACGCCCACCAGCCAGCCGCGCATCGATGTGGTGGGTCTGGCGCTGCTGGTCGGCTGGGTGGCCTGCCTGCAGATCATGCTCGACCTTGGCCATGACCGCGACTGGTTCAACAACAACTTCATCCTGACGCTGGGCATTCTGGCGGCCATCGGCTTCCTGGTCTTCTGCGCCTGGGAGTTCACCGACGCCCATCCGGTGGTCGATCTGCGGGTGCTGCGCCATCGCGGCTTCACCGTGGCGACGCTGGCCATGGCGGCCTGTTTCGGCACCTATTTCACCTCGGCGGTGATCATTCCGCAATGGCTGCAATCCAGCCAGGGCTACACCGCCACCTATGCCGGTTATGTCACGGCCTTCTCGGGCATGTCGGCGGTGGTGATGTCGCCACTGGTGGCGCGCTGGGTGACGCGGGTGGATCCGCGCCTGCTGGTGTTCCTGGGCATCTTCTGGCTGGGCGCCACCACGCTGATGCGCGCCCACTGGAACAGCGGCGGCGATTTCTGGACCTTCGCCTGGCCGCAGCTGCTGCAGGGCATCGGCCTGCCGCTGTTCTTCGTGCCGGTGACGACCATTGCGCTGGGCGCTGTCAGCCCCGAGGAAACCGCCTCCGCTGCCGGTGTGATGAGCTTCCTGCGCACGCTGTCGGGCGCGGTGGCGACCTCCATCGTCACCACCGCCTGGGACAGCGACACGCGCATTTCGCGCAACGAGCTGGTCTCGCAGATGAACAGCGGGCCGACGCGTGACGCGCTGGATACGGCGGGCTTCTCGCTCGGCCAGATCCGCGGCATGATCGAGCAGCAGGTCGCCACGCAGAGCACGGCGGTGGCCACGACGCATATCTTCCTGGCCTCGTCCTTCCTGTTCTTCGCCTCGGCGCTGATCATCTGGCTGGCGCCGCGTCCGCGCGGCAAGGTGGACACCAGCGCAGCGCATTAACCCTTTTACCGTCTTTACCGTCCCCCCGCGTCAGGCCCGGTTCTCCATTCGGTGGAGCCGGGCCTGATTGCGTTAAGCTGAACGGAACCTAATCCCGGCCCTGCTCGTTGAACATTGTGCAAGCGGTCCACCGCAGCCACCGGGGCGCCCTGGCGCCCCAAGCAGAAGGCGACAGGCATGCCAGATCTGATCGAAGCCCTTTCCCCCGAACCCGCTTTCCAGATCCAGCCCGACCCGCCATCTCCCTTCCTCGAAGCCTTGCTGGACGGTCTTTCCCGCCCGCAAAAGGCGATTCCCTGCCGCTTTCTCTATGACGAGGCCGGGTCGAAGCTGTTCGACGACATCTGCCGCCTGCCCGAATATTACCCCACCCGCACCGAGACCGCGCTGCTGCGCGCCCATGCCCCGCAGATGGCGCGGCGCATCGGCGCGGGCGTGCGCTTTATCGAACTGGGCGCGGGATCGGGCGGCAAGGCGGAGTTCGTGCTCGATGCGATGCATGCGCAGGGCCTGCCGCCTTCGGCCTATGTCTGCCTCGATATTTCGCCCGTGCCGCTGGCTGCCACGGCGGAGGCCATCGAACAGCGCTATCCGGGCCTGCCCGTCACGGCGGTTTGCGGCGATTATCTGGGCGAGCTGGATCTGCCCGCATCGCAGGCGCGGGATCTCTGCTTCTTCCCCGGATCGACCATCGGCAATTTCGAGCGGGCCGAGGCGCGCGATTTCCTCGCCCACTGGCGCGAGAGGCTGTCTGCGGGAGCCATGATGCTGATCGGCGTGGATCTGAAGAAGGACATCCCCACGCTGGAACGCGCCTATGACGATGCGCAAGGCGTCACCGCGCAGTTCAGCCTCAATGTGCTGGCCCGCGCCAACCGCGAACTGGGCGCCAATTTCCAGACCGCGCGCTTTCGTCACCGCGCGCGCTACAGGGAAGACCCCGGTCATATTGAAATCTCGCTGGTCAGTCAGGATGCGCAGACCGTGGCGGTGGCCGACAGCCTGTTCCATTTCGCCCCCGGCGAGGCGGTGCATATCGAAAACTCCCACAAATACAGCGTGAATGAATTCGCCGCGCTCTCGGCCAGCGCGGGTTTCGATGTCGATGCCGTCTGGACCGATCCGCGGCGCTGGTTCAGCCTGCATCTGCTGCGCGCGCGGGATTGACCCGATGGCCACCACCCTTCCTGCAGGGCGCATGACGCAGGATCATCCCGCGCTTGCCGAGCATTACACGCAGGTCCGCGCCCTGACCGAGGCGCTGGTTGCGCCTTTGTCGGATGCCGATGCCACGGTGCAGTCCATGGCGGATGCCTCGCCCGCCAAATGGCATCTGGCGCATACCACATGGTTCTTCGAGACCTTCGTGCTGCGCGACCATGTGTCCGCCTATCGCCTGCATAACGCCGACTGGCCCTACCTCTTCAACAGCTATTACGAGGCCGAGGGACAGCGTCTTCTGCGCTCGGCGCGCGGCATGCTGTCGCGCCCCTCGCTGGCCGACATCCTGACCTATCGCGCGGTGGTGGATCAGGCGCTGCTGCGCGCCTTGCCTCACCTGTCCCCCTCGGCGCTGGAGCTGGTGCGGCTGGGCTGCCAGCATGAGCAGCAGCATCAGGAACTGCTGCTGACCGATATCCTCCACGCTTTCTCCACCAACCCGCTGGAACCGGCCCTCTGGCCCGGCCAGCCGTCCGCCACCGCCACGCCGCACCCGCATGGCTGGATCGCCGGACGCGCGGGTCTGGCCGAGATCGGCCATACGCCCTGCCAGGGCCGCTTCGCCTTCGATTGCGAGGAGCCCGGCCATACCGCCTTCCTTGCTCCCCACGCTCTGGCCGACCGCACGGTGACCAATGGCGAATGGCTCAGCTTTATCGAAAGCGGCGGCTACGTTGACGCCCGGCTGTGGCTTTCGGATGGCTGGGCCTGGCGTAAGACGGAAGGCATCGCTGCGCCCCTCTACTGGCGACAGGATGATGACGGCTGGAGCCAGTTCACGTTGGCCGGGCGCCAGCCACTCGATCACGCCGCCCCGGTCTGCCATATCAGCCTCTATGAAGCCGATGCCTTCGCCAGCTGGGCCGGGGCGCGCCTGCCCACCGAAATGGAATGGGAGGCCTGCGCCAGGGCCTATGATCCGACGAAGGGCCATCAGCTGGATGCGCCCGGCCCCGGCACGCCCCCAGCCGTGCGCCCCATCGCGGACAAAAGCCCCGCCTTCTTCGGCAATGTCTGGGAATGGACCGGCAGCGCCTATCGCCCCTATCCCGGCTTTCGCGCCGCGCCCGGCGCGGTGGGCGAATACAACGGCAAGTTCATGAGCGGGCAATTCGTGCTGCGCGGCGGCAGTTGCGCCACGCCGCGCGGCCATCTGCGCGCCTCTTACCGCAACTTCTTCTACCCCCATCAGCGCTGGCAATTCATGGGCCTGCGTCTGGCGCGGGATCTGGCGTGAACGCACACCCCCCGGCTCTATCGCGCAGATCGATGGCGGTGGCGGCGCTCTCCACCGTCGTCGAGTGGTATGATTTCACGCTCTATCTCTATTTCGCCACGATCCTGTCGCGCAGTTTTTTCGGCCCCGGCGCTCAGGCGCTGGGCGAGACGCTGGCGGGCTTCGCCATCGCCTATCTGATGCGGCCCCTGGGCGCGATGGTCTTCGGCCATTTCGGGGACCGGCATGGGCGGCGCCAGACATTGCTGCTCTCCATGGCGCTGATGACTCTGGCCATGCTGCTGACGGCCTGCCTGCCCACCCGCAATCAGGCCGGGCCGATCGCGGGCGGGCTGCTGCTGGGGCTGCGCTGCCTGATGGGCTTCAGCGTGGGCGGCGAATACACCGGCGTCGTCACCTATCTGCTGGAGGGCGCGCCAGAGCATCGCCGGGGCCTGATCGGCTCGCTGGCGGCGGCGGCCAGCGAGGTTGGCGGCTTGCTGGCCGTGGCGGTCTGCGCCTTGACGGCGGGCGCGATGGATCAGGCCAGCCTTGACGCATGGGGCTGGCGCATCCCCTTTCTGATCGGCAGCGTGCTGGCTGGCGCGGTGTGGCTGGCGCGATCCTCCCTGCCCGAACCGCCGCTGTTCGAGGCGCAGCGCCACAAGAGCGATGCCTCCCCCCTGCGCCACGCCCTGCGCCATGAGCGCGGCGGGATCGCCCGGGGTTTCGCCATTTCGACGCTCGGCTCGATCACCTATTACGTCGGCATCACCTATGTGCCCGCCTATCTGCAAAGCGTGGGCTGGCGCGCGGAAAGCACCGCGCTGGGCCTCTCCACGCTGGCCGCCGTGGTGGTGATCGCGGTGACGCCGCTGGTCGGCGCGCTGTCAGACCATATCGGCCGCAAGCCGGTGCTGCTGGCGCTCTGCGCGGGCAGCGTGGTGCTGCCCGCCGCCATGTTCGCCCTGATGGCGGGCGGCGATCCTGTAACGGCGGCGGCAGGCGCCTGCGTGCTGGCCGGGCTGGCCGGCGGGGTGAGCGCCGTGGGCGCCGTCGCCACCGCCGAGCAATTCTCCACCACCAGCCGCCTGAGCGGGCTGGCGCTGGGGGCCACCAGCGCCACCGCCCTGTTCGGCGGAGCCGCGCCCTATGCCGCCCATGCCCTGCTGGGCGCCACCCATTGGGCCGCCGCGCCCGGAGCCCTGATCGCCGTGGTGGCGCTGGGCGTCGCCCCGGTGCTGCTGCGCGCGCCCGAAACCGCTCCTGTGGAAACGCCGGGCATAGCACCAGCATGATAAGGGACATCCCATGGCTGACTACGATCTCTACTACTGGCCCGTGCCCTTTCGCGGCCAGTTCATCCGCGCCATCCTCACCTTCGCAGGCAAGACATGGCGCGAGCAGGATGCCGACGCCATCGGCCAGATCATGGGGGTCGCCCCCGGCAAGCAGCCCATCCCCTTCATGGGCCCGCCGGTGCTGATCGATCATGCCCATGGCTTTGCTGTGGCGCAGATGCCCGCCATCGCGCTCTATCTGGGTGAGACGCTGGATCTGTTGCCCGCCACCCCTCAGGCCCGCGCGCTGACGGCCAAAGTGGTCAACGACGCCAATGACGTGCTGGATGACATGACCCGCGACGGCGGCAGCCAGATGTGGGACGATGACTCATGGCGAGCCTTCCTGCCCCGCCTGCAACGCTGGATGACCATCTGGGACGCCACCGGCGCCCGCCATGGCCTGACCCTCACCGACGGTTTCCTGCTGGGCGCCCATCAGCCGGGCGTGGCCGATATCGTCACCGCCACGCTGTGGGCCACGATGGGCGACCGTTTTCCCGATCTGGCCGCGATGCTGCGGCAGACCGCGCCCGGCATCGCGGCGCTGACCCGGCGGATGCAGGCCTGGCCCACCCTTGCCAGACTCAGCCGCGAGAGCCGCGAGACCTATGGCGATAGCTGGTGCGGCGGCCAGATCGAAGCATCGCTGAGGCGCGTGCTGAAACAGGACGAAAAGCACCATTCCGGGGCCCAATAGGGCTCCGGTCCTTGTGGCCGCATCGTTCTCGCGAAAACCGGTTCCCACCTTTTCGCACGATGCCTTGAGGGAACAATCACCCTGCCCCGGCGTCTCTTCTTCGGATGCGAGGCATCCATATGACCCCCGATCAAGCGAAAGCCTGCGTGTCCTGGCGTGACCCCACGCCGGACACGCTTTTTCGTATGGGACGGCGCGGCGCGAGTCCGCAGGGAACCGCCACTCATCCTGTCAAGCAAGGGTTTGGCTTGCATCAGGCCGCTTTACGCGCATATCCGCAGGTGACAGCGCCGCTCCGCACAGGGGCGAGGGCGGCGATGCGAAGGGACGAAGCATGTTTGGTTTTCTGAAGCGCCTGTTCTCGGGCTGGGGCAAAAGCGCCGAAACGCCGGAGGAATACACGCCGGAGCCTTTCGCGCCTTCTCCGGTTGCGCCTGAACCTGTCGCGGTCAAGCCGGTCGCTGTTGAACCCGTCACCATTGAGCCGGTCATCGTCACCCCGGTGGAGGCCCAGCCGGTCATCCCCGCGCCGATGGCTCCGGAGCCGGTGGTCATCGCCCAGCCCTCGCCCAACCCTGCCGCGCCCGAACCTGCCGCCCCCGAACCCTATCTGCCCGAGCCTGTGGCGCCCCCGCCCACCATGCTGCTGGGCGACGAGCCCCTGCTGCCCGGCGACACCGAAAGCTTCGGCATGGTGCAGAGCGTGGGCAATCCCGACGCCTATATGATCGGCCTGATCGGCGAGCAGGACCATGCCGCGGCCGTTCAGGGCCTGCGCCCCGGCCTGCCTGTCTCGCTGGAGCTGGAGGCCGACAATCCGCATGACAATGCCGCTATCGCCGCTGTCGATCTGCATGGCCGCGTGATCGGCTATGTCGGGCATGACAGCTGGCTGCGTGAGGCGATCTATGGCTCGGGCGTGGGCTTCAAGGCCCGGGTGCTGGCCGTGGAAATGGGCTCGCGCGGCTTTCGCGAGGTGGTGCTGGAGGTCGAGCCCAGCGAGGAACCCCTGCGCGAAAGGCGCTATCAGCCGCCCCGGACCTGAAACGAGGCCTGATCTGAAACAAGGTCCGACCTTAATCAGCCCTTGCCGTTCATCTCCATCAGCCAGATCCGCGCGGCGGCTTCCTCGTCCGCGGGGAAATACCGCAAGTCCATGGTCAGCAGCGGATCGGCCAGAGCGGCGACCCGCGCCATCCAGTCCGGCCCGCCCACCAGCGCATAACGCGCGACATGCCGCAGCAGCGACAGCTTGAGCTCCACATATTTGGGATTGAGCAACAGGGCCGGATCGAAACCCTCATAGTGGTGGACCTTGGCCAGCAGGCGCAGCGACCGTCCCTCGCCGCCCAGCCGCACGATTGTGTCGGCCAGCGCGTCCACCGCTTGCGGGGTGATGCGCCCGTTGAGTTCGATGGTGATGATCCCCTGCCCATCGGCCCCTGTCACCTGCAAAGCCGGTGGCTGCGGATCGCTGACATCGCCCCGCGCCCATGCCAGCGCATGGTCGCGCTGCCCGGGGCGATAGACGTGATAGGTCACAAAGGGCAGCAACGCGCTTTCAATGCGCGAGGCCGCGCGCACCCAGCTCTGATCGCTGACGATCGCCACCCGCCCGAACTGGTGCAGTTTCGTGAGATAGCGCAGCCCATGGCGCAGATCGCTCAGCCATGCATCGGCGGGCATGCCGGTGAAGTTGCGCACCTCCACAAAGAGATGCACCTTCCCGCCCCGCGCGAAAGCGGCATCGAGCAGGCCCATCGCCCGATCGACATCCTCCTTCTCCAGCCCGCCCTCGATGGTGAGGGCGATCACATCCGCAGGCAGATCACCGGTTCCGGGGGTTTCGCTCAGCATCGTCTCACACCTTTTCACGCAGCGCCTGAGTCAGGAGGCGATGGTGAGCGCACAAGTTCCCCCGCGCAACAGCAACCCGCGCCTACCAGCGCAGGCCGAAGCTGGCGTAGAACTGATCGATGGCCGGAAACAGCAGCCGCGCCGCCGCCAGATCGCGCCTGGCCGCCTCGGCGTCGCCCGCCTCGCGCTGGGCCAGAGCACGCAGGAAATAGTCGGCGGCATGGCCCGGGCGCAGATCGAGCGCCTGCGTGAAATCGGCCACGGCCTCCCGGCCATGGTGCTGCCGCAGCTGAATCAGCCCCCGGCTGCCCAATGTTGGCGCGGTGCTGGTGCCGCCGATCTGGATCGCCCGGTTGCAATCGGCCAGCCCCGTGTCGAGATCGGTGTTCAGCAACCCCTTCACCCAGCAGCGATCCCCCAGCAGCCCGGGATTGCCCGGCCGCCGGGCCACCGCGGCATCGATCTCCGCCATGGCGCCCGCCTTGTCGCCGCGCCTTGCCAGCACCTCGGCCTTGCGGGCGTGGTAGAAGGGCTCCTTCTCGCCGGGGTTGGTCAGCAGGCCGTTGAGCCGGTCCAGCGCCTCGTCAACGCCCCCGGCCCAGGCCTGCACATAGGAGAGGCGGTTGAGCGTGGCCTGATCGGCAGGATCGAGATCATAGGCCGCCTTGAGATCGGCCACCGAATGCACCTTGTCGCCCAGCAGTTCATAGAGCGTCGCGCGCTGGAGATAGAGCTGCCTGTCGCCCTTCAGCTCCAGCGCCTTGTCCAGATCGGCGATGGCCTTCTGCCGTTCGAGGATTTCGCCATAGAAGGCGGCGCGCAGGCGATAGCGCTCGGCATCATCGGGCTTTTCGGCGATCCATGCCGCCAGATTGGCCTGGGTGGCATCGAAAAGATGGTCGCGCTTGGCCGCCTCGACATTCTGCCAGGGCGCGGGATAGCCCGCATCGGTGCGCAGGCGCGGCATGCGGGCGATGAAATCGGCATCGGCGCGGCGCATGGCGGGGATCTCGGCGGCGGGCATTTCGCCCCCGCTGCGCAGATTTTCCAGCGTCAGGCGCCACACGCCGTCCTTCAGTTCGGCATGGACGCGGCTGCTGCCGCCCATCGGCAGGCTGCGCTGCTGATCGCCCTCGCCGGGCATGAAGATGCCCTGCCCGCCGCGCGGCAGCTGGAACGTCTCAACCGTCACGCCATGCTGCGGATGCCCCAGCGCGACGGGGATGGTCTGCCAGATCGACCGGCTGCGATCCGGATAGGACGAGGCCACCACCAGCTTGGGATCGAAGCTGTAGCGGTTGTCGGCCCGCGTCCAGTCGGAGAGGACCACGCCATTGGCGGTGATGGTGCCCTCGCCGGTCTGCGGATCATAGACAAGCTGCGGCTGCACGAACATGCGCCGCCCGCCCGCCGAGGCGCTGGCCAGCACCGCGCGCAGCACCGTGGCCTTGCCCTCGGCATCCAGATTGCCCAGCCCCGCGCTGATCTGCCCGATCGCCGAGCCGCGCAGCGCCAGCGAGACGCGGAAGGGCGCCATCAGCCCCACCCCGGCGCGCAAATCGACATCGTAATGCACCTCGGCATTGGGGCGGGCGGGCGGATGCAAGGGGGCCTGCAACAAGTCGGCGCTGCCATTGGCGCGCACCGGCAGCACCCAGCCATAGGCGGGCACATCGTCGAGATCGGCCTCACGCGTGCCCAGCCCGGTGCCGTCCAGCCACAGCACTTTGCCGCCGACATGGGCCAGCACCATCACATGGTCGAACGCCGCCATGGAGGGCAGGCTGTCATGCACGCGGTCGCCATGGCTCAGACTGGCCATGGCGGGCTCGGCCTCGATGCCCAGCCTGTGGAGCACCGCCAGCAACAGCAGCGTCTTGGCCTTGCAATCGCCATAGCGCAGGGCCCAGGTCTTCTCGACCGGCTGGGGCGTGTAATTGCCGCCGCTCATCGTCACCGCGAAATAGCGGATCTTGTCCTGCACCAGCTGCAGCGCCAGAGCGGTGCGGCGGCGCGGATCGGGGCTGGCCGCCGCGATGCGCGCGATCTCCTGATCCAGATCGCCACCCTTCGTGATCGCGGCGGCGGGCGCGTCCACCCGGTAGAGCGGGGCCATCACCTTGCTGACATCGCCCCAACCGGCAAAATCGGAGAAATAGGCCACCGCCTGGCGCTCGAACCGGGCCGGGGCCTGAGGGGCAAGATCGGGCTGCCGGGCCACGGGCAGCGTGACCTGCCATTCATGCCAGCCCGGGCGCGTGCTTTCGGTGGGGGTGACGCCATCGAGATCGGTCTTCCAGCGGACCTTATCGGCATCGCTCCACAGCACCCGCACCCGCCCGAAGCCGAGCTGCACCGGCTGGGCCAGCAATTTGGCCCCGGTGCTGATATGGCCCTGAAGCGCGGCATCCTTCGATGTCACCGAAAAACGCGTTTCGATGACATCGCCGACCTGCAGCCCTTCCAGCGAGAGCGTGGCGGTCAGCGTGCCATCCAGCTGGAGCGATTCCAGCTTCTGCTCGCGGCGCAGCACGGTGTAGCGCGCGCCGGTGGCCAGCACGTCGATCGGCTTGCCGCCGCGCAGGATCGTCACGCTGTGGACGATCAGATCGCCATGTTCGGGCGCCCAGTTCAGCGTCAGCGTGCCCGCGCGCTGCAGGCCTTCGGGCGTGGCGACACGCACGGCGGTGGCGGCATAGGTCCAGACCTCGCCATGGCTGATGCGCTGCTGCTCGTCGAAGAGGCGCAAGGTGGACTGGCCCGCCCCGCTGGCCGCGGCGGCCTCCTGAGGCGTGGCGATCACCCAGTCGGGCGCGGGCTGATAGAGCGGCTGGTCCCCGGCCCAGGCGGGCGCGGCGGCGGAGGTCAACAGGGCAGTCAACAAGGCAGTGGGGATCGAAAGGCGCGCAGGGGGGAATCGCATCACGGTCTCTCCGGGGCATGGCAAGCAGGCCACCCCGGCGGCCGACCTATCCCGCGCCGGAGATCATCGCATTTTCGGATAAGTTTCAAGCCCTTTTGCCTTAGGTATCCTTGCATAGGCGGCGGCGCCCACCGGCCTCTCGCGCCGGCGGGCGAGGCATGGCATGATGGCGGGGAACAAGAAGGACAGGGCCATGATCCGCGCGATCCTGAAAATGGGCGATCCGCGCCTGCTGCGCGTCGCCAGACCGGTGGAGGATCTGCAGGATCCCCAGCTGCGGGCGATCATCGCGGATATGTTCGACACGATGCATGCCACCCATGGCGTGGGTCTGGCCGCGCCGCAGATCGGGGTGGACCTGCGCCTGATGATCTTCGGCTTCACGGCCAGTCCGCGCTATCCCGAGGCCGAGCCGGTGCCCGTCACCACGCTGATCAACCCCTGGCTGGAGATCCTGACCGAAGAGACCGAGGATGGCTGGGAGGGCTGCCTTTCGGTGCCCGGCATGCGCGGCACGGTGCCGCGTTTCACCCATATCCGCTATGGCGGCACGCTGGAGGATGGCACCACGCTGACGCGTGAGGCGCATGGTTTCCACGCCCGCCTCTTCCAGCATGAGTTCGATCATCTCGACGGCATTCTCTACCCGCAGCGGATCAGGGACATGACCCGCTTCGGCTTTATCGAGGCGCTCTTCCCGGACAGTCCGCTGGCCGCTCTGGAAGCGGATTGAAGGCCATCCGGGCCTAAAACGCGGCTTATGAGTTTTTCTCAACCGACGCGCTCGCGCCGGGCGAACCGGCCTGAACCCTCGCCTTCCCCACCATGACCTAGCGATCCTTGCCCCATGGCAAAAAAAACTCTCGTGACAATAATCTATTATTCCTATCACCAAGGTATGGTATTTGTGCACTGGGGTTTCGCATCATCATGGTATCATCATTGTTCACGGCCCGGCCTTTCGCAGGCACACGGGCGGGCCGTCATGCCCGGCGACCATCGTCCTTTCTGATCGGCGTCGGACTCTTCGCCCTGGCCGCCGGGGCGGCGCATGCCGAGGATGCCCCGGCTCCGGCCTCCGCCGCCGATCCTGCCGCCGCCGTTGAGGGCAATGGCGAGACCATCGTCGTCACCGGCAGCCATGGCGCGGCGCGGGCGGCGGAAAAGAGCCTGGTGCCGATTTCCGTCGCCAGCCTCGATGACCTCGCCCGCTCGGGCAAGCAGAACCTGCGCGATGCGCTGGCCGAGGTGTTGCCCTCCTATCAGGTGCAGGCGGGCGGCTATCAGGGCCAGCAGGGCGCGGGCGTGCGCGGGGCAAGGCTGCGCGGGCTGGATGCCAAGGACACGCTGATCTTGGTCAATGGGGTGCGGCGGCATACCTCCTCGCTGCTGGTGGGCGGAGCCTCGCCCACCGATCTCGATCTGATCCCTTCCAACGCCATCGAGCGGATCGAGGTGCTGGGCGATGGCGCGGCCTCGCTCTATGGCTCGGACGCCATTGCCGGGGTCATCAACATCATCCTGAAAAAGACCGCGCAGACCGGCGGCGGCTTCAGCGTCTATCTCGGGCAATATGGCCAGAGCGTGGGCGATCAGGCAGACCTCTATGGCCGCACCAAGAATGTGCAGTTCCATCAGGGCTTCAAGCTGGATGACGCGGGCAGCTTCATCAACGTCAGCGCCAACGCCCAGCTGCAGGATGGCACCAACATCTATCCCGGCTACAAGGCGGCCAACATCAATGACCGCACCAGCCTGCTCTATCCGCTGCAGGCCAATGGCACGCTGGACCCGCGCGAAACCAGCCAGAGCCGCTATCGCCAGATCATCGGCCTGCCGGCATCGCGCACCTATTCCTTCGCCGCCAACAGCGAGATCGCGCTCAATTCCGATCTCACCTTCTACAGCAACGCCACCTATGCCTGGCGCTATTCCTCGGGGCCGGGCTATTTCCGCACGGCATCGAACCAGTCGGTGGCGGCCAGCACCACGCCCAGCCCGCAAGACCCCTTCGCCAATGCGCCCTACACCAGCGGCGCGCTGGTCTTCCCCGATGGCTATCTGCCCCGCTTCGACGATCAGGAAAGCGACTTCCAGTTCGTGGCGGGGCTGAAGGGCACGCTCTCGGGCTGGGACTGGAATCTGAGCAGCGGCTATGGCAGCGATCACGCCCGCATCTTCACCAAGAACAGCATCAACGTCTCGGCAGGGCCCGCCAACTGGGGCCAGCGCGATTTCTACGATGGCGCGCAGACCGATGGCCAGTTGCTGACCCAGCTGGCCCTGTCCAAGAAGTTCGACCACGGGTTGTTCGGGCGCGCGCTGAATGTCTCGGCGGGGGTCGAGCATCGCTATGACCGCTTCACCAAGACGGCGGGCGAGTATCTCTCCTATTACGCGGGGCCATGGGTGTGGCCGGCGGGCACGGGCAATGCGGGGGTGCATCCCAATCTGGGCGCTCAGGGCATGTCGGGCAACACGCCCGATTCAGCGGGGGCATGGGGGCGCAACAACATCGCGGCCTATGTGGAGCTCAACCAGCAGCTGACCGACAAATGGACCGTCGATCTGGCCGGGCGCTATGAATATTTCACCGATTTCGGCAGCGCGCCCTCGGGCCAGATTTCCACGCGTTACGAATTCAGCCCGGCCTTTGCTGTTCGCGGCAGCTTCGGCAATGGCTTTTCCGCGCCCACCTTGTTGCAGTCGCATAATGCCACGCAGGCGGGCTCCTATTCGGTGGACAGCAATCCGGCCAACCCCACCTATGGGCAGTATATCCAGCAATACACCGTCACCACCAACGCCGATCAGGCGACCGGCAAGGCCACGGGCATCCAGCCGTTGAAGCCCGAGCACAGCCTCAACGCCAGCGCGGGCTTTGTGCTGAAACCCTTCGCGCATACCACGCTGACGCTGGACGGCTATCTGATCGACATCCGCAACCGCATCGTTTCGGCCACCGCCAATGTGACGAATGGCTCAGCGCTCTACAATCTGCTGATCAATCAGGGCATCTACAATGTCACCAGCATCGCCTTCAATCTTAATGGCGCGCATACCTTCACCAAGGGCTTCGACCTGCGGCTGGAGCACAGCGACGAGCTGGGCAAGGCGGGCACGCTGCACTGGACGCTGACCAGCAATGAGAATGTCACCACGGTGAAGAACTATTCGCCGCTGCCCGCCGTTCTGGGCACGGCCAGCGCCGGCACCTTGCGGGTGTTGCAAGGCCAGTTCACCAGCTATTACCCCAAGAACATCACATCGCTGGCGCTGCGCTGGGAGGTGGGCAAGCTCAACGCCTGGGTGAAGGAAACGCGCTGGAGCTCCACCACCTATCTGGGCACCACGGCGGCGCTGGACCAGCATCAGGCCGCAGCCTTCACCACCGATGCCAGCCTGAGCTACGACTTCACCCCGCAAATCCGCTTTACGGTGGGCGGCAACAATGTGTTCAACAAGCGGCCCGACCGGCTGTCTTCGGCGGCGCAGGCCTTGCAGTTTATCTCGGCGACAGCGGTGGCGCCGTATAATTCCTATGCCGCCTTCGGGCAGGATGGCAGCTATTACTATGGCCGCCTCGATTTCAAATGGTGAGGTGATGGGGGCCATGCCCGGTGCATTTGACCCGATACTATCGGATCAAATGCACCAGCTTTTTGTTGGTCACGTTTTCCGAGTCGTCGGGTGTTGTCACCCGACTTGAAAACGCTCCGGGCATGGCCCCCAACCCGCCTACACCGGCAGGCCGACGTAATTTTCCGCAATCGAGGTCTGCGCCGCCTTGCTGGTGGAGATATAATCCAGCTCGGCCACCTGCATGGCGCGCTCGAAGGGGCCATCCTCGGGGAAGCGGTGCATCAGCTTGGTGAGCGACCAGCTGAACCGCTCCGCCTTCCACACGCGGGCCAGCGCCTTGTCGGAATAGCCCGCCACGCCCTCGCCATCCTGACGCTTGAAGAAAGCGGTCAGGGCCTGCGCGGCGTAATGCACATCGCTGGCGGCCAGATTGAGGCCCTTGGCACCGGTGGGCGGCACGATATGCGCGGCGTCTCCGCAGAGCAGCAGGCTGCCATGGCGCATCAGCCCGAAGACATAGGAGCGCAGCGGCGCGATTGATTTCTCGATCGAAGGCCCGCGCGTCATCCCCGCCGCCGCCTGAGGGCCAAGGCGGGTGGCCAGTTCGTCCCAGAGGCGGTCGTCGGACCAGTCCTCGACCTTTTCGGTCAGCGGCACATCGACGTAATAGCGGCTGCGCGTCGGGCTGCGCATGCTGGCCAGGGCGAAACCGCGCTCATGGTTGGCATAGATCAGCTCGTGATAGCAGGGCTTCACATCGGCCAGAATGCCCAGCCAGCCGAAGGGATAGACCCGCTCGAACTCTTGCGCCTTGCCGGCGGGAATGGCCTTGCGGCTGGGGCCGTGATAGCCATCGCAGCCCACGATAAAGCGCGCGTCCAGACGCTTTTGCGCACCATCCTGCGTGAAGGTCACATAGGGCGCATCGCTTTCCAGATCGTGCAGCGCCACATCGCCCGCCTGATAGATCACCTCCAGCCCGCGCGCGGGGGCCGCTTCCATCAGGTCGCGGGTGATCTCGGTCTGGCCATAGACGGTCACATGCTTGCCCGTCAGATTGGCAATGTCGATGCGGATCAGCCGCTCGCCATCGGCCAGGTTGAAGCCATCCTCCACCAGACCCTCGGCCTTCAGCCGTTGGTCCAGCCCCAGCCGCTGCATCAGGCTGACGGTGATCTCTTCCAGCACGCCCGCGCGGATGCGGCCCAGCACATAATCGCCGCTCTGGCGCTCCAGCACGACGCAATCCACGCCCTCGGCCTTGAGCAGATGGCCCAGCAACATACCGGCGGGCCCCGCGCCAATGATGGCGACCTGGGTCTTCATATCCTCTCTCCTGCCATGCCGCCTCTCAAAGGCAGCGCTTGCCCAAAACTTGACACCGCGCAGCCACAGGCAGAAGGGATGGGCCAGACATTGTATTGGTACTTTCCGGACATGCGACCAACGCCTCCCCCCATCCCCACCTACGGCCTCTACAGCGATGGGGAAGCGCAGAGCAGCGCCGGTTTCGTGCATATCGAAACGATTGCGATCCGCTCCAGCCTGCATGACTGGGAGATCAAGCCGCACCGCCATGACCATGGTATTCAGGTGCTTATCGTCAAGGAAGGCCATGCCGATGTGACGCTGGATGGCGAGCAATTCGCGCTCCCGCCCCCCGGTTTCGTCACCGTGCCGGTGGGCAGCGTGCATGGCTTCCGCTTCCGCCCGGATACGGTGGGCCATATCATGACGCTCTCGCAGGATTTCCTCACCCGGGCCCATGGCCCCGAGGATCCGCTGCGCCGCTGGCTGACCACCGGCGGCCACGGCGCCCTGCCCGCCCCCGCTATGGCCCGCATCGCCATGCTGGCGGGCGAGATGCTGGTGCTGATGCAGGACTGGCAGACCCAGCCCGCCCTGATCCACGCCCTGGCCGAGGCGCTGGTGCGCAGCCTCCCCGCACCGCAGCAGGCCGATGCGCACAATCGGGATGACCGCCGCCTCACCCAGTTCCGCCATCTGATCGAAACCCATCTGCGCGACCACCACCCGCTGGAGTTCTACACCACCAGCATCGGCTGCACGCCGCGCACGCTGAGCCGGTTGTGCCGGGCGCGGCTGGACTGCAGCCCGCTCGATCTCATCAACCGGCGCCTCGCTTTGGAGGCGCAGCGCCTGCTGCGCTACACCAGCGCCAGCGTCGAGCAGGTGGCGCAGGAGCTGGGCTTTGGCGACCCCTCCTATTTCTCGCGCTTCTATCTGCGCATGACCGGCCATCGCCCCCGCATGGAGCGCGACAGGCCTGCGGAAACCAGCCCACCGCAAGGCTGAAACGCACCCCACAAAAAGGGGCTATGCGCGGCCCCAAATTACGCTATCAATCATAGCTAAATGAACTCTGGGAGAGTCGAGATGGAATTTACGCGCCTTGATCCGCTGACGGGGGCGGTTGCCTCCACCGCCACGGCGATGACGCCCGCCGATGCCGCCGCCATCGCCGCCAAGGCCGGCGCAGCTCAGCCCGCCTGGGGCGCCATGGGGCCGAACGCCCGCCGCGCCGTGCTGGCCAAGGCGGCCGATGCCCTGCTCGCCCGCAAGGACGCCTTTGTCGAGGCAATGATGGGCGAGATCGGCGCCACCGCCGGTTGGGCGATGTTCAACCTGACT
>NZ_BCZE01000061.1 GCF_001598555.1 Novosphingobium rosa NBRC 15208
GCGAGGGGGTAACCCCCTCGCATCTTCCCTTTTACCCCTTCCGCCAACGGGCAACAAAGAACCCGTCCAGCCCGCCTTGCTCGGCAAGCATGCCGGGATCGGTCCGCACCCAGCCCTCGGCGGTCGGGGCGATGCCCAAAGGCAATTCGGCAGCCGAAACCGGATCAGCCACCAGACCCGCGACCTGCGCCGCCTGATCCCCACCTTCCTCACGCTCCAGCGAGCATACGGCGTAGACCAGCCGCCCGCCCGGCTTCAGCCAGCCCGCAGCGCGCGCGATCAGGGCCTGCTGGATTTCGGCCATCTCGGCGATCTGGCGCGCGCCGATGCGGTGCAGCACATCGGGATGGCGACGCGCAGTGCCCGTGGCGGTGCAAGGCGCATCGATCAGGATCGCATCGAACAGGCCTTCCGGCTCCCATTTCAGGGCATCTGCAGCGATGGTCTCGGCGTTCAGGCCTGTGCGGGTAAGGTTCTCGCGCACCAGTTCGAGGCGGCGGGCGGACTGATCCAGCGCCGTCACCTCCCAGCCCAGCGCGGCCAGTTGCATCGTCTTGCCGCCCGGCGCGGCGCAGAGATCCAGAGCGCGACCCGTTCCAGCCCCGATCAGGCGAGCAGGGATGGCAGCAGCCAGATCCTGCACCCACCATGCGCCCTCGTTGAAGCCTTCCAGAGTCTCGACCGCACTCCCGCGTGAGAGGCGCACATGGCCCGGCATCAGGCTGGTGCCACCCAGCTTTTCGGCCCAGAGCGCGGTTTCAGCGGGATCGCGCAAAGTCAGATCCAGCGGCGGGGGCACAGCCAGCCCCTGCGCCACAGGCAGAGCGCGCTCGCCCCAGCGCGCGGCGACGGCTTCGGGCAGGCTCGGCGTTTCGGGCAGGATGACACTGCGCTTTACCAAAGTGGAAAACACACCATGCGCCAGGCGGCGCGGGCCGCCCATCAGCAGGTCCAACCCGGTCGCCACAACCGCATGCGGCGGGGTTTGCAGCCGCAGCCAGCCCGCCAGCATCAGGCGCAGCACGGCGCGGGGCTTGGCATCTTCGGGCAGAATCTGATGCGTGGCCGAATCGATCAACGCGTCCAGATCGACCAGCCAGCGCAGCGCCTCGCCCGCCAAAGCGCGGGCCAGAGCGCGATCCTCGCGCGCGTTGATGCCCTGGCAGGCGGCGTGAGCGGCATTGTCCAGCGTTTCACCCCGGCGCAGCACGGCGTCCATCATGCGCAGCGCGGCGCGGCGGGCGGGAAGGCCCTTTGTATCCTGATCTGTCATCGGGGCGCCCTATAGCGTTTTCAAGCCGGGTGGAACCACCCGGCGGCTCGGAAAACGCGGTAACATAAAACTGGAGCGATTGGTCCGATGCAATCGGGTCAATCGCTCCCCTATCTTTGGCCATATTGAAATCGCCGCGCTGCGGGTGCATCTGGGGGCCTATGGCCGACACATCAAAGCCCTTTGGCAAACGCTCGACTCAGCGCCCCGCCGCTTTCGCCAAGCCCGCGCATTGGTCGAACGATCCGGCGCCCACCCCCGCCGCGCCGGTGGCGGAGGATGACCCGGAGGGCCTGTCGCCCACGCGCTATGGCGATTTCACGCGCAAGGGCATCGCCTGGGATTTTTGACCGGCCCCACCGCCAAGGTCTGAAGCTGACGTAAGGGGAATACGCCATGCCGATTGCCAGCCTGCTTTTGCTGCTTGCCGCCCAGCCGGCCGCAACCCCTTCCGCCGATCCGCTGGCTTTCGCCGCGCAAGGCCTTCTGGAATGCGCCGAGCCTGACGAAGCCTCGAAAACCTGCCACGCGCTGGCCCATTTCACCGCCCGCCCCGATGGCACCTTCACCGATGACACCGAAGTGCTGCTGCGCCCCGACAAGCCGGTGACGATCAGCTTTTCCGGCGTGGCGCATGTAAAGGGCAATCAGGTCTGCGGCACACTGTCGACGCAAATGGTACAGCAGGCCACGCTGCGCTACGCAGGCAACCCGCTGACAGCCGAGCAGACCGCCTCCATCATGCCACGCATTCAGGATGCCCTGACCAAGGATGGCCTGCTCGACAAGGAGCTGTGCTCAACCCGCACGCCTGACGGTACGGCCAGTGGCAAAGGCTTCACCCGCCATGCCACCATTGCGGGACAAACTGTCAACCGGCCCGACGATCATCTGGTCTGGGTCGCGCCGGATGCAGGCTATACGGTGGCGCCGAAACCTTAAGCCCAGCCGGACAGCTCGCGGCGCACCAAAGCTTCGATCATCGCCATACCATCCTCGCCCGCATTCAGGCAGGACAGCACCGAAAAGTCCTGACCGCCCGCTTCCACGAAGACCTCGCGCCCGCGGATCGCCAGTTCCTCCAGCGTCTCGACGCAATCGGCGGAGAAACCCGGCGCCACGATGGCCAGCTTGCGCGTGCCTTTGGCGGCTTCGGCGGCCAGCACGGTTTCGGTGGCGGGCTCCAGCCATTTGGCGCGGCCAAAGCGGCTCTGGAAGGCGGTTTCGACGCGCAGGGCGGGGAAGGCCGGGGCCAGAGCCTCGCCCAGCAGACGCGCGGTCTTGCGGCACTGGCAGTGATAGGGGTCGCCCAGATGCAGGGTGCGCTCGGGCATGCCGTGGAAGGAGAGCAGCAGCACCTCGGGCACGAAGGGCAGGGCCTCGAGTTGCCGCGACACATCGCTGGTCAGCGCCGCGATATGGGCAGGATCGTCGTGATAGGGCGGCAGGGTGCGGATCGCGGGTTGCCAGCGCATCGCGGCCAGAGCCGCCCCCACCGCATCCATCACGCTGGCCGTCGTGGCGCCGGAATATTGCGGATAGAGCGGGCAGATCAGGATGCGATCACAGCCCTGCGCCTTCAGCGCCTCGATCTCGGTGGCGATGGCGGGCTGGCCATAGCGCATGCCCCAGCGCACCGTCACGCCCTCCCCCAGCCGCGCCTGAAGCGCCACGGCCTGAGCCCTGGTGATCGCCGCCAGAGGCGAGCCTTCCTCGGTCCACACCTGAGCATAGGCATGGGCGGATTTGGCGGGCCTTGTGCGCAGGATGATGCCATGCAGGATCGGCAACCAGATGGCGCGCGGAATTTCCACCACACGCGGATCGGAGAGGAACTGCGCCAGATAGGTTCGCACGGCGGCAGGCGTCGCGGCCTGAGGCGTGCCCAGATTGACCAGCAACACGCCCATGCGGCCCACCTTCACAGCGGGATGAGAGGGAGGCAAAGCAGTCTGGCTCACGGTCATATCCTTAGTCTTCACTGCTAGTCCTCGCTTCCGAGGGGCAAACGGCGCAGGCGCAAGCCCGTCGCCGAAAACAGCGCATTGGCGATGGCAGGCGCGGCGACAGCCACGCCCAGCTCGCCGGGATCCTCGGGATCGGCGGTGGAAGCGATCAGGTCAACCACGACCTCGGGGCAATTGGCCAGCAACGGCAGATTGAGCGCCGCCAGCCGCGCGCCCGTGGGCAGGCCGCCGTTCCACACCGGAGCCGAGCCCAGCGCCAGACCCATGCCATAAACCAGCCCGCCCTCGATCTGCTGGCGGGCGATATCGACATTCACGATGCGGCCAATATCCGCCACCGCCACGATGCGGTCCACCGCCACGCCCTCATCGCCGCGCCGCGCCGTCACCACGGCGGCGATGCAGCCGCCCCGAATGCGATGGCAGGCGATGCCCTGCCCGCTGGCATCATGCCCGCCATTCCAGTTGGCCAGCGCCGACACCCGCTGCAGGCAGGCCGCCAGCCGGGGATCGCCCTCAAGCATGGCCATGCGGTAGGAGAGCGGCTCGCGGCCCTGAGCAGCGGCGATCTCGTCGACAAAGCTTTCGGTGATAAAGGCGCCGAGCGCGTGCCCATTGCCGCGCAGCCGCCCGGTGGGCAGGCCGACGCTGACCGGCGCCTGCTCGATGGCCAGCGCAAAGCTGTAAGGCGGCACAAAGCCTTCCATCGCCAGCGGATCGGCATGGGCATTCTGGTGATGCGCCATCGCCTCGGCGCGGCTGACGCCCTGCAGCAGCCGCGCGCCAAACTCCCGCGCGGCGGAGGGCATCGCCACGCGCAGCCGCCATGCCGCGATCGTGCCGGTCTGATCGACGCGCGCCTCGATCTGCGCGGCGAGCGGCGGGCGATGGATGGCAGTGAGGGCCTCCTGCCAGCGGGTATAGGTCAGCAGCACGGGCTTGCCGGTCTCGCGCGCGATCAGCGCGGCCTCCACCGCATGGGGGCATTCCAGCCGCGCGTCGAAGCTGCCGCCCGCCGCCAGCGGATAGAGCACCACATGCTCCACGCTGATGTCGAGCGCCTTGGCGACAGCACGGCGCGTCTGTTCCGGCGCTTGCGACGCCACCCAGATTTCGCAGCGCCCCTTGCGCAGCCGCGCCACGGCGCTGGCGGTTTCCAGCGGCGCGGCCACGGCAGCGGCGGCGTCATAACGCTGGCTGTAGGGCGGCTTGCTGCCCAGCAGCGCCTCGGGATCGCCCTGCTTGGCGATGGTCTGGCCACCCTGCTTGATCGCCGCCTTCAGCGCGTTATCCAGAGCGCCATCCACCTTCTCGGCGCTGATCGGGCGGTGGACGGAAAAGCGCGGCGCCACGGCGGCCAGCGCCTGCTCGGCCGCCCAGCTGTTGCTGGCGACGGCAGCCAGCCAGTCGGGCCCTTCCACCAGCTTGAGGAAACCGTTGATGCCCTTGGCTGCCTTGGCATCGTGCCCCGCCAGATGCGCCGCCTCGCCCAGCGGCGCGTGGCGGATCGCGGCAAAGAGCATATCGGGCAGGCGCACATCGCCCGCGAACATCCAGCCGCCATCCAGCTTGGCCGGCGCATCCAGCCTTGGGAAAGGCGGCGTGCTGCCCGATGGCAGGCGAGCGGGGCTTTCTGCGGGCGGCGGCCCGAGCGGCAGGGGATCGGGCAGGGTCAACCCGGAGGCCTCTTGCGCCAAGGCTCCAAACGCCAGACTCTGCTGGCCATGGCGCACCAATCCGGCAGACACGGTGCAATCCTGCGCATTCACGCCCCAGCGCCGGGCGGCGGCTTTTACCAGCAGCGCCCGCGCCCCGGCAGCAGCATGGCGAACAGGTGCTTCATAGGCGGCCAGAGACATGCCATCGGCGGTGGCGGTGAAGCGATGCTCCTGCGCCCAATGTCTGGCCAGCCAGTTGTCCGCCGGAATGCCGTTTTCGGGGGCCATCGGCAGCCACAATTCCGCCCAGCGCGCGGCCAGCGCCTCATTGGCGAAAATCTCCGAGACCGGCGCGAAGACCACGCCCATCTGTCGCCAGTCCGCGCCCAGCTCCAGCGCGGCGATCTGCGCCAGCTGGGTGCTGATCCCCTGCCCCATCTCCAGTTGAGGCACGCTGAGCGTGACCACACCATCGCGCGCCACCCTAATCCAGGCGTCGAAGGCCACCTCGCCCTCGCCCGGCGGCAGAGGCAGCGGGTAAGGCCGCTTGCGCAGCCCCCAGGCCACCACCAGCCCGCCGCCAAGGGCCGCGCCCACCAGAAGGTGGCGGCGCGACAGCTCCATGGTCAGGCGTGCGCCTTGAGCCATGCGGCCAGCTTGGCGGCGATGGCGGCGAAGGCCTTGCCCTGCAACGTATCGCCTGCAGCCGGAGGCCTGCCCGCATCGCTGTCCACACGGATCGAGAGGTCGAGCGGCACGCGGCCCAGGAAGGGCAGGCCCATCTCATGCGCGGCCTGCTCGGCGCCGCCATGGCCGAAGGGGTCGGAATGCTCGCCGCAATGGGGGCAGATGTAGCCCGCCATATTCTCGACCAGACCGATCACCGGCACGCCCACGGTATCGAACAGCTGGATCGCCCGCGCGGCATCCATCAAAGCCAGATCCTGCGGGGTGGACACGATGATCGCGCCCGCCGGCTTGTGCTTCTGCACCATGGTCAGCTGCACATCGCCTGTGCCCGGCGGCAGATCGATGATGAGCACCTGCGTGTCGCCCCAATGCGCATCGACCATCTGGCCCAGCGCGCCCGCCGCCATCGATCCGCGCCAGGCGATGGCTTTGCCCGGCTCGATCAGATTGCCCATCGAGAGCGCACGGATGCCGAAGGCCGTGGGGATCGGGAACATCTTGCTGTCGGCGGCCTCGGGCTTGATGCCTTCGGTGCCCAGCAGGCGCGGCTGGCTGGGGCCGTGGATGTCGGCATCGACCAGCCCCACCTTGAACCCCTGACGCGCCAAAGCCACCGCCAGATTGGCCGAGAGCGTCGATTTGCCCACGCCGCCCTTGCCCGCGCCAACGGAAATGATGATCGGGCCCTTGGGTTTGGGCGCTTCGGCAGGGCGGTCGGCCATGATGCCGACGCGCACTTCATTCACGCCTTCCACGCCCGCCAAGGCAGCGCGTATGGTCGCTTCGGCCTGCTCGCGCCCGGACTGGTCCAGTCCGGCGCCATCCAGCACCAGCGTCGCCACGCCATCGGCAACCCGCGCGGATTGCACCTTCTGCGCCAGGGCTGCGGGCAGATGCTGCTTGAGCATATCGGGCGAGATCATGGGCAGAAAACTTTCAGGCATCGGAACATAAGGCTTATCCTGCGCCCCTAGCAGGCTTTCCGCCATGGCACAGGATGAATTTCGGCAATACCGGCGCTTGTCCCCTGTTCTTGCGCGAAAGGCGTCCTATAGATGTGTTCATGAAGCTTTTGGGTGAATGGATCGACCGTCTCAGGCCGGGGCATGCAATGGCCCCGCACCTTCTGGCCAACCGCAAGGAGGATGGCGCGGAGGAAACCCCGCCGCCACCCGGCGGCGCCGACGCTGATGGCGCCCCCGACCAGCCCCCCGCTTCGGGTGACGGCACCCAGCCGCCCCGCAACCCATGGGCGCCCGAGGCTCCTCCGCCGCCGCGCCGCACGCCGGGGATCGAGGAGATTTTCCGCCAGACCCGCAACGGCGGCCCCAGGAAGGAGGGCGGAGACAAGCCCGGCGGCAACGGCGGTGGTGGCCCGAAGATCCCCACCCCGCCCGATTTGCGCCAGCTGCTCCACCTGCCGCCGCGCCACAATGGCAAGAGCTGGTGGCCCATCATCATCGGCAGCGCGCTGGTGCTGGGCGGGCTGCTGTCCTCCGCGCATCAGCTCGGGCTGCATGAGCAGGGCGTCGTCACCACCTTCGGGCAATACACCAGAACCCTGCAGCCCGGTTTCAACCTCACCCTGCCATGGCCCTTTCAGGATGTGGCGGTGAAGGATGTCACCACCATCAAGCAGCTTTCCGTCCCCAATGGCGAGGCGGAGAACCTGATGCTCACCAGCGACCAGAGCCTGGTCAACATCTCCTATGTGGTGCGCTGGAGCATCCGTGACCTCAAGCTCTACAGCTTCCAGCTCAAAGACCCCGAAGGCACCGTCACGGAAGTGGCCGAGGCCGCCATGCGTGCCACCATCGCCGAAGTGAAGCTGGGCGATGTGATGGGCGGCAGCGCCAGCGCGGAGGTGGGCGCCCATGTGCAGCAGCGCATGCAGGCGCTGCTGGATGCCTATCACGCGGGCGTGCTGATTCAGGGCGTGGACCTCAAAAAGGCCGATCCGCCCGGCAAGGTGAACGAGGCTTTCCAGAAGGTGCAGGCCGCCCAGCAGGACCGCAGCCGCTACATCCAGCAGGCGCGCGGCTATGCCCAGCAGACCATCGCCCGCGCCGAGGGCGAGGCCGCCGCCTTCGACCGCGTCTACACCCAGTACAAGGCCGCGCCCGAAGTCACCCGCCGCCGCATGTATTACGAGACGATGGACCGCGTGCTTTCGCAAAATGACAAGGTGATCCTGCCCAACGGCCCCACCACCTATCTGCCGCTGCCCGAACTGCGCCGCCGCGCCGAACAGCCGCCCGAGGCCGCTGGACCGCTGCCGCCCCAGATGGGAGGCAACCAATGACCGGCACCTTCTGGCAGGATCACAAGCTGGCGCTCAGCGTGGTGGCGGCGGCTGCCGTGGCGGCGCTGCTCAGCGTGATCGAGGTGGATGAGACAGAGCAGGCCGTGGTGCTGCGCAATGGCGCGCCGGTCTCGGTCATCAACAAGTTCAAGCCCAATCAGGATTTCGGCCAGACCGGCGCCGGGCTCTATGCGCGCATTCCCTTCGTGGAAACGCTGGTGCGCGTCGACAAGCGCATCCAGCCGATCGAGATGGACCGCCAGCTGGTGATCTCTTCCGATCAGCAGCGGCTGGAGGTCGATGCCTTCGCGCTCTATCGCGTAATCGATCCGGTGCTGATGGTCAGCACCGCGGGCACGATGGACCGGCTGAAGGAACAGCTGCAGCCGATCCTCAACTCCCGCCTGCGCCGGGGGCTGGCCTCGCACACCTTCCAGACCCTGCTCACCGCCGAGCGCGGCGCGGTGCTGGCCCAGATCCGCCAGCAGTTCGACCGCGAGGCGCGGCAATATGGCGTGCAGGTGATCGATGTGCGCATCAAGCGCGCCGATCTGCCCGAGGGCACCGCGCTGGAGCGCGCCTTCGCCAATATGGAAGCCGCCCGCGAGCAGGAAGCCACCGCCATCCGCGCCGACGGCCAGAAGCAGGCCCAGATCATCGAGGCCGATGCCGAGGCCCGCGCGGCGCAGACCTATGCCGCCTCCTTCGGCAAGGATCCGGCCTTCTATGACTTCTACCGCGCCATGAAGAGCTATGAAGCGACCATGGCCAATCCGCAGGTCAAATCGGGCACCACCATCGTGCTGACCCCCGACAATGACTATCTGCGTCAGTTCCGGGGAGGCGGCAAAGCCAAATAAGTCATTTACTCAAACAGGTTACGCTTAAGGCGCTGGAACGCCCCCGAACATGAACCATTCAAACTGCGTTCAGGGCAAAAAGCGCCAATATCAGGCGAAACCTCACGTTCATCCGCCCGTTTAGCCATATGAATTGCTCTTGCGCCTTGCGCCCCGACCGGGGCAGCATGCGCCGACATCAGAAAGAGGACCGAGCCACGTGCGATATGTTTATGGATTGACCAGTGCCCTGTTGCTGGGTGGCGCCACATTTTCGCTCGTTTCCGGCTTCCCCGCCGGAGCGCAGGTGGCGCAGAACGATGCGCAGAAGATGTCCGCCGTGGTGCCCCGCGCCGGTGCGCCCGCCAGCTTCGCCGACCTCACCGCCCAGCTGCAGCCCGCCGTGGTCAACATCTCCACCCGCCAGAAGGTGAAGGTGCAGAATGAAAATCCGCTGGCCGGCACGCCTTTTGAAGGCATGTTCGGCGGCCAGAGCGATGGCGGCGGCAGCGGCGGCCAGACCCGTGAGGCCCAGTCGCTCGGCTCGGGCTTCATCGTGTCGGCGGACGGCTATGTCGTCACCAACAACCATGTCATCACCGCCGAAGGTCAGGGCGAGGTCGAATCGATCAGCGTCACCCTGTCGGACGGCAATGAATATCCCGCCAAGCTGATCGGCAAGGACGCCCAGTCGGACCTGGCCGTGCTGAAGATCACCACCCCCAAGCCCCTGCCCTTCGTCAAGTTCGGCGACAGCGGCGCGGCCCGCGTGGGTGACTGGGTGATCGCCATCGGCAATCCCTTCGGCCTGGGCGGCACCGTCACCGCCGGCATCGTCTCCGCCGTGCTGCGCAACACCGGTTCGGGCGGCGCCTATGACCGCTACATCCAGACCGACGCCGCCATCAACCAGGGCAACTCGGGCGGCCCGATGTTCGACATGAAGGGCCAGGTGATCGGCATCAACCGCGCCATACTCTCGCCCACCGGCGGCAGCGTGGGCATCGGCCTCGCCATCCCCTCCGACATCGCCTCGCCCATCGTCGACAAGCTGATCCACGGCAAGACCATCGCGCGCGGCTACCTTGGCGTGCGCATCCAGCCGCTGAACGACGATCTGGCGGATTCGCTGGGCGTGCCCCACAACAAGGGCGAGTTCATTCAGGGCGTCGAGCCCGGCAAGGCCGCCGCGGTGGGCGGCATGCTGGCGGGTGACGTCGTGCTGCGCGTCAACGGTCAGGAAGTCAGCCCGCGCCAGTCGCTGTCCTACCTCGTGGCCAACACCGCGCCCGGCACGCGCATCCCCATCGACATCATCCGCAACGGCAAGCCGATGACCCTGCAGGTCACCGTCGCCACCCGCCCGAGCGAGGAAGAGCTGGCCCAGCAGACCTTCGATCCCGACAATGCCGGCGGCGACAACCCCTTCAAGAAGGGCGCCAACCCCAAGGCCCCGGCCAGCAGCGGCCTGACGGAAAAGGCCATCGGCCTCTCCGTGCAGCCGCTGACGCCGCCCATCGCCCGCGCCGTGGGCGTTGCGGAAAGCACCAAGGGCGTGGTCATCGGCTTCGTCGACCCCAATTCGGACGCGGGCTCCAAGGGCCTGTCGCGCGGGGACGTGGTGATCTCGGCAGGCTATCAGCCCGTCAACACCGTGGCCGAGCTGGAAGCCGCCATCCGCGCGGCCCAGGCCTCCAACCGCCCGGCGCTGCTGCTGCAGGTGATCCACCGCGGCCAGCCCGCGCAATATGTGCCGATCCGCCTGCGCTGATCGGTTCTTCAGGATTGCAAAGGAGCCCTCGCCGGTTGGCGGGGGCTTTTTGTTGGTTCAAGGGGTTTGAAGAAAGAGAAGATGCGAGGGGGTTACCCCCTCGCGCTCCCATTCCGTCTCCCAACGATACGGCAGTGGTTCCGAAGCGTGTTGCCCCGGCTCTCCATCTGCGCAAAGGAAAGGCGCCGCAGGCAGGAAGCCCCGGCGCCTTACGATAGCTTGGAATTTTAAAGCCTGCGGCGCCGCGACCTAGCTCTTTGGCCGAACCCGAAGCGCACCGTAGACATTAAAGGGAGCGCGAGGGCGATGGCCCTCGCACTTTCCCCTTCAACCCCTTTAGTAAATCCCGAAACCGGGCTGCGCCACCGGCTTCTTCTTTTGCTGAGGCACCGGCACCGGCTGCGGCTGCTGGGCCTGAGGCGTCTCGGGCACGGGCTGCTGCTGGTCCGCATCCCCGGCGCCCGGCTGCGCCTGCTGCTGCGGTGGCAGAGGCTGGCCGTCGGGGCCGACGAGGTTACCCTGATCGTCAGGCGAGAAATAGGCGTTGGGGTCGCCCATACCGGCCTGATCGTCGGGCTCCAGCTGCCATTCGGGGAGTTTCAGCTCGGTGTCGAAGGGCTCGGCGGGGCGCCCGGCGACGGCGGTGCGCATATACTGCGCCCAGGCCCGCGCCGGGGCGGTACCGCCCTGCAGGCCGGGGACGGGGTGCGCATCGTCGCGGCCCATCCACACGCCGGTGGTGATGCCGCTGGAGAAGCCCATGAACCAGCCATCCTTGTTGCTGGTGGTGGTGCCGGTCTTGCCCGCCACGGGGCGCCCGATCTGGGCGGCGCGGCCGGTGCCGATGTTGACGGCGGTCTGCATCAGGTCGGTCATCCCCGCCGCCACGTAGGGCGCCACCAGCGTCTGGCCCTGCGGCTGGGGATGCTGGTAGAGCACCTTGCCGCTGGCGGTCACGACCTTGACGATGCCATAGGGCGTCACCGAGGAGCCATGGGCCTGCACTTCGGAGAAGGCGCGGGCCATCTCGATCAGGCGCACCTCATTGGTGCCCAGCACCATCGAGGGGTTGGTGGCAATGGCGGTGGAGATGCCGAAGCGCCGCGCCATGGCCGCCACCTGATCGAAGCCCACCTTCTGGCCCAGCTGGGCGGCGACGGTATTCTTGGAATAGGCGAAGGCGGTGCGGATATCGATCTGGCCGGCGTAGCGACCGGCGTCATTATGTGGCGTCCAGCCGTCGATGGTGACGGGTTCGTCGTTGATCGGATCGTCGGGCTTCACGCCGGATTCCAGCGCGGCGAGGTACACGAACAGCTTCCACGCCGAACCGGGCTGACGCATGGCCTGCGTGGCGCGGTTGTAATTGCTGGTGACGTAATCCGTGCCGCCCACCATGGCCAGCACGCTGCCATCGCGGTCGAGCGACACCAGCGCGCCCTGCGCGCCCTTGGGAGCGTTGGCAGCGACGGCGGCGGTGGCGGCGGACTGCATCTTGGGATCGAGCGTGGTCCAGACTTCCACCGGCTCGGTGTTGTCGGTGCCGATCAGCGTGTCGAGCTGGGGGAGCGCCCAGTCGGTGAAGTAGCGCACCGAGTTCTGCGCGGGCTCGGCGGCCATCTTCACCTTGTCGAGATGCACGGCGGCATGCTCGGTGGATGTGATGGCGCCGGCATCCTCCATCACATCCAGCACCACGCTGGCGCGGTCGACAGCGGCCTGAGCGTCGGCGGTGGGCGAGTAATGGCTGGGGGCCTTCACGAGGCCTGCGATGATCGCGGCCTCGGGCAGGCTCAGCTGGGTGCCGGGGTGGTTGAAGAACTTGCGGCTGGCTGCGTCCACGCCGTAAGCGCCGCCGCCAAAATAGACCTTGTTGAGGTAAAGCTCGAGGATCTGGTCCTTGGAGAACTTCCACTCCAGCGCCATGGCGATGAAGATCTCCTTGATCTTCCGGCTGAAGGTGCGGTCATTGTTGAGGAAGATGTTGCGCGCCAGCTGCTGCGTCAGCGTCGAGGCGCCCTGACGGCGGTGGCCGCTCTTCACGTTCACCGCGGCCGAGCGCATCATGCCGATGGGATCGATGCCGATATGGTCGCGGAAGCGGCGGTCCTCGGTGGAGACGATGGCGTCCTTCATCACCGAGGGGATGCGGTCATAGTCCAGCCACTGGCCGTAGGAGGGGCCGATCACCACCAGCTGCGATCCGTCACGCGCGCGGACAAGGATCGTCTGGCCGTTCTGGCTGGATTTCAGCGATTCCATGCTGGGCAGGCTCTGGGCTTCGAAATAGACGATGCCGAAGACCAGGGAACATGCCAGCACGCCCAGAGCGGCCAGCCACACCAAGATTTTCACCCAGATACTCCGTTTGGCCCCGATACCCTGTTTGGAACGCCGAGGTTTCGGGGAGCCTCCGCGAGGGGGCTCGCCACCCGATCCCTGATTTGCCTGGCGGCGAATATCGCGTCTTGCCATTGCGTGAAATTGCATCCCATCGGCGGACAGGCAAGGCGCGAGTCCGCAGCTTTCGCGCCCTCCTAGTGGATCGCGAGGGCAAGGTTAACCCCTGCCCCCGCTAAATCTGCCGAAAAGCGCCTGAACAGGGGCTTACCCCATCGCTTCAGGCTCGAAATCCAGCGCGGCGCTGTTGATGCAGTAGCGCAGGCCCGTCGGCCCGGGGCCATCGGGGAAGACATGGCCCAGATGGCCGTCACAGCGGGCGCAGCGCACTTCGGTGCGAACCATGCCATGGCTGACATCGCGATATTCGGTGATGGCTTCCTCGGCCTGAGGGGCTGAATAGGCGGGCCAGCCGCAGCCGGAGTTGAACTTGTCCTCCGAGGTGAAGAGCGGCGCGCCGCAACCGGCGCAGACATACTCGCCCTCTGCAAAGAGGTGGTCATACTCGCCGGTGAAGGCGCGTTCCGTGCCCGCCTCGCGCAGCACGTGATACTGCATGGGGGTCAGCCGCTCACGCCATTGCGCGTCGGTCAGCGTCTGGGGATCGGCGGGGAGATCGGACATGGCGGGGGAACTCCTTGGGAAGCAGGGGCCAATATGGAAACGCCCCCGCCCAGCCGCAAGGGTTGGACAGGGGCGCATCGGTTCAGGCGTGCTTACAGCTTGGCGAAAAGCGCGGTCATCCGGGCCCAGGCGCGCTCGGCCTCTTCCTTGTTGTAGCTGGGGGCGTCCAGCGTGGTCCAGCCGTGGTCGGCGTGATAGACTTCCACCTCCGCCGGGCGACCGGCGGCGGCGCAGGCCTTCTTCAGCGCATCCTTGTCGCCGGGCGCGCGCGCGTCGTCATTCTGGGCGATGGCGAAGAGGAAGCTGGCTTTCGTCTTGGGGATCAGCGCGATGACGCCATCGGGCTTGTCATCCACCAGACCGCCGCCATGCAGCGAGGCGCAGGCCTTCACGCGATCGGGCGCCACCGCCGCCGCGCGCACCGTATAGCTGCCCGTCATGCAGTGCCCCGCCGCGCCCAGCCCGCGCGCCTTGCTGACCGAGGGCTGCTTGTCGAGAAAGGCCACGAAAGCCGCCGCATCCCTGGTGATGCGCTCCGGGTTCAGCGCCGCGATGGCGGGCTTCAGCTTCTCCGCGCCAGCCGGGGTGCGCCACTCGGCCATGGTCGCCAGCAGCGAGGCTTTCGCCGTGCGGTAGTAGTGATTGACCACCAGCACGCTGTAGCCCTCACCCGCCAGTCGCTTGGCCCACAGCTTATAGGCATCGCGCAGGCCCGCAATATCCGGCCAGACGATGATGCCGGGATGCGTGCCCGTGGCCGGGTGATAGAAGAAGCCATCGCATTGCCCATCGCCCGTGGGGATGCTGACCGCCTGCTCGACCACGCCCGCCGCCGCATAGGCCGGGCTCGCCGCGATTGTGGCCAGACCCGCGCCTGCTGCCAATCCCGCGAAATCGCGGCGCGAGACGCCCATGGCTTTGAGGGCCGCCTCTTCCTCCAGAACGGTGAAATCATCGCACATGATTTGGATCTCCTGCTCATGCACCCCCTCTGTGCGGGGCGGAATGAAGCATATTGCGGAGGGTTCGGCTATTCAGGATTTTGCAGGGAGAAAAGGAAAGATGCGAGGGGGTTACCCCCTCGCGCTCCCATGACGTCTTCCGACGCACGGGCAGCTGTTCCGAAGCGTGGCGCCTCGGCTCTCCACCTGCGCAACGAAAAGGCGCCGCAGGCAGGAAGCCCCGGCGCCTTCTATCGTTTCAAAGCCTGCGGCGCTGCAAACTGGGCCCAAGGCCGAACCCAACGCGCGACGTAGACATGAAAGGGAGCGCGAGGGCGATGGCCCTCGCACTTATCCTTCCTTCTTACCGCCCCTTGAGAGCCGCCTCACACTCACCCAGCAGCTGGGTGATGATATCCAGAACAGGCTCTTCCTTGGTGACCATGCCCACCGACTGGCCCGCCATCAGCGACCCGCTCTCAACGTCGCCGTCGATCACGGCGCGACGCAGGGCACCGGCCCAGAAGCGCTCGATCAGCAGCTGGGCCTCGTGCATGTCGACCTCACCGGCGTCCAGCTTGGCGGCGACTTCGCGCTGCTTGGCGGTGAACTCCTCGGTGCCCTTGTTCTTCAAGGCGCGCACGGGGATCACAGGCAGGCGGGCGTCCACCTGCACGCTGGGCATGGCATCACGCGCATGGCCACGGAAGAAGGCCTTCTTGAAATCGGGGTGAGCGATGCTCTCGGTGGCCGCGGCAAAGCGCGTGCCCAGCTGCACGCCAGAGGCGCCCATTTCCAGATAGGAGGCAATCGCCTCGCCGCGACCGATGCCGCCCGCCACGAAGACGATGTTGTCGGCGGCCAGTTCGGGCAGGATTTCCTGAGCGAGAACGCTGGTCGAGACGGGGCCAATATGGCCGCCAGCCTCATGGCCCTCGATCACCAGGGCATCCGCGCCGCTGCGCAGCAGCTTCTTGCCCAGCGCCAGCGTCGGGGCAAAGCAGATCACCTTGGCGCCGATCTCCTTGATCGCCTCAAGGCTGCCCTTGGGCGGCAGGCCACCGGCCAGCACGACGTGGGTGACCTTGTGCTTGGCGCAGACCTCGATCAGCTCGAAGAGCTTGGGGTGCATGGTGATGAGGTTCACACCGAAGGGCTTGCCCGTCAGCGCAGCGGTGGCGGCGATCTCCGCATCGAGCAGCTCGGGCGTCATGGCGCCGCAGGCGATCACGCCGAAGCCGCCAGCATTGCTGATGGCCGCAACGAGGTTGCGCTCCGAAACCCAGCTCATCGCACCGCACAGAATGGCATGCTCGCTGCCCAGGAATGCGGCGCCCCGTGCCATCAGCGCCTTGGTCTTGTCCGTCACCAGTTTCTCATATTTTAGGGGGTCTACAACGCGGCCCTATAGAGCGCGCATGGCAAAACGGCAATCCGCCCCGGATATACCCCGGTATAGCGCGACAATATGGTCATAAACCCGTATTATCCAAAGCCTCGATCAGTGTGACAGGCTTAACCGTTTTTGCGGCACGCACATGGCGCGCTAGCAAGGCTGCATCTGATCCGAAGGTTTTGAGGAGGCCCACCCATGTCCGATTCCGACACCCCCACCGGAAAATGCCCGGTTGCCCATGGCTCCACCCCGCTGACCACCGCTTTCGGCGCGCCGGTGGTGGACAATATGAACTCCATGACCGCCGGCCCGCGCGGCCCCCTGCTGATGCAAGATGTGTGGCTGCTGGAGAAGCTGGCGAACCTGAACCGCGAAGTGATCCCCGAGCGCCGCATGCACGCCAAGGGTTCGGGCGCTTTCGGCACCTTCACCGTCACGCATGATGTCTCAAAGTACACCCGCGCCAAATTCCTGGGCGAAGTGGGCAAGCAGACCGAGATGTTCGCGCGCTTCACCACCGTTGCGGGCGAGCGCGGCGCGGCGGACGCCGAGCGCGATATTCGCGGCTTCGCACTGAAGTTCTACACCGAGGAAGGCAACTGGGACATGGTGGGCAACAACACCCCCGTGTTCTTCCTGCGCGACCCGCGCAAGTTCCCTGACCTCAACAAGGCGGTGAAGCGCGATCCGCGCACCAACATGCGCAGCGCCACCAACAACTGGGACTTCTGGAGCCTGCTGCCCGAAGCCTTCCATCAGGTGACCATCGTGATGTCCGATCGCGGCATCCCGGCCAGCTATCGTCACATGCATGGCTTCGGCAGCCACACCTACAGCTTCATCAATGCGCAGAACGAGCGTTTCTGGGTCAAATTCCACTTCAAGACCCAGCAGGGCATCAAGAACCTGACCGACGCCGAGGCCGCCGATGTGGTGGCGGGCGACCGCGAGAGCCATCAGCGCGATCTGTACGATGCCATCGAAAACGGCGACTTCCCCAAGTGGACGATGTTCGTGCAGATCATGCCCGAGGAAGAGGCGGCCACCTGCGGCTTCCACCCCTTCGACCTCACCAAGATCTGGCCCAAGGCGCAGTATCCGCTGATCGAGGTGGGCGAGTTCGAACTGAACCGCAACGCCGCCAACTTCTTCGCCGATGTGGAGCAGAGCGCCTTCGCGCCCAGCAATCTGGTGCCCGGCATCAGCGTTTCGCCCGACAAGATGCTGCAGGCGCGGCTCTTCGCCTATTCGGATGCGCAGCGCTATCGTCTGGGCGTGAACTATCACCAGATCCCGGTGAACGCGGCGCGCTGCCCGGTGCATTCCAACCACCGCGACGGTTATATGCGCGTCGATGGCAATTATGGCAGCACCATCCATTATCAGCCCAACAGCTTCCACCAATGGGAATCGCAGAGCGACTATCGCGAGCCGCCGATGAAGATCGACGGCGCGGCGGACTTCTGGAACTTCCGCGAGGATGACGCCGATTACTTCAGCCAGCCGCGCGCCCTGTTCCAGCTGATGACGCCCGCGCAGCAGCAGGTGCTTTTCGAGAACACCGCGCGCGGCATGGGCGACGCGCCGGACTTCATCAAGGCGCGCCATATCGCCAACTGCCTGCGCTGCGATCCGGCCTATGGCACGGGCGTGGCCAAGGCTTTGGGGATGGCAGTGCCTGCCGATGTGCCGAGCGATCCCGAGCTGGCTGACTGATCCACGAAGCCCTGAAGGGTCGCACAAGAACCCGCCCCCGGACGGACCACCGGGGGCGGGTTTCTGGTTTTTCAGGACGGAAGAGAAAATGCGAGGGCCATCGCCCTCGCGCTCCCTTTCGTGTCTGCGCTGTGCCACGGGTTCGGCGTCGCGCCGGATTGGCGGCATTGCCGGGCGTTGAAATTGCCTGCGCGGCCTATCTGCCTGCGGCGCAGGAAGATGCGGCTATCCGGAGTTTGAAATCGCAAAACCGCCTGTCAGGACACGACGACATTGCGGACCTTCGTGGATCGTGGTTCAGTGCGATATGGCGTTCAGGCGAACTTGGATAAGGCGAACCGCCTTTTACACCCTTGCGTATTTTTGGGCTGCGGCTGCTGCGCTGAGCATTTCTCATTTTCTCAACTGGCAATATGACGGCGGATTAGGCTGGTGGGCTGTTGTGGCTTTCACCTTTCCCGCTGAGGTCATCGAAAGCTTTCTGGCCGCCCCGATAAATGCTGGTGCAAGAGGGATTTTCTGCGTCAGCATTCTGGTCGTGGCGACGGTTGCAGGCTTGCTAGGGCTGTTGAGAGGGTCAAAGCCGACCAACGGCAGCTAACCCCAACTTAGCAGTCAGTCCCCCCGCTGCACAGCAGCCCGCAATAACTGCCACGCTGCGCCCTACCTCCAACGTCGAACCCATAACGCCAAGGCCGACAACTAAAGGGATTGCAAAGGGCGATGGCCCTTTGCCCGCCGGAGGCAAAACCCCCAACTCAAACCCTTAAGCCGGACGCCCCGGATAGCGGCACCCCTTGGTCATCCCCACGCCTTTCAGGAACCCGCGCCGCGCCATGCCCGCAGCGATGGCGGCCTGCAGCTTGCGCTCTTCCGAGCTGGCGCCCGAAACCTCGCGGATGATCCCGCGGAAGGGGATGAACGAGCCCACCACCGTCTGCGCGACATGGCCCGCGCCCACATTGCGCTTCTTCGCCTTGGCGATGTCCACATCGTCGCCCAGCACCGCGTTCAGCTGCGAGACCGCCCCGGTGATCGCCGGGCAGCTTTTCAGCCCGGCCATGCTGTAGGGATCCTGCTGGGCGCGGATCAGCACCGGCGGGATCTCGCCCTTTTTCACATTGAGGTCAGTCAGCGGAGTTTCGGCCACCTGCTGGGCATTGGGATTGTCGCGGGTGACGGGCTTGGGCGCCTTGTGGTCTTTCTCGTCAGTCTTCTGGACGACGGGCTGGCTGGTGGTGGCCTGCGTGGCCTGAGCGATCAGGCTCCCTCCCGTGACAGACACCAGCGCGCCCAGCGCCATGGCGGCCACGCGCAGAGACCGGGGGTTGGAGGATTGCAGCTTCACCATCTGGAGCACCTTTCAAGCCGATATGAAAGCATTATGCCCGAAGGCGGGCCAAGTTCCACATCGCGGCGAGAGGGCGCCCGAACGCAAAAACCCCTCGGCAAGCGAACTTGTGCCTGCCGAGGGGTTTTTAACAACGCCGAAACGTCAGAGCGCTTTAGCCGTCCAGACCGTAGGCGGTGTGCAGCAGGCGCACGGCCAGCTCGACCTCATCGGCGTCGATCACCACCGAAACCTTGATCTCGCTGGTGCTGATCGCCTGGATGTTGATGCCGCGATCGGCCAGCGACTTGAACATGGTGGCGGCCACGCCCGCATGGCTGCGCATGCCCACGCCCACCACGGAAACCTTGGCCACCTTGGGGTCGGTCGTCAGCTTCTGATAGCCGATGACTTCGCGGTTGGCTTCCAGCACGGCCTGCGTGCGGTCCAGATCGGCCTGGGGCACGGTGAAGGTCACGTCCGTATCGGTGTCCTCGCGGCCGACATTCTGGATAATCATGTCGACGTTGATGTTGGCCTCGGCCAGCGGGGTGAAGATGGTCGCCACGGCGCCCGGGCGGTCCGGCACGGCGGTCAGGATGACCTTGGCTTCGTTCTTGTCGGCAGCGATGCCGGTGATCAGCTGGCGTTCCATGTCCAGACCTTCCAGTTCTTCGTCAGAGACAATCATGGTGCCCGGCAGCGTGTCTGCAGCGGGCGCGTTTTCATCGATAAAGGAGGAGAGCACCTGCACCCGCACGCCCTCTTTCATGGCGAGCGCGACGCAGCGCGTCTGCAGCACCTTGGAGCCGACGCTGGCCAGTTCCAGCATCTCCTCATAGGTGACGTTCTTGAGCTTGCGGGCCTTGGCCACGATGCGCGGATCGGTGGTGTAGACGCCATCGACATCGGTGTAGATGTCGCAGCGGTCGGCCTTGATGCCGGCGGCCACGGCCACGGCAGAGGTGTCGGAACCGCCGCGCCCCAGCGTGGTGATGCGCCCGCCCTCGGTCACGCCCTGGAAACCGGGGATGACGGCGATTTCGCCCGCGGCCATGCTGGCCAGCAGAGCGTCGGATTCGATGGTCTGGATGCGGGCCTTGGCATGGGCGTCGTCGGTCAGGATCGGCATCTGCCAGCCGAGCCAGCTGCGCGCCTTGCAGCCCATGGCCTGCAACGTCATGGCCAGCAGGCCGCTGGTCACCTGCTCGCCGCTGGCGACGACCACGTCATACTCGGCGGGATCGTAAAGCGCATGGGCCTCGCGGCTGAAGTTGACCAGGCGATCGGTCTCGCCCGCCATGGCCGAAACGACCACCGCCACCTCATGCCCGGCTTCCTGCTGGCGTTTGACGATGCCCGCCACGCGCCGAATACGCTCGGTCCCGGCCATGGAGGTGCCACCGAATTTCATCACGATGCGGGCCACAAACAGGCTCCCTTGCAACTTGCCTTGAAGAAACATGCCGCCCCCGCCTTGCCGGGAGCGGACGCGGCGCTTTAGAAAGGGATCATGAGCAACGCAACAGGCAACATTGATACAATCCGCACCTCCGAAGCTGAACATTTCGGAAAGCTGGCGGCGGAATGGTGGAATCCCAAGGGGTCTTCGGCGATGCTGCACCGGCTCAATCCGGTGCGGCTGGGCTTTATCCGTGACTCCATCGATTCGCACTGGAAGGGTGATTCGCGCAGCGTGAAGCCTTTGGCGGGCAAGACGGCGCTGGATGTCGGCTGCGGTGCTGGGCTCTTGTGCGAGCCTTTGGCCCGCCTCGGCGCGGCCATGACCGGCGTGGATGCGGCGGCGGAAAACATCGAGGCGGCGCGCGCGCATGCAGCGGGCAGCGGCCTGCCGATCACCTATCATCATGGCGAGCTGTCCTCGCTGGGGCTGCGCGGTTTCGATCTGGTCACCAGCATGGAGGTGATCGAGCATGTGGCCGACAAAGCCGCCTTCATCGCCGCGCTGGCCGAGACGCTGGCCGACGATGGCCTGATGATCCTCTCCACCCCCAACCGCACGGCGGCCTCGCGCCTGCTGCTGATCGAGGCGGCGGAGCGCATCGGCATGGTGCCGCGCGGCACGCATCACTGGGACGATTTCATCACCCCGCCCGAACTGGCGATCCTGCTGCAGGATGCCGGTTTTCAGGTGGGCCAGCCGATGGGCATCGCCTTTTCGCCGCTGAAGGGCCTGCACCTTTCGGACGATATGAGCCTGAACTACATCCTGACCGCCAAGCGCGGCTGAACCGGAACCGGCGGCCTTGCAGGGCCGCCGGACCTTCATAGCATCAGAAAACAGCGGCCCACTCGGGCTCCTTGAAGCCCACCGCGATCACCTTGCCGTCCTGCTCCACGATGGGGCGCTTGATGGCGCTGGGGTTGGCGGCCATGATCGCCACGGCCTTCGCCTCGTCCAGATCGGCCTTCTGCTCCTCGGGCAGCTTCTTGAAGGTGGTGCCGGCGCGGTTGAGCACCTTTTCCCAGCCCACCGCCTGAGCCCAGCGCGCGATCTGGGCTGCATCGGCCCCGGCCTTCTTGTAATCATGGAAGCCGTAATCCACGCCCTTGGCGCCCAGCCAGGTGCGGGCCTTTTTCACCGTGTCGCAATTGGGGATGCCATAGAGGATGATCGACACGGGGGCTGCTCCTTTGCCTGCAAGATGCGGCACGCCCTAGCCCAAGGCTGGCCCAGCGGCAAATCGTCAAAGCTGTAAGGAAGATGGCGCATCCAGCAGGATTCGAACCTGCGACCCCTGCCTTCGGAGGGCAGTACTCTATCCAGCTGAGCTATGGATGCTTGCGCTGGCCATGCGACTAGCAGCGCTCGACCATGATTGCCAGTGCTTTCGTCAGCCTGTGGGCAAATCGCCCAAGCGCCGGGATGCGCCTTCAGGGAAAGCGCCTCACCCGCGCGTCGTCAGCCGCATACATCGTGAATTCCGCATAATAGTCGTCGCGCCCGCGCGCCTGCGCCGCCAGATGCTCGGGGTTGCGCGCCCAGGCCTTCGCCGCCTCGGTGCTCTCCCAGATCGAGATCGTCACCGTCTCGCCATCGGGGGCGGCAAAGCTCTTGTAGTCGATGAAGCCCGGCTGAGCCTGCGCCAGTTCCCCCATGCGCGCGGCATCGGCGGCATAGGCTGCGGCATCGTAATCGGCTTTCTTGCGGCTGCGGAAGACATTCATATACATAGCCGCCTTCCTATCGCCCGCGCAGCTTTATTCCAAGCCTGCAACGGTGGACTTTTGCGAGAATGCGCGCCAAAGGCTGGCCCCATGAGCTGGAACACCTTTGGCCGCATCTTCCGATTCACCACCTGGGGCGAAAGCCACGGGCCTGCCCTTGGCGCCGTGGTCGATGGCTGCCCCCCGGGTCTGGCGATCGATGAAAGCATGATCCAGCCCTTCCTCGACGCCCGCCGCCCCGGCCAGAGCAAGTTCACCACCCAGCGGCAGGAGCCCGATCAGGTGCGCATCCTGTCCGGCGTGTTCGAGGGCAAGACCACCGGCACGCCGATCAGCCTGATGATCGAAAACACCGATCAGCGCTCCAAGGATTACTCCGAGGTCGCCAAGGCCTATCGCCCCGGCCACGCCGATTACACCTATGACGCCAAATACGGCTTCCGCGACTATCGCGGCGGCGGGCGCTCCTCGGCGCGCGAGACGGCGGCCCGCGTGGCCGCTGGCGGCGTGGCGCGTCTGGCCATCCCCGAGGTGACGATCCTGGCCTATGTCTCGGAAATCGGCGGCGATGCCATCGATCCGGCCAACTTCGACGCCGACCAGATCCGCGCCAACCCCTTCTTCTGCCCCGATGCACAAGCCGCCAAGCGTTGGGAAAAGATCGTGGATGACGCGCGCAAGGCCGGTTCCTCGGTGGGCGCGGTGGTGGAATGCGTCGCCACGGGCGTGCCCGCCGGTTGGGGAGCGCCGATCTACGCCAAGCTGGATTCGGACCTCGCCGCCGCGATGATGACCATCAATGCCACCAAGGGTGTGGAAATCGGCGACGGTTTCGCCGCCGCCCGCCTGACCGGCGAGCAGAACGCCGACCCCATGTATCCCGGCAACGAAGGCCCGCGCTTTTCGGCCAACCATGCGGGCGGGATCGCTGGCGGCATCTCCACCGGCCAGCCGGTGGTGGTGCGCGTGGCCTTCAAGCCGACCAGCTCCATCCTCACCCCCATGCCCACCATCACCCGCGAAGGCGAGGCCACCGAGTTGTTCACCAAGGGCCGCCATGACCCCTGCGTCGGCATTCGCGGCGTGCCGGTGGTGGAAGCGATGATGGCGCTGGTGCTGGCGGATCACAAGTTGCTGCATCGCGGGCAGACAGGGCGGTAAGAAAAGAAAGATGCGAGGGTGTTACACCCTCGCGCTCCCATTCCGTCTTCCGACGCAAGGGCAGTGGCGCCGAAGCGTAACGCCTCGCCTCTCCACCTGCGCCGCAGGCAGGCAATCCCTGAACGATGCACTGCGCTCAGCGTTTAAAGCCTGCGGCGCGGCAATCTGGGCGCCAAATCGAACCCGTGGCGCAACACAGACATTAAAGGGAGCGCAAGGGCGCCCCAGCTTGTCGCGTGCGACAAGCGCACGCTTAGGGCCCTCGCATTCTCTCTTCTGTCATACTCCCCTCACATAATCGCCTTGTCCGATCAGAGCCACTGATCGGCAATCCTGTTCTGATTAATCGGGAATGCCCACTTCGCATCTGCGGTGTGAGCCCCTATCTCCCCCTCAAGCAGTTCAACACCAAACGACCAAGGAGTTACCCCATGTCGCTTATCGGCTATTCGATTCAGCCCTTCACCGCCACGGCCTACAAGGAAGGCGCTTTCGTTGACGTCACCGATGCCGACATCAAGGGCAAGTGGTCTGTCTTCTTCTTCTACCCCGCCGACTTCACCTTCGTGTGCCCCACCGAACTGGAAGACCTCCAGAACGAGTATGCCACGCTGAAGGGCATGGGCGTGGAAGTGTACGGCGTATCGACCGACACCCACTTCAGCCACAAGGCCTGGGCCGACACCTCGCCCGCCATCGGCACCATCCAGTACTATCTGGTCGGCGACCAGAACCATGACCTGACCAAGCAGTTCGGCAACCTGCGCGAGGGCGTTGGCCTGGCCGATCGCGGCACCTTCGTGACCGATCCCGAAGGCGTGGTGCAGCTGGTCGAAGTGACCCCCGAGGGCGTGGGCCGCAACGCCGCCGAGCTGGTGCGCAAGATCAAGGCCGCCAAGTACTGGCAGGAGCACCCCGGCCAGGTGTGCCCCGCCAAGTGGGAAGAAGGTTCGGAAACGCTGGCTCCGTCGATCGATCTGGTCGGCAAGATCTAAGTTTCTGAAGACTACAAAGGGCAAGTGCGAGGGGATTATCCCCTCGCACTCCCGATACGTCTCCCGACGCGAAGGCAGATTGTGCGGCGCCGCTGCGCCCGATCTCACCGCCGGAGGCATGATACATATTGCACATCAGGGCGTTCGGAACGCGACGACGCCCCATTCATTCCCCTCTCGCCGGAAGACGTTCCGGGGGTGCAGGGGGTGTAACACCCCCTGCTTTTAACACTTTACCCCCTTATTCATTCCGAAGGACAAGACCATGCTCGACGCCGCCCTGACCGCCCAGCTCAAGCAATATCTCGCCATGCTGCGCGAGCCGATCGAGCTTGTCGCCACGGTGGGCGACGACGCGAAATCCACGCAAACCCGCGAACTGCTGAACGAAATCGCCGCCCTGTCGGACAAGGTCACCGCCAGCTTCGATGGGCAGGACGCCCGCGTGCCCTCCTTCAGCATCACCCGCGCCTCGGCCCGCCATGCCACGGTGCGCTTTGCGGGCCTGCCGCTGGGGCATGAGTTCACCTCGCTGGTGCTGGCGCTGCTGTGGGCCGGTGGACACCCGCCCAAGGTGGAGCAGAGCGTGATCGACCAGATCAAGGCCCTGCCCGGCGAACACGACTTCGAGATGTATTTCTCGCTCACCTGCCACAACTGCCCGGATGTGGTGCAGGCCCTCACGCTGATGGCGTTGAACAACCCGAACATTTCCGCGACCCTGATCGAGGGCGGCACGCATAATGCCGAGGTCGAGGCGCGCGGCGTGATGGCCGTGCCCGCCACCTTCCTCAATGGCACGATGTGGGGCAGCGGCAAGATGTCGGTCGAGGAGATTCTCGCCAAGCTGGACACTGGCGCCGAAGCGCGCGCCGCGGCGGAAATCGCCCAGAAGGCGCCTTACGAGGTGCTGGTGATCGGCGGCGGTCCCGCCGGTGCCGCTGGCGCGATCTACACCGCGCGCAAGGGCATCCGCACCGGCGTGGTGGCCGAGCGTTTCGGCGGCCAGGTGCAGGACACGTTGGGGATCGAGAACTTCATCTCCGTCTCCAAGACCGAAGGCCCCAAGCTGGCCATGGCGCTGGAAAACCACGTCAAGGACTATGAGGTCGACGTGATGAACCTCCAGCGCGCCGAAAAGCTGATCCCCGCGCATAGCGAGGGCGGTCTGCATGAGGTCGTCCTGGCCAATGGCGCCTCGCTCAAGGCGCGCACGCTGATCCTTTCGACCGGCGCCCGCTGGAGGCAGATGAATGTGCCGGGCGAAACCGAATATGCCAACAAGGGCGTGGCCTATTGCCCGCACTGCGACGGCCCGCTGTTCAAGGGCAAGCGCGTGGCGGTGATCGGCGGCGGCAACTCCGGCGTGGAGGCCGCCATCGATCTGGCCGGTCTGGTCGCTCATGTCACGCTGGTCGAGTTCGACACGCAGCTGCGCGCCGACGCTGTGCTTCAGGCCAAGCTGCGCAGCCTGCCCAATGTCACCATCATCACCTCGGCGCTCTCGACCGAGGTGAAGGGTGACGGCGCGAAGGTGACGGCGCTGGTCTACAAGGACCGCAATGAGGAAACCTTCCACACCATCGCGCTGGAAGGCATCTTCGTGCAGATCGGCCTGGTGCCCAACACCGAATGGCTGAAGGGCACTGTTGCTCTGTCGCCGCGCGGCGAGATCGAGATCGACGCTCACGGCGCCACCAGCCTGCCGGGCATCTATGCCGCGGGTGACTGCACCACCGTGCCTTACAAGCAGATCATCATCGCGATGGGGGCGGGGGCCACGGCGGCGCTGTCCGCCTTCGATCATCTGATCCGCCTGCCCGCGCCGGAAACGGTGACCGAAAACGCTTGATCCCGCCCGGATCAAAGCTTTAACAAAATCCGAGACCGGGGGTGGCGACGCCCCCGGTTTTCGTTTGTGCGGCCTCTGCACGCGCCGGGCGGTGTTGCGCGCGGGCCACGATTGCCATGGCCGATCGGCAAAAAGAGCGAATCACTCGCAACAAGTGCTTGCAGTTGCGAAGCGCTCTCATTAGCGGAGGCGGGCAATCGGTTGCCCCCCAGCCGAAAACAGACTCACAACGGTCGCTGCCCGCCCCTGCCATCCTGCGATGGCGGCCATGGAAGCGCCCAGTCCCTTCCCCTTCGGGCGCGGGTCGCGCGCCCTTCTAGGATTTGCCAATGCTGAACCGCCGCCTTCTGACCTGCGCCACGCTGGCGCTTGCCACGGCTCTGGCCGCTCCCGCCTTTGCGGCGGATGCAGCGGCTGACGCCAATGCCGATGACAACACCATTCTGGTCAACGGCAATCTGGGCGACAAGGCGGTCTCGGCGGGCAGCAAGAGCAGCCTGCCGATCGCGGAAACCCCACAATCGATCAGTGTCATCAGCCGTGAGGACATCGACAAGCTGGGTGTGGCCAACCTTAATCAGGCGCTGCGCTATGTGGCAGGCGTCACGCCCGAAACGCGCGGCGCGGGGGCTGAGCAGTACGACCAGTTCACCCTGCGCGGCTTTAGCGTTCCGGTCTATCTCGACGGGCTGAAGCAGTTTTCCAGCAGCAGCGGCTATGCCATGCCGCAGGTCGATATGTCGCGCCTTGAGAGTATCGAGGTCGTCAAGGGCCCGGCCTCGGCGCTTTACGGCCAGTCGAGCCCCGGTGGTCTGGTAGCGATGACCAGCAAGCTGCCGCTGGACAAGGCCTTCTATGGTTCGGCTGCGGCCACCTACGGCACCTACAATCTGTACCGCGTCGATACCGATGTGGGCGGCAAGCTGAGCGACGCCATCGGCGTGCGCCTCTCCGGCAGCGTCAACGGCGCCGACACCCAGCAATATTACGGCAGCCGTGCGCGTCAGGTGATCAACGGCGCCGTCGCCGCCAAGATCGATGACAAGACCACGCTGACGGTGATGGCCGCCTATTCGCATGATCCCAAAAACGGTAATTACAGCGGCCAGCCCGCTTCGGGCACTCTGTTCTACAATGTGAACGGCAAGGTTTCCACGCGCTATGCCGATGGCGAGCCCGGCGGCTTCTACCGCCGCGATCAGTTCGCTGCCACGTACATCCTCAACCATGATTTCGGCGCTGGCTGGAAGTTCCGCGCTTCGGGCCGTTACCAGCAGGTGACGACCAGCCTGGGCTCGATCTACGAAACCGGCATGCAGACCGGCCTGACGGATCTCAGCCAGCAAACCACCTCGAGCCGCGGCAGCTATGCCACACATGAAACGCTCAACAACTGGACCTTCGACAACCAGTTGACCGGGCACATCAAGACCGGCCCGATCACCCATGACATCCTGCTGGGCGTCGACCGCCAGACCGCCCATTCCTATGAGCTGGCCGCTTTCGGTTCCGCTAATGACATCAACATCTTCAACCCCGTCTATGGCACCCAGCCCGTGCCGCAGAGCGCGGAGCAGATCGGATCGGACTTCACCAGCCTGATCAGCTTCGGCCAGACCGGCATCTATGGTCAGGACACGATCAGCTACGGCGGGTTGCGCGTGGTGCTGAGCGGCCGTCAGGACTGGGCCGCCAGCTGGACGCCCGGCACGGTGCAGAAGGACAGCAAGTTCACGGGCCGCGCCGGTGTGCTTTACAAGACCAGCTTCGGTCTGGCGCCCTATGCCAGCTATTCGACCTCTTTCGAGCCGCAGGCCACGGTGCTGAACGCCACCACCGGCGCGCTGGCCAAGCCTTCGATGGGCAAGCAGGTGGAAGCGGGCGTGAAGTTCCAGCCCAATGGCTCGCCGATCCTGATCACCGCCGCATGGTTCCATATCGAGCAGACCAATCTGGTCTCGACCAATCCGGCCACCCAGATCTCCACGCAGAGCGGCAAGGTGCGTTCGGAAGGGTTTGAAATCGAGGCCAGCGCCCCGCTGCCCGGCGGCTTCAACCTGCATGGCGCCTACAGCCATCAGCGCGTCCGCACCGTTTCGGATCAGGATCCGCAGAATGTCGGCACCGGCCTGATCGGCGCGGGCGACGGCAATCTGGCCGTCAACCTCGACTGGACAGCCAAGAGCGGCCCGCTCAAGAGCCTGAACATCGGCGCGGGCGTGCGCCATGTCAGCCGGACCTATGGGGGCCTGTTCGACACCACGCTGACCGGCAACAACATCCGTCAGTATTACGTGCCGGCCTACACTGTCTTCGATGCGATGCTGCATTACGACCTGTCGAACCTCGACACGCGGATGAAGGGCATGACGCTGAGCGTGAATGCCACCAATCTGTTCGACAAGAAGTATCTGACCAGCTGCTATCTCTATCCGCAGTCGACCGGCTGGTGCTGGTATGGCCAGCGCCGCACCGTTCAGGGTACGGTGGCCTGGAAGTTCTAAAGGAGCAGCTGGCAGGCATGAGCCCCCTCACCCGTCCGTTCTGGGTGTTGATCCATCGCTGGGCAGGGCTGACTCTGGCCCTGTTCCTGGCGATGGCCGGGCTGACCGGCACCTTCCTGGCCTGGGAGGACGATCTGGAGGCGCTCACCGCGCCGCACTGGCTGCGCGCCGCGCCGCCGGTGGCAGGCGCGCCGATGCAGGATGCCGCCGCGCTGGCCGTGGCGGCTCAGGCGCGCCATCCGGGGATGAGCGTCAGCTATCTGCCGCTGAGTGTCGAACCGGGCAAAACCCTGCGCCTGCGGGTGTTCTGGAAGGAGCCTGCGAAAGCGCCCGACTGGGACGAGCTTTTCATCGATCCCTATACCGGCGCCGAACTGGGCCATCGCCGCTGGGGCGATATCTCTCAGGGCATCAGCAATGTGCTGCCGCTGATCTACCGCCTGCATGAGAACCTGCTGGTCGAGGGCACCGGCACGCTGATTATGGGGATCGCCGCGCTGGTCTGGGCGATCGACTGCTTTGTCGGCTTCTACCTGACCCTGCCGATGCGGCAGAAGGTTCCGGTGGGCGTCAGCAAAATCAAGGCCAAGGGCTGGTGGCAGCGCTGGCGCCCTTCATGGATTGTGCGGCACGGCTCTGCCTATAAATTGAACTTCGATCTGCATCGCGCGGGGGGCCTGTGGGTCTGGCCCGCTTTGCTGGTCTTTGCGCTCTCCAGCGTGTCGTTCAATCTGCCGATGATCTATGGCCCGGCCATGAAGGCGCTGGGCGCGACGGATGACACCGCCCTCTACGCCCCCCTGCCCCAGCCGCGCCCGGTGCCGAAGCTGGATGTGGTGAAAGCCCATGCCGTGGGCGAGGCGCTGGCCCGTCAGCAAGCCGCCAGGGCGCATGACAGCTTCGACGCCAACCGCCTGCAATGGCTCTATTACATGCCCGCCACCGGGGCCTATATGTATGGCTTCACCACCAGCGGCGATGTGCCCGATGCGGGCGGCGCTTCACGCCTGATCTTCGACGGCGACACCGGAGCCCTGAAAAGCGTGGCGCTGGCCGGCAAGGCGCCCGCCGCCGACCGCTTCACCAGTTGGATCGTCTCGCTGCATATGGCCAGCGTATGGGGCGTGGCGTGGAAGATCGTCACCAGCCTGATCGGCATCATGGTGACCATGCTGAGCATCACCGGCGTGGTGATCTGGATGAAGAAGCGCAGTGCCCGCGCCTTTCACCGTCATCGCGGCGAGAAGCCCGCAGCGGTTGCCCGGCCAGTCCGCAAAGCAGCCTGACCGGGTTTTTCAGCTTTACCCGCGAACGAGACCCAGCGCATCATAGGTTGCCGCCAGCGTGGGCGCGGCGGCGGCGCGTGCCTTTTCGGCACCCTTGCGCAGGATAGCATCCAGCGCGTCACGGTCCTGCTTCAGCTCCACGAAGCGGGCGTTGATCGGCGCCAGCTTCTCCACCAGCAGCTCGCCCAGCGCGGGCTTGAAGGCGCCGAAGCCCTTGCCGCCGAAGTCCGCCAGCACCTGCTCTACGCTGGTGCCCGCCATGGCGGCATAGATGCCCACCAGATTGCGCGCCTCGGGCCGGGCCTCCAGACCGTCCTTCTCGCCGGGCAGCGGTTCAGGGTCGGTCTTGGCCTTCTTCACCTTGTTCATGATGGTGTCGGCATCATCGACAAGATTGATGCGGCTCATGTCGGAAGGATCGGACTTCGACATCTTCGACGACCCATCGCGCAGGCTCATGATGCGCGCTGCGGCGGGGGGGATGATCGGCTCGGGCAGGGTGAAGAGCGGCTTGTCCTCAGCGCAGAAGTCGTTGTTGAACTTCTGGGCGATGTCGCGCGCCAGCTCCAGATGCTGCTTCTGATCCTCGCCCACGGGCACATGCGTCGCCTGATAGAGCAGCACGTCGGCGGCCTGCAGCACCGGATAGGTGAAGAGCGCCACCGAGACCGAATCCCGGTTCTTGCCCGCCTTGTCCTTGAACTGCGTCATGCGGCTGAGCCAGCCCATGCGCGCCGTGCCGTTGAGCAGCCATTGCAACTGGGGATGCTCGGGCACCTGCGTCTGGTTGAACAGGGTCGAGCGCTCGGGATCGATGCCGCAGGCCACCAGCGCCGCCACCATCTCGCGCGTGCCTGCCGAGAGCGTGGCGGGATCATGCGGCATGGAGATGGCGTGAAGATCGGCCAGAAAGAAGAAGCACTCACCACCGGTCGTCACGGTATCGTTCTGCATCGCCACCCAATTGCGGATCGCCCCCAGATAATTGCCGAGGTGGAGATTGCCCGTGGGCTGAATGCCGGAAACGATACGCATGTCGGTTACTCTTGCTTGTTTAAATTACGCGCGCCGCCGTTTCAGCAGCGCCAGATCGGCTTTGGTAAAGGCCCCCAGCACGATGGTGGCCACGCCATAGACGCAAACCCCCGCCCCCACCAGAGCACCCATCGCCGCGCAGCGCACATACCAGGCGCCATGGGTGTAGGGCATCAGATGGTCTTCCCCGGCCAGCAGCACGCCGCCCATCGCCAGCGCGGCCAGCGCCAGCCGCCACCAGCGGCGCTGCAGGCGCGGGTCCATCACGAAATGCCCGCGCTTCTCCAGCGTGCGGTACAGCATCACCACATTGAGCGTGGAGGACAAGGCCGTCGCCAGCGGCGGCCCCATATGATGCAGCGGCAGGATCAGCGCGAGGTTCAGCACCAGATTGGCGCCAATCGAGATCATCGCGAAACGCACCGGGGTCTTGGTGTCATGGCGGGCATAGAAGCCCGGCGTCAGCACCTTGACCAGAATGTAGCTGGGCAGGCCTACGGAAAAACAGGCCAGCGCCTGCGCGGTAAAATGGGTGTCGGCGGCGTTGTAGCGACCATAGCCGAAGAGAGCCGCGGCAATCGGCTCGCCGCAGAAGACCAGACCCATGGTGGCGGGCAGGGTCAGCAGCAGCGCCAGCTCCAGACCGCGGTTCTGCGTGTCCATCGCGCCGGCTTCGTCGCCCTTGCCCAGCTGGCGGCTGATGGTGGGCAGCAGCACCGTGCCCAGCGCGATGCCGATCAGGCCCAAAGGCAGCTGATTCAGCCGGTCCGCCATATAGATATAGGTCACGCTGCCATGGTCGAGCAGGCTGGCGGCCAGCGCCGTGGAGATCACCAGATTGATCTGCGCCGCGCCCGCTCCGGCGGCGGCGGGCCAGATCAGCGCCAGCAGCTTTTTCACATCCACCGTCAGGCGCGGCAGGCGCGGGCGCAGCGAGACGCCATTGCGCCACGCCGCATGGCCCACCCAGGCCAGCTGCAAGGCGCCGGACACGGTAACCGCCAGCGCCTGATTGCGCGCCGTCACCAGCGGATCATGCGATCCGAAGCCCAGCAGCGCCACGATCAGCGTCAGATTCAGCAGGATCGGCGCGGCGGCATTGACCCAGAACTTGTGCAGCGAATTGAGGATGCCGCCCAGCAGGCTGACCAGCGAAATCAGCATCAGATAGGGGATCGTCAGCCGCGACAGGGTGACGGCGAAATCGAACTGGTCGGTCGTCACGCCATGAAACTTGCCCGACAGCGCCCATGTCACCGGCCAGGCGAACACCTCCAGCAGCACGGTCATCACCACCAGCACCGGCAGCAGCACGCTGAAGGCCGCCTCGGCGAAATCGAGGCCGGAAGACAGCCCGCGCCCTTCCGGATCGGCCACCTTCTGGTTGAACATCGGCACGAAGGCGCTGGCGAAGGCCCCTTCCGCGAACAGCGCGCGGAACATGTTGGGCAGGCGGAAGGCCACCAGAAAGGCGTCGGAGGCAAAGCCTGCCCCCACGATCCGCGCAAACAGCGAATCGCGCATCAGTCCCAGCACGCGGCTGGCCAGCGTCAGGCCACCGATGGTGCCCGTCGCCTTCAGCAGATTCATCTTGGCCGCCCTTCAAACGCCGGATGGAATACGGGCCGGAGTGCAAACCCCGGCCCGTTTGAAATCAGGCGTGCCCGGCGGGTTCGGCCGTGGCGATGTCGGGGGTTTCGCCCTGACCGTCGGCCTGAGCCTGCATCTGCTGGAAGTACAGCGCGCCGAAATCGATCGGCTCCAGCAGCATCGGGCCGAAACCGGCATCGCGCACGGCATCGGCCAGCACGCGGCGGGCGAAGGGGAACAGCAGGCGCGGCGCTTCGGCGAAGATGAAGGCATGCATCTGGCCTTCGTCCAGACCCTGCATCGCGATCAGACCGGCGAAGGTCAGATCGACGATGTAGGCGGTGCCGGCTTCATGCTTGGCGGCCAGCGTGATCTTCAGTTCGGCTTCATGCACCGTGGGCTGGATGGCGCGGGCGGCGATGTTGAACTGGATGTCCATCTGCGGCTGATCGGTCCACTGGAACGAGTCGGGCGCATTGGGGCTCTCGACCGAGAGATCCTTTACATACTGCGAAAGAATGCCCGCCGAAGGCTGGACGTCCTCGTCGAACTTCAGGCTGGAGGTGACGTTACCTTCCTCGGACATGGGACTGCTTTCTGTCTAGGCGCCGCCTCTCTGGAATGGGGCTGGCGCGTCAGGTGGATCTTGCTGGCTCCAGCGCCTAGCATCTGCCCCGCGAGGGCACAACCGCCATGGGGCGGCTCCTGCCGCGCGATTCGGCGCCTATGCTCGCACGTCTGCCACGGCATGGCGAAAAAAAGCCCTTAAAGGCCTTGTGCATGCGTTGTTCATTTGTGTTCGCTACCTATCTGTAGCATGATCGCGGTTCGTTAAGGCGGGTGGTCTATAGCCCTCGCATCTGCCGAACCACCTTCGGCCCGGTCAAATCGACCACGCGTCAAATTGGACAAAGCTTGTGACTGTCGAAATCGTCATTCTGGCCATGATTGCAGCCTTCCTGGGCCTGCGGCTCTATGCCGTGCTGGGGCGCCGTGCCGAGCAGGGCGACGAGCAGCGCGAACCCGCGCCGCGCGATGCGCTCGGTCGCCTTGACGCGCAGGGGCCGACAGGTCAGGCCAACCTCTCCTCGCAGCCGCGCGGGACGGATCGCGGCGCGGACCGCAGCGCCGACCGCAAGGATGAGCGCGCGCCGCTGGCTGGCGGTCGCAATGCGCGGGAGCCGCTTTCGGTGCTGCCCACCGTGGAGCGTGGCCTGCGCGAGATCATCGCGGTCGATCGCCGCTTCGATCCCCATGCCTTCCTGGAAGGCGCGCGCGGGGCCTATGGCATCGTGCTGGGCGCTTTCTGGCGCGGCGACAAGGATGAGCTGGCCAAGCTGTGCGACGCCGATGTCGCCACCGGCTTCGCCGCCGCCATCGATGAGCGCAACGCCGCCGGTGAAGTGGTCGACAACCGTCTGGTCCGCCTCAATGAGGTGGTGATCACCGGCGCCACCTATGCCGCGCCCTATGCCCGCATCACCGTGCGCTTCGTGGCCGACATCGCCGCGATCACCCGCGATGCCGAAGGCCATATGGTCGCTGGCTCGCTGCATGACGCGGTCGAGACGCGCGACGCCTGGACCTTCCGCCGCAACATCAATTCCGCCGATCCTGATTGGCTGCTCGACGAGACCGATGAAGGTTAAGGTCGGGAGCTGAATCCATGATTGCAGGGCTGGGTAAGGGCAGGGCCGCAATGGCCCTGTTCACATTGATGCTGCTGGCCGGTTGCGGCCGGGTTATTCCTGAATCACACGGGCCCGCGCCCAGCCGCCCCTATCCCGCACGACCGGCGCCAGTGCCGGTGCAGCCCACGCAACCTGCGGCGCCACCGCCCCCCGCCAATGCGCTGGTGGCGGGCGTGCGCGCCGGGCCCTCCATCGCCAGCTTTGGCCTCACGCCCAGCAGCGCCGGGCCGGTGCTGGCCGCCTTTCGCGCCAGCTGCCCGCGCCTCACCAGCCACAGCGATCCCAGCGGCCTCACCGTCAAAAGCGACTGGCAGAGCGCCTGCTCCGCCGCCAATGACTGGCCCACGGCTGATGCGCCCAACTTCTTCAACACCTATTTCCGGGCGGTGACGGTCGGTTCGGGCTCAACCTTCGTCACCGGCTATTACGAGCCTGAGATCGCGGGCAGCCGTCAGCATGCGCCGGGCTATGACGCGCCGGTCTATGGCATGCCCGCCGATCTGGTCCACGCCCGCCCCGGCGACGGCCCGGTCAAGCCCAATGGCCAGACGCCGTTCGGTCGCTATGACGAGACCGGCCATTTCGTGCCCTATTACGACCGCACGCAGATCGAGAACGGCCAGCTGACGGGCCAGGGGCTGGAACTGGCCTGGGCCGCCGATCCGGTCGAGCTGTTCTTCCTGCAGGTGCAGGGCTCCGGGCGGCTGCGTCTGGCCGATGGTTCGGTGATGCGCATCGGCTATGCCGGGGACAATGGCCAGAATTACACCAACATCGGCGGGCTGATGCGCCAGCAGGGGCTGATCGGCACCGGTCCGGGCCAGTATCCCGGATCGATGCAGGGCATCGTGCAATATATCCACGATCACCCCGAGGATGGCCGCGCCCTGATGCGCCAGAACAAGAGCTGGGTCTTCTTCCGCGAATTGCACGGAGACGGCCCGGTCGGCGCGATGGGCCTGCCGGTCCATGCCCATGTCAGCGTGGCCGCCGATCCGCTCTTCACGCCGCTCGGCGCGCCGGTGTTCCTCTCGATGGACCCTTCGCTGGCGGGGGCGACGCAGGCCAATGGGCTGTGGATCGCTCAGGACACCGGCGGGGCGATCAAGGGCGCCAACCGCTTCGACAGCTTCTGGGGCGCCGGGGCGGACGCCCGCCGCATCGCGGGCGGCATGGTCGGCCATGGGCAGGCCAATGTGCTGCTGCCCCGCACCTCGCTCGCCCGATTGGGCCTGCGATGAAACGGCCGGGCTGGGCGTTCCCCCGGCCTGCATTCGCCCGCAGCCGCATGCTGACGCAGGAGGAGGAGGCGCTCTGGGCCCGTCTGGCGCAGACCGTCACCCCGCTGGAGCCGCAACGCCGCGCCGTGCCCGTCGCCCAGCCCAAACCCGCCGACAGCGCTCAGGCACCCCCTCCGCCCCCCAAGCGCATCAAGGGCCGCGTGCCGCCGCCTTTGCCGCCGCCACCCACGGCTGCGCCCGCCCCTCGCCCGCTTGATCGGCATGGGCTGGATGCGGGGTGGGACAAGCGTTTGGCCAAGGGGCTGGTCGCGCCCGATTTCAGCCTCGACCTGCATGGCTTCACGCTGGACGAGGCCCATGCGCGGCTCGATCACGGGCTGACGCTGGCGCGTCAGCAGCAGGCCCGGCTGGTGCTGCTGATCACCGGGCGTCCGCGCCCGGCAGGCTCATCGCGCGGGGCCATCCGCGCCCGCGTGGCCGACTGGCTGGCGCAGGGTTCGCACGCCCATGCCATCGCCGCGCTGCGCGTGGCCCATGTGCGGCATGGCGGCGCGGGGGCGCTCTATATCGTGTTGAAAAGGCAGCGCTGACACCATTTGCGACAAAATGTTGCATGTCGATATTCAACCCCTGTTCAGCGGCCTCACGGTAAGGCACAAGGCGCTGACAAAAACGTCCGGACCGCTGGGGAGGATAGGCCCCGGGCGTGATCTGCGGAGGACAAGACAATGAACGACGTCGCGCGTAAACCCTTCTCGCGCCTGGCGCAGGCGGCCATGGCCGGCCTGCTGGTGCTGGGCCTTTCGGCCTGCGCCGAAAACTTCGACAGCAAGGTCACCCGTTTCTCCACCCAGCTGCCCGCGCCGCAGGGGCAAAGCTTCGCCATTGTCTCGGACAATCCGGCGCTGAACGGCGGGATCGAATTTGGCCAATACGCCACGCTGGTGGCGCAGAACCTGCAGAAATATGGCTACACGCCCGCTGCCAATCCTGAATCCGCCAGCCTGATCGTCCATTTCAACTATGGCATCGACAAGGGCCGTCAGGTCGTGCGCTCGACCGGCTTCGCCGATCCCTATTGGGGCCCGTGGCGCGGCTATCGCGGTCGTTTCGGCTATGGTGGCTGGGGCGGCTATGGCGGTTTCGGGCGCGGCGCCTGGGGCTGGGGCTGGAACGATCCCTTCTTTGACAATGGCATCGACGTCTCGACCGTCTACACCAGCGACATCACGCTGCGCATCGACGACAAGGCCAGCCAGCGCCGCCTGTTCGAGGGCAAGGCGCAGGCCGCCTCCACCTCGGATCACCTGAGCTATCTGGTGCCTAATCTGGTGGAAGCGATGTTCACCGGCTTCCCCGGCAATTCGGGTGAATCGCTGCGCATCACCATCGCGCCGGAAAAGAAGGTCACGGTCAAGCCGGACAAGTAAGCCGTTCAGACCGGCGCGGGATCGCTCCACCCGCGCCGGTTTTTTATGGATGATATGCGATGATCCTTGCCTCGTTGTTTCTGCTGGCGGCCACGCCTGCTCAGGCCTTCAACGATCCGGCGGTGCCCTGCCGCAATCTCTCGGCCAGCTATGAGATGTCGCAATGCTTTGCGCGCGCGCTGAGCAATGAGGATCGCGGCCTCAACCAGACCTACAACCGCATCCTGCGCGTGCTGAACGGCGAGGAACGCAGCCGCCTGCAAGGCGCGCAGAAGCAGTGGATCGCCTTCCGCGATGCGCAATGCGTGGCGCAAAAGGCGCTCTATGCCGGCGGCACCGGCGGCCCGCCCGAGGAACTGGCCTGCCGCCTGAGCCTGACTCAGGATCGCGCCAGATCGCTGCAGCGCGCCTATGGCTGGGTGCTGAAACAGCGCGAGCGGTAAGCCGCCCGCGCTGCCTGCGCAGCCTTAATTCCCCAGAGCCACCACGCCGCCGGTGCTGCCGAAGCCGCCCTCGCCGCGCTCTGTGGCGTCGAGTTCCGCCACCTCGAGCCAGCCGCCCTGCACCACCGGGGCCAGCACCAGCTGGGCCACGCGGTCGCCGCGCAGGATTTCAAAAGGCTGGTCGCCGTGGTTGATGAGGATCACCTTCAGCTCGCCGCGGTAATCGGAATCAATCGTGCCGGGGGCATTCGGCACCGAAATGCCATGCTTGAGCGCCAGACCCGAACGCGGGCGCACCTGAATCTCGAAGCCGGCCGGAATCGCCATCGAGAGCCCCGTCGCCACCGCATGGCGCGCGCCGGGCGCCAGCACCACATCCTCGGCCGAGACCACATCCATGCCCGCCGCCCCGCTGGTGGCATAGGCGGGCAGGGGCAGGCCCTCGCCATGGGGCAGGCGCTTGACGCGCAGGGGGATGGTGTCAGTCGAGTGCACGGGCAATCCTTTCAATCAATGCTTGCGCGATCGCCGCCTTGGGGGCCTGTTCGATGGCCTCGATGCCCTGCTCCGTGACGATCTGCACCGCATTGCGCGTGCCTCCCATCACATCGCCCGAGACATCGTTGGCCACGATCCAATCCGCCCCCTTGCGCAGGCGCTTGGCCTGAGCATTGGCGATCACATCATGGGTTTCCGCCGCAAAGCCCACCACCAGGGCAGGCCTGCGCGGCGAGGCGCACAGCCCCGCCAGAATATCGGGGTTCTCGACCAGCTTGAGCGCCGGAGGCTGGCCAGAGCCATCCTTCTTGAGCTTGCGCGTCGGGTCTGCGCTGTCTTCCACGCGCCAGTCCGCCACGGCTGCGACCATCACCGCCACATCGGCAGGCAAGGCCTTCTCCACCGCCGCTTCCATCTGCAGCGCGCTTTCCACATTCACCCGCGTGATGCCAAAAGGCGTGGGCAGATCGACCGGGCCCGCCACCAGCGTGACCTTCGCCCCCGCCGCCGCCGCCGCCTGCGCAATGGCAAAGCCCTGCAAGCCGCTGGAGCGGTTGGCGATGTAGCGCACCGGATCGATGGGTTCATGCGTGGGGCCCGCCGTCACCAGCACATGGCGGCCCGTCAGCGGGCCGGGGCCGCGCAGGGCGTGCTGGATGGCGTCCAGCACCGCAGGCGGCTCTGGCAGGCGGCCGGGGCCATATTCGCCGCAGGCCATGGCGCCATCGTCCGGGTCAAGCACGATGATGTCGCGGGAGCGCAAGGTGGCGACATTGGCTTGGGTTGCCGCGTTCAGCCACATCCGCACATTCATCGCGGGCACGGCCAGAACGGGCTTGTCGGTGGCGAGGATCAGCGTGGTGGCCAGATCGTCAGCGATGCCCGCCGCCATCTTGGCCATCATATTCGCCGTCGCCGGGCAGACCACCACCAGATCCGCCTGACGCGAGAGCTGGATATGGCCCATCTCCACCTCGTTCTTCAGATCCCACAAGGTGGTGTGAACGGGGTTCTCGCTCAGCGCCGCCAGAGTCATCGCCGTGACGAAATGACTGCCACCCTCGGTCAGCACGCAGGTCACCTCGCCGCCAGCCTTGCGGATCAGGCGGACCAGCTCGCAGGATTTATAGGCCGCGATGCCGCCGCCGATGATGAGAAGGATGCGTTTGCCTTGCATGAAGGCGTGATAGCGGGGGGTTTGAGGAAGGGGAAGAAGAGATAGATGCGAGGGTCATAACCCTCGCGCTCCCTTTAGTGTCTGCGTAGCGCTGCCAGTTCGGCCAAGGCGCTCAGCACGCCGCGCCGCAGGCAGGGAAATTTGATGCCTGCGGCGCCCTGGGTGGTGCAGGTGGAGAGACTGGGCGCTGGGCTTCGATGCCGCTGCCGGTTCGTCGGGAGACGTAAAGGGAGCGCGAGGGCGATGGCCCTCGCATCTTTCTTCTTAAACCCCTTCCCGCCCTGTCCAGACCGCCTTCCAAATCCCTTGCAAAGCCATCGGCGCGAAAGCCAGCCCCACGAACATGGCCGGAGCGATCACCGCGCCCCAGTAGAAATTGTCATCGCGCCCGGCGATCATGAACAGCAGGCCATAGCCGAGGAACAGTAGCGTGGCGGTGGCCCCGGCCTCGCTGCGCCATCCGGTCCAGCCGAGCATCATGGCGATCACGATGGGCCCGGCGATCCAGTGCGGCAGGAAGCGCAGGTTGGAGGCCAGCACCACGTTGGAGAGCCAGCCGCCCAGACCGCGCAAGGCGAACCAGCTGGGGCCGGTGGGGTCGGTGGGCAAGGTGAGCTGGGCGATCAGGTGAAGGTGAACGGCGATGGCGCAGAGGAACACCACCACCAGGCCGCCCCACGCCAGCGCCTCGCGCCGGTTGCCGCGCCACAGGGCCATGGCGCCCATCAGCAGCACATAGGGCAGCACCAGTTCGCGGATGGAGAGCGCCAGCGCGGCGGCCAGCCATGCGCCCAGCCAGCGGCTGCGCGCGGGCCGGTGCAGGCCCAACGACAGCGCGATCAACATCCCGGCCCAGAGTTCGTGCAGCACGAAATAATAGCGATTCAACCCCAGCGAGGCGCCAAGGAAGATCAGCGCCGTGCCGAAGAGGCGCTGGCTGTCGGAGCAGGCTTCCTCGGTCAACCGCTGACGCCATGCCCAGATCACCGCCAGCATCAGCGCGATGGAGGCGGCGATGGCGAGTGGGGCGAGCGCCTCTCCGTCCACGCCCATGGCGGCGCAGAGATAGGCCAGCGTGGGCAGGCGGACGGCGAGGCCGGGGCGCAGCGGGTAGTGGGCGCGGCGGTGTTCCTGCGCGATGAAGTCGTAATAGCTCTCGCCGTGGCGGATGCGGGCGATGGCGCGGTCGTAGAGTTGCAGGTCGTCGTCACGCGGGCGCTCGGCCTGTTTGCCCGGCGCGCCCACCAGCGAGAGATGGGCGGGCTTGGCCACCTCGCCCTTGCCCACCGTCAGCGGCACGAAGGCGCTGGCGGCCAGCATCATGACCAGCGCCACAAGCGCCGCCAGAGCGCGCAGGCGGGGCCATGCGGCAAAGCGGTCCCATGGTGCGGGCGACGGCATGAGGGCCGCGCCCGGCATGGGTTCGATCAGATATGCGCCGCTATCACCGCCCAAGTCGCCAGACCTCCCGCCAGAGCAGCGGTCACATATCCGGCGAATTGGATAAGATTGCGTTTACCACGCCCCCACATCAGCGGAATCTCCGGCAGCGGCGGCGGTTCGGGGGCGGCGCCCTTGGTGGGCACCATGGATTCCAGCCGCTCCAGCACATCGGGCAGGCGGCGCAGCGCGCTCACCGCGCCCTGCACCCGATCGGCGATGGCGCCTTCGGGGCCAAGCTCGTCGCGCATCCAGGCCGAGACGAAGGGGCCGGAAACATCCCACATGTTGATGTCGGGATCGAGGCTGGTGGCGAGGCCCTCCACCATCACCATGGTCTTCTGCAGCAGCAGCAGGTGCGGCTGGGTGACCATGTCGAAATCGCGGGTGATGGCGAAAAGCCCGTCCAGCATCTGGCCGACCGACAGATCCTTCACCGGGCGACCGCGCATCGGCTCGCCCACGGCGCGCAGGGCGGTCGCGAACTCATCCACCGAGTGGTAGGAGGGGACGTATTGCGCCTCGAAATGGATCTCGGCCACGCGGCGGTAATTGCCGGTGGTGAGGCCATGCAGGATCTCGCCCAGCCAGATGCGGGCCTGGCGGTTGATGCGGCCCATGATGCCGAAATCGATGGCGGCGATGGTGCCGTCGGCCTCGATGAAGAGGTTGCCCTGATGCATGTCGGCATGGAAATAGCCGGCGTGGATCGCCTGCGTGAGGAAGGCCAGCACCAGACGCCGCGCCAGCGACTTCAGATCATGGCCCGCCGCGCGCAGGGCGGGCAGATCGCTGACCTTGACGCCATCGATCCATTCCATCGTCAGCACGCGGCCGCAGGTGCGCTCCCAGTCGATGCTGGGGACGCGGTAATGCTCCACGCCCGACATGACATCGGCCAGCTCGCTGGAGGAGGCCGCCTCGCGGCGCAGATCGAGCTCGCGCGCGGTCCAGCGCTTGAAGTTGGCGATGATGAGGCGCGGGCGCAGACGCCCCGCCTCGCCACCCAGAGCCTCCAGATGGGCGGCGGCCCATTCATAGGTTTCGATATCGCGGGCGAATTTGCGGGCGATGCCGGGGCGCAGCACCTTGACCGCCACCTGACTGCCATCATGCAGCCACGCGCGATGCACCTGCGCGATGGAGGCGGCGCCAACCGGCTCCTCCTCAACGCGGGCGTAAAGCTCTTCCAGCGGGCGGGCGAAGGCGCCCTCGATCTCGGCGCGGATGGCCGAGAAGGCGACAGGCGGCAGGCTGTCCTGCAGGGCCAGCAGGTTGTGCGCGGCAACCTCGCCCACCAGATCGGGGCGGGTGGCCAGCGTCTGCCCCAGCTTGATCGCCGCCGGGCCGATGGCGCGAAACGCCCCAGCATAATCGGGCACCACTGGCACACGCGCACCGAAGCGGGCGATGCGGCACAGGCGCTTGACCGGGCCCGGGGTGGCAGGCGCATCCTCGATGATCTTGAGCGCGCCATGCCGGGCCAGAATGCGGCCCCAGCTCAGCAAACGCCGAATATGCGTGATCGACGTCGCCAAGATCAGGCCTTCCAGCCCGAATGGATCGCCACCAGACCACCCAGAATCGGCTCGACCTTGGTCTGGGTGAAGCCCGCGTCGCGGATCATCTTCTCGAACTCGGGCATGGGCGGGAAGCGGCGGATCGATTCGATCAGATAGCGGTAGGAGTCCGCATCGCCCGCGATCATCTGGCCGATCTGCGGCACCAGTCTGTGCGAATAGGCGTCATACACCTCCTTGAAACCCGGCCATTCGGTGGTCGAGAACTCAAGGCAGAAGAAGCGGCCGCCGTAACGCAGCACGCGATGCGCCTCGGCCAACGCCTTGTCGATCCGCGTGACGTTGCGGATGCCGAAAGCGATGGTGTAGGCATCGAAATGACGGCTGGGGAAGCTCAATTCCTCGGCGTTCTGGCGGCTCCAGACGAGGCCGTCGATGCCCCGCTCCACCGCGCGCTCCAGCCCGACATCGAGCATGTCCTGATTGATGTCGGACACGGTGATGCTGGCGCCGCGCGCGGCCATGCGGAAGGCGATGTCGCCCGTGCCGCCCGCCATATCGAGGATCTGCTCATGGGGCTGCGGCTTGACCGCGCGCACGAAACGATCCTTCCACACCCGGTGCAGACCCGCCGACATCGCGTCGTTCATGATGTCGTACTTCTTGGCCACACTGGAGAAGACTTCGCCCACACGGGCCACCTTCTCGTCAATGGGCACCTCCTCATAGCCGAAGGATGCGGTCTGGGGCTGGTCTTGCGTGCTGTCGGTCATGGCGTGCGCTTTAGGGAATTTGATGGAAGAGGCAAAGGGGCGGAATGGGCAGAATGACTAAAGATTGGGAAGAGGAAGATGCGAGGGGGTTACCCCCTCGCGCTCCCATTCCGTCTTCCGGCGATAGGGTGGCGGCACCCGAAGGGCGCGCATCATCTCTCCACCTGCACATCATAAGGCGCCGCAGGCAGGAAAGGTTCAGCACAACCCTATCCAATCAAGCCTGCGGCACGGCAAACCGGGCGCTTTGGCCGAACCCGTGGCGCGACATGGACAGTAAAGGGAGCGCGAGGGTTATGACCCTCGCATCTTCTCTTTCCTTCTGATTCCCCTTACATCGACCCCATGCCAGAACTTCCAGAAGTCGAAACCACGATCCGCGGCCTGAGCGGCTACCTTCACAACCGCAGGATCGAGCGCATCGAGGTCCGCCGCGAGGGCCTGCGCCGCCCCTTCCCGCCCGAACTGGTGCAGACGCTGACCGGCGCGCGGATCACCGATCTCACGCGGCGGGCGAAATATGGCGTGCTGCATACGGATCGTGATGTGGCGATGGTGTTTCATCTGGGCATGTCGGGCCGCTGGCGGATCGAGCCTGATGCGCTGGAGAAGCACGACCATCTGGTGCTGCACACGCAGGCCGAGGGGCCCCTGCCCGCCGCCATGCTGGCGCTCAACGATGCAAGGCGGTTTGGCTCGGTGGATCTGGTGACCAGCACGGCGCTCGATCTGTGGCCCGCCTTTGCCGCGCTGGGGCCGGAGCCTTTGGGCGATGGGCTCAGCGTCGCGCATCTGGCGGCGGCCTTCAAGGGGCGTGTGGGGCCGGTGAAGCTGCTGCTGCTGGATCAGGGAATCGTCGCGGGGTTGGGCAACATCTATGTCTGCGAGGCTTTGCATCGCGCGCATATCAGCCCGCTGCGGACAGGCGGCTCGATCAGGAAGGCGGAGCTGACGCGGCTGGTACCCGCGATCCGCGATGTGCTGTCGGAATCAATTCTCGCGGGCGGCTCCACCATCCGCGATTACGCCCAGCCCAATGGCGAGCTGGGCTATTTCGCCGCCAACTGGCGGGTGTATGGGCGGGAGGGTGAAGCCTGCCTCGCGCCGGGTTGCGGCGGCACGATTGCGCGGGTCACGCAGGGGGGCCGGTCCAGTTTCTGGTGCCCGGCGTGTCAGCGTTAAGGCCATTGCATGGCGCTCAGTGCTTGACGATTCGCAACACCCTCGCTAAGGGCGCTGCCTTCAAGGTGGCCTGTGCTTCTGGCGCGGGTCTGCCTGTATCAGGTTTCAGCAGCATTTTCGGCCGCATTCGGCCAGTTTGAGGATAGACATGGCCAATACGCCGCAAGCCCGCAAGCGCCTCCGTCGCAACGAGAAGCGCGCCGAGATCAATGGTGCCCGCGTCTCGCGCATCCGCACCTTCGTGAAGAAGGTGGAGGCCGCTCTGGCCGGTGGTGACAAGACCGCCGCCACCGAAGCCCTGCACGCTGCCCAGCCCGAGCTGGCGCGCGGCGTTGCGCGCGGCGTGATGCACAAGAACACTGCCAGCCGCAAGCTGTCGCGCCTGACCAAGGCCGTCGCTGCGCTGTAATCAATCGGCTGCGGCCACCGTCCGAGTCGCTCTGGCGATTCGTTTTTGGTGATCGAAAAGCATCGATTGTTTAAGTATTGTGACGAGGATTAACCGGTGGGGTTCTCCCCGCCGGTTTTTTCGTGCCTGCCGTAGCCGAAATTCGTTCACCTGCGACGAATCGTGGAAATGCGGCGATTCGGGAAAATCTGGTGTAATCCCCCTGAAATTTATTGTTAATAATCAGTGGATTATTCGCCTTCACGGTTTTCTGCCGCTGCATCACTGTCAAGGTGGTTTATTTCAAAATTTTTGCAGGGAGCCCCCTTGCCCTGACCCCAGAGTCGTCCATAGAAACCCTTCTGCCCCGGACACATCCTGCCCGGGGCTTCATGGAAAAATGACTCACCGGATGTCCTTGCCGTGGGTGGTTTGGGCCAGCGGAGAAGCTGTGCCTGAATGACGGAACGGGCATCACGGAGGGGGTAGCGGATCGCGATGGCATGCATTCCCCCGCTCTTCGGGGCGGGGCAGGCATCCTCGTGTCCTGTGTTTGTAATCTGGCCGTGGCAGGCGGCGCCTCCCCCCGGGGGTGACGCTTGCAGGCCTTGGTTGGTGACTGGTCAGCCTCGCAACGGGCATGTGTACAGGCTATGACAGATCGGGAGTATCAACGCGTGACAGGAACGGTGTGGGGCGGGCGACGTGCCGAAGCGGCCGGCAAAAGCAAGGCCGCTCCGGACAGCGCCCAGGATCAGGAGGCGATCGATCTCGCCGCCGACTGGGCCGATATCAGCCAGGGCCTGCGCAAGGATCTGGGGCAGCAGCTGTTCAACCAGTGGATCCGTCCGATCCAGCTGGGCGGCTTCTGCAAGGAAACCGGCACGCTGGACCTGTATTTGCCCACGGAATTTTCCGCCAACTGGGTGGCCGACCGCTATTCGGACCGCCTGACGCTGGCCTGGAAAATCACGCGTGACGTGCGCCATGTGCGCATCTCGGTGCACCCCGGCCGCCGCGCCATGCCCGAGCTGCGCCTGACCCGCGACAGCGCCGCGCGCGCCGCCAACGATGCCCCCACGCCCCGCGCCGCCAGCCTGTCGGTGGGCGAGGTCGCCAGCGTGGTCACCGATACGCTGGGCATGGCCTCGATCGGTCTCGACCCTTCGCTGACCTTCGCCACCTATGTCACCGGCACCTCCAACGTGCTGGCCGCCAATGCCGCCCAGCGCATGGCCGCGCTGGAGCAGCCCCAGTTCTCGCCCCTGTACCTGAAAGCCGCCACCGGCCAGGGCAAGACCCATCTGATGCACGCGATTGGCCACGCCTTTCTGGCCAACCATCCGCGCGCCCGCATCTTCTACTGCAGCGCCGAGCGCTTCATGGTCGAGTTCGTGCAGGCCCTGCGCTCGAACCAGACCATCGAATTCAAGGCCCGCCTGCGCGGCTTCGACCTGCTGCTGGTGGACGATATCCAGTTCATCATCGGCAAGGCCAGCGCTCAGGAAGAGCTGCTCTACACGATCGACTCCCTGCTGGGCGAAGGCAAGCGTCTGGTGTTCGCCGCCGACCGTGCGCCGCAAGCGCTGGATGGCGTGGAGCAGCGCCTGCTCTCGCGCCTGTCGATGGGTCTGGTGGCCGATATCCAGCCTGCCGACATCGAACTGCGCCGCTCCATCCTCGAACACCGTCTGGCGCGCTTTGCCTCGCCCACGGCGGTTCCTGCCGATGTGATCGAGTTTCTGGCCCGCACCATCAACCGCAATGTGCGCGAGCTGGTCGGCGGCCTCAACAAGCTGATCGCCTATGCCCAGCTGACCGGCCAGCCGGTCTCTCTGGCGCTGGCCGAGGACCAGCTGACCGACATCCTGTCGGCCAACCGCAAGCGCATCACCATCGATGAGATCCAGCGCACCGTCTGCCAGTTCTACCGCGTGGACCGCACGGAAATGTCGTCCAAGCGCCGCGCGCGCGCCGTGGTAAGGCCGCGTCAGGTGGCGATGTATCTGTCGAAGGTTTTGACGCCGCGTTCCTACCCGGAGATCGGGCGCAAGTTCGGCGGGCGTGACCACTCGACGGTGATCCACGCCGTGCGTTTGATCGAAGATCTGCGCACGCGGGATGCCGATATGGATGGGGATGTGCGGTCTCTGTTGCGGCAGCTGGAAAGCTGAAGAAGAATAAGGGCGAGGGGGTTACCCCCTCGCGCTCCCGGAACGTCTTCCGACGCAGCGGCAGTGGCTCCCTATCGTGGTGCCCAACCTCTCCACCAGCACAAGATAAGGCGCCGCAGGCAGTGATGCCCCGGCGCCTTTTCTCGTTTAAAAGCCTGCGGCGCTGCACACTTTGCGCAAGGCCGAACCCATGGCGCAACGTAGACATTGATGGGAGCGCGAGGGTGTAACACCCTCGCATCTTTCTTTTCCGCCTGGAAAAACTCCCCTCACCCCGCCTTCCCAACTGCTCACCGCAGCACCTGCACAAAAATCCTGTGTGCAGCTGCACAACTGCACAAGCCGTGACTTGTCCGGTTAAGGGAATCCCCCCTAAGGCACGATCAGAACTGTGTTCGCCCTGTTTGTAGAGGATAGCATGAGCGATACTCCATACGTATTCAAATTCGGCAATGGCGCCAATTCGGTCGATCCGCGCTCGCGTGACAAGACCGTGGTGGGCGGCAAGGGCGCCAATCTGGCGGAGATGGCCAGCATCGGCCTGCCGGTGCCTGCGGGTCTGACGATCAGCACCGAATTTTGCGCCGTCTACAACAGCAACGGCAAGCAGTTCGACGACTCGCTGCGCGCGGGCGTGGCCGATGGCGTGAAGCACATCGAGGCCGCCACGGGCCGCGTTTTTGGTGACACCGGCAATCCGCTGCTGGTCTCGGTCCGCTCGGGCGCGCGGGTGTCGATGCCGGGCATGATGGACACGGTGCTGAACCTCGGCCTCAACGACCAGACGGTGCGGGGGCTGGCCGATGGTTCGGGCAATCTGCGTTTCGCGTGGGATTCGTACCGCCGTTTCATCCAGATGTACTCGGACGTGGTGCTGGGTCTGGAACACCATCTCTTCGAGGAAGCGCTGGAGCAGGCCAAGGAAGACAATGGCTTCCACGAGGACACCCAGATGGAGGCCGAGCATTGGCAGGCCCTCGTCACGGTCTACAAGCAGATCGTGGCCGACGAGCTGGGCCGCCCCTTCCCTCAGGACGTGCATGAGCAGCTGTGGGGCGCCATCGGCGCCGTCTTCGACAGCTGGGAGAGCGAGCGCGCCAAGGTCTACCGCCGCCTGAACGACATCCCCGCTGGCTGGGGCACCGCCGTCAATGTGCAGGCGATGGTCTTCGGCAATATGGGCGACACCTCGGCCACCGGCGTGGCCTTCACCCGCGATCCGGCCACCGGCGAAAAGGCCTATTACGGCGAATGGCTGGTGAACGCTCAGGGCGAGGATGTGGTGGCCGGCATCCGCACCCCGCAGTATCTGACGAAGCAGGCGCGCGAGCGTGCCGGCGCCAAGGCGCTCAGCATGGAAGAAGCCATGCCGCAGGCCTATGGCGAGCTGGCCAACGTGTTCGAGGTGCTGGAAAAGCACTATAAGGACATGCAGGACATCGAATTCACCGTCGAGCGCAACCAGCTCTTCATGCTCCAGACCCGCAGCGGCAAGCGCACCGCCAAGGCCGCGCTGAAGATCGCCGTGGAGATGGTCACCGAAGGGCTGATCGACGAGAAGGAAGCGATCCTGCGCGTCGATCCCATGGCGCTGGACCAGTTGCTGCACCCCGCGCTCGACCCCAAGGCCGCGCGTGACAATCTCGGCAAGGGCCTGCCTGCCTCGCCGGGCGCGGCCAACGGCATCATCGCTCTGGACGCCGACACCGCCCAGCAGTGGGCCGAGCGTGGCGAAAACGTCATCCTCGTGCGCGTCGAAACCAGCCCCGAGGACATCGCAGGCATGCATGCCGCCCGCGGCGTGCTCACGGCGCGCGGCGGCATGACCAGCCACGCCGCCG
>NZ_BCZE01000062.1 GCF_001598555.1 Novosphingobium rosa NBRC 15208
TTGCGGGGGCGCGGTCCGCCGCGCCCCCTGTGAGCAACCAACAAGAAGAACCTCAGGGAGAGATCGTATGACCAGTTTCAAGCATGCCGCCATGCTGTCGGGCGTTGCATTGAGCGCCTTCGCCATGCCCGCCATGGCCCAGAACGCTGCCGCCCCTCAGGCCGCCGACACCCCGAGCCTGGGCGAGATCGTCGTGACCGCCCAGCGCCGCTCGGAAAGCGTGACCAAGGTGCCGATCTCGATCACCGTGGCCGATTCCAAGCAGCTGGAGCGCCAGCAGGTCAACACCATCACCGATCTCAGCCGCATCGCCCCCAGCCTCGAAATTCAGGCCGCGCCCGGCCAGAACACCGGCGGCGGCGGCTCGATCCGCGGCATCGGCACCCAGACCTTCTCGGCGGGCGCGGTGGCTTCGGTGGGCGTGGTGGTCGATCAGGTCAGCCAGGGCAATGCCAACATCTCCAACCTGTTCGACGTGGCGCGGGTGGAAGTGCTGAAGGGTCCGCAGGGCACGCTGTTCGGCCTGACGACCTCGGCGGGCGTCATCAACATCACCACCAACAAGCCCGAATTCGACAAGGTGAGCGTGCGCGTCCGCACCGAACTGTCCAATGCCGGCACCGCTGGTTCGAAATCGGGCAATCAGGTGATGCAGGGCGTGGTCAACCTGCCGCTGGCCAGCAATGCCGCGATCCGCATCGCCGGTTTCGGCAATCTGCGTCAGGGCCCCGATTACAACCTCACCAGCGGCAAATACACCGGCAATGACACATGGGGCACGCGCGGCCACCTGCTGTGGCAGCCCACCGAGCGGCTGACGATCAATCTGATCGGCGATTACACCCAGACCCGCACCACCAATGGCGGCGACTTCTTCACCTTCGTGAAGGCCAATGGCGCGGCGGCCTTCCCGCTGGCCGCGGGCGTGCCCGACAATGTCTCGGCCAATCTCGCCAGCTGCGGCATCACGGCGGCGGAAGGCAACCGCAACTTCTGCACCAGCGCCAATTATGTCGATCACACCTACAGCGGCGGCGCTTCGCTGCAGGTCGATTATCAGGCCGATCCCTTCACCATCACCTCGATCAGCGCCTATCGCAAGAGCTTGGAATCAGGCAGCGGAGCGGCCACCAGCGTGTTCCGCGCCGATCCGCTGCTGCTGCAGGTGGCCAATGGCGACGTGCACCGCCCGATCGACCTGTTCACGCAGGAGCTGCGCATCTCCTCGCCCTCGGGCCAGACGGTGGAATACACCGGCGGCCTGTTCTATTCGAACCAGATCCAGAGCCGCATGCCCGAACCGCTGACCGTCTCGATCCATCCCGCGCCCGGCGTGTTCATTCCCGTGGTCAGTGCCGGCACGGGCGCCTTCCGCGTTTCCGACACGTCGATGGCGATCTATGGCCAGTCCACCATCCATGCCAGCGAGAAACTGCGGCTGATCGCGGGTGGCCGCTACACCTGGGACGGGCTGAAGCTGGACACTTTCGCGGGCAGCATTCTGGGTTCCACCAACAGCCACACCGGGCTGGATGTAAACAAGTTCTCGTGGAAGCTGGGCGGCCAGTATGATGTGGCGCGCAAGACGATGGTCTATGGCACCGTCTCGCGCGGGTTCAAGGGCGGGCAGATCGCCACCCCGGCCTATCCGCGGACGCCCTATGTGGTGCTGCCGGAAATCCCCACCTCTTACGAACTGGGCCTGAAGAGCACGCTGCTGGGCAGCTGGGTGCTGGACACCAGCCTGTTCTATTCCACCATCAAGAATTTCCAGGCCCAGCAGTGCATCACCGATGTCAATGGTGTGATCTCCTGCGATCAGAAGAACATCGACGGGGTGAAATCGCGTGGCGCGGAAATCAACCTGTTCGGCAAGGTGACGAAGAATCTTTCGCTCAACACCGGCTTCATCTGGGCCAAGACGACCTATCCCACCGGCTTCAAGGGGACCGATGGCACCATGATCGGCGGCACCCAGCTGGCCTATGCGCCCGAATACAAGTTCACCCTGTCGGGCGAATACAGCCAGAAGCTGACCGAGCGTTTCAACGGCTTCTTCGCGATGGACACGGTGTGGAAATCGCGGGTGCGCTATGAGGCCAATTCCATCGCCGAAACCACCTTCCGCCCGCACTGGACGGTGGGCGGCCGCGTGGGCGTGCGCACGGCGGACGAGCGTTTCACCGTGGCGGTCTTCGCCCGCAACCTGTTCAACGTGCATGAGCCCGCGCTGATGCAGAGCAGCTTCCCCTACAGCGACGGGGCCAATGTCGGCGCGATCTACGGGCCTCAGTCCTTCCGTTCGGTGGGTCTGTCGCTCGACGGCAAATTCTGATGAAACGCAGGCGGGGTGCTGCAAGCATCCCGCCCTTGTGCCGAACGACAGGATGCTGACCCCATGAGCCTGCATGACATCACCCAAGCCATCACCGCCATGGGCACGGGGCTGGGCCCCGACGTGCTGGCCGCCTGCCGCGCCCTGTTCGATACAGAGCAGCGCGCCGGGGCGATAGCCCCCAGCGCCCGCGATATCGCCTATGGCCCGCATGAAAGGCACCGGCTGGACCTCTATGGCGGCGCGGAGAGCGCGCTGAAACCCGTGCTGCTCTTCGTCCATGGCGGAGCCTTCGTGATGGGCGACAAGGGCTGGAAAGAGCCCGGTGACTGGCCCAATGCCGCCGTGGGCATGATGGCCGCGAAGCTGGGCATGGTGGGCGCGGTGATGAACTATCGCCTCGCCCCCGATCACCTCTGGCCTTCGGGCAGCGAGGATGTGGGGGCTGCCGTCGACTGGCTGCGCGCCCATGCATCGCAACATGGCGGCGATCCGGAGCGGATCGTGCTGCTGGGCACCTCGGCGGGATCGGTGCATGTCGCGGGGTTTTTGCGGCTGCGGCCTGATCACCGCGATCTGGTGCGCGGCGCTGTGCTGCTGTCCGGCCTCTATGGCTATACGCCGCTCGATCCCAAGGATGAGCGTTACTATGGCGCGCCCGAAACTTACGCTGGCAAGATGCCGCGCGAAGCCGTGGCGGCCACCACCCTGCCCCTGCTGCTGGCCTGCGCCCAGTTCGATCCGCCGCGCTTTCAGGCCGAATTCCTGAGCCTGATGACCGAGCGGCTGGAGCGCCATGGCGCCATGCCGCGCGCCGTCACGCTGTCCGGCCAAAATCACTACACCATGGCGATGCATCTGGGCACGGCGGACCGCCGACTGGCCGATGAAATCGCCCGTTTTGTGGAAGACATCACATGACCTCCCCCCTGCTCGACCGCCGTACCCTGATCGCCAGCGCCGCCGCCCTGGCCGCCACGCCTGCCTTTGCCGCCACAACGAAGATGCCCGGGAAAGCCTTCCCCAAAGGCTTTCTGTGGGGCGCCGCCACCGCCGGTCACCAGATCGAGGGCAACAACACCAATTCGGACCAATGGCTGCTGGAAAACGTCCAGCCCACCATCACCGGGGCACCCTCGGGCGATGCGGTCAACAGCTTCGATCTGTGGCGTGACGATCTCGATCTGGTGAAGGGGATCGGCCTCAACGCCTTCCGCTTCAGCCTGGAATGGGCGCGGATCGAGCCGGAGCCCGGCATGTTTTCCCGCGCCATGCTGGACCATTACAAGGCGATCATCGATGGCTGCCATGCGCGCGGCATCGCGCCGGTCGTCACCTTCAACCATTACACCACGCCGCGCTGGTTCGCCGCGCAGGGTGGCTGGCTGCACCCACAGGCCGCCGACCTCTTCACCCGCTTCTGCGACCATGCGGCCAAGCATCTGGCGGGCGGCATTGCCGTGGCGCTCACCCTCAACGAGCCCAATCTGCCCCGGCTGCTGCCCTTCGTGCTGCCGCCGCAGTTCATCGGCGGGCTGCGCGCCAATCTGGCGGCGGCGGCCAAGGCGGCGGGCGTGCCGCGCTATGTGGTGGCCAACACCGTGCTGCCCGAGGATGTGCCCGCGCTGACCGCCGCGATGATCAAGGGGCATCACGCCGCGCGCGATGCCATCAAGGCGGTGCGCCCCGATCTGCCGGTGGGCTTCAGCCTCTCCATCGCCGACGATCAGGCGGTGGGCGAGGGCTCGATCCGCGACAGGATGCGGGCCGAACTCTACGGCGAATGGCTGGAGGTGGCGCGCACCGACGATTTCGTGGCGATCCAGAACTATGAGCGCATCCTGTGGGGCAAGGATGGCCGCCTTCCCGCGCCGGAAGGCTCTGTGCGCAACTTCCGGGGCGCGGAGGTCTATGCCCCTTCGCTGGCGGGCGCGGCGCGCTATGCCCATCAGGCGACCGGCAAGCCCGTGCTGATCACCGAGCATGGCGTGGGCACCGATGACGACACCATCCGCGTCAATCTGATCCGCGAGGGTCTGCGCGATCTGCGTCAGGCCATGGCCGAGGGTCTGCCGGTGCAGGGTTACATTCACTGGTCGCTGATGGACAATTACGAATGGGGCGCCGGGGTCGGCCATGCCAATTTCGGTCTGGCCAGCGTCGATCCGGTCAGCTTCAAGCGCACGCCCAAACCCAGCGCCGCCGTGCTGGGTGCCATTGCGCGCAACAATTCCCTGTAAGACCTGCCCTGTACGACCTGGAAGGGCGAGAGGCGCCGATCCTCTCGCCCTCACCCTCCCGGGTGCCGCGTGACAGCGCCGGAGGACGGCCATGGCGACTCGATACGCCAAAGGCCCACATGATGAACATATATTTCACCATGAGACCTTTTAATATGGGCTGGATATAGGCCTTTTCGCGCCCCTGCATCGCGCCCTGCCTCGCCCGTGGCATTCCTGTAAAAACTTGAAAAAACGCTCTTAAATCGCACAAGGCGTCGCACTTGCGCGTGCCTTTTGGCGTGTCACCCTCCCCTTGTCACGGCTTGCCGCCGCCAAGGCTTAGCGCTCTTGCCAATCTCCATCCCGCTTGATAGAAGTTCACAAATAGAATGTTGATCTCATATATTGATACATCAAGATGAGACATATCAGGGGATGGGACGAAAGAGAATGAGACTGGGAACACTTGTCCGCAGCACTGGCACGTCGGCGATGGCCATGGGGATCGCGCTGCTGTGCCACGCCCCCGCCTTTGCGCAATCGGCCCCCGCCGCCCAGCCCCAGACCAATGTGTCCGACAAGGACATCATGGTCACCGGCATCCGCCAGAGCCTGGCCAATGCGCTCAACGCCAAGCGCAGCTCCGATCAGGTGATCGACGCCATCTCCGCCGAAGACGTCGGCAAATTCCCCGACAAGAATGTGGGTGAAGCCCTGCAACGCGTGACGGGCGTGCAGATCGGCCGCGCGGGCGGCGAAGGCTCCTCGGTCTCGATCCGCGGTGTCGATCCCGGTCTGGTGCGCGTCGAGGTCAACGGCCAGTCGATGCTCTCGACCTTTGCCGCCCCCGCCAGCGGCGCGGCGACCAATCCCGCCGTCGAATTCCGCGACATTCCCGCCGAATTCATCAGCCGCCTCGAAGTCGTCAAATCCGCCACCGCCGATATGACCGAGGGCGGTCTGGGCGGCACGGTCCGGATCATCACCCGCCGCCCCTTCGATTCCAAGAAGGACTATCTGGCCGGTTCGCTTCAGGGCGTTTACGGCACCACGGCGGGCAAGGTGGACCCCAAGGCCTCGATCATCGCCAGCCATCTCTTCGCGCATGATACGCTGGGCGTGCTGGTGTCTGGCACCTATGAAAAGCGCAGCATGTGGTACGATCAGGCCAAGACCACCGGCTGGCGCCAGATCAAGAAAAGCGCCACCGCCACCTGCACCGCCGCCGTGCAGAGCGGCTGCGTCGATCTGAACGGCGATGGGCTGGGCGATTTCTATCCCGATATTCCGCGCTACGCGATGTATCGCGAAAGCACCGAACGCTATGCTTTCAACAGCATCATCGAATGGCGCCCGGCAGACAATTTCAAGCTCTATCTGGACACGACCTACACCCGCGGCCGCCAGACCGAGAACGACCAGTTCATGCAGATCACCACGTCATCGGCCCTGAGCCCCACCTCTTCGCTTGGCAGTGACACCGCGATCAATGCCGGCAATGCGGCCAGCAACGTCACCTTCCTGCAGCCCGCCACCACCAACCCCAACAGCGCCAGCGGCCTTGGCGTGACCTATCGCAACGTGCTGGGCACCATCGACCGCCAGACCTTCACCGGCGTGCTGGGCACCGAATGGCACCCCACCCCGCGCCTGACCCTCAAGGCGCGCGGCGGCTATTCCTGGGCCCGCGCCTTCAACGATGAGATCGACGTGGTGGGCAGCCAGTTCGGCCTCACTTCGGTGGGTGTGAACTACAACAATCCCTCGGGCGCGCCCAACATCACCATTTCGGGCGACCCCACCAACCCTTCGGGCATCAACAACTTCCAGATCCAGCACAAGCCGCTGATCAACCGCCAGACCGAAAAGAACTTCCAGTTCGACGGCCAGTATGATGTGGGCGGCATTCTGCAGAACATCAAATTCGGCGTGCAGCGCCGCCTGCTTGAGCAGAACGCGATCTATCATGACGCCACCATCACCTATGACGGTTATGGCACCACAGCCGGCACGGGCGATATCAAGACCCGCAGCTATGTGACCGGATCGGGCGTCGACAACATCACCTCCACCGGCAGCAATGCGGCGATCCTCTCGCAGATCCAGTCTTTCGTCAGCCATTACGATCTGGGCGACCACAACTTCTTCAACACCGGCAATCTGGGCTTTACGGCCTATCCGCGCTGGATGAACATGGGCATGGCCGTTGCGCAGGCGGCGGGTATTCCCGATGCCACCGTCGCGTCGAGCTGGGTTCCGGGCAGCACCTATGACGTGAAGCTGAAGAACTGGGCCGGTTACCTGTCCAGCAAGTGGCAATTGCGCCCCTTCGGCCATGATCTGGATATTGTGGCTGGCGTGCGCGTGGTCAATATGAGGACTGTCTCCTCGGGCTACAACATCAACACGGTGGCGGGCACCTTCGCGCCGGTGACCTATTACGGCAGCAACACCTATGCCCTGCCCAGCGGTAATCTGCGTTACGATCTGATCCACAACAAGCTGATCCTGCGCGCCACCGCCACCAAGGTCGCCGCGCAGCCGGATCTGTCGAAGGTGGCGCCATCGATGTCGCTGAACACCACCTCGCTGACGGGCTCCGTGGGCAATCCCAACCTGAAACCCTACACCGGCCAGCAGTATGACCTTGGCGCGGAATGGTATCTCTCCAAGCTGAACTATCTGTCGGCCACGCTGTGGCGCAAGGACATCACCGGTTTCCCGCAGAAGATCGCCACCACCCAGAGCTTCTTCGGGCAGGACTATGTGATGACCACTTACGTCAACAGCCCCGCCCCGGTGCATATCACCGGCTTCGAGGCCGGTTCGCAATTCGCCTTCAGCTTCCTGCCGGGCAAGCTGAAGAACATGGGCATGCTGGCCAATTACACCTACGCCAAGGACAGCGGCTATTCGGTGACCGGCTATTATTCGGGGGCCAAGCTGGGCTTCCCGGGCCTGTCGCGCCACACTGTCAACGGCTCGCTGTACTATGAGGACAGCAAGCTTTCGGCGCGCATCTCGTACAACTGGCGCTCGCGCTACAACATCGGGCCCGATCGCGACAATCTCAACGCCTTTGGCGAAGCCTTCGGCCAGTGGGACGGATCGTTCAGCTACAAGTTCAACGATCATGTCAGCGTCTTCCTCGAGGGCGTGAACCTGTTCAACGCCCAGCGCAAGGAGGACGAGGAAAGCCTCTATCGCGTCAGCACGGTGGAAACCTATGGCCGCCGCATCTACTTCGGCGTGCGCGGCAAGATGTGATCGCGGTTACAGGAGGACGGGGCATGTCACGCTGGCGAGCCATGCTGATGGCCCCTCTCCTGCTGCCTTTATCAGCCCATGCCGCCCCGCCGAAAGGCTGGCCAAGGAGCTGGACTGTGGAGGCGGAAGATCCTGCGGCCACAGTCACCACAAACCATGGCGTGATCGACATCGACAGCGCCAGGGGCATCACCCTGTGGTCGCCGAAAAAACTCTCCGGCCCCACCACCATCCGCTTCGAAGCGATGGCGGTGGCGGCCGGCGGGCCGAATGACAAGGTCAGCGATCTCAACGCCTTCTGGATGGCGCATGAGAAGAACGGCCCCTCCCTCGCCCGCCGCTCCGGCAAGTTCGAGGATTACGACACGCTGGCGATGTATTATGTTGGCATCGGCGGCAACCGGAACACCACCACGCGCCTGCGCCGCTATATCGGGCAAACAGGCGTGCGCCCGCTCCTCCCCCGGCATGACCGCAGCGACGCCGCCGCCATGCTGCGCCCCAACATCTGGACCAGCATCACCCTGACCGCGGACGGCCAACACATCACCGTGCAGCGCGACGGGCAGATGCTTTTCACGCTCGACGACCCCACCCCTTACACCAGCGGCTGGTTCGGCCTGCGCACCACCTTCAGCCATCTGCGCATCCGCAGGCTCACCATCTCAACCGGGACCCCTCGCCCATGACTTTTTCCCGCCGCGATACGCTGAAACTCTCCAGCCTGCTGCCCGCCGCCGCCATGCCAACAGCCGCATGGAGCGCTCCCGCCAAAGCCCCCGCGCCGGTGGCGTTGCACTGGCTGGAAGGCACGCCGCACATGGATCTGGGCCAGACTTTGGGCGTGGCCTGGCCGCGCGGCACGCTGCCCCGCAACACCGGCTTTGCGGTGCAGGCCAACGGCAGCGCCCTCCCCGCGCAAAGCTGGGTGACAGCGACATGGCCCGACGGCTCGATCAAATGGACCGCCCATGCCCTGCCGATCCCGCAAGGCCCCGCTCCCGATGGCTTGCAGGTGATCCCCGCCGCCCGCCCGGCAGCGCCGGTTGAACGGGTGACGGTTGAGCAGAGCGCCAATGGCGCCCGCGTCACCTGCGGCGGCGTGGTGTGGGATTTTGCGAGCAGCGGGCAGGCGCTGATCCGCTCGGCCAGCATCGGCGGCAAGCCGGTGCTGGGGCCGCTCACGCTGGTGGGCGCCATGGCGGAGGGCCCGGATGGCGCCCGCACGCCCTTTACCGGCACCGTCACCCGCCTCACCATCGAGCAGAGCGGCCCGATCCGCGCGGTGATCAAGGTGGAAGGCCTGCACCGCCCCGATGCGAAAGCCACCCTGCCCTTCACAGTGCGCTTCTACGCCTATGCTGGCGCGCAGCATCTGCGCATCGTGCATAGCTTCATCTATGACGGCCAGCCCGAACACGACGCCATCGCGGGCCTTGGCCTCAGCGCCGCCGTGCCGATGCATGACGCCCCGCATGACCGCCATATCCGCCTCGCCACCGATGGCGCGCTGTTCGCCGAAGCCGTCCGCCCGCTGACCGGCCTGCGCCGCGATCCCGGCGCGGCTTTCCGCCATGCCCAGACCCATGGCCAGCCCGTGCCCCCGCTCGCCCAGATGAGCGCCGCCGTGCGCGACAAGCTGCAATATATCCCCACGTGGTCGGACTTCCGCCTCGAACAGTCCAGCGCCCATGGCTACACCATCGAAAAGCGCACCGAGGCGGGCCATGCCTGGATCGGCGCGCAGGAGGGAGGCCGTGCGCCGGGTCTGGCCTATGTCGGCGGAGCAAGCGGTGGCGCCGCCATCGCGCGGCGCTGGTTCTGGGAGACCTACCCCTCGGCCTTGGCCGTGGACCATGCCGCCAGCGACACCGCCAGCCTCACCGCATGGCTGTGGAGCCCGCAGGCCGCCCCCATGGACATGCGCCCCTGGCGCGGCGTCAACGGCATGGAGGGTTATGACGCGCAAAACGCCGGGCTCGACATCACCTATGAGGATTACGAACCCGGCTGGGACAGCGCCACCGGCATCGCCCGCACCGCCGAGCTGACGCTCTGGGCCTGCGCCGCCACCCCCGCCAATGAGGCCATCGTGGCCATGGCTCAGGCCAATACCGCAGCGCCGCGCCTGATGGCCGATCCCGCCGCCTTGCATGCGGCTCAGGTTTTCGGTGATTGGTCCTTGCCGGATCGTTCCGGCCCCAACCGCACCGCCATTGAAAACCAGCTCGCCAATCTGGTCGATTTTTACAGCGGGGAGGTCGATCGCCGCGCGTGGTATGGGTTCTGGAACTTCGGCGATGTGATGCACACCTATGACAGCGACCGGCACGTCTGGCGCTATGACATCGGCGGTTTCGCCTGGGACAATTCCGAACTCTCGCCCGATCTCTGGCTGTGGTTGCAGGCGCTGCGCACCGGCGCATCCCAGCCATGGCGTCTGGCCGAGGCGATGACCCGCCACACCAGCGAGGTCGACACCTATCATATGGGGCGCTTCGTGGGCCTGGGCACCCGTCACGGCGTGCAGCATTGGGGCGACAGCTCGAAGCAGCCACGCGTTTCCAACGCCATTTACCGCCGGATCTATTACTACCTCACCGCCGATGAGCGCGTGGGCGATCTGATCGCCGACATGGCCGATTCAGACCGCACGCTCGATCATGTCGACATCGGCCGCAAGGTGCCCGGCGCCAAGGCCTACAGCGGCCCGCCCGGCACCTTCGATATGGGCTTCGGCCCCAGCTGGACGGCGGTGGCCGGCAGCTGGCTCACCATGTGGGAACGCACCGGCGAGAAGCAGTGGCGCGACCGTCTGGTGGCGGGCATGAGCAGCATTGCCGCGCTCAAATTCGGCTGGATGGCGGGCGGCGCGCCCTATGATCCGAAGACGCACAGTTTTTCCGGCCCCGGCGATCATATCGCGCTCCAGCATCTCTCCGCCGTCTTCGGCGCAGTGGAGGTCAATGCCGAGCTGATCCAGCTGATCGACCTGCCCGCCTACAAGCAGGCGTGGGTCGATTTCTGCCAGTGGTACAACGCCCCCAAGGAAGAATTTCTCGCCAAATTCGGGCCGCCCTTCGGCGCGCGCAACCTGCGCGAGGCCTATGCCCGCATGACCGCCTATGCCGCCCGCGCCAGCGGCAGCAAGGCCTTGATGAAGCGCGCGGTGGAAGAGTTCTACTCCGGCGATCAGGGCCTTGGCACATGGGATCACGATCCGCGCCATAGGGTGGATGGCGTGCTGGAGTGGCCTCAGGTCTCCACCAATGCCTCGGCGCAATGGGGGCTGGCGGCGATCCAGATGCTGGCGCTCGCCCCGCAGGAGCTGGAGGCGATGGCCATCCCGCCGCACCACTCCAGCGCTCAGGAACCGCGCCACTGATGGCGCGCCCTGCCGGCCTTGCTCTGGCCGGCAGGGCCTTGCGCTTACCGCAGCAGGTTGAGCGGCACGGCCTTGGCCATCGCCGTAAAGCCCGCATCATTGGGATGCAGATGATCGCCCGAGTCATAGGCCGGAGCAAAGGCCTGCGGGTCCGCCGGATTGCGCACCGCCGCGTCCAGATCGACCATGCCATCGGCCTCGCGCTGGCTGCGGATCCAGGCATTGACCTTGGTCCGCTGCTCCTCGCCCCATGCCGACCAGTAGCCCGCGCCCTTGTAGGGCAGGATGGTGGCGAGCAGCACCTTGATCCCGTGGTCATGCGCGCGCAGCACCATCTGGCGATAGGCGTTGATCAGCGCCACCGCATCAAAGCTGGCCTGCTGGCCGGTCTGAAACGCGCCGCCGATGTCGTTCACGCCCTCCAGCACGATCACATGGCTGACGCCGGGCACGCCCAGCACATCGCGGTCGAACCGCGCCAGAGCGCCGATCCCCGCCCCATCCTGCAGCACCTTGTTGCCCGAGATGCCCTGATTGGCCACGCCGACCTGGGTCATCCCCGCCTGCTGCAACCGCCCGGCCAGCTGATCGGGCCAGCGGCGGTCCGAATCCACCGTGGCGCGCACGCCATCGGTGATCGAATCGCCAAAGGCCACCACGCTGCGCAAGGGCTTGGCGGAGATGACATCGATGCCCGAAACCAGAAAGCGCCGCTGCATCGCATTGGCGCTGGTCAGTTCCGGCGCGGTGGTCTGGTCGCCGGGGGCCAGCAGCGTGTTGGCGGCGGCATAGCCATGGAAGCTCCACGGCTGCTGCCCGGCGGCCAGATGGATCGAGATCGCCACGCGGGCCAAAGGCGGCAGCGCCATTTTCACCACATCGCTGACCATCGGCGCATGGGCCGGGATCACCACCGCCGGGCGGTCGCCCACGGTCACGCGCTGGCTGGTCCCGGGCAGGATGCGGCCCGCGGCATCGACCTGCGCCACCTCGATATGATCGATCAGCAGAGGATTGGGCGAATCGCTGTTGTCGAAGGTGAGGCGCAGACTGTCTCCGCCCACCGACAGGCGCATGATCTGGCGGATGGTGGTGTCACCCAGCGGCGGCAGGGCGGAGGCGCCGTTCACAGTGGGCACCGCCTGCATCGCCGCGCTCCAGCTGCGCGCGGTTCCGGCCAGCGCGGGGTTGGCCACGGCCAGAAGCGCCATTGTTGTCAAAGTGGTGGTGATGCTGCGCATGGGTTTTCGTCTCTCCTGTGCGGGGGCACTTATGCGGCCCCTTGTGCCGCATCGGGGCTTTACCCGCAAAGCATATCCCGCAAGATGTTGACGGGACTCTTTGTATCATATATCGCAACAACGTATCACATAGAACAATAACGATCCCACCCACCGGCGGATCGCTCATGGCCAGGAGCTTCCCTCATCGTGACGCAACAGAGTTTGAACCGCCCCCATCTAATCGGTCTGATCGACCGGTTGATGGACAATCTGGTTTCGATCGAGGATACGACCGGCGAGTTCCTGCTGCGCCTGGAAGACGGGCGCGTGATCGACACCAAGGGCTGGAACGGCTGGGAATGGACCCATGGCATCGGCCTGTTCGGCATGTGGCGCTATGTGGAGCAGACCGGCGATGAGAAGGCGCTGGGCATCATCCACCAGTGGTTCGCCGACCAGCTGCCGCGCGGCACCACCAAGAACATCAACACCGTCTCGCCCTTTCTGACGCTGGCCTATCTCTATGAGCGCGATCCCCGCCCCGAATGGCGCGCGCATCTGGAGGAATGGGCCGCCTGGCTGATGGCCCCCGACGGCCTGCCCAAAACCGAGGACGGCGGCTTCCAGCACATCGTCTACAATGACGAGAACCCCGGCGAGCTGTGGGACGACACGCTGATGATGAGCGTGCTGCCGCTGGCCCGCATCGGCCTGCTGCTGGACAAGCCCGAGTATGTGGAAGAAGCGCGCCGCCAGTTCCTCGTCCATATCAAATATCTCTTCGACACCAAGACCGGCCTGTGGTTCCACGGTTGGGACTTTGGCGGGCGGCACAATTTCGCGCGGGCGCTGTGGGCGCGCGGCAATTGTTGGATCACGGTGGCCATCCCCGAGATCATCGAGATGCTCGCCCTGCCGCAGGGCGATGCTTTCCGCACGTTCCTGGTCGATACGCTGGCGGCGCAGGTGTGCACGCTGGACGCCACGCAGGATGCGGCGAGCGGGCTGTGGCATACGCTGGTCGACGATCCGAGCTCCTATCTGGAGGCTTCGGCCACGGCGGGCTTTGCCTATGGCATCCTGAAGGCCGTGCGTCTGGGCCTGCTGCCCGCCGACTATGAAGCCGTGGGGCTGAAGGCCGTGCAGGGCGTGATCGACCATATCAATGAAGCCGGTGAACTGACTCAGGTCAGCTTCGGTACGGCGATGGGCGATAGCTTGCAGTTCTATAAGGATATCGCGCTGACCTCGATGCCTTATGGGCAGTCTCTGGCGATCTGTGCGCTGGCCGAGGCTTTGCATCGGGTTTGAAGAAGGAAGGATAGATGCGAGGGGGTTACCCCCTCGCGCTCCCATGAATGTCCATGTTGTGCTCTATCGATCGGGTCGGCACATGTTGGGAGCGCCGCGGGATTGAAGGCCTGTGGCACTTTCTTGCTGCTTGATTAACCTTAAGGTAGCCGCCTCTTTGTCTATTCCAATTGTAAATCCAGAACAGGCGCAACAACAGTTCGGTCGGCAATGTGCTATTGCCCTGTAATCTCAAGCTGCTATTTCATCCTCCACGACATTTGATGGAAACCTGATGTTACGCTGCATGTTCGGCGCAACAGCCAGTTCAAAGGATGATTCGCATGGGTGCGGTTGAAAAAGCATCAGGTCTTGGAAGGCCGGAGATCGTGGCTGCCGCCAAGGCGACCTATGAAGCTGCCAAAGGCAAAAAATACACCTGGGGCGGCCATAGCACCAAGGGTTTCGACTGCTCCGGCTTCGTCAATTACACGCTTTGGCAGGCCAACCCCAGCGTGGGCGTCCATTTCATCACGGCAGCCCAACTGTTCAACGACAACCGCTTCACCGAGGTGACCGATCCGCAGCCGGGCGATCTGATCGGCTTTCGCAAGGGGCCAGGCATCAGCCATGACCATGTCGGCATCGTCTATGACGCGGACCACTGGATCGGCTCGCAATCCTCGACCGGCGTGGCTCCGGTGACCTTCTCCAATCCCTATTGGAGCACGAAACCGCACTTTTTCCTGAGGTTGAAGTACTGATGGCCACCCGTCTGCGCGCAGCCGGGGCGCTGGCCCTGCTCCTTATCACCGCACCCGCCATGGCGGCGGGGACGGCGTCACCCTTCTGGCTGAAAAGCTGGACCGTCAAAAACGTGCGTGGCGATCTGGGCGCCGACACCACGCGCGAGATCCTCAACAAGACGATCACGCTGGGCGACAAGACCTACACCGATCCGCTGTCCAGCGATTGCAAACAGTCGCTGAGCTATGCGGATATCAAACTGCGGCCGTCAGCCGGGCTGAAACAGCATTTCGGCGCGAGCTGGAGGTTTCCGAAGCTGCCCGGCAAGGTCTGGTATGGCTGGGTGCGCTGCGACGGCGCCAATGTGGAACCCTTCGCCTTCGTGGATAAAACCCACGCCTATGTCTTCTACGAAAACGGCGCGGTGATCGAACTGAACTGACTTCAGGATCGAAAGCGAGGCTTGGTCAACGCCGGAAGACATCATGGGAGCGCGAGGGGATGATCCCCTCGCATCTTCCTTTGCTGCTTAATGACAGGCGTAATTCCCCAAAGCCGCCTTCCTTTCCAGATCCGGCCTCTGGGCCATCACCAGAGAGGCGGCGGGCACACTCAACCCCGCCAGCTGCTCGGCCACCAGATTGGCCATGGCGCGGGCGCCCAATTCGTTGAAATGGGTGTCGTCATGCTGGCCCTGAGGGAAGGCGGGATAGGCTCCGGCGGCAAGGCTCATGTAGTATTTGCGCGCACCTTCGGGCCCCATGCGGTCGATCATGTTGCGGGATGCGCCTTCAAGGTCGATCAGCGGGGTGTTGGTGCTGGCGGCCAGTTCACGCATCACGGCGGAATATTCAGCGAAATCGGCCTTCGATTTGCCCTGTTCATCGAAATTGCGGCGGGCCACTGGCGTGACCAGCACCGGATTGGCCCCGGCCCCGCGTGACTGCCAGATCATGCGCAACAGATTGTCGCGGAAAAGGGCGGGGTCAGCGAAGCGCTCGGGCTTGGCCTTGGTGGCGTCATTGTGACCGAACTGGATCAGGACGGTGTCGCCGGGCCTGATCTCCGCCATCAGGCGGTCCCAGCGGCCTTCGGCGATAAAGCTTTTGGTCGAGCGCCCGCCGATGGCCCGGTTCAGCACCACAGCGCCCGGCTTCATCCCGCAGGCGAGGAACTGGCCCCAGCCTGCTTGCGGATAATGCACCACATCATAGGTCTGCACCGTGGAATCGCCTGCGACCAGAATGCGCGGGGCAGGCGCTTCCTGAGCCTGCGCGGTGCTTGCCATCAGCGCCAGAGCGCCAAGCCAGATCCTCATGCCTTCACCTCATCAGAGCGTTTTCAAGCCGGGCAGAAGGCCCGGCGGCTCGGAAAACGCGGTCAACAAAAACAGAGAGGTCGATCCGATCACATCGGGTCGACCTCTCGCCTGCCCCACAGCTGGTCATAGGAGCAGCCGGAGAGATCCTCGACGATATCCCGGCTTTCCGGGCTGATTGGTTCGCGATGTCCGCTGCGCAGATGTTCGATTTCCGCCATCAGCACGGCATGGGTCGCGCGGCTGAGGCGAAAACGGCGGGAGATCGCTACCCCCAGCGCCAGCATCGCCCATGTGCCCAGCGCCATCACCAACACCACGGTCAGCACGGCGCCGGGCGTCTGCACATCGGCCTTGGGCGCAAAGCCGCCCCAGTCCATCAGCAGACCGACAAAAGCGACGGCGGCGGCTTGAGTGGCCTTGCGGATAAAGGTCATCACGCCTGCGAAGGCGCCCTCGCGGCGGCGGCCGGTGACGATTTCATCCACGTCCGCCATATAGTTATAGGTGGCCCAGGGGATGTAATTGAGCGCGCCGCGCCCCAGCCCAACCAGCCCCATACCAATCCAGATCCAGCCCGATGTGGCGGGCAATCCCGCGCGCCACAGCAGCACCAGCGCGCCCACGCCCAAGGCAAAACTGAGCGCGGCCAGCCGATAGGCTCCGGCGGGGGTGGCGCGCAGGGCCATGCGGATCGCCATCAGCACCGCCACCAGCTGCACGATGTACATCGTGCCCAGCAGCGCCGAGGCCGTCTGCGTGCCGCCCGCCAGAGCGAAGATCACAAAGAAGGTGAAGGCGGCATTGAAGATGTCCTGACTGATATAGCCGCCCAGATACATGCCCAGATGCAGGCGAAACGCCCGGATGCGCAGGGTGGAGCTGAGGTTCTTCCACAAGCTGGGCCGTGCCGTCACCACGCGGGCGCTTTCCGGGCGGTGACGCTCCCAGCTGAAGGCATAGAGGAAGCCCGCCGCCGCCATAAACAGCAGCGAGAAGAGGCCGCCCATGGCGAAGAAGGTCATCGGACTGTCGCGCCCCAGCCAGTTGATCAGCCACAGCGGCAGAAAGCCCGCCAGAATGGCCGATCCCTGCGCAAACAGAATGCGGATGCCCGCGAATTTGGCCTTGGTGGCAAAGTCGCTCGACATTTCGGCGGCCAGCGTCTCGTAAGGGATCACCTCCAGCGCATAGGTCAGCTCGAACAGCACGTAGGAGGTGAGGTAGAACCAGAAATTCTGCCCCGGCCACCACATCAGCGCAAAGGAGGGCAGCAAGGGAATCGCCGCCAGAATGAAAAAGCGCCGCCGCCCGAATTTTTGCCCCAGCCAGAAGCGGTCGAAACTGTCCGACAGATGGCCGATGGTGGGCGAGGCAAAGGCATCCAATACGCGCGCCACGGCGAAGATCAGCGCCGCCTCGCCCGCGCTCAAGCCGCAGAATTTGGTGTAGAAGATAAGCACCCAGGCGGAGATCACCGCCATCGATCCCGCGCCCAGCACGTCATTGGCGCCATAGGCCAGATAGTTGACGGTCTTCACCTGTCTGGGGGTGGGTCCACCCATGCTGCTCGATCCTCTTGCCCGTGTATCAGCCTGTGACATTTTTCACATTGAGGGATCAATACATACTATGTAAAACAAAACCGACAAGCGGCAAATGATGTGCGAACCGCTTTGCAAGGGAGATGACCGAATGCGCTTCAGTACCTTGGCCAAGGCCCTTCTTGCGGGCACGATCCTGCTCGCCACCCCCGCCCTCGCCAAGCCTCAGCGCGAATGGGTCGATCCGCTGACGCATCACCGCGTGCTGCGCATCAGCGATATGCCCGGCACCTCCAGCCTCTATTTCACCCAGAGCGCCTTCACCCCGCAGGGCGACAAGATGGTGATGAAAACCCCGCAGGGCATCGCGGTCGTCACGCTGAAGGACTGGAGCGTGAAGCTGCTGGTGCCAGGACCGCAACTCAACCTGCTGTTTACAGGGCACAAAAGCCGTAACGTCTATTACGCCAGCCGCGCGCGTGACGATGCCGGGCAGACGTTCCAGGTCTATGCCGCCAATGTCGACACCGGCGCGGTGAAGAAGGTGGCCGATATTGCGGGCGGCTCGATCGGCTCGATCAATGCGGACGAAACGATGCTGCTGGGCCAGTACACCCTGCCGCCCTCCAATGTGAACCCCGATGGCACGCTGAAACACCCCGCGCAAAAGGGCGGCAACGAGACCCCCGGCGGCTACACCTATGCCGAAAACAAGCCCGACGGCACGCCCTACACCTATGCCGACGCCAAAACCCGCGCGCTGCACCGCCGCCTGATCGCGGGCATCCCGATGGAGATCTTCACCCACAATCTGGTGACGGGCGAGCGCAAGGTGATCGTGGCGTCGAAGGACTGGCTCAACCATGTGCAGTTCTCGCCCACCGATCCGGGGCTGATCATGTATTGCCACGAAGGCCCATGGCATGAGGTGGACCGCATCTGGACCATCCGCACCGATGGCACCGGCAAAAAGCTGGTCCACACCCGCACCATGAACAACGAGATCGCAGGGCATGAGTTCTTCTCGCCCGATGGCCACACCATCTGGTACGATCTGCAGACCCCGCGCGGGCAGGTCTTCTGGCTGGCGGGTTACGATGTGACCAGCGGCAAGCGCACATGGTATCACGTGGAGCGCAACCAGTGGTCGGTGCATTACAACCAGTCGAACGATCTGAAGCTGTTCACCGGCGATGGCGGCGACAGCGAGATGGTCGCCCATGCGCCGGACGGCAAATATCTCTACCTCTTCACCCCCAAAGCCATCCCCGACGATGCCGAAATCCCCACAGCGGATGCCGACAAGCTGATCGTGCCGGGCACCTTTGCCGAGGAAAAACTGGTCGATATGCGCAAGCACAATTACAAGACCGAGCCCAACATGACCTTCACGCCCGATGGCAAATGGATCATCTTCCGCGGCCATTTCGAGAATGACCCCGATGAACACGGCACCCATGTCTATGCCGTGGAGGTTGCCCGGGCGCAGTAACGACTAAGGGGCGGCTTGATGGGCCGCCCCTTTCATCGTTTGAGGCAAGGGCGGCCAGCAAGGGCCGCCCTTGTGCTGTCAGGGCGTGGGGGGCAGGCTGGCTGGCGCCTCGACCATCTTCACCGGCACACCGCCCAGACGGTTCTGCATCACCACCAGCTTCACCGGCTGCGGCGCGTTCTCAGGCGCCCCATCGCTGGTCACCGCCAAAGCGATCACATTGGCGCCATGATGGTTGAGGATACCCTCGGGGATGGGGAAGGTCCGCTGCGGGCCGACATGGGCGATAAACTGCCCCATGTTCCAGCCATTGACGAAGATCAGCGCGCGATAATGCCCAGCCGAACGCGGCACGGCAGGATCGCCCATCTGCACTCCGATGGTGGCGTCCTGCCCCCTGGGCACGTTCAGCGTGAAACTGCTGCGATACCAGTTGGTGCCCGCCGGCCCTTGAGGCAGCCCCTGCACGCTCTTCCATGCCGCATCGCTGAAGCCGGGCAGATGCCAGCCCATGCGCTCGCCATATTGGCCGCCATTGTTGGGGGTGCCACGCGCATGATCGGCAAAGCTCTCGCCCCCGGCGCGGCCCTGAATGCGCCAGTTCACCGGCACCGAGAAGGACGGCCCTTTGAGCGGTTCAAGCGACACGGCGATCAGCCCGCGCGCTTCCTTATGCTCGTCCGAAGCGGTGAGGTCCCAATTGTGACCATTGTTGCGCACCATCACCGCCAGCACATGCTCGCCCTGCGTATGGGCGCTGTCAGGCAGTTTCAGCGTCAGGCTGCCGGTGGTGATCGGGCGCGGCATGCCGGCGGGCAATTCGCCCTGCCCGATCAGCGCGCCATCGAGAAAGACCTGCATCATCCCCGCCCCGCCCGCGCCATAGGCCAGCGTGATCTTCTGCGCTTTCGCATCCCCGGCAAAACGCCCGCGATACCAGACATCGCCCTCATGGAAGCCATAGGGGTCCATGGTCATGGTGGGCTGGCCATCGGGCTTTTGCGTCTGGGTGGCATCGCGGCGATGGTCGATGGCCTGCCAATGGCTGTCGTCGAAGCCGGGTTGCGCCTCGGGCGTGCCCGCCATGCTGCGCCATGTGAGCTGCGGCAAAGCCACAGCCGCCGGGCCGGGCAGAGTGCCCACCAGCGCACCATCCTGCGCCTTCATCGCCACCGGAGCGCCATTCCATGTTACCCGCGAAGCCTCGCCCCAGACCCGCAAAGGCCCAACCGCAATGGTATCGCCCGTCAGCGCCAGAGCGCCGCCCTTCGCCACCGCATGGCGCAGAAGGTTCGGCCCGCAGGCCAGCACGCCATCGGCAGTCCAGCACGAAGCGCCCTCCGCATCATCGCCCAGCAGCAAGGTCAGCGGCGGGCGACCGCCTCCGCTGATCTCCACACTGGCCAGAGCGCCATGGGTGTAATCCAGCACCAGATCGCCGCGCGCGGCATCGAAATGGCTCTCGACCGCGCCGTTTGTCACCTTCACCTGAGGGGCGGAGGCATAGCGCAGCACGGTGCGACCAGCCTCGCCCTTGCGGCCCACCATCAGCAGCAGGTCTCGCGCGCCTTGGTGGATATGGCTCTGGATCTCGCTGGTGGCATAGACCAGGCGCTGGCCACCAAGGTTCACCCCCGCCACCAACCATTTGGCATCGTAACCGTTCAACCGCATCTGCGGGAACTGATAGTGCCCATCCGGCAGATCGGCGCTGAAGGTGAAAGGCGTGTTTTCGGTCAGATGGCCATCCGCATGCGCCACCAGCAGGAAGCGCGCATCGCTTTTCGGATTGCGGTTGTGATAGAGACGGATCGCCTCGGAGCTGGGTTTGATGGGCGTGGCCGGAACCATCCCGGCCAGATCGGGCACAGCGGCAATCGTGCCGCCGATCAGCTTCAATTCGGCGGCCTTGTCACGCAAGCTGCGATCCTCGGCGATGGCCGCGCCATAATCATAGCTGGTGAAGACCACCGGGGCAGGCAACCAGCCCCAACTGGTGCCGCCATAGCCCATATAGATGCTCTGCAAGGCGATGCCATTGGCCAGATTGGTGCCGTAGAACAGCTTCTGATAGCCGACCCCGCGCTGCACGGAATTGCAGGCATAATTTCCGTTGGAACCCCAGTAATCGAACCAGCCTCCGCCGATCTCGGCCAGAAAACCCGGCGTGTCGGGAGAGGCCGAGGCCCCGCCTTTCGCGCCGCCCTCGCCATAAAAGCCCCAGTCGGGCGCGGGGGTGGAGCGCACCACATGGCCATCCGCCGTGCAGGCCCCGCCCGGATAGGCATCGAAGGCATACATATCGTTGGGCCCATGCACCACGCCGGGCACGGGGCTCGCATCGGGAACCCAGCGCCCCTGCCGGCCGGGATCATTGTGGAAGATCGGCACATTGATGCCATCGGCGCGGGTCTTGGCGTAAAGGTGGTCCATATAGCGGCGATGCACCGCCGAGGTCTGCGACAGCTCATTCTCGATCTGGTGCAGGATCACATTGCCCTTGTGGCCCTGCCCATCCCCATTGATCTGATGGCGCGCGACGATGGCGTCGATGGCCGTCAGCCACTCATCAGCCGCGGCCAGATATTCGGGATCATCGGTGCGGGCCTGAGCGCGCTGGTTCTGCAGCCAGCCGGGGAAGCCTCCGCGCGCCAGCTCCGCGTTCACATAGGGCCCGACGCGGGTGATGACATAAAGGCCTTCCTCATCCGCCATGGTGAGCAGGCGGTCCATATCGCGGATGCCGCTGAAATCCTCCACGCCCTGTTTGGGGCTGTGGTAATTCCAGTCGAAATAGAAGGTGACGGTGTTGAAGCCGCTGGCCTTCATCTTTTGCAGAATGTCGCGCCAGAGATCGGGGCTCGGCAGGCGGAAGGGGTGGAATTCGGAGGCCCAGATCAGCTGGCGCTTGCCGTCGATCATCAGCGAATGGCCATCGAAGGAGACGCGGCCGAAGCTCTTCACCGGGGCCTTGTCATTGATGGTGGGCCGGGCCTGCTGGGCAAAAGCCGGCATGGGGGCAGGCAAGGCGGTCAAGGCCAGAGCGGCGGCTGTCGTCATCAGAATGTTGCGCAAGATTGGCCTCCTAGCGAGGATCAAGAAGAGGAGAAGCGGTGATGCTGAGGCTCTCGACATCGCTGTGGATCAAAGCCGGGCGGGCATCTGGCGTGGCGTGGCTGGCTTGGAAGCTGTCGATGGTCAGACTGCGCACATGCCTCAGCCACAGCGCCCATGCGGGCAGCGTGCCGAACATGCTGGGTTCGGGGTAGGCATCCGCTACCTCCGGGGGCTGCAGCCGGGCGTCTTCCGTGGTGCCGCCGCCCTGATAGGTGAGATGGATGTCGCGCATCGTCACCTGCTCCACCGGATGGCCGGGCAAACCGGCGATGGCGGCGGGAAAGTGGTGATTGATCCGGTTGGCGGTGATGCCTTCCAGCAGGATGCGCCGCATCGCGCCCACATTGGTCCCCGCAGGCCCGCGCAGCCTTGCGCCCAGCCGCAGGAAGATCGGGGCGGTGGTGACCTCGTCCATGGTCAGGCGGCGGGCGGTGATGTCCTCCACCACGGCGCCGTCGACGCTTTCGATGGCGAGGCCCCGGCTGCGCTGGAAGTGGCAATCCTCAATGGTGATCCGGCGAATGTCGCCATTGGTTTCGGTGCCGATCTTGATGCGGCCTGTCACATGATCCTGATCGGGCGCCAGTTCCTGCTTGCGGCCCTGCGAACCATCCAGCATCGTGCCGAGATCGAAGCCGGACACCGTGCAATGGCGCACTGCGATATCCTCGCTGGGCGTGATCCGGCCCAGAGCAAGGCTGGTCTTGATGACGATGGCATCGTCATTGGGGCTGTTGACGCGGCAATGCTCCACCACGCAGCGCTGCACGCAATCGAGGTCGATGCCATCTCGCTGGGTGTCGATGGTGAGGTCGCGCAGCACCATATCGCTGCAGCCGGTGGCCAGAATGGCGAAATGGCCGCCCCGGTCGATGGTGAAGTCCGACAGCGTCACCTGCCGGCATTCACGCAAGGCGATCGCCTTGTTGCCCAGCCCGATCATCCCAGCGTGGGCCGTTTCGAGCGTGGCGACCTGCGTGGGGCTCATGCCTTGCATGGATAAAGGCCGCTCGCCCGATTGCGCCCGCCAGCGCGATCCAGGGCCGTTGCGGGTGAGCCCGCGCCCCTCGATCCGCCCTGGGCCGGTGATGGCGATCTGGGTCAGTTTTTCGCCCCAGATCAGGCTGTTGTGCCAATGGCTGTGGCCGAAGTCCTGATAGAGTTGCTCTCCATTGTCCTCGGGCCGGTCATAGGCGCCGCCATGCTGCGCGGGGTCGGCGGCCTCGATCACCGCGCCTGCTTCCAGATGCAGCGTGACCCCGCTGGCCAGCCGGATCGAGAAGCAGAGATAGCGCCCCGCAGGCACCACCACCACGCCCCCGCCCGCCTGATGCGCGGCGAGGATCGCGGCATTGATGCCCTGATGCGCCAGCGCCTTCCCATGGTTGGCCGCGCCATAGGCCGTGACATCGAAGCGCTGCATCAGCGCAGATCCAGCACCACCAGCGCCTTGGCCGGAACATCCAGCGAGAGCTTGCCGTCGCGGATGGTCGCTCCGGTGAAGGCAACGGGCGCAACGCGCGCCGGGGTGGCAAAGTCATTCACATCCTGCACCCGCCCGGCGGTCAGAATGCGCCCCGAAACCTGCGCGGCATTCAGCCCCGTCAACGCGATCTCCAGATGATGCGGCTGGGTGGGATCGATGTTGACCAGCGCCACATGCACCGCGCCATCCTTGCCGCGCACCGCAGAGCCCGTCACGGCAGGCGCCGTCCATTCCTCGCGGTTGTACCAGGTTTTGGGCAGATCGAGCGGCAGGGCCGTGCCGTCCTGCCATGGGCGATACATATCGAAGGCATGATAGGTGGGGGTCAGCACCATTTTCGCGCCATCGGTCAGGATCATCGACTGGAGGACGTTCACCATCTGGGCGATGTTGGTCATCCGCACGCGCTCGGCATGGTGGACGAAGATGTTGATGTTCACCGCCGCCAGCAGCGCGTCACGCAGGCTGTTCTGCTGATAGAGGAAGCCCGGATTGGTGCCCGGCTCCACATCGGTCCAGATGCCCCATTCGTCCACCGCCAGATTGACGCGGCGCGCGGGGTCATACTTGTCCATGATGGCGGAGTGCTTGGTGAGCAGTTCCTCCATGCGCCATGTCTTGGCCATGGTGCGGGCGTAATCGACCTCGGTGAAGGTGGTGGCCGAGCCCCTGCCCTTCGGAGCGCCTGACGTTTCGCCGGGGGTGGTGTAGTAATGCAGGCCGATGCCGTCGATCTGCTTGCCGGCCTCGCGCATCATCACCTCGGTCCAGTTGGTGTCAGGGCCGTTGGCGCCGCTGGCCACCTTCTGGATCTTCACGCCATAGGGCGGCTTGACGAAGGTGGCATAGCGCCGCGTGATCCCGGCGGCATCGTCGGGCCGCATGTTGCCGCCGCAGCCCCACAGCTCATTGCCGATGCCGAAATAGGGCAGCTTCCATGGCTCCTTGCGGCCATTCTTCGCCCGCTCCTGCGCCAGAGCGCCTTCGGGAGCGGTGATGTACTGCACCCACTCCTCCATGGCGGAGGGCGCATCGCTGCCGACATTGCCCGAGACATAGGCGTCCGCCCCGATCAGCTCGGCGAAGTCCATGAATTCATGGGTGCCGAAGCTGTTGGGCTCGGTCACGCCGCCCCAATGGGTGTTGATGCGGACAGGGCGGTTGGCGCGCGGGCCGATGCCGTCTCGCCAGTGATATTCGTCGGCAAAGCAGCCGCCCGGCCAGCGCACCAGCGGCACATGCAGCGCGCGCAGGGCCTCGACCACATCCTTGCGATAGCCCTTGATGTTGGGGATTTTCGAATTCGGCCCGACCCAGATGCCGCCATAGATGCCATAGCCCAGATGCTCGGCGAACTGGCTGAAGATATGGCGGTCCACGGTCGCGCCGGGCGTATCGGCGTGGAGTGTGGCGGCGGTGTCCGTTTGCGCCTGATCCTGAGCGTTTGCCGAGGATGCCAGAGCGCTGCCCCCCAGCAGCAAAGCCATGGCACAGCGCGTCATCCAGCGTGAGGCAGGACGAATCATGGGGTTCCCCTCTCCAATGCTTGTTTTCATATAGAGGTATGCTGTCGCGTATATTGAAAATCAAGTCCAACTATTGCATAGTCATGCCATGATCTTGACCCGCAAGCTTGCCACAGGAGTGATGACGGCCATGCTGTCGATCGCCGCCACCTCGCTGCATGCTGAAACAGGACCGCGCCTGTGGCGGCTGGACGGCCCGGCCAAGCCCGGCGAACAGGCCATTGCCCCCGCCGCGCCGTGGAATCCGGCCACCGGCGGCTATGAAAGCGATGGCGCTCTCTCTCTGCCGGTGGCGGAAGGCAATTGGCTGGTCACGCTCGATATCGGCAGCGATGCCCATGCCGGAACCACCACCATCAAGGCCGAAAACCGCCGCCTGATGCTCGACCGTATCCCCAGCGCCAAGGGCCAGCATGTGATGAAGCGCTTTGTGGTGCATGTGCATAATGCCTCGCTGGGCGCGGTGCCGCTCAATGCGCCGGGTGGGGATCATGTGCGGCTAACCCCGGCGCAGGCCGCGCAGCGCAATTGGGATGATCGGCTGACGCTGGAAGTGCTTGGCCCCGGCGCCGCGGTGCGCTCGGTGAAGGTGGAACCGGCGCAGGTGCCCACCATCTTCACCGTGGGCGATTCCATGGTGGCCGACCATCCCACCGAGCCCACCGCCAGCTGGGCGCAGATGCTGCCCGCCATGCTGGATGACGGGATCGCGGTCGCCAATTACGCCGAGAGCGGGGCGACGCTCAAATCCTTCCTCGCCGATCTGCGGCTGGACAAGGCGCTCAGCCTGATGAAGCCGGGCGATGTGCTGATGATCCAGTTCGGCCATAATGACCAGAAGGCCAACTGGCCCCAGACCTATGCCGAGGCGAACACCACCTATCGCGCCTATCTGGCCGCCTATATCGCCGAGGCGCGCAGGCATGGCGCTACGCCGGTGCTGGTCACCAGCCCGGAGCGGCGCAATTTCGATGCGGCAGGCCATATTACGCCCTCGCTGGGCGATTATCCGCAGGCGATGCGCGATACGGCGCATGCGTTGAATGTGCCGCTGGTGGATCTCAACCGCGCCAGCATCACGCTGTATGAGGCGCTGGGCCCGGCCCGCGCCCCCGCCATGTTCAACGACGAAGGCCGCGACAAGACCCATTACGACAATTGGGGCGCCTGGATGACCGCCCGCATCGTAGCCGACCAGCTGCGCCATGCCCTGCCCGTTCTGGCACCGCATATCACCTCGGCGCCTTTCGATCCGGCCCATCCTGAACAGGCCGAGATCGCCGTCAGCGCGGCCCATTCCACGCAGCGCCCCCTCGGCAACTGATCACAAAAGAGCCGCCGGGAGCAAGCTCCCGGCGGCCAGTGACACGCAGGGAGCGTGGTCAGAATTTGGCGTTCACGCCAAAAGTGATGGTTCTGCCGGTGCGCGTATCGAAGAGCGGATCCTGACGGCCGCTGTCGATGTAGAGCACGTTATGGGTGTCGGTGATGTTCTGCACATCGACCGTCAGCTTCACCTGTTTGGTGAGATTGTAGCTGGCCGAGGCATCGATATAGGTGGTGCCGTGATTGCCCAGCACGTCGCTGTCATTGGCGCCCGAGGGGATCTGGCGAATGAACGGCCCGCGATAGCTGACCGTGCCGCGGATGCTGAACAGCTTGTTCTCATAGAACAAGGTTCCGCTGGCCGTGTCAGGCGACATGTTCACCAGATTGGCCGTGGTGGAAAGCGTGGAGGTGGCGCTGCTCTGCAGCACGTAATTCACGCGGGACGCCACATGGGTGTAATTGGCCAACAGGCCGAAATCCTTGGCAAACCCCTTCAGGAAGGTGAAGGGCAGCTGCAGGTTGACCTCCACGCCGTTCAAGGGGCCGCCCGGCGTGTTGACCGAACGCGTCACGGTGAACAGGTCGCTCGGTTGCGTGTTCGAATTGGCCAGCAGCGTGTTGGGCAGACCCAGCTGGCTATAGGGCACCAGCGTGTTGACCGACTGGATGTAAGTGCTGATCTGCTTGTGGAAATAGGCGACGGACAGCAGCGATCCGGGGCGGAAATACCATTCCAGCGCGGCATCGAAAGTGGTGGCGCGGATCGGGTTGAGATAGGGATTGCCGATGGTGGCCGTGCGCGTCACCGCATTGACCGAACCGCCCGAGGGCAGCACCGCCAGCTCGGGGCGGCTCATGACTTTGGCGGCGGACAGACGCATCAGCAGGTTGGGCCTCAGCTCCAGCACGATGTTGGCCGAGGGCAGCCAGTCCGAATATTGCCGATCGACGATGGCGGGGATCGCCACGGTGGGATAGGCGCCGCCGGTGGTGGCGGTGGGGATGTAGCCCACCGTATGCTGCATGGTGTTGACGAAGCGCACGCCTACATCGCCGCGCACCGGGATCGGCAGGGTGTCGGGCAGATCGAACTGCTGCATCACGAAGGCGCCCAACTCCTGCTCGCGCACCTCGGGCGAGCCATTGCCGCATTCGATGCCGCAGAAGGTGAAACTGTTATAGCCCACCGCCTGCTTCCACTTCTCGATATCCGTCGCGGTGAAGCTGGAGAGCGCGCCGGGATTCAGCAGCTTGTTCAGACCGGTGATCTGATAGGTGAAATCAGAGGTCGTCACGCCCGCCGGCAGCGCCGTGGTCGCCTGATTGGCGGGGGCAATGTTGAGCTGGCGGTTCTTGAAGGCGCTTTCACGGAACTGGCCACCGAATTTCAGTTTGAAGTGATCGCTCCAGGCCCAGGTGAAGCTGGTGTCATAGGTGAGGTTGCGGGTGGTGACATACCAGTTGCGGGTGTTGAAATTGCCCAGAACCGTGCCATCTGCCTTGCCCGGCGCGTAGGAGAAATTGGCCGGGTTCGAGACGTCGATGCCATATTTCAGCACGGGAATCGAACCGCCGCCCCGGAAATCGATCGAGAAGGGCGCATCGATGGCGTCAAGATTGACGGTCAGGCGTTCGGGATTGTCGAAGATCGATTTGGACCAGCCGCCCATCACATCGACGGTGAGCTTGTCGGTCAGCTCATGATGCAACGTGATGTTGCCTTGCGCGAAGGTGGTGGTGAAGCGGTCCACCAGACTTTCCGAGCGCAGATCGACGCCATTGAACGCGCCATAAAGCAGCGAACCGTTCGATTTCAGCTGGATATCCGTCACCGAAGTCATCGGCTGGCCATTGTTGCTGGCATTGCGCGCGAAGGACAGCGCATCGATGTAATTGTCGTGCCTTGTGACCTGATAGCGGCTGAACAGACCGTCAAAGACGATCTCGGTGCGGTCATCGGGCTTCCACTGCAGCGACAGCGACCCGCCAAGCCGCGTGGCATCCTGCACCGAATTCAGATAGCGCGGAATGCGCGGCAGGAACACGCCGCCGCCCGGCTGCCCCGAAGGCCCCGTCAGCGACTGGATCTGATTGTAGGCCGCCACGCTGCCGGTGCGCGGATTGCCGGTGGAGCAATTGGCGGCATCGGTGCCTTTGAGCGCGCTGGTCGCAGGGTTCTGCGGCGTGACGCCGATGGGCGAGCAGAAGCCGCCGTTCACATAAGTCGGCAGGATGTTGACCGCCGAATAGCCGACCTCGCGGATGTTGCGGTGGCTGTAGCTGAAGGTGCCCAGAATGCCGAGCGTGCCGTCGCTGTTCTGCTTGGAGATCAGCAGCGAGACGCGCGGGTCCACCTTGCGGCTCACCTCGTTCCACACGCCCTTGGCGGAAATGGTGGCGACGAAAGGCTTGTGGAAGTCCAGCGGATGCGGCGCTTTCAGATCGACGGTGGCGCCCAGCGAACCTTCCTCCACGTCCGCCGAGGGCGTCTTGCGCACCGCCAGTTCGGAGAAGATTTCGGTGGGGAAGACGTTGAAATCGAAGCTGCGCCCGGTGTTGCCCGCGCCGTAAATGTCGGAAGATCCGGTCTGCGCCGTGCCCTCCATGCCGTTGAGGCGCACGCGGGTGAAAGCGGCGCCAAGGCCACGCACGGCGATGTTCTTGCCCTCGCCGCCGTCACCGCGCGCCAGGGCGATGCCAGGCACGCGCTGCATCGATTCCGCCAGATTGGAATCGGGGAACTTGCCGACATCCTCGGCCTTGATCGCGTCAATCGCGGCGGCGGACGTGCGCTTTTCCTGAAGCGCGGCATTGAGCGATGAACGAAAACCGGTGACAATGATGTCGCGCTCGGGCTGCGGGGCAGCGGCGCTTTGGTCGGACTGTTGCTTGTCCTGCGCCATGGCCGGCGCGGCCAGCAGCGCGCTTCCCGCCAGACCGGCGATCACCATGGCCAGTCGGGAAGCAGATGGACGCAAGCGCCCCCCGGTCGAATGCATCGATAGCCCCAAAACACCCTCCATTTTTGTTCTTCGGCCTTTCGCGTACCCCCCTGTCGAGTCGCGGTTGTGGGCCTGTCAACGCTGTGAATAGGTATGAGAGGGCGGCGATGTCAAAGCATATATCGCAACAATATTTCACAATATGAACGATCAAGTTGAACTTATTGACGATGAAGGACTAATTTTTTGTATATTTGGTGCAACCGCGTTTCATATAGCGCACACCACATTGCCCCTCTGGCCAATTGCCGTCCGCGCACAAACGCCCTATATCCACGGCCATGAGCGACAAAGACACTGCCGAAGACGCCGGGGACAGCACCAGCGAGACCACGATCAAGGGCGCCCAGACGCTGATGCGCGCGCTCGACATCCTCGACGAGGTGATCGACCGCCCGATCCGCGCCGCCGATCTGGCCCGCAAGCTGAACATGAACCGCACCACCGCGCATCGTCTGGCCCATGCCCTGCGCCTGCGCGATTACCTCTCGGTCACGCCGGAGGGGTTTGCGCTGGGGCCCAAGCTGCTGCAGCTGGGCGCTTCGGCCAGCGAACAGACCGATTATGTGCGCATCGCGCGGCCCCGCATGGAGGCCCTGTCGCAACAGACCGGTTTCTGCGTCTTCATCGGCAACCGCGAGGGCAACTGGTCGCGCCATCTCGACCGGATCACCGGGCGGCAGCGGCTGCGCGTCGCAACGGCGCCGGGGGATCGCCGCCCCATCGCCGAAACGGGGCTGGGCAAGGCGCTGCTGCTCGACGACACCGAGGCGAGCTGGAAGAAGCTGTGGAAGCAGGCGCATGCCGATGCCGTCAGCGACGAGCAGATCGCCGCCTTCCTCGAGCGGATGCGCGGCTACAAGGCCGATGGTCTGGTGCGCCATGACAGTGAGCTGGGCGATGGCGTGCGCTCGATCGCCGCGCCGGTGCGCAATGCGCGCGGGGCGATCGTGGTGGCCATCAGCATCGCCAGCGCCGCGACCTATCTCACCGACGATATCGCCCCGGAGCTGGCCGAAGGCGTGCGCCACTGCGCGCAAGAGGTGAGCGCGGCCATCGGTTGGCGCCCGGATCGCTGAAGCCCCGCCCTCTGTTGAGGGCGCGGTGGCCACAGGATCTTGTACGCTCCCAGCCATGGGCGCGGGTGATGTGACAGGCTAGACCCTCGGTCTGAACGGGACCGAGGGGAGAGAAACGCATGGCCGTATCGTTGCGCCTGCTGCTGGCAGCGGCGGGTTTGCTGCTGACCGCCCCGGCATTTGCCCAGCATGCCCCGCCGACGGAAGATCTGCCGATCCTCGGGCTGGCGCAGGTCTCGTTCCGGGTGAGCGATCTGGCCAGGTCGCGGCATTACTACCACGATGTGCTGGGCCTGCCCGAGGCCTTCGACCTGAAGGACAAGAACAGGCATGTCCGTTCGGCCTATTTCAAGGTCAATGACGAGCAATATCTCGAACTGATCCCCGGCCTGCGCGCGGGCGACAACAACCGGCAGGCAAGGCTGGTGCTGCAGGCCTCCGATCTGGACAGGCTGCATGCGATCTACACCGAACGCGGCCTGCGGCCCGGCCCTATCGCCAAGGGCGCAGATGGCAATCCGGCGTTCCGCATCGTGGCGCCCAATGGGCTGCCGCTCGATTTCCTGCACTATGCGCCCGGATCGCGGCAAGGCTTGCTGCGCGGCAGGCTGCTGACGGATCAGCGCATCTCCACCCATCTGCTGCATGCCGGAACCATGGTGACGGACGACGCCACCAAGGCCTTCTTCGCCCGTCTGGGCTGGGGCAAGACCCTGCCCGGCCCGCGCGGCGACTATATCGAAACCCCCGCCTCCGACAAAAATCTGGAGACCAAGAACCCTCCCCTCGATCCCGAAAACCCGGCCACGCACGCGCGCTATCTGCGCGAGGTCTCGGGCGCGGTTAATCACTTTTCACTGGAAATCAGCGATATGCATGCCGCCCGCGAAACGCTGAAAAAGCGCGGGGGTTATGACGATCTGCGTTTGCGCGTCGCCTCGGGCAACAACCATCACTGGCTGCTGCATCTCTTCGACCCCGACGGTACCCGCACCGAACTGATGAGCAAAGACCCCGTTCCGGCCGATGTCACGCCCTTTTCGGTGATGCCGCCGGGCCCGCCCGCGCCGCCGATCCCGGCGAGCAAACCGGGCGTCTATCCCTGGCCCTGAAAACCCACGCAACAACGGGAGGCATGCCTTGAAACGGATCGCCCTCAGGATCGCGCTGCCCGCCTGCCTTCTGGCTTGCACCGCGCCAACCTTCGCTCAGCGCCCGCCACGCTACATCGAACCCACACCCTACACTTTCGACGACCACCCAGGCTGGCAATCGATGTTCGACGGCAAGACGCTGCAAGGCTGGGAAGGCCAGATCGACGCCTGGCATGTGGAGGATGGCGCCATCACCGCAACGGACCATGGCAACAGCCCTTCCATCTACCTCTTCTGGAAAGGCAAGGACGGCGGCGATCTCAAAGACTTCGAGTTCAAGACCGAAATCAGGCTGGAGGGCGAGAAAGCCAACAGCGGCGTGCAGTTCCGCGCTCAACTGCTGGGCAAGACCGAGAAGCCCAATTCGCAATGGGAATCCTTCGGCTATCAGGCCGACATGGACTTCGCCAATGTCCAGACCGGCGCGCTGATCGAATGCTGCGCCGGACCGCGTCGAGGCCCCTCACCCCGGCCCTTCCGCGCCAGCATGGGGCTCGCCCTGCGCACCGCGCCGGAGGCCAGCGGCACCCCCTCGCTGATCGGGCGGATCGGCGATCCCGGCGCGCTGACAGCCAGCATCCACACCGGCGGCTGGAACCAGTTGCATGTGATCGCGCGCGGCCACACGCTGTTCTATCTGATGAACGGCGTGCTGATGTCCACCGTGCAGGATGACGACCCTGCCCGCTTTATCGCCCATGGCCGCCTCGCCATTCAGCTTGAGGGCAGCGGTGATCGCAAGGTTTCCTACCGCAACATGTGGCTGAAAACCTACCCCTGAACGCCCTTATCGGCAGAAGGGTGCCGCCCCCATCACCGATTTGATGCCGCCGATCACCATGGCCTGAAACTCGTCGGCGCCGGGCATGCCATGGGGCTGGAAGGCGCGCGTGTCATGGCCCAGCGTGGTCGCCCAGACCTTGCCGCCATCGTAATACTGGCACCACGCCACGGGGTGGAAGTCCCCATGCCCCGGATGATGGCCCACCACCGAAGGATAGCGCGGGTGGACGATATAATCCGGCAGGATCGCGCCCGGCTCGCCCATGGTCGCGGCGATGCTTTTGGCGTCGCCCCCCACCTTGGGCGGGGTGGCCCATGACTTCTCATCCGTCGTGGCCAGAAAACGCACATGGGTGGGGAAGGGCACCAGATTGTACCATTCGTCGCGATAGTGGAACCGCTTGGGCAGGGTTTTGGTTGAGGCGTCCTTGTCATCCACGATCACCACATCGCCCTCGCGCGCGGGCAGATGGTCGTAGAAATTGGCGCCGCCCAGCATGCCCTCGTAATAGGGCCAGGTGTAATTGGTGCCGAACGCATTGTGGATCGCCACGAAACCGCCGCCCGCGCGCATATATTGCCGCAGCGCGGTCTTGGCGGTGTCATCGAGGATCTCGCGCGAGGTCGAGAGGAAGATCACCGCATTGTAGCCATTGAGGCTGGCCATCTGCGTCACATCCTCGGTCCAGTCGACATTCCAGCCCTGCTCATGCGCCATGCGGATCATGCCCGCCTGCGCCACATTGTCAGGCCCCAGCGGCGGATTGAGCCCGGCGGGCAGGACATGGCCCAGATTGGCATGGCGCGAGGCGCCAGTGCGCGAATAGATCAGGATGCGGTATGTCGTGGTCGGGGCGCGGGGCCAGTCGTGATAGCATTTGGGGTCGAGGCCGCGGCAGACGCCATAATCCATCTCGCCCAGATTGTCGTTGATGGGGCCGCCCGGATTGCCGGTCTGCGCCATGGCCTGACCGGTTAACGTACCGGCCAGCAGCAACGCCAGCGCTGCGCTGAAAGCTGATTTTCCCACGGCTCTCTCCCTGTCATTCTCGATACGAACTGGATGGTCCAGGCTCGCAATGCGCCTCTTCGGCAAGAAAATCCAGCCTCTCGCGCGGGCAACCATCCGGCTTAAGTCCTTGTTGCGCAAGGCAGCTTTGCAATCGATCGGCACTGATCGCATTTTCTGCAAGTCATAATCGGTTTTTCGCACTTGCGGCAAATCTGCTGCAATGCAACAAGACCCTTGCCTTTCAGGCATCCTCTCCCAAACTTTCCAAAGGGTCGGTCCTCGGATCGGCCCCTTTTTTTGCCTTTCTCAAACCCGTTGGACAAAGCCGGGCGTCATGATACGCTCCGAGTCGCTGTCGAATGGGCGGCAGCATGGGACCCGGGGGGGACCTATGACGAGAATGCACCATAATGTGCCATCATCGCGCCCGGTAGCGCGAAAAATGCCGACACCACATACCTGCTCCGACCGGGCAGCCATCTGCATGGCTGTGCCTGCCTTTACGCTGCTGCTGCTGTGTTTCTGGTGGCTGCACATCCTGTAAGCGGAGCATAAGAGCATTTTCGAGTTGGCCATCTACGGTCAACGGCTTTGAAAATGCGGCATATAGAAAGGGCGCCTCGCGCATGGACCAGCCGACCGGCCCCGGCGCGAGAACCTCTGCCTGACAAGCGGCCTGTTCCGGGCAGCTTTTAGCGGTGTGGCATTCATCCCCACACCGTCTATAGGAGCGCCAGCGCAATTCCGGCATTTCAGGCAGACCCATGGCCCGCAAGCATTCCAAACGTGATCCCTATGGCGACCTCGATCGCGAGGACGAGGAACAAGCCCCGCCGCCCGTGCCCTGCTGGCTCTGTGGCCGCCCCACGGGCCAGACCATCGTCTGGCATCACCCCATCCCCAAGAGCCGGGGCGGACGCGACGTGGTGCCCATGCACCCGATCTGCCAGCAAACGCTGATCGCCAACTTCACCAATTCCGAACTGCAGCGCCACGGCATGGATGTGCAAGGCCTGCTGGACAATCCGGCGGTGCGCAAATTCGTGGACTGGGTGGCGAACAAGGATCCCGATTTCACCGCGCCCCTGGCCAAGAAGCAGCGTTGATCCGGTAGAGAAAAAGGACAATGCGAGGGGGTTGCCCCCTCGCGCGCCCATGCCGTCTTCCGGCGGCAGGATGGTTGCGCCCGATCCGGGCGTCCGGCCTCTCCATCTGCGTCATCAGGGCCTGGCCCGGTGTGGGAAGGGCGCTCCGGCCATATCAAAAGCGCATGGGCGGATGAAAAAAGCTAATCATATTTCATGGCTGTGACAGCCCTCCTAAGCCTGCGCTAACGGGTTTTGAGGGGAACGTCTTATGGCAAAGGCCATTCGCAAACGCATCGCTTTGTCGTCGCTGCTGGCTCTGGGGGGCAGCATGCTGGCACTGGCATCGGGCACCGCATCGGCGCAGGGGGTGGCCGCGCCGGACACCGCTTCTGCCGATGCCGCACCAGCCGCCAGGCCTGCCGAGGCTGGCGATATCGTCGTCACCGGATCGCGCATCCGCCGCAAGGATGCGGACTCGCTCGGGCCGCTGCTCACCATCACCTCAGACGAGATCGCCAAATCGGGCTCCTCCTCGGTGGGCGATCTGCTGCAGAAGCTGCCCTCGGCGGGGGTGAGCCTCAATTCCAACGGCACGCAGGGCACCTCCTACGGCGCCAGCTCGATCAATCTGCGCTATCTCGGCGGGGCGGAAGGCAGCGGCAACCGCGTGCTGGTGCTGGTCGACGGCCATCGCTGGGTCGATGGTGTTGGGCAGCGCGGTTTCCGCGATTTCGTCGATCTCAACACCATCCCGGCAGGCATGATCGACGGGATCGAGGTGCTGAAGGACGGCGCATCGGCCCTCTATGGCGCCGATGCCATCGCGGGGGTGGTCAACATCAAGACGGTGCAGCCCTTCAACGGCTTGAAGGCCACCGCCAAGGCAGGCGTGACCGACAAGGGCGACGGGGCGGAATATTCCACCACGCTGAATGTCGGGCATAAGTGGCAGGGCGGCTCGATCATCCTGTCGGGCAGCTATTACCAGTCCTATCCGATCCTGACCTCGGCGCGCGCGCTCACCGCCAACACGCTGGTGCCCGTCACCACGCCGGGGACCAGCCCCAACGGGCTCTATGTGCTGCCGGGTCTGGCCAACAACGGCTATTTCGGCACGGGGGCAGGCTTCGCCAGCAGCGCCGCGCCCATCGCCTTCAACGGCGGATCGACCTATGGCGCCGGATCGCTGGCCGACAACAGCTACCACACCGCCAGCCTGCCCGGCGACTATTACAACACCGACGCGCAGGGCGTCTATTCCACCGGGCCGTCCAAGCGTTACGGCTTCTATGCCCGCCTCGATCAGGAGATCAGCGATGGCATCACGCTGAAGGTGGAGGGCCTCTACAACAAGCGCACCTCCGAGCAGCTGTTCTCGCCCAATCTGCTGGATATCGGCGGTACGTCCGGCTCGGTGCAGGGCTTCGCCATCGCCAACAATCAGGCCTACAATCCCTTCGGCACCGCCAATGGCGTGCCTGCCGCCAATGCGCTGGGTTTCGCCGCCAACAGCCCATGGCGCATCCGCAAGGTGCTGACCGAAGTGGGCAACCGCACCAGCCTGCAGGATGTGACCACCTGGCGCGTCGATGCCGGGCTGAACGGCAGCTTCGACCTGCTGGGCCATAGCTGGAACTGGAGCGTCTATGGCGCCTATTCCAGGGACATGATGAAGTCGGCCTCGCTCAACTTCCTCGATTACGACCACCTTTATCTGGCGCTGGGCTCGCCCACCACTTGCGCCAACACGGCGGGCTGCACGCCGGTCAACCTGTTCGGGCCGATGAGCAGCGCTCAGGCGGATTACATCCGCAACAACAGCTATGAGGGCAACAGCACCAGCCTTGCCAACGCCACCGCCGATCTGACCGGCACGCTGCTGGATCTGCCCGCGGGCCCCTTGCAGCTGGCCGTGGGCTATGAATTCCGCAAGAACAGCGGCGAGGATCACCCCGATCCCTATGTCAACAGCCCTTCTGCCTATCTGAGCAGCGCCTACACCCGCACCAGCCAGCAGCAGCGCACCCCCACCATGGGCAGCTACGATCTGCATGAGGTCTATGGCGAGCTGTCCGTGCCGGTCTTCAAGGACTGGGCGCTGGGCAAGAGCCTCGACATTGATCTGGCCTCGCGCTTCTCGGACTATTCGACGGTGGGCAGCAAGGTGACGATGAAGGCGGGCTTCGGCTATCGCCCCGTTCAGGACATCCTGCTGCGCGGCACCTATTCGCAGGGCTTCCGCGCGCCATCGCTGCTGGAGCTTTATCAGGGCGCGCGGGCCACCAACTTTCAGGGCATCGATCCCTGCAATGGCGGCGCGGCGGCGCATAGCGGCCTGCCGGGCTGCGCCGGGGTGCCCACCAGCTACAACCAGTCGGGCTACAATGGCGCGCTGCTGCCGGGCATCATCAGCGGCAACACCAGGCTGAAACCGGAAACCGCCGACACCTACAGCGCGGGCATGTCGATCACCCCGCATCAGATCCGGGGCCTGAGCCTGACGGTCGATTACTACAAGATCGTCGTCAACAACGCGATCGCCGCGCAATCGGCGACGCAGATTCTGGGGCTCTGCGCCACGCAGGGCGGGGTCTTCTGCAATCTGGTGACGCGCGATCCCAACTCGGGCGCGATCATCGCCATCCAGCAGACATCGCAGAACCTCAACTCGATCAGCACCGATGGGGTGGACGCCACGCTGCGTTATGAAAAGTCAACACGTATCGGGCGGATCACCGGCACCGTCGATGCCTCCTACCTGCACAGTTTCCAGACGGTCTCGCCCAATCCTTCGGGCGGCGCCCCCATCGTGGATGAGCGCGCCGGCAAGGGCGACCAGCCGCGTTCCACCTATCCGCACTGGAAGGGTCAGGCCTCGCTGGGCTGGTCGCAGGACCGCTTCGATCTGACCGCCCGCGCCCGCTACATCGGCCCCACCACCGATGTGGTGAACCCGGTGAAGGATGCCCATACCAAGTCGATCATCTACACCGATCTGGAAGGCGGAGTGAGCATCGGCGAGGGCGCCTATCGCCTTGGCTTCGGCGTCAGCAATCTGTTCGATGTGCAGCCGCCGCTGTCCTACGCCAATGCGCCGATCAACTACGATATCTACACCTATGACGCGCGCGGGCGCTATCTTTACCTGCGCGTCGCGGTCAAGATGTGAGCGTGATGGAACAGGTGAGCCTCCTTCCCTCAGGTGACACCCAAGGTCACCCCTCGGTTTCTGCGGCACCGGCAGAGCCCTGCGCCGGTGCACCCTCTCACACAGCCCGACGCTGGTCGCTCGATCCGCTGCTGATGATGCTGGCCGCCATGGCGGTGGCCATCGCCATGACCTGGGCGATCCCCTCGGGCCTTTACCAGCGCGCCTCCGACAAGGAGAATGCACCGGTGGTGGCGGGCAGCTATCACCCCCTGCCCAAGCCGATCAGTGCCGCCGCGCTGATCCCGCATGACGGCCCCAAGGGCGTGGCCCATCCCGTCAGCCCGCTGGCGCTGGTCACCGCGATCCCGCAGGGCCTGCTGAAAACCGCGCCGATCATGATTATGGTGCTGATGCTGGGCGGCATGTTTGGCATGCTGCGCACCTCCGGCGCGCTGGATGCGGGCATTCGCCGCCTGCTGGCGATCAGCGGGGGCAGGCCGGTGGTGCTGGTGCCGCTGCTGATGCTGGCGCTGTCGGCGGGCAGCACCTTTCTGGGCATGGTCACCGAATATCTGCTGCTGATCCCGGTGATCGTCACGCTGGGCCGCGATATGGGTCGCTCGACCATGTTCGGCTTCGCGCTGGTGACGCTGGCGGCCAAGGTGGGCTATCTCGCCTCGGTCACCAACCCCTTTGCGCTGCTGATCGCCCAGCCGATTGCGGGCGTGCCGGTGTTCAGCGGACTGTGGCTGCGGCTTTCGATCTGGGTGCTGTTTCTGGGCATCGCCATGGTGGTCGTGCTGCGCACCGGGCGCGGCGCCGCCACGCCCGCGCCTCTGGATGCCGCACGCCTTGCGCCGCGCCATCTGGGCATTCTGCTGGTGGCGGGCGTCACGCTGGGCACGATGATCTATGGTTCGGTGGCGCTGGGCTGGAAGGAGATGGAGCTGGCCTCCGTGCTGATCGCCGCCGGCGCCATCATGGCCGCCATCGCGCGCATGGCCCCCGCGCGCGCCGTCGAGGTCTTTGTCGAGGGCATGCACCGCATGGTGCTGGCCGCCGTGCTGGTGGGGTTGGGGCGCAGCGTCGATCTCATCCTGCGCGAGGGCCAGATCCTCGACACGATCATCGAGGCCGTCACCCTGCATATTCAGGGCATGAGCCCCTTTGCCGTCGCGCCGATCCTGATGGGGGTGGAGATGCTGCTCACGCTGCTGATCCCCTCCACCTCGGCCAAGGCGGCGCTGAGCATCCCCATCCTTGTGCCCATTGCCGCCACTTGCGGCGTTTCGGCCCAGACCACCGTCCTGGCCTTTCTGCTGGGCAATGGGCTGGTCAACATGTTCGCCCCCACCTCGGGGATGCTGCTGGCCTATCTCGCCACCGCGCGGATCAGCTATTCGGGCTGGTTTCGCTATCTGCTGCCGCTGTTCGCGCTGTTCACGGCGCTGTCGGTGAGCGCGCTGCTGCTGGCTGTCGCCACCGGATATTAGGACGTTTCCCATGACCGAACCGACCCTTCGCGACATGATGGTCGCGATGCGCGACGGCGTCTGCCTGTCGACCGACATCTATCTGCCTCCGCAGGCGCTGGCCGGGAACCCCGTACCCGTGCTGCTGGAGCGCACCCCCTATGACAAGCGCGGCACCAACCATGGCGACCGCACGGCGCTGGACCCCATCCCCCGCGCCAAGCCGGAGATCGCCGCGCAATTCGTGGCAGCGGGCTATGCCTATGTGCTGCAGGATTGCCGGGGCCGCTTCGGCTCGCAGGGCAGCTTCACCAAATATCTCAATGAGGCCGAGGATGGCTTCGACACCATCGCATGGCTGATGCAGCAGCCTTGGTGCAACGGGAAGATCGGCACGCTGGGCCTGTCTTACTGCGCGCATGTGCAGGCGGCTCTGGCGACGCTCGATCCGCCGGGGCTGGCGGCGATGTTCCTCGACTGCGGCGGTTTTTCCAGCGCCTATCACAATGGCGTGCGGCAAGGCGGCGCGTTCGAATTGAAACAGCTGACATGGGCCTACAACCAGGGCACGGATGCAGGCGCGGCGCAGGACCCTGCCGTGGCGGAGGCGGTGCGGGCGGAAGACATCCGCGCATGGATCAAGGTGATGCCATGGCGCCGGGGCCATTCCCCCCTCACCGCCGCGCCGGACTACGAGGATTACGTCGTCGAGCAGTGGGAGCATGAGGACTTCTCCCCCTTCTGGCAGCAGCGCGGCATCTATTGGCGCGGCTTTTACGAGCAGACCGCCAATGTGCCGATGGTCCATCTCTCGGGCTGGTACGACCCCTATTCGATCACCGCGATCGAGAACTGGACCGCCCTTTCCGGCCCGGATCGCGCGCCCTGCCGCCTGATCCTTGGCCCATGGACCCATGGCCAGCGCTCGGTCAGCTTTGCCGGGGATGTCGATTTCGGGCCCGCCGCGCCGCTCGACGGCAACCTGGGCGAGGATTTCGTCGCCCTGCGCCGCGCATGGTTCGACCAGCACCTGAAAGGCAGCGGCGCGCAAGCCCTGCCCCATCCTGTCTCGATCTTCGTGATGGGCGGCGGCAGCGGTCGGCGCAATGCGGAAGGCAGGCTGGAGCATGGCGGCCAATGGCGCCACGAAAGCCAGTGGCCCCCCGCCGCGATGACACCGCAGACATGGCACTTCCATGCCGATGGTTCGCTGGCCCCGCAAGCACCCCAAGCGCAAGACGCCAGCCTGCCCTATGACGCCGACCCCGCCAACCCGGTGCCCACCATCGGCGGCGCGGTCACCTCGGGCGCGCCGGTGATGGCGGCGGGCGCCTATGACCAGCGCGAAACCGCAACGCTGTTCGGCGCCACGCAGCCGGGCCGCGATCTGGGGGATCGCCCCGATGTGCTCAGCTTCGTTTCCGCGCCGCTGGAGGAGGATATGGAGCTGACCGGGCAGATCGTCGCCCGGCTGTTTATCAGCTCCGACGCGCCCGATATGGATGTGACGATCAAGCTGATCGACCTCTATCCGTCAAACGACCAGTTCCCGCAGGGCTTTGCGATGAACCTGGCCCATGGCATCCTGCGCGCCAGATTCCGCAACTCCTTTGCGAATCCGGAACCGCTGGGGGCAGGCCATATCCATGAGATCGAGATCACGGCCTTCCCCACCAGCAATCTTTTCGCGCGCGGCCACCGCATCCGCATCGACATCGCGGGCAGCAACTTCCCCCATTTCGACATCAACCAGAACCGCGACTGGCGTGATCCCGATGCTCCGCCTCAGGTGGCGCACAACCGGTTGCATCTTTCGGCCAGCCATCCCTCCAGCGTTATCCTGCCGGTGGTGCCGCGCAGGGGCTGAACGCCCATGAACCGCGCGCGCCAGATCAGCCTGCGCGCGATGCAGGGCTTTGCCGAGATCATGCGCAGCGGCTCGGGCACGGCGGCGGGGCGCGCGCTGGGCCTCTCCCAACCCGCGATCAGCCGCATCGTCGGCCAGCTGGAGCAGGACATCGGCTTCGAGCTGTTCTACCGCGACAAGGGCCGGCTGGTGCCCACCAAGGAAGGCCTGCTGCTGGCGCAGGAGGTGGAGCTGGCGCTGGCGGGCGTGGCGCGCGTCCATGCGCTGATCGACGATATCGCCAACCACGCCACCGGCGAGTTGCGCATCATCGCCCCGCCCAGCTTTGCCGAGGGGGTGATGCCCGGGATCATCTCGGCCTTCGCGGCGCGGGTACCCGGGGTGCGCATCGCGGTGGATTCGCGCAGCATCGCCACCACCCGCACCATGATCGCCACCCGCGTGGCCGATTGCGCCTTCATGCGCATGCCCGCAGGGCATGAGGATCTGCGCGCCCGTGTCGTCGTCACCAGCCAGAGCATCTGCGCCCTGCCTGTCGATCATCCGCTGGCCGCGCATGAGGTGATCACGCCCCTGCTGCTCAAGCACATGCCGATGATCGCGTTGGGCGCGGGCAATACCTATGGTCGGCAGGTCGACGATATCTTCCTCGCTCATGGCGTGCATCAGCATGTCGCGGTGGAGTGCCACACCACCAGCGCCGCCTGCGCGCTGGCCGCGCAGGGCATGGGGATCGCCATCGTCAACGAGCTGCTGGCCAAGGCCTATCTGGGCCCGCGCCTGATCGCCCGCCCCTTCGCCCCGGCGCTGACGCATGATTACGCGCTGGTCACCTCGGCGCGCACCAGGCCTTCATCGCTGATGACAATTTTCGAGGAAACGGTGATGGATTACTTCCGAACACCCGTCGAGGCAACCAGCTGACATCGGCCAGCAACTTGGCCATGCAATCGTTTTTACCTTATTTCCGTGAAGAGGATTCGAACAAATCCTCATGATAAATATGATGTTCTCGGCAATTCTTGGGTGATTCATCCATACTTAAAGATCTCCCGCTAGAGGCTCCGTGCTTTCTCGGAACCGGGCCTGATCCCGTTGCCGGAAAAGTCCGGTAACCGGGCGGCATCCAGCACGCCGGGCCGCAGGAGGGGAACGGCATGCTCGGGCAAAGGCGCCAGGAACATCGGCTGATCGCGGAGGCGCCCATCACGCTTCACGCCCTGATCCGGCATGACATCGCCGCAGGCGAAGAGGCCTGGTTCGCCCGCTGCCGCGCCGATTTCCTGCGCTCCTTCCCCACGCTGCTGCTGGAATGGACGCGGCTGCTGATCCTGCTCGGCCTGCTGGGCGCAAGCGCAGGCCGCGCCTATGCCCTCTGCGCGATGCTGGGCTGCCTGTTCGCCAGCGCCGCCCACATCCTCGCCCAGCGGATCGAACAGCGTGACGACAGCAACGAACGCCGCAATCTGGTGCGGCGCGGCTGGCTGATGGGCCTGCGCACGCAATGGTGGAGCATGGCGGTGTTCTGGGGCTGCCTGTTCGCCCCCCTCTCCACGCGTGAGGCGCTGATCGCTCTGGCCATCACCATGATGATGATCGACGGCATCGCCGCCACCACCTTGCCAAGGCTGGCGCTGGGCCTCTCCATGCTGCAGGGCGTGGCGTTGACGCTGGGCTGCCTGCTCGCGCAGGGCCTGGCGGCGGCATGGGTGGGGGTGATCGCGCTGGTGGCGGGCACCTTCCTGCATTGGACGCTGTTCAACTTCTACTACATGTTCGCCACGCGCCGCCTGCGCACGCGCCGCCTCTCACAATCGCATGAGACCGTGCGCCTGCTGCTCAACCAGTATGACGACGAGGGTTCGGACTGGCTTTACGAACTGGACGCCGGCGGCGCGATCCGCCACCCCTCCGCGCGTTTCTGCGCGGCGCTGGGGCTGGAGCCGGGCGTCCTCGACGGGCTGGAGCTGGAAGCCCTGTTCAACGGCGAGGCGGCCGAGGCGCTGGCCGGGCACCTGCGGGCGGGCCAGCCCTTCCGCGCGCAGGTTCTGTCGCTGGTGATCGGTGACGAGGAGCGCTGGTGGTCGATCAGCGGCCGGCCCATCACCAATGCCGCCGGGGCCTGTCAGGGCTGGCGCGGCTTCGTGGCCGACATCACCGAGGCGCGCCGCGCCGAGGCCCGAGTCACCTGGCTGGCGCATTACGATGCTCTCACCGGCCTTGCCAACCGGGCCCTGCTTCAGGCCAATCTGGAGCGCGTGCTGGCCGGTCGACGCGAGCGGGAGCGTGTTTCGCTGCTCTACATCGATCTCGACCTGTTCAAGGAAATCAACGACGGGCTGGGGCACAGCGCGGGCGACGCCGTGCTGATCGAGACGGCGCGGCGGCTGGAACACGCCGTGCGCCCGCGCGATCTGGTGGCGCGTCTGGGCGGCGACGAATTCGTCGTGCTGGCCGATGGCGCCGATGCCGGGGCCGCGCAGATGATCGCCCAGCGCATTCTGACGGCGGTGGCCCAGCCGATCGACCTCGATGGGCAGATCGCCCATGTGGGGGCCAGCATCGGCATCGCCACCGCGCCGGGCGACGCGCTGAGCGCGGGCGATCTGCTGCGCGCCGCCGATGTCGCCATGTATCACGCCAAGGCGGCGGGACGGCGCGGCTTTGCGGTCTTCGATCCCGAGATGCAGACCCGCGTGCGCGAACGCCGCGAGCTGGAACTCGATCTGCGCGCCGCGATCCGCCTCGGCCAGCTGGAGCTGCATTACCAGCCGCTGCTCGATCTGAGCGATGGGCGCACCGTGGGCCATGAGGCGCTGCTGCGCTGGCAACATCCCGCGCGCGGCCTGATCTCTCCGGACGATTTCATCCCCATCGCCGAGGAAACCGGGCTGATCGTCGATATCGGCCAATGGGTGATCCGCGAGGCCCTGAGCGAAGCCGCGCGCTGGCCCGAGCATATGACCATCGCGGTCAACCTCTCCCCGGCGCAATTGCGCGACAAGGCCCTGCTGCCCACCATCGTTCAGGCGCTGGCCCACAGCGGCGTGGCGTCGCAGCGGCTGGAGCTGGAAATCACCGAGACCATGCTGCTGCAGGACACGCAGGATGTGCTGGCCCTGCTTCACCAGCTGCGCGCGCTGGGCGTGCGGATCGCACTGGACGATTTCGGCACCGGCTATTCCTCGCTGAACTATCTGCGCTCCTTCCCCTTCGACAAGATCAAGATCGACCGCTGCTTCATCGCCGAGCTGACCGCGCGTGAGGATTGCCAGGCCATCGTACGCTCGGTGCTGTCGATGGCCAGCGACCTCAATATGGTGACCACCGCCGAGGGCGTGGAGGCTTTGGAACAGCTTGAAGCGCTGCGCGCCGGGGGCTGCGATCAGGCGCAGGGCTATCTGTTCAGCAAGGCGCTGCCCGCCGCCGAGCTGGGCCTGCCGCCCCACCAGCCCATCGCATGGGACGAGACGCCCTTGCTGCTGGGTCAGGCCATGCGGGGCTAGGGCTTGGCGATGTCCGTCAGCTTGAGGTCGACCACGGCCTCATAGGCAGCGTTCGTGCCCTCCGCGAAATGGTCGTGGACGTTGCGCCCGTCATACTGGATGTCGGTGATCGCCTTGGCAGCCGCGTCGAGCCCGGCCTTCACCCCCGCCTGATAGGCGGCGCGTTCGGCTTGGGTGGCGTAACGATCCATGGCAGAGGCCCCTTGTGTGGTGGAGGGTCTGGTGGAGGGGCAAAGAAACCGCCTCGCATAAAGGGTTTAACGCCTGGCGTGGCCTCGGGTCAACGGGCTTGGCGGAGTGGAGGCATAAACCCATAACCGCCATCTATATAGGCAGGCGGGCGCGGCCATGGCATAAGTCCATGTCATCACAAGGTTCAGTTGCGGCATGAAGGCTCTGCCCCGCGCTGTCGCAGGGGGAGAATGCCGTTCGTGCCCGATGCCATTGCCGTGCAAGCCCCCCATAACCGGCGTTTGATGGCGCTGTTCGCCGTGCTGGGCTTTTCGGCGGGGCTGCCTTTCTATCTCTTCGCGACAGTGCTGTTTCTGCGGCTGGCGCGGCATGGCGTGGATCTGACGATCATCGGCTTTTTCGGCTGGGTCTCGCTGCTGCCCACCTTCAAATTCGCCTGGGCCCCCTTGCTCGACCGCTTTGCCGCCCCCGGTTTCACCCGCTTCTGGGGGCTGCGGCGCGGCTGGATCATGCTGGCGCAATTGGGGATCGGCATCTCGATTGTCGGGCTGGCCTTGGCCGATCCGGATCGCAATCTGGCCGTCACCGCCTTCTGGGCCGTGCTGCTCGCCTTCTGGACCACCACCGTGGAGATCGCCGCCGACGCATGGCGCGTGGAGCTGGCTCCGGATGCGGCCACCCAAGGCCCGCTGTCGGCGGCCAACCTGTGGGGTTACAGATCGGCGATGGTGGCGGCGGGATCGGGCACGCTGATCATCGCGGACCATTGGGGCTGGACGCTGGCCTATCTCGCCATCGCCGTCACGGCCTGCTGCGCTTTTCCGCTGGTGGCGATCACCGCGCGCGACGAGCATGCCACCACGGCCAGCCGCTGGAACGCGCTGGGCGTGGGGGCGCTGGCCACGCTGGTGGCCTATCTCGCCGTGGCGGTGCTGGCGGCGGCGGTGGGCTGGGCGGTGCTGGGCATGGCGCAGCAGATGGGCATCGGCGCGAAAAGCAACGTCACCACGCCGGTGCTGGTGATCGCCCTGCTGCCCTTCGTGCTGATGGCGCTGGCCTTGCCCAGGATCCGCCGCATGGGGCCCGAGGCGCCGCTGCGCCGCTCTGCCGCTTTGGGGCCTTACATCGATATTTTCTGGCGATTTGGCTATGGCTCGATGGTGCTTCTGGGCTTTGTGGCCTTCTATCGCATGGGCGATGTGCTGGCGCTCAACATGTCCAAGCCGCTGATCAATGCGGTGGGCTATACGCTCACCCAGGTGGGGCTGGCCGACAGCTGGGTGGCGCTGGCCACCAGCATGGCGGGCGTGGCGCTGGCCGGCTGGATGGTGACGCGCTGGCCCTATGGCCTTTCGCTGACCATCGGCGCAACGCTGTCGGCCATCGGCAACTACAGCTTTGTCTGGCTTTACCATATGCCGGTGGCGCCATGGGTGCTGTATGTCGCCACAGGCCTTGAGCAGTTCGGCCATGGGTTCGAGGGCACGGTGTTTGTGGTCTATCTCTCGCTGCTGGTGAACCCGCGCTATGCCGGGTCGCAATATGCCTTCTTTTCCGGCTTCGCCTTTCTGCTGCCGCGCCTGATCGCCGGAGCCGCCGGGGCGCTGACCAAGGTGATCGGCTATGACGGGATTTTCGTGATCTCGGGCACGCTGACGCTGGCGCCGCTGATCTTTCTGCCCTTTCTTGCCCGCCTCAAACCGCGAATGGCCACAGACCTATGAGTGACACGATGATCGACGCCGCCTTCGCCCCCGCCGCCGCCAGCGTGGCGCAGGGCCTGATCCCCGGCGCCACGCTGGGCGTGGTGCGCGCCGACGGCACCCGCGCCGTGCGTTTGGCAGGCCTTGCGGCGCGTGAACCCGCGCCCGAAGTGCTGACGCGTGGGCATTGGTTCGATCTCGCCTCGGTCAGCAAAGTCATCGCCACCACCACCGCCGTGCTGAAGCTGGCCGATGAAGGCCGGATCGATCTGGATGCGCCCCTCATCGCCGCCATCCCCGATCTGCGGCAATACGATGTGCTGAACGCCCCGGAACGCCGCATCACCTTCCGCGATTGCCTGACGCATCACACCCACCTCCCCGCCGTCGAGCCTATCTACACCTATGGCGACGATCCGGCGCGTCTGAAGGCCTTTGTGCTGCAGCGCGAATGGAAACCCGGCCCGCCGGTCTATTCCGACATCAACTATATCCTTCTGGGCATCGCCGTGGAGCGGATCACCGGCCAGCCCTTCGACGCTCTGCCCCTGCCCCCCGGCCTCACCTTCCATCCCGATCCGGCGCTGAGCGTCGCCACCGAGCGCTGCATGTGGCGCGGGCGGATCATGCGCGGCGAGGTCCATGATGAAAACGCCTATGCGCTGGGCGGCGCGGCGGGCCATGCCGGGCTGTTCGGCACGGTGGATGGCGTGCTGGATTTCGCGCTGAGCCTGCTCGATGGTTCGGGCATGTCGGAGGCCGGGCTTTCGGCGATCCGCACGCCCTATGCCCATCACCGCACCGCCGGGTGGGAGCATGCCTTCCCCGGCTGGTCGGGCGGAGAGGCCTGTTCGCGCGGCACCATCGGCCATACCGGCTTTACCGGCACCGGGCTGTGGGTGGATTTCGAGAAAGGCCTGGCCTGGACGCTGCTGACCAACCGCGTGCATCCCACGCGGCATGTTGACAGCGGGATCTTTACGCTGCGCCCCGCCACGGGGGATGCGGTGATCGCGGCGTTCGCGCCGGATTAAGGGAGGCACGAAAGAGGCAAGGAGCCTCCGGCGGGCAAAGGGCCATCGCCCTTTGCAATCCCTTTATTGTCAGCGTTATGTGCAACTTTCAGCGTGGGAGCCATGCCGCGATATGGCTGCTTTTGAGGGCTGCTTCGCAGCAAGATAATGACTGCTAAGTTGGGGCTAGCCGTCGTTCAGATATCCCTCTAACCATACAGAAGGCGAAGTTGACCGCGTGTTGCGATAGTGGGGCATGGCTATGATTAAATCGGCGGTAGCTGGCTTAGCCATGGTCGCAATGCTGTTTTGTATCCAAGGGTGCAGTCAGACAACGCAGGATACCTTTTTCCAAGTTCAGCTATGTGTAATCGATCGGCAGGGGATTTCGCAATTTAAGCAAACGATGCGGGTAATTGCACAAGACGAAAATCTTCAGTTTGTAGATGGAAGTGCAGAAACTGGACGGGATTTAAAGGTGATTGGTGCCGACAGCGCGATTCGTCACGATCCTGCCTTATCGGTCAATGTAGGGATTAATGATCGCAAAGGCAGGAATTATGTTCTGGGCGGCAACCTTGGTTTGCCTGCGTATCAAGTTGCCTTAGGGTTTGGGGCGGGCCCTGATCCGATCCAAGCCCGGCGATTGTCCGAGCGCCTTGTTCAGGCGCTTTCAAAGCATTGGCATGTTGACATCCTTCCACTTGGGAAAGGGATTGTGCCTATGAAAGCGTGCGGTGGCTAGCGGCAGCTTTGTTGTCGTGTCCGGCAAGTCCGCTTTCGATTAAAAACTCCATAGAACGGCCTTAAAAAAATGCCGTAAATCTGCCCCAGCCGCCCGAAAACCGCGCAAAGCAAAAGCAAAGGCCGGGCCACCCTCCTGCGGTGACCCGGCCTTCTTTCGGCCTGAGCGTTTTCAAGCCGGGTGGGACACCCGGCGACTCGGAAAACGCGCCAAACCAAAAACTTGGCATGCTTGATCCGATGTGATCGGATCAAGCATG
>NZ_BCZE01000063.1 GCF_001598555.1 Novosphingobium rosa NBRC 15208
ATCTTCCTTTTACTTCCCCCACTTCTTCTGAATCTTCCCATACCGGGTCTTTCTGGTCCCCGGCTTTCCTTCATTCGACCGCCCGACAATCGGCGCCTTATGCTCCGAATCCGGCAGGCCCAGCTCGGTCGCCTCCAGCTTGCGGATTTCGTCGCGCAGGCGGCCTGCTTCCTCGAACTCCAGATCGGCGGCGGCGGCGCGCATGCGCTTTTCGAGATCCTCGATATAGCCGCGCAGATTGTGGCCGACGAGGTTGTTGATCCCATCGTCCTCGATGTCCACCAGCACGCCATCGCGTGAGGCCGTATCCGCGACGATGTCATGGATGTTGCGCTTGATGGTGGCGGGGGTGATCCCGTGTTCCAGATTATACGCCTGCTGCTTCTCGCGGCGGCGGTCGGTTTCGGCCATGGCGCGTTCCATGGAGCCGGTGATGCGGTCGGCATAGAGGATCACGCGGCCATCGACGTTGCGCGCGGCGCGGCCGATGGTCTGCACCAGCGAGGTCTCGCTGCGCAGGAAGCCTTCCTTGTCGGCGTCGAGGATGCAGACGAGGCCGCATTCGGGAATGTCGAGGCCCTCGCGCAGCAGGTTGATGCCGATCAGCACGTCATAGACGCCCAGGCGCAGGTCGCGGATCAGCTCGATGCGTTCCAGCGTTTCCACGTCCGAGTGCATGTAGCGGACCTTCACGCCCGCTTCGTGCATGAATTCGGTGAGGTCTTCGGCCATGCGCTTGGTCAGCGTGGTGACCAGCGTGCGATAACCGGCGGCGGCGGTCTTGCGGCATTCGGCGATGCAGTCCTGCACCTGATCTTCCACCGGGCGGATTTCCACAGGCGGGTCGATCAAGCCGGTGGGGCGGATCACCTGCTCGGCGAACACACCGCCTGCCTGCTCCATTTCCCAGCTGCCCGGCGTGGCGGAGACGGCGACGGTCTGCGGGCGCATCACCTCCCACTCGTTGAAGCGCAGAGGTCGGTTGTCGATGCAGCTGGGCAGGCGGAAGCCGTACTCGGCCAGGGTGATCTTGCGGCGGTGGTCGCCGCGCGCCATGGCGCTGATCTGGGGGATGGTCTGGTGGCTTTCGTCCACGAAGAGCAGCGCGTTTTCGGGGAGGTACTCGAAGAGCGTCGGTGGCGGCTCGCCGGGCAGGCGGCCCGAGAGGAAGCGGCTGTAGTTCTCGATCCCCGCGCAGGAGCCGGTGGCGGCGATCATTTCCAGATCGAAGTTGGTGCGCTGCTCCAGCCGCTGGGCTTCCAGCAGCTTGCCCTCGGCGTTCAACTCCTTGAGGCGCTCCTCCAGCTCGAAGCGGATGGCGTGCATCGCCTGCTGCATGGTGGGGCCGGGGGTAACGTGGTGCGAATTGGCGTAGACGCGGATCTTGTCCAGCTTGGCGCCCGCCTTGCCGGTCAGCGGATCGAATTCGACGATGCTTTCCACTTCATCGCCGAAAAAGCTGATGCGCCAGGCGATGTCCTCATAGTGGCTGGGGAAGATCTCCAGATTGTCGCCGCGCACGCGGAAATTGCCGCGCGCGAAGGCCACATCGTTGCGCTTGTACTGCATGGCGACCAGCTTGCGGATGATCTCGCCCTGGTCCTGATCCTTGCCCGCCTCCAGATCGAAGATCATCGCCGAATAGGTTTCGACCGAGCCGATGCCATAGAGGCAGGAGACCGAGGCGACGATGATCACATCGTCCCGCTCCAGCAGGGCGCGGGTGGCGGAGTGGCGCATCCGGTCGATGGCCTCGTTAACGCTGGATTCCTTCTCGATATAGGTGTCCGAGCGGGCGACATAGGCTTCGGGCTGGTAATAATCGTAGTAGGATACGAAATATTCCACCGCGTTTTCGGGGAAGAAGCTTTTCATCTCGCCATAGAGCTGCGCGGCGAGAATCTTGTTGGGGGCCAGAATCAGCGCCGGGCGCTGAGTCGCCTCGATCACCTGCGCCATGGTGAAGGTCTTGCCAGAGCCGGTCACGCCCAGCAGCACCTGCGTGTCGTCGCCCGCGCTGATGCCCTGCACCAGATCGGCGATGGCGGTGGGCTGGTCGCCTGCGGGGGAATATTCGCTGACGATGCGCAGCGCCTTGCCAGGCTCCACCTTCTCGGGGCGCGCGGGGCGGTGGGGGACAAAATTGCCCGAGGTGTCGGGCTCTTCCAGCCCGCGGCGGATGATCAGTTCGGCCATGGGGAGGTTATGGGCGTTCGCCTATCGTTCCGCAAGAGTGGCCGGGGCGGCGGCGCGGATTTCCGAAGGCGAAATGCACGGGGTGACCGAAAGTTGCGCGGGAGCCTGCCCCGAAAAAATAAGTTTCGCAAGTGCAGCAATGACGCTTGGCAAGGCCTTTGGTTTCATGCAGCTTCCTGGCAACGAGGCGGCGTGCGGTTTTGCTGCCTGATGGGGTGCCGATGACAACAACCACCTTCTCGCATTATGACGAGATGATCGATGGCCAGGGGCAGGTCCGCCCCGCCTATGCCGGCTATCGCGAGTGGTACGATGCGCAGGACCCGCGCTGGATGATGAAGCAGGGCAAGCAGGCCGAAAGCTTCTTCCGCCGCACCGGCATCACCTTCAACGTCTATGGCGAGGATGCCGGGCAGGAGCGCCTGATCCCCTTCGACATGATCCCGCGCATTGTCACGGCGGATGAGTGGAAGAAGCTCTCCGTCGGCATCGAGCAGCGGGTGCGCGCGATCAACGCCTTCCTGCATGACCTCTATCACAAGCGCGAGATCGTGAAGGCCGGCAAGGTGCCCGAGCGCGTGCTGAAGGGGAACGAGGCCTTTCTGCCCCAGATGGTGGGCTTCACGCCTCCCGGAGAGGTCTACACCCATATCGTCGGCGTCGATCTGGTGCGCACCGGGCCCGATGAGTTCATGGTGCTGGAGGACAATGCGCGCACGCCCAGCGGCGTCTCCTATATGCTGGAGAACCGCGAAACGATGATGGCGATGTTTCCGGAACTGTTCAGCAAGGTGCAGGTTCAGCCGGTGTCGGACTATCCGCGCGCGCTGGCCCGCAGCCTTGCCGCCTGCGCGCCGCCTGCCGCCAATGGCCATCGCCCCACCGTGGCGGTGTTGACGCCGGGCATCTACAACTCCGCCTATTTCGAACATGCCTTTCTGGCCGACCAGATGGGCGCCGAACTGGTCGAGGGCGGCGATCTGCGGGTTGTCGATGGCCGCGTCTGCATGCGCACCACGCGGGGCTGGACGGCGATCGATGTGCTGTACCGGCGCGTGGACGATAATTTCCTCGATCCGCTGACCTTCAATCCTTCCAGCGTGCTGGGCGTGCCCGGCATCATGGATGTCTATCGCGCGGGCGGGATCACCATCGCCAATGCGCCGGGCACGGGCATTGCGGACGACAAGGCGATCTACTCGTTCATGCCCGAGATCGTGGAGTTCTACACCGGCGAGAAGCCGATCCTGAAGAACGTGCCGACATGGCGCTGCGCCGAGGCGGATTCACTGGCCTATGTGCTGGATCATCTGCCCGAACTGGTCGTGAAGGAGGTTCACGGCAGCGGCGGCTATGGCATGCTGATCGGCCCGACCTCGTCCAAGAGCGAGATCGCGGCCTTCGAGAAGAAGCTGCGCGCACGTCCGGAAAATTACATCGCCCAGCCCACGCTGTCGCTCTCCACCGTGCCGATCTTCACCAAGGCGGGGCTGGCGCCGCGCCATGTGGATCTGCGGCCCTTTGTGCTGGTGTCGCCCAACGGAATCAACATCACGCCGGGGGGGCTGACGCGCGTGGCGCTCAAGAAAGGCTCGCTGGTGGTCAATTCCAGCCAGGGCGGGGGCACGAAAGACAGTTGGGTGCTGGCGGAATGATGGGGGATAACGTCTGATGCTGGGTCGTTCCGCCTGGGGCTTGTTCTGGATGTTCCGCTATCTGGAGCGGGCCGAGAACACCGCGCGCATGCTTGATGCCGGTTTCCGCATGGCGCTGACCCGCGGGCTCTCCGCTGCCAGCGATGAATGGCGCAGCGTGCTGATCACGCTGGGGCTGGAGGAGGCTTTCGCCGCCACCGGCCTTGAGCATAGCGGCCATATCATCACCAATTTCGTGCTGCGCTCACCCGAGAATGCCGACAGCGTGCTGGCCATGATGGAGAATGCGCGCACCAATGCCCGCATGGTCCGCACCGCCATCACGCGTGAGGTCTGGGAAGCCACCAATGAAAGCTGGATGATCCTGAAAGAGGTGCTCTCCCGCCCGGTGCGAGAGGCCGATCTGGGCGAGGCGCTCGACACCATCCGCCGCCAGACCATGCTGGTGCGCGGCGCGATGGAAGGCACCATGCTGCGCAACGACATCTACAATTTCGCCTATATGGGCACCCATATCGAGCGCGCCGACAACACCGCGCGCATCCTCGATGTGAAATATCATGTGCTGCTGCCCTCGCTGGCCTGGGTCGGTTCGCGGCTGGACAATGCGCAGTGGGAGATGGTGCTGCGCTCGGTCTCGGGCGAGCGGGCGTTCCGCTGGATGAATGCCGGCGCGCTCGATCCCAAGGGCATCGCCGAATTCCTGATCCTCGACGGGCGTTTCCCGCGCTCTCTGGCCTTTTGCTATGACAAGCTGGCCAGCAACATGGCCAGCCTGGCCTATGGCTATGGCGAGGCCGCGCCCTCGCACGAGCTGCTGCGTCAGGCGAATGCCCGCTTGCAGCAGACCGGCATCGCGCAGATCTTCGAATTCGGTCTGCACGAATTCATCACCCAGTTCATCAACACCAACCGCCAGATCGCCGACGCCATCGCCGCCGATTATCGCTTCACCGAGTAAGGCAGGAGCCGCCCCATGCGCATCGCCATCAGCCATACCACGCGCTATCGCTTCGATGATCCGGCGCGTTACGGGGTGCAGCGCCTGCGGTTGCGGCCGCGCCAATGCGCGGTGCAGGATGTGCTGGAATGGCAGATGGCCGTGGATGGCGGTGTGATCGAGGCGGCTTATGACGACCACAACGGCAATGCCACCACGCTGATTTCCTTCGGCAATGACGTGGAAGAAGTGGCCATCACCACCAGCGCTCTGGTCGAGGTGCGCGATACGGCGGGGATGGTCGGCCCGCATGCCGGTTTCATGCCGCTCTGGCTCTTCACCAACCAGACCGCGCTGACCAGACCTGGCCCGAAGCTGAAGGCGCTGGCCCGCGACTTTCCGCTGGAAGATGTCAATGTGCTCGATACGCTGCACGCCCTGTCGCGCGCGGTGGGTGAGATGGTGACCTATGAAAAGGGCGCCACCGATGCCACCACCACCGCCGAACAGGCGCTGGAACTGGGCAAGGGCGTCTGTCAGGACCATGCCCATGTCTTTATCGGCGCGGCGCGGCTGCTGGGCGTGCCCGCGCGTTACGTTTCGGGCTATCTGCTGATGGACACCGGCACCGCGCAGGATGCCGGCCACGCCTGGGCCGAGGCGCATATTCCCGGCCTTGGCTGGGTGGGCTTCGATCCTTCCAACGAAATCTGCCCGGACAGCCGCTATGTCCGCGTCGCCCTTGGCGCCGATTATGCCGAGGCCGCGCCCGTCACCAGCCTTGTGCCCGGCGGGGGCCGCGCTGGCCTCTCGGTGGCGCTGGATGTGGCCCAGCAATTGATGGCCCAATAATCGACGGCTCTAACCTGCTGACACCTCTGTACATTGCCCGATCCAGCCACGGCAAGCGGTGTTAAATGCGCGACACTATGCTTGACGCGGCAAGAGCGAATGCCCAGCAACCCGGCGAAACGAATCGACGCCGGGTCGTGACTGGCGGCAACAGGAACACGAAATGACCTATTGTGTTGGCATGATGCTGGAGGCCGGGCTCGTGCTGATGAGCGACACCCGGACCAATTCGGGCGTCGACAACATCTCCACCTTCCGCAAGATGCACAGCTGGTCGGTGCCCGGCGAGCGCATGGTCGCGCTGATGACCAGCGGCAATCTCGCCACCACGCAGGCCGTCGTCGCGCGCCTTGAAGAACGCAATAAGGCCCGCGCCGACCGCAAGAACGACCTGCTCCAGCTGCCCACCATGTTCGCCATGGCCGAACACGTCGGCAAGCTGCTGCGCGAAACCATCGCCGACCGCGACGAGGACAATGGCCCCGAAGCCTCCGGCCAGTTCGGCGCCACGCTGATCCTTGCCGGGCAGATCAAGGGCATGGGGATGCACCTCTACCTGATCTACCCCGAAGGCAATTTCATCGAGGCCAGCTTCGACACGCCCTTCTTCCAGATTGGCGAGACCAAATATGGCCGCCCCATCATCCTGCGCGGCTACGACCGCAAGATGGGCTTCGAGGATGCGGTGAAGCTGATGATGGTCAGCTTCGATTCGACCCTGAAAGCCAACCTGTCGGTCGGCATGCCGCTGGACCTGCTGGTGGTGGCGAAAGACAAGTTCGAGCCGCTGCACGAGATACGGATCACCGATGCCGACCCATGGTATCGCAGCCTCTCCGCCGGGTGGAGCGACGCCCTGCGCGCGGCGCTGGACGGGCTGCCGGATTATCCGTTTCACGCAAGATAAAAAGGAAGATGCGAGGGGGTTACCCCCTCGCGCTCCCATTCCGTCTTCCGGCGATAGGGCTGCGGCGCCCGGTCGTAGCGCGCCAACTTTCCACCTGCGCAAGGCAAGGCGTCGCAGGCAGTTTCCCATGATCGAGAAGGTGCGCGGGCATTTTAAAGCCTGCGGCGCGGCGACCTTGCTCTGCTGCCGAACCCGAAACGCAAGGCAGACATTAAAGGGAGCGCGAGGGCGATGGCCCTCGCACCTTACCTTTTCTGAACCCCTTAATGCGGCTTGGTCGACCCGTTCGAGAATGCATCCGCGATCGAGCACGCTGCCGGACCCAAAATCACCACGAACAGCACCGGCAGAATGAACAGGATCAGCGGCACGGTCATGATCGCGGGCAGGCGGGCGGCTTTTTCCTCGGCGCGCATCATGCGCTCGTTGCGGAACTCCGCCGACAGAACGCGCAGGGCGGAGGCCAGCGGCGTACCATAGCGCTCGGTCTGGATCATGGTGGTGACCACGCCGCGCACGGCGTCAAGTTGCACGCGATAGGCCAGATTTTCAAACGCCTGGCGGCGCTCCGACAAGAACGACAGCTCGATGGCGGTCAGCGAGAATTCGTCGCCCAGCTCGGCGTAGGCGCGGCCCAGTTCTCGGGCCACGCGGTTGAAGGCGGCGTCCACGGTCAGGCCTGCCTCGGCGCAGATCACCAGCAGGTCCAGCGCGTCGGGCAGGCCCTTGCGAATGGCGGCGGTGCGCTTGGAAATGAGGTTGTTGAGATAGATGTCGGGCCCCTTGTAGCCCGCGCCCAGCGCGGCGGCGAAGCCCATGAAGCGCTTGAAGGATGACCATTCGGGGAAGTAGTTCGCCCAATAGATGATCGACGCCGCGATGCCGCCCAGCACGATGGGGGCGACGAGGCGGCCAAGGATGACCACCACGGCCAGTTCCTTGTTGCGGATGCCCGCCTGCGCCAGGCGCTGCGTGGCCTCCTGGATCTGGCTGTCCTGCAGGCCGTTCAGCTTGTTGAGGATGGTGCGGATGCGGTCGGTGGTTTCCGAGCGGCGGACCAGCTGGGCGCGCTTTTTCGGGTTGATGGCGACGATGCCCGCCTTCAGCTCCTCGCGCCTTTCGTTCAGGGCCTTCACGCGCTTGGCCATGGGGTCGCGGATGGTCAGCGCCATGTAGATCACGGCGACGACCAGCCCGGCGGCGATCACGGCCAGGATCGTGCCGAGCCACACCACATCCACGCCGAAGAGCATGCCATTGTGAATTTGATGGTCCATGCGCCCCTCAGATCTCGAAATTGACCATCTTGGCCATGATGAAGGCGCCGATGCCCATCCAGATCAGGCCGCCCACGCCGGTGACGATCAGGCGCTGGTCCGAAAAGAAGCCTGAGAGGTAGGTGGGGTTCACCGTCCAGATCATGATGAAGACCATGAAGGGCAGGCAGCCCACGATATAGGCCGATGCCTTGGATTCAGAGCTCATGGCCTTGATCTTCAGCTTCATCTGGGCGCGCTTGCGCAGCACGTCGGCCAGATTGGCCAGTGTTTCGGCAAGGTTGCCGCCGGTTTCGCGCTGGATCGCCAGCGTGATGCAGAAGAAGCTGAATTCGGGCATGTTGAGCCGGTCGGCGGTGTCCTGAAGGGCGTCCTCCATGGTGCGGCCGATCTTGATGCGTTCGGTCACCAGTTTGAACTCCTGACCCACCGGGCCGGGGATTTCGGTGGAGACCACATTGAGCGTCTCGGTGACGGGCAGGCCGGAGCGCAGGCCGCGCACCAGCAGTTCGATGGCGTCGGGGAATTTGGACACGAACTGGTTGAGGCGTTTGCCGATCAGCATCCCCACCGCCATATGCGGAATGCCCGCCCCCACGATCAGGCCCACCGCCAGCGCCAGCACCAGACTGCCGCTCTTGAGCAGCACCAGCAGGCCGATCACCGCGGTGATGCCGCCGCAGGCATAGAGATATTGCTGCACGGTCCAGTCACGGCCGGTGCGGTGCAGGCGCAGGGCCAGCGCCTCGCTGCGGCTGGCGGAACCGGCGATGCGCGGCATGTTGGGTTTGCGCGCGGCCACGGCGCGGCGCATCTGCGCCTCCATGCGGGCGTTGGCGCTGTCGGAATGGCGCAGGCGCAGCGATTGCAGGCGGCGCGCGCTTTCCTTGCCCGGATCGGGGCCGCCCAGCGCCAGCACCGCGATGCCCCCCAGCAGGGCCACGATCAGCACGATCAGAACGATCTGCACGCTATCCATCGTGAGGCATCACTTTCTTAACAAGCATCTGGCCTACAAGGCGCCCCGCCGCGGATCAGGCCGAAGCCTTGGCGGGTTTGCCCTGATCCTTGCCCTTTTTCGGCAGGATCGACTTGAGATCGAACTTGCCGAGCAGAGACTTCTTCTCTTCCTTCTTGGCGGCGGGCGCACCCTCGCTCACGAAGCCGACAGCGCGCACCGCCTGAGCCAGATCGCGCATGGCCATGCCCGCCTTGGTGGCGCGGTTGGCTTCGGCGAAGGTCTGGCCCAGCTTGGCGGCGTGGGTGGCGGCCTTGAAGTCATAGGGGATCAGCATATCGATCTTGCGCTCGATGCTGGCCTCGAAATCGGCCTTGCTGATCTCGATCGTGCCGACCTGCACCTTGTTGGCCACCACCATCACATGGATATGCGGGGCATTGCCCTTCAGCCAGGACAGGATGCGGATCGAATCGCGCGCGCCGGCCAGCGTCAGCTCGGTGGCGACGATCGCCACATTGGCGTCGGCCAGCAGCTGCGGGAAGTTGATCAGCATGTTGCGCGGCAGATCGACGACCGTCATCTGGAAGGCGTTGCGGAACTCCTGCTCCAGATGGAGGAAGGCGCTGCCATCGGTCATCAGCGGCTGGTTGATCGGCGCTTCGGCGGAAAGAATCGCCAGATTGTCATTGGCGCGGATCATCGCGCGCTCGATGAACAGGCCGTCGATGCGGCTGGGGTTCTCGATGGCGTCGGTCAGGCCCCGGCCCGGCTCCAGATCCAGGCTGAGCGCGCCGGTGCCGAAATGGATGTCCAGATCGAGCAGGGCGGTGGGATGGTTGTGGTCGGTGGCGAACAGCCAGGCCAGCGAGGTGGCCAGGGTGGAGGCGCCCACGCCGCCGCGCGTGCCGATCACGGCGGTGGAGATATGGCGGGCCTCGCCGCCTTCCTCGTGGCGCGGCTGCGAGAAGAAGGCCTGCGCGCTCAGCAGCGCCTCATGCACGGCATGGGGCTGCAAGGGCTTGAGCAGATAATCGTGAATGCCGCTGGAGAGCAGATCGCGATAGAGCCGCACATCGTTGAGCTGGCCGATCGCCAGCACCACCGTGCCCGGTTCGCAAACCTCGGCCAGGGCGTTGATGTCCGAGAGCGGATCGCCGCTTTCCGACAGGTCGACCATCAGGATATGCGGGCTGGAGGAAACCGCCAGCGCCTGCACCGCATTGCGCAATCCGCCGCGCTGGCACTTTTCCGGGGTCCAGCCCAGATCAGCGACCAGCGGGCGCAGCACATCGAGGCTGGCATCGTCGCTCAAAAAGGCGGCAAAGGGTTCGCGGGCCTGCTGGCCGACTTTCCACGGCGCGTTCATGGCTCAGTTCCCCTTGCTGCTGGTTGCCGGCAACGCGCCGCCGCCGCCGCCGGTGGGCTTCACGTCGCGATAGGACGCGATCGCTTTGTTGCTGGTGGCGACCGGATTGCTGTCGGAATGGGCGCCGTGCAGCAGATCGTCGGGATTGGCGACCATGGCGGCCAGATTGCTGTTCACCGCGCAGCCGAAATTGGGATGCAGGGCGTTCATCGTGTTGGTTTCCGAATTGGCGGACCAGTCCGGGCAGCCCGGCACGGTGGCGCTGGCGCGGGTCAGCACGATGCGCAGCGTGCCCGGTTCCAGCGCGGCCTGCGCCAGCGGCGGCTGGGTCGAGACCATCAGGCCTTTCGCGGAGGCCAGATCGGCGACAGCGGCGCGGGTGCGGGGGTTGGCGGCGGGATCGTCAATGGCGATCTGGTCGCCATAACGCAGGCCCATCGCGTCGAACCAGCCGGAGAGGCGGGCCTTTTCGGCGGGCGCCAGCCCGTCATTGCCTTGCGCCAGATCCAGCGAGAAGCTGGCATGGGTGACGACCGGCTGGTGCTGCGGCACCATCAGGCGGTTGGTGGCGGTGCCGCCGCAACCGGCCAGAGACAGGGCGCCAAGGGTCAGAGCCAGCCCTGCGGTTGCTTTCGTCGCGGCGTGAGGAATGAAACGCATCGTGGCCTCGCTCAATTCAGGGAGAAGCCGGGGGCCTGCGCATCACCCTTGGGCGATGGCGCGGGCGCGGCGTTGGAAGCCTGCTGGGCTTGCTTCGCGGCCTTGGCTGCCGCCTTGGCCTGACGCTTGGTCAGCGGGGCAGGGGCCGGATCGGCGTAGGTCTGCGCCGCTGCCGGAGCAGCGCCCGGGGCCTGCTGCGCCGGAGCGCCAAGACCCACGCGCGGCGGCAACCCATTGTCGCCCGAGGTCGGGCCGGGGCGCGCCGCGCCGCTCTTGCCGTCGGTCAGCATGTTGCCCAGCACCTCCTGCGTGGTGGTGGGGTTCTGCAACCCGTCGGTGGGCAGCTTGATGTCCGCGGCGTTGACCGGCTTGACCAGATAGGGGGTGATCACGATCACCAGCTCGCTTTCGCCGCGCTGGAAGTTCGTCGATTTGAACAGCGAGCCCAGCACCGGCAGATCGCCCGCGCCCGGCAGCTTGGTGATGGTGTGCTGGGCATTGTTCGACAGCAGCCCGGCGATCATCATGCTCTGGCCGGAGCCCAGCTCCACCGTGGTTTCGGCGCGGCGGATGGTGAGCGCGGGCACCGAATAGCCCCCGAAGCTGACCGCCCCCTGCGAGGAGAGTTCCGACACTTCAGGCCGCACGCGCAGCGAAATCCGCCCGTCCGACAGCACGGTGGGCGTATAGGCCAGCGAGACGCCGTAATTCTTGAACTCCACCGAGACGGTGCCCAGCCCGCTCGACATGGGGATGGGATATTCGCCACCCGCCAGGAAGGTGCTGGTCTCGCCCGAGAGCGCGGTCAGGTTGGGTTCGGCCAGCGTGGTGACCAGACCGATCGATTCGCCCAGATCCAGCGAGCTGAGCAGCGACAGGCCAAGGAACTTGGTGCCCAGCGAGATCGCGGTGGAGCCGGTGAGATTGCCGGGGAAATTGTAGACCGTGGGCGCGCGGGTGTAGGTGCCGCTGGCGAGGCCCGAGGACAGATAGCCCTGCGGATTGGTGATCGTGCCCTGATTGTCCCCGCGCGAAATGCCGAATTGCACGCCATTGGTGCTGGACGAGGCGCCGGTCAGATTGGTGCCGATGGTGCGGGTCAGCGTGCGGCTGACCTCGGCGATGCGCACATGCAGGCTGACCTGCAAGGGCGTGGCCGTGCGCAGGCGGCTGATGATGTTGGCGTCCTTGCCCATGAAGGCCTGCACCAGGCGGGTGGCCTCGGCGGCGTCCTCCGGCGCGGCGACGGTGCCGGTCAGCAGGACCGAGCTTGCGCCCACCGTCGAGGTGGCGATATGCGCCTCGGGCATGGCCACGCGCAGCATCTGGTCGACGTTGTCGATGTTGTTGCCCACGCGGATGTTGGCGGACCACACCACGCGGCCTTCGGCATTGCTGGCGTAGATCGTCGTTTCGCCGCTGCTCTTGCCGTAAAGGTAGAGCTGGTGGTTCGATTTGACCTGAAGATCGGCGATCTTGTCATCGGCGATGAAGACATCCTTCATCGTGCCGGGCAGATTGACCAGCTGGCCGCGCCCGATCGAGAGCACGATCTGGCCGGTGGGGTTGCTGATCGTGCCGCTGGCCGGAACGCCGTAATCGGGCGCCCGCGTGCCGACATGCACGGCCGGGGCCGCCGCCTTGCGGACAGGATGATGGGCCTTGCGCGGCGCGGCTTGCGCCGTGCCCGCCACACCCAGCGACAGGGCGCTGATCGCGCCTGCCGACAGGAGAAGGGAGAGGAAACGGTTCTTCATGGGATGATCCACCCTTCTCAATTCACCGGATTGGCCGCAGGCGCGGGCGGCATGCCCTGCGCTGCGTTGGCGGACATGGGCGACCTGCCGCCCGATCCGCTGCCGATATCAACGTCCTTGGTGTCGCTGCCGCGCATCACCCGCACCTGGGGGCCACTGGCCAGCGCGCGGACCGAGCCGCCGCCCGAAGGCAGGGCGCGCCGCTGGAAGCGCGACACATCGCCGGCGGTGGCGAAGGTCGATCCGGGCTGGATCGCCGCTCCGTCGTTCGACCGGCCCTCGCTGAGGCGGCCGCCCATCAGCGTGGCGCGCGAACCGGCGGCGGAGGCCGGACCATTGTTTCCGGCACTGGCCAGAGCGCGGGCCTCATCGGCCTTGGTGGCGCCCTCGGGCAGCTTCACCGAGCCATTGGCGATGGCGTGATCCAGATCGCTCTGATTGTCCGCCAGCGAACGCAGCACCAGGCTGAGCGCGCCGCCCTGCTGCGCCACCTCGATCTTTTCGGCGATCTTGGGGGTCACTTCCAGCGTGGCGGTGTGGAAGGTGTGAACGATGGTCTTGCCATTGTTGGTTTCCTGCTCGGTCGACTGGTCGGTGGCCAGCACGCGCAGGTTCTTCAGAATGGTTTCGGTGGCGTAGAGATCGCGGGTGTCGGCCGCAGGGCCCTGATTCTGGGTCTGGGGGATCTTGACGGCGGTGGTCAGCATCAGGTCGACATGGTCGCCGGGAAAGACGAAACCGGCCACGCCGGATTTTTCCGAAACGGTGATCGTCACCGCGCGCATGCCCGGCCCCAGCGCGGCGGCCAGAAAGCCCCGGTCTCCGGGAGCCACCAGCGCGCCGGTGGTCAGCGGCTGACCGGCGGTGATCGGGAAGCGGACGACGGTGCCCAGCAGCTTGTTCATGTCGGTCTTGCCGTCCACGAAATAGGCGCCGTTCACCATGTCCTTGGGCCATTCCTGAAAGTTGATGGCGTCATTGGTGATGATCGTGCCGGGCTGCAGCGAACGCTGCGCCACCAGCACGCGCGGACCCTTGGGCACCACGATGACGGGCAGGGCGGCCTGGACCTGCGGGGCAGGGCTGCCCTTCAGCATGCTCATAGCGGCCAGAGCGGTGACGACCGCCACCAACCCCAGCCCCAGCATGATCATGACCTTCTTCTTGTCCATGGCTCAATCAGCCCCTCAAACGCGCAAATCACCGCAGTAAACCGCGCTGATGCGCGAAAATGGTTAATATCCGGTCACCCTGCCGGTCCGCCCGCGTGGAGCAGAGGCAGGTAATCGACCGCCAGCACCCAGAAGGTGCCCAGTGCGATGGCGATGCCATAAGGCACCACCGGCCTTTCCTTGTGGCGGCGGGCGACATGCCAGAGCGCCAGACCCACGGTCAGCACGCCGCCTGCCAGCCCCATCACCATCAGCAGATGCAGGAACCACATGGGCTTGATCCACAGCGCCAGGGCCGTCAGCAGCTTGACGTCGCCGCCGCCCATCGCGCCAAAGGCGAAGAGACCCGCCAGCACCGCGAAAACCCCCACCGTGCAGCCCAGCTGCCAGCCGATGGCCGCGAGCGTGAGCCCCTGAGCCCACCAGAAGAGGGGCGCGGCCAGCGCAATGGCCAGATTGAGGCCATTGTCGATCTGGCGGCGGCGCGTGTCGGTCACGGCCGCGACGAGCAGGGCAATTGCCAAGCCGCCAAGCAAACCGTAGGACAACCAAACCCCCATGAAACCCCCCAGGGAAGACCACGTGAAAACCCTAGTGGAATCCCTAGGGCGACCTGGGGAAGGTTTTAGCTTGGAATCACTTACCAAACGGTAACCAACGAGAAGGTCGGAAATCAGGCATATGCCGGAGTATGAGCACGCCGATCCGGCCTTTCCGACCCGCTCTCTGCCCCCTTTCGCGCATGAGGATCAGTGGGCCGCGCCCGATGGCTGGAGGCTGCGCCGCCTGACCATCCCGGCGCTGCCCGGCGTGCCGCCGCGCGGGCGGCTGCTGTTCGTGCCGGGGCGCGGCGACATTTTCGAGAAGCATCTGGAATTCTTCGCGGAAATGCAGGCGCGCGGCTGGCATGTCACCAGTTTCGACTGGCGCGGGCAGGGCGGTTCCGGGCGTCTGGGGCTGGATGCCACCACCGGCCATATCGATGACTTCTCGGTCTGGGTTAACGACCTTTCCGCCTTCTGGAACGCGTGGTTCCAGCCCGGTGAGGGCCCCCATGTGCTGGCGGGCCATTCGATGGGCGGCCATCTGGCCCTGCGCGCCGTGGCGGAGCACAAAGTTAACCCCGACGCACTGATTCTCTCGGCCCCGATGCTGGGATTCTTTGCTCCCGGTCTACCGGTATGGTTACAGCATGTTTACGCTTGCCTGATGGCAAGGATGGGCGATTCGCGTCGCCCGGCCTGGAAGGGCGGGGAAAAGCCCGGCTCTACCACCGACTTGCGCATGCATCTGCTCACCCATGACCGGCGCCGCCATGATGACGAGCTGTGGTGGCGCGCCCAGCGCCCCGATCTGGGCACGGGCGCGGCCAGCTGGCGCTGGATGGAGCGGGCGGTCGCCTCGCGCAAGGCGCTGTTCGCGCCGGGCGTGCTGGAGGGGGTGAGCATCCCGGTGCTGCTGATCTCCACCAGCGCGGACCGGCTGGTCAGCCATGGCGCGGTGCTGGCGGCGGCGAAGCGTTTGCCCAATGCCCGGCTGATCGCGCTGGGTCGCGAGTCGCGCCACGAAGTGCTGCGCGAGGTGGACGCGGTGCGCGCGCCGCTTGTGGCGGCGATTCACGGCTTTCTTGACGAAAGCGCTCCCAAAATCCTTAACGCAAACCCTTGACGGGCGTGGCTGAGGGGCCAAGGGAGCCCGCATGAGTTTCTCCTGCGATATCGCCATCGTCGGCGCGGGCATGGCCGGGGCCTCGCTGGCCGCCGCTCTGGTGGCGCATGGTGCTGGCGGGCGCATTGTGATGCTGGAGGGCGAGGATCGCCCCGGCTATCACGCCACGGGCCGTTCCGCGGCCTTCTGGCACGAGACCTATGGCGGGCCCGGCGTGCAGCCGCTGTCGCAGGCCTCCGGCCCGGCGCTATGGGCGCTGGGCGTGCTTCACAAGCGCCGGGGCCTGACCCTGGCCCGCAAGGGGCAGGAAGCCGAGCTGCATGCCTTCGTCGAGCGCTTCGCCGCGCTGGGCGTGCGCATCTCGGTGGCCGACCGCGCGCTGATCACCCATTACATCCCCGGCCTGAACCCCGATTACGTGCTGGGCGCGCTGGAGGAAGACTGCTGCGACATCGACGTCGCGGCCCTCCACCAGCACTATCTGGCCGAAGCGCGGCAGGGAGGGGTGGACCTGCTCTGCGACGCCCGCGTCGCCAGCGCGGCGCGCGAGGGGGAGGACTGGGCGCTGACTCTGGCCGACGGGCGCACCGTTCAGGCCAGACTGATCGTCAACGCAGCCGGGGCATGGGCCGATGGGCTGGCCACCATGGCCGGTGCCGCGCCGCTGGGCATCACGCCTTATCGCCGCACGATGATTCAGGCCCGCGTCGATCCCGCGCCCACCGATAATCTGCCCCTCGTCCTCGATCTGGACGAAAGCTTTTATTTCAAGCCCGAATCGGGCCGCCTCTGGCTCACCCCTCACGATGAAACCCCCACGCCGCCCTGCGATGCCGCCCCCGAGGAAATCGATGTGGCGCTGGGCATCGACCGGCTGGAGCACATCACCGACTGGCGCGTCGAGCGCATCGAGCATCGCTGGGCCGGTCTGCGCAGCTTCGCGCCGGATCGACTGCCGGTCTATGGCTTCGATCCTGCCGTGCCGGGGTTCTTCTGGTGCGCGGGGCAGGGCGGCTTCGGTATCCAGACAGCGCCTGCGGGGGCGGATCTGGCGGCACGTCTGTTGCTAGGGCTGGAGGCTGGGGCGGTGGCGCCTGAGGCTTATAGGCCGGGAAGGTTTGTTCAGGGGTAAGAAGGAAGAGAGAAAAGCGAGGGCCATCGCCCTCGCGCTCCCTTTACGTCTCCCGACGAGGCGGCAGTGGTGCCGCAATGGAGCGCCCAGCCTCTCCACCTGCACCACCTAAAGCGCCGCAGGCCTTCAATCCAAGAGCAACCTGCCTGCGGCGCGGCGACCTTGCCTTATGGCCGAACTCGAAGCGCAACGCTGACAAATAAATGGAGCGCGAGGGCGATGGCCCTCGCATCTTCACCTTACTTCTTCTTCCCCACCGAAACCGCCGCATCGCTGGCCAGCTTGTCCACGCGCTCGTTCTCGGCATGGCCGGCGTGGCCCTTCACCCATTGCCAGTCGATCTTGTGCGGCTTGGCCACGATCAGCATCTCGCGCCACAGGTCTTCGTTGGCGACGGGTTCCTTCTTGGCGTTGACCCAGCCCTTCTTCTGCCAGCCGAACACCCATTTGGTGATGCCGTCGATCACGTAGCGCGAATCGGTGCTGAGGCGCACCGCGCAAGGCTGGTTCAGCGCCGCCAGAGCGCGAATCACCGCCGTCATTTCCATGCGGTTGTTGGTGGTTTCCTTTTCCGCGCCGACGAGTTCCTTCTCATGTTCGCCCATGCGCAGGAAGGCGGCCCAGCCGCCGGGGCCGGGGTTGCCCTTGCAGGCGCCATCGGTGAAGATCTCGACCTGCTTCACGCGAAGATCCCGGCGTTGGCGGGGTCGGCGTAGAAGGCCAGGCGGCGGGCGAAGGCCAGCGGGTCCTTGCGGACCACCAGCGCGTCCTGCGGCGTGTTGATCCAGTCATAGGCGCGGGTGGAGAGGAAGCGCATCGCGGCGCCGCGGGCCAGCACGGGCAGGGCTTCGCGTTCTTCGACGCTGAGGGGCCGGATCGATTCGTAGCCCTGCAGCAGGGCTTGCGAGATGGCCGGATCGAAGTTGCGCCCGGCGTTGTCGAAACACCATGCGGCGTGGGTGACGGCCACGTCATAGGCGATGATGTCGGTGCAGGAGAAATAGAAATCGATCAGACCCGTGACCGTCTCGCCCAGCATCAGCACATTGTCGGGGAAGAGGTCGGCATGGATGACGCCGGTCGGCAGATGGCGCGGCCAATGGGCGTCGAGGAAGGCCAGTTCCTCGGTCACTGTCTGGCCCAGAGCCGGGTCGATGGTGGCGAGGTCTTCCGGCTTGCAGGCCTCCAGCAACGCGCGCCATTCGGGCAGGGCCAGCGTGTTGCGGCGGTTCTGGCCATAGCCTTCCACCGCGCGGTGCATCTGCGCCAGCGCGATGCCCACGGCATGGGCCTGACCCGCCGTGGGCAGGCTGACCGAGACGCCGGGCAGGAATTCGATCAGGGCGACGACCTTGTCCTCGCCATCCGGGCCCGTCAGGCTGCGAAAGGACGCGCCATCGCGGTCATGGATGGTGCGGGGGACGGGGCAGTTCCTGTCCGCGAGATGATCGAGCAGGCCGAGGAAGAAGGGCAAATCCGCAATCTCGGTGCGGCCCTCGAACATCGTCAGGATGAAGCGCGCGCGCCCCTTTTCTGAACCAGCACCTGTTTCGCCGGTCGTTTCGATCAGCCAGTTGCTGTTCGACACGCCCTCGGCGATGCCCTTGGCCGACACGAGGTCGCCCACGTTGAAGGCGCAGATCAACTCGCCCAGCGCCTCGGCGCCAAGATGGGTGTAGACAGCCATGAGTCCCCCGAAAGCCTCTTATTCAGTCAGCTGACGGGGCAGCTTGAAGATCATCTTCTCTTCGGTCGTCACCACGGTTTCCTCGGTGACGGAGCGGAAGGTGGAGAGGAAATCAATCACCTCGCGCACCAGCGTCTCGGGCGCGCTGGCCCCGGCGGTCAGACCCAGCGTGTTGACGCCTTCCAGCCATGCCGGATCGATCTCGGAGGCGCGCTGCACCAGCTTGGCGGGCGTGCCGCCGCGGGTGGACACTTCCACCAGACGCATCGAGTTCGAGGAATTGGGCGCGCCGATCACGAACAGCAGGTCCGACTGCGGGGCGATCGCCTTGACCGCCGCCTGACGGTTCGAGGTGGCGTAGCAGATGTCTTCCGCGCGCGGCCCGTTGATCTGGGGGTAACGCTGGCGCAGGGTCCGCACGATCTCGGCGGTGTCGTCGACCGAGAGGGTGGTTTGCGTCAGGAAGCCCAGCGGATCCTCGGTGGTGAAGGGCAGGTTGAGCACGTCCTCCACCGTTTCCACCAGCGTGATCGTGCCTTCGGGCACCTGGCCCAGCGTGCCGATCACCTCGGGGTGGCCGCGGTGGCCGATGAAAATGATGTGGCGACCGGCATCGATCTGGCGCTCGGCCTGGCGGTGGACCTTGCTGACCAGCGGGCAGGTGGCGTCCAGCCAGTCCAGACCGCGCTCGTCGGCGATGGCGGGAATCGACTTGGGCACGCCATGGGCCGAGAAGATCACCGGGGCGCCATCGGGCACCTCATCCAGCTCTTCGACGAAAATCGCGCCTTTTTCCTTCAGCCCATCCACCACATAGCGGTTGTGGACGATCTCGTGCCGCACATAGACGGGCGCGCCGAATTTGAGAATCGCGCGCTCCACGATCTCGATGGCGCGGTCGACACCGGCGCAGAAACCGCGCGGGGCGGCGATCAGCAGGCGAAGGGGCAGCAGGTCAGTGGCCTGCTCAGCATCGGGAAAGGAAGCGTTCATGAAGCCGCCTCTAGCGCTTTGCGACGCGGCCCGCTAGGGCAGCGTGCAAGATAACACGCCGGATCGAAGATGCCGGAGACTTCCAAGGAACGTGAGAATGCATTTTCGTCCCCGTATGATGGCTGTTCTTGCTGCTGGAACGGCCTGTGCCCTGCTGGCGGGCTGCTCCGGCAAGGGTGAGCTGGTGGTGGACGAAGGCGTGGGCATCACGGCGGTGCGCTCCACCTGTCCGGCGGTGGGCATCGCCAATGCCACCGGTGATATGACCACCTTCCGCGTGCCCGGTTCTTCGGATGCCAAGGACATCGATCTGGTCGCCGCGATCACCGATGTGCGCCCGGAATGCGATGAAAAGTCCAATCCGGTGAAATCGCATGTCACCTTCAAGGTGCAGGTGCGCCGCAGCGACACGCATGGCGCCCGCGATGTGACGCTGCCCTATTTCTTCACCGTGATGCGCGGCGGCCGCGTGGTGATCGCCAAGAGCCTCGGCTCGGCCACCGTCCATTTCGCTGACGGTCAGGACCGCGCCGAGACCACGGCTGACGGCACCGCCACCATCGACAAGAAGGAAGCCACGCTGGACCGCGCGATCCACGACCGCATTGTGCGCCCCCGCAAGTCGGGCGAGGCCGATGCCGCCATCGATCCGCTGGCTGATCCCGCCGTGCTGGCGGCGGTCAACAAGGCCACCTTCGAGGTGCTGGTGGGCTTCCAGCTGTCGGATGCCCAGCTCGGTTACAACGCCACGCGTTGATGTTTGGGTCATGTGCTTGCGCACATGACCCGAGCGGCACCAGCCCTCTCCCCCGCCCGGCTACCCATATGATACTGCCGTTGGGTGGCCAGGCGGGGGAGAGGGCCGGTGCCGCCCCCCATCCGGCGCGACCGGATGGCCAATAACACCTTGCCATTGGCCCCGGCGTCCGTTTAGGCGCTGGGGCTGATCGTTTTTGGGGCTTTCGGGCCCGATTGTTCATGAACAGGCTTCCGCTATGACCACCCAGACCCTGCATGCCGCCTTTGCCGGCCATGTCGCCGCCGCGCTCGATGCTCTGGAGGCGGCGGGCACGCTGCCCGCGGGCCTCAACCGCGCCGCCGTGACGGTGGAGCCGCCGCGCGATGTCACGCATGGCGATCTGGCGACCAACGCCGCCATGGTGCTGGCCAAGCCTGCGGGCACCAATCCGCGCGCTCTGGCGACGGCGCTGGTGGCGGAGCTGGAAAAGCTCGATCTGGTGGAAGGCGCCGAGATCGCCGGGCCCGGCTTCATCAACCTGCGTCTGACGCCCGCCGCATGGCTGGAAGAGTTGCGCGCCGTGGCTGCGCTGGGCGCGGATTACGGGCGTTCGGCGCTGGGGCAAGGCACCACGGTCAACGTGGAATATGTCTCGGCCAACCCCACGGGCCCGATGCATATGGGCCATTGCCGTGGCGCCGTGGTGGGCGATGCTCTGGCCAGTCTGCTGGAGTATGCCGGGCATAAGGTGATCCGCGAGTATTATGTCAATGATGCGGGCGCTCAGGTGCAGGTGCTGGCCCGCTCTGCCCATATCCGTTACCGCGAGGCGCTGGGCATCGAGGTCGGCGCGATTCCCGAGGGGCTTTATCCTGGCGACTATCTGGTGCCCGTGGGTCAGGCGCTGGCCGCTGAGTTCGGCGACAAGTACGTCGATGCGCCCGAAAGCGAATGGCTGGCGATCTTCCGCGTCAAGGCCGTGGCCACCATGATGGACATGATCCGCGAGGATCTGGCGCTGCTGGGCATCAAGCACGACCTCTTCTCGTCGGAGGCCGAACTTCAGGCCGCCGGCAAGCCCGAGGAGGCCGAGGCCTGGCTGCGCGCTCAGGATCTGGTCTATGATGGCGAGCTGGAAGCCCCCAAGGGCAAGCTGCCTGACGACTGGGAGCCTGTCGCCCTGCCGCTGTTCCGCAGCACCAAATTCGGCGACGATCAGGACCGCCCGATCAAGAAGTCCGACGGCACATGGACCTATTTCGGCGCCGATCTGGCCTATCACTTCCAGAAGGCGCAGACCGCCGATGCTCTGGTCGACATCTGGGGCGCCGACCATGCCGGTACGGTCAAGCGCATCAAGGCCGCCGTCGCCGCGATGACCGGTGCCAAGGGCAAGCCCACGCCTTTCGAGGTCAAGCTGGTGCAGATGGTCGCCCTGCTGCGCAATGGCGAACCCGTCAAAATGTCCAAGCGTTCGGGCACCTTCGTGACGCTGGCCGATGTGGTGAAGGAGGTCGGCAAGGATGTCGTGCGCTTCACCATGCTCACCCGCAAGCCCGAGGCCCAGATGGACTTCGACTTCGCCAAGGTGGTGGAAGCCTCCAAGGACAATCCGGTCTTCTATCTGCAATATGCCCATGCGCGCATCCGCTCCACCCTGCGCAAGGCAGCGGCGGAAGGCTTTGCGCCCGCTCCGGACGCCATCGAGCAGCTGGGCGAGGAAGAGCTGGCGCTGGTCAAGCTGATCGCCCAGTTCCCCCGCATCGTGGAGGCCGCCGCCGTGGCGCGCGAGCCGCATCGCATCGCCTTTTTCCTGGCCGATGTCGCCTCGGCCTTCCATTCCTACTGGAATGTCGGCAACGACCGGCCCGACAAGCGCTTCATCCTGCCCCAGAATGGTGCATTGACGACAGCGCGGCTTTTCCTCGGCACGCAAATCGGGCAGGTTGTGCGCAATGGCCTGGCTCTGCTGGGCGTCGAGGCCGTCGAGGAGATGTGATTCATGTCGGGTGAGAATCAGGGCAATCCTCCCCAGAACGAGCCGTGGCTGAACGATGCCCGTGAGGCTCTGGCCAAAAAGGCCGGAGAACAGGGGCAGGAATGGGTCGCCAATGCTCAGGATCAGGTCCATCAAGGCCAGGAATGGGCAGGCAACGCCGCGCATGATGCTGGCCAGACCGCCGAGAACTGGATCGACCAGAGCTGGGACAAGCACAGCTGGCCGACCCCTGGCACCGAGCCCGTGGCCGCGCTGAACGGCAATTACGCCGGCACCGAGGAAACGCTGAACCTGCAGGACCGCGATCGCCTTCCCTGGCTCGACAATGCCGGGGATGACGAGGATTACTACGCCGTCGATCACCGCCGTGTGATTGCCGCTGTGGTTGGTGGCCTGCTGCTGCTGGCCGTGGTGGTGGGGGGCGTTTTCGCCTTCACGCATCGCAAGGATGGCGCGGCGCCGGTGGCCGATGGCAGCGTGATCGGCGCGTCGGATCAGCCCTATAAGCAGGCCCCCGCCAATCCGGGCGGCAAGCAGTTCGAGGGCACCGGCGATTCGAGCTTCGCCGCCGCTCAGGGCAAGGATCACCCGGCCCAGCTGGCGGCAGGCGATTCCGCGCCCAAGCCCGCCGCGCCGGTCGATGCGCGCGTCGATTCACCCAAGACGGACGCCAAGCCCGAGGCCAAGCCTTCAGCTGCTGCTGCCTCCGCCGCTTCGGCTGAGGACGCTGGTCCGGTTGGCGGCGTGGTGCAGATCGCGGCCTATTCCAACGAAGGTCAGGCACGCTCGGGCTGGGATCACCTCGTGCAGCAGCATGAGATGCTCAAGGGTATGAACCACCGCATCGTGCAGGGGCAGTCGGATATCGGCACGGTGTTCCGCCTGCAGCTGCTGGCCTCGGCTGGCGGTGGCAGCGCCCTGTGCAGCAAGCTGAAGGCTGAAGGGATTCCCTGTCAGGTTAAGCATTGAATTAAGTAAGGAAGATGCGAGGGGTTACCCCCTCGCGCTCCCATGACGCCTTCCGGCGAGAGGAGGGTGGCGCCGAATTGAAGCGCCCAAACTCTCCACCTGCACCACCTAAGGCGCCGCAGGCTTTCAGTCCTTCTTGCCTGCGGCGCGGCAAACTGAGCGCTTTGGCCGAACCCTAAGCGCAACGTAGACATGAAAGGGAGCGCGAGGGTTATGGCCCCCGCATCTGACCTTCCTTTTTAATCCCCCTTATCCACACCCCCGAAAACTTGCGCAAAACCCCCAAGTTTGCGAGGGTTTCACCATGCTTCCCGCGATTTTCGGCCTCTCCGGCCACACCCTGACCGCTGACGAGCGCGCCTTCTTCCGCGATGCGGACCCGGCGGGCTATATCCTCTTCGCCCGCAACGTGGCGGATCGGGATCAGTTGCGCGCGCTCACTGACGATCTGCGCTCGATCCATGGCCGTGATCAGCTGCTGGTCACCGTGGATCATGAGGGCGGGCGTGTGGCGCGGTTGAAGCCGCCCGTTTGGTCGCGTTATCCGGCGGGGGAGGCTTTTGCGCGGCTGTGGCAGCTCGCACCAGCCAGCGCGATCGAGGCGGCGCGGGTGCATGCTCAGGCGCTGGGCATGGATCTGGCGGAGGTCGGCATCTCGATGGATTGCTGGCCTTGCGTGGATGTGCGGGTGCCGGGGGCGGATGATGTGATTGGCGACCGCGCTCTGGGGCAGGAACCCAGGCAGGTGGCCGCTCTGGGCCGCGCCATTCTGGATGGGTTGGCACTGGCCGGGGTGGCGGGTTGCGTGAAGCATATGCCGGGCCATGGCCGCGCCGGGGCGGACAGTCACAAGGCTCTGCCGCGCGTCGAGGTGGACGCCGCCGCGCTGGAGCAGGATCTGGCGCCGTTTCGCGCTCTCAACACAGCGCCGGCAGGGATGACGGCGCACATCCTTTACCCGGCGTGGGATGGGGAGCGCCCGGCCACGCAGTCGCCCACCGTGATCCAGCAGATCATCCGCGAGAGCATCGGCTTCGACGGCCTGTTGATGACCGATGATCTGGATATGAAGGCGCTTTCGGGCACCATCGCGGAAAAGGCCAGCCTGTCGCTGGCGGCGGGTTGCGATGTGGTGCTCAACTGCTGGGGCACGATCCCCGATATGCAGGCGATTGCGGGAGCGGTGCCTGCGCTCACGCAGCAGGGCGCGGCGCGTCTGGCGCGGGCTCTGGCGGATGATCGCGGGCCGCAGCCGCTGGACGCCGCGCTTCAGGCAGAGCGATGGGCCAAGCGCGATGCGCTGCTGGCGCTGGCGGGCGAGGATCTGGCCGCTGGCGCCGATCCCACGGCCTATACCGTATGAACGAATCCGGCCTGCTGGAAGGGCTCGATGGCCCCGATCTGGCGGGGCCCCCGCAGGAGGGCGCGCTTTACCTCGCCTTTGACAGCTGGGAGGGCCCGCTCGATCTGCTGCTCGATCTGGCGCGGCGGCAGAAGGTGGATCTCAAGACGATCCCGATCCTCGATCTGGTCGACCAGTATCTGGCCTTTATCGATCAGGCCGAGGCGCTCAAGCTGGAGGTCGCCGCCGATTATCTGGTGATGGCGGCGTGGCTGGCCTATCTTAAATCCGCCATGCTGCTGCCCAGGGAGGAGCAGGAAGACCCAAGCCCCGAAGAGCTGGCGCTGCGCCTCCATCTGCGCCTGCAACGTCTGGCGGCGATGCGTGAGGCCGCCGCCCGCCTGATGGCGCGCGACCGTCTGGGCCGCGACACCTTCCAGCGCGGCGCGCCAGAGGGCTGGCGGGTGGACCGCAAGGCGCTGTGGCAGTGCGACTGGTTCTCGCTGGTGCAGGCCTATGGGCAGGTGAAGGCGCGCAATGCGCCGGTGGTCCATATGGTGCGCGACCGCAAGGTGATGACGCTGGATGCGGCGCTGGCGCGGGTCAGCGCGATGCTGGGCGTGACGCTCGACTGGATGGTGCTGGAGGATTTCCTGCCCGCCAGCAGCGGCGAATGGGAGGACCGGCGGCTGAGGCGCTCGGCGCTGGCTTCCAGCTTTCTGGCGGCGCTGGAACTGGCCAAGCAGGGCCGGGTGGAACTGGTGCAGGAGGAATGCTTCGGCCCCCTGCAGATGCGCCGGATCGTCGACCATGGATGAGATCACGCGCGCCGTGGAGGCCGCCCTTTTCGCCGCGCCCGAACCGGTGACGCCCGAGGCTCTGTCCACTCACCTCGGCGGCGTGGCGGTGAAGCCCGCGCTGGCGGCTCTGGCTGAGCATTACGCCACGCGCGGCATCCATCTGGTGGAGCGCGGCGGGCGCTGGCATTTCCAGACCGCCCCCGATCTGGCCCATATCCTGCGCCGCGAGCATGAAGAACCGCGGAAGCTGTCACGCGCCGCCACCGAATGCCTCGCCGTGATCGCCTATCACGAGCCGGTCAGCCGCGCCGAAATCGAATCGATCCGCGGCGTGCAGACCGCGCGCGGCACGCTCGACGTGCTGATGGAGGCGGGCTGGGTGCGCGCTGCCGGTCGCCGCGAAGTGCCGGGCCGCCCGGTGATTTATGCCACGACACCGGCCTTTCTGGCGCATTTCGGCCTCGCCAGCCGCCGCGATCTGCCGGGACTCGAAGATCTGCGCGCCGCAGGCCTGCTCGATCCGGTGGAGGATGCTTTCGAGGAGGCCATGGCCGGAAAACCACCCCCAGGCGATCCGGCAGTTGGGCCCGATGATGGGGCATCTGACCCATCCTGAACCGCCCGAATGCTCTCCGTGCTGGCATCCATGCAAGATTGGGCCTAGATAGGAGGCAGAAAGTCCCTATCTAGGGTTTGTGAGAGGGCGCCGGTGCAACCTTGGGGCCCGGCGTGATATTTGGAGCAAGAACAATGATGGGTCTGTCGCTTCCGCATCTGATCGTGCTGGCGCTTGTGGTGCTGGTGCTGTTCGGCAAGGGCCGGATTTCCGAAATGATGGGTGATTTTGGCAAGGGAATCAAAAGCTTCAAGGAAGGCATGAATGAGGACGGCACCCCGCGCGCCGCCCCCACGCCGACCGCGCCGCCCGCCCAGATCACGCAGGCGCCCGCCAGTCCGGAGCCTGTCAAGAACCAGAGCGAAACCGGCACGACCCAGAACTGAGCCGCGCCGCTTCATGTTTCTTGACATCGCACCTTCGGAATTTCTGCTGACGGCAGTGGTGGCCGTTGTGGTCATCGGCCCCAAGGATCTGCCGCGCGCCATGCGCACGGCAGGCAAATGGATGGCCAAGATGCGCCGCGTCTCCGGCCATTTCCGCTCCGGCATCGAAACCATGATCCGCGAGGCCGAACTGGAGGACATGGAAAAGAAATGGCGCGAGCAGAATGAGGCGATCATGAAGGCGCAGGCCCCCGTGGCCGCCCTTCCGTCCGAAGTGACCGTTCACGCCCCCACCGAGCCGCTGCATGTGGGCGAGGTGGGCTATGAAGGCCATGGCGCCGCGCATAGCGACGTGCCTTCCACGGATGTTGCTCACCATCAGGCGCCGCATGGCGAGGCGAAAAGCCCCTCGCAGCCTGAAATCCTGTCCTGAGTTTTGCTCCAAATTCCTCGGTGAGTTCCCCGCAGCATGGCCTTTGAAATCAAGGATATCGACGAGTCGCAGGCGCCGCTGCTCGAACATCTGGTGGAATTGCGCTCGCGGCTGATGCGCTGCATCGCCGCGCTGGCGGTGTCCTTCTGCGTGTGCTTCTACTTCGTGAAGCCGATCTTCGCCTTCCTCGTGGCGCCGCTGGCCGCTGCTTTCCCCGCCGGGCAGGGCCGCCTTGTCTACACCAAGCTTTACGAAGCCTTCTTCGTCGAGCTGAAGGTGGCGCTGTTCGCGGCCTTCATCCTGTCTTTTCCGGTGCTGGCCAACCAGCTCTGGGCCTTCGTGGCGCCGGGCCTCTACGCCAAGGAAAAGAAGGCTTTCCTGCCTTTCCTGATCGCCACGCCGATCCTGTTCCTGATGGGCGCCGCGCTGGCCTATTACGTCGTGATGCCGCAAGCCTTCCGCTGGCTGCTGAGCTTCGGCGGCCAGACGGGCGGGTTGAAGCTGGAAGCGCTGCCCTCCACCGGGGACTACCTTGGCCTGGTGATGCAGTTCATCTTTGCCTTCGGGATCAGCTTCCTGCTGCCCGTGCTGCTGATGCTGCTGAACCGCGCCGGTCTGGTGACGCGCACCCAGCTTTCGGGCGCGCGGCGCTATGTGATCGTGGCGATCGTGGCGGCGGCGGCTTTGCTCACGCCGCCTGACGTTGGCTCGCAGCTGATGCTGGCCGTGCCGCTGCTGATCCTGTTCGAGGGGACCATGGTGTTTATGTGGTTCACCGAAAAGCGGGATGCCAAGGCCAAGGCTGCCGAAGAAGCGGTGATTGAAGTTTCTTCTGAAGGTTAAAGGGAAAAAGCGAGGGGGTTACCCCCTCGCGCTCCCATAACGTCTTCCGACGATAGGGCCGGGGTTCCCGATTGTGGCGCCTAGGCTCTCCACCTGCACCACCTGAGGCGCCGCAGGCCTTCAATCTAATAGCGCAGCGCAGGGAAAATTGCCTGCGGCGCAGCGACGTTGCTCTGCCGCCGAACCCGAAGCACGACGCAGACATTAAAGGGAGCGCGAGGGCGATGGCCCTCGCAACTTCTCCTTATTTCTTCTCTTCATCCGCCTTGAACACCGGTAATCCGCCGACCCAGACCTGCAACACCTTCGTCCCGCGAATCTCGGCTGGTGGAACGGTCATCACATCCCGGTCTACCAGCAGGAAGTCGGCGTGCTGGCCCGGCGTCAGGCGCCCGAAGTGATCCTCGGCAAAACCGGCATAGGCGGCCTTCACGGTGTATCCCGCCAGCGCCTGCGTACGGGATACTACCTCCTGCGGCTGCCACCCGCCAGCGGGCTGACCATCCGCGCCAACGCGGCTGATCGCGGCGGCCATGCCAGCGAAGGGATCGCTCACCTCCACCGGGGCGTCAGAGCCGAAGGCCAGAGTCGCCCCCGTCGCCGCCGCGCTTTTCCACGCATAGGCGCCGGCAAGGCGTGCAGGGCCCAGGCGCGCTTCGGCCATCAGGCGGTCGCTGGTTTCGTGGGTGGGCTGCATGCTCAGGATGATGTGGCCGGCGCGCTTGTCCAGATCGGCGATGCGGGGGAAGTCCTCCGGGGCGATGATCTGGGCGTGCTCGATGCGCCAGCGGCGGTCGCCCTTGTAGGTGTCGGCCATTTCGGTGATGGCGTCGAGCACCTCGCTGTTGGCGGCGTCGCCGATGGCGTGGACGGCGACCTGAAAGTGGTCCATCGCGGCGCGGCTCATCAGGTTTTTGAGCGCGGCGTCGTTCAACTGGGGCAGGCCGGTGGTGTTCGGGGCATCGGCATAGGGCGCTTTCAGCCATGCGCCGCGTGAGCCCAGCGCGCCATCGAGGAACAGTTTTACGCCATTCATGCGCAGGCGGTCGTCATAGAGCCATGGCGTGGGGCCGGGGCCGCCGATCAGCGCCATGGCATCGGTGCCCAGCGCATAGGCCATGATGCGGATGCGCAGGCGGCCAAGATCGCCCGCACGGCGGAAGGTCTGCCAGTCCTCGACGGAGGTGCCCATATCGGCGGCGGCGGTGACGCCGTGGCGCAGCAGGATGGTCTGCGCGGTGGAGAGCGCCAGATCGCGGTCCTCGGGGCGGGGCGGGGGCACGGCCTTGGCCATCAGCGCGGTGGCGGCATCGACCAGCACACCGGCGGGGGCAGCCAAAGCGGCGCGGGGCGCGGGCTTAGCGCCGGGCCGGGCAGGGCGCGAGGGGGCAGGGGCGGGCGCGGCGAGGCGCTCGATATGGCCGCCTGCCGGGTCTTTGGTGGCTGCCGTGATGCCCGCCAGCGCCAGCGCCCTGGAGTTGGCCCAGCCGGCGTGGCCATCGACGCGTTCCAGCCAGACGGGGCGGTCGCTGACGGCGGCGTCCAGTTCGGCGGCGGTGGGGAAGCGGCCCAGCCCCCAGGTCTCCTGATTCCAGCCGCTGCCGATGATCCAGGGGCGGCCCGGATATTTGGCGGCATAGGCGGCGATCTTGGTCTGGGCGTCGGCCAGCGAGCGCGTGTCCGACAGGTCCAGCGTCAGGGCGTTGAAGCCGATGCCCATCACATGGGCGTGGGCGTCGATCAGGCCGGGCATCATCACCGCGTCATGGCCGTCGGTGAGGAAATCCAGCTTGGTGGGGCGGGTGTCGCCATCGCGCAGCAGTTGCTTGACGCGCCCGTCCTTGTCGATGACCAGACCGCTGAAGTGCTGGATCTCGCCATGGTCATCCAGCGTGAAGCCGCGCACATGGTCGATCAGCGCGTCGGCGTGGGCCTGAACCGGCAGAACCGTGGCAAGCAGGGCGGCAGTCAGAACCCGAAAACGCATATTATCCCTTCTGCACGCCCCGGCGGGGCAGGCGGCGCACCAGCGCGGTGATGTCCTGGCGGCCAGCGCCCATCGCCTGAAGATCGGCGTAGAACTGGTCGATCAGCGCGGTGATCGGCAAGGACAGGCCAAGCCCGCGCCCCTCATCCAGCGCCAGACCGAGATCCTTGCGCATCAGATCGACGGTGAGGCCGAAATCGAACTCATCCTGCGCCATGGAGGTCCAGTGATTGTCCATCTGCCAGCTCTGCGCCGCGCCGCCGCTGATCGCTTCCAGCACGCGGTCGAGGTCGAGATGCTCGGCCTGCGCCAGACGCAAGGCTTCGGAAAGCCCCGCCAGCACGCCGGTCATGCAGATCTGGTTGATCATCTTGGTGACCTGACCCGTGCCCGGCTTGCCGACATGGACGATGCGCCGCGCATAGGCGCTCATCACCGCGCGGGCTTCCTCCACGGCGGCGGGCTTGCCGCCGCACATCAGCGTGAGCGTGCCCGCCTCTGCGCCGGGCTGGGCGCCGGTCATGGGCGCGTCGACGCAGTGGACCTCGCGGTCGCGCGCTTCCACCGCGATCTGGCGGGCGATGCGCGCCGAGGCGGTGGTGTGGTCGATGAACAGCGCGCCCGGCCGCATCGAGCGCAGCAGGCCCTGAGGCCCCAGCACCACATCCGCCAGATCGTCGTCATTGCCCACGCAGGTGATGACCACATCGGCGCCCACGGCGGCCTGCCCCGGGCTGCGTGCGGTGATGACCTGCAGATCGGGGTTTTTCTCGCGCCAGGCGGAGATCTTGTCGGGCGACCGGTTGTAGATCGTCAGCGTATGGCCGGCCTGCGCCAGATGGCGGGCGATGGGCGATCCCATCACGCCCAGCCCCACCACGGAAATGCGGCGCGGAGAGGCTGCGGGCTGCGGCTCGGGCGTGATGTCCTCGATCCCGCTCATGGCAATGTCCCTTCTGGAAGTTCGGGGTGGAGGTTCTGATAGCGGCTTTTGGCGGAATGGGAACCTCGGCTGCACCAAAATAGGGGCTTTCTTGCATGTTTTGCACATGCGGAAGTGCTTGAAGCGCGCCGCGCAGAGGCGTAGGGCCCGGCGGTTATGAACGACACCGTTACGCAATCGCCCGAGGCTCCTCGCACCATCGCTCATCAGGACATGCGCCTGACGATCGAGGACATCCGCGCGGCGCAGATGCGAATTAGCGGTCACGTCGTGCGCACCGACATGGATCATTCGCGCACACTGTCGGAAATCTGCGGCTGCAATGTGTGGCTGAAGTTCGAAAACCTGCAATTCACCGCCGCCTACAAGGAACGCGGCGCCCTCAATGCCCTTCTGCTTCTGACTCAGGAACAGCGCGATCGCGGCGTGATCGCCGCCAGCGCCGGTAATCATGCGCAAGGCCTGTCGTATCACGGCACGCGCCTTGGCGTGCCCGTGACCATCGTGATGCCGCGCACCACCCCCACGGTGAAGGTGATGCAGACCGAGAGCGTGGGCGGCAAGGTGGTGCTGGAAGGCGAGACCTTCGACGAGGCCTATGCCTTCGCCCGCAGCATGGAAAAGCAGCTGGGCCTGACCTTCGTCCATCCCTTCGACGAGCCCGCCGTGGCTGCCGGACAAGGCACGGTGGCGCTGGAAATGCTGGAAGATGTGCCCGAGCTGGACATGCTGGTGCTGCCCGTCGGCGGCGGCGGCCTGGCCAGCGGCATGGGCACGGCGGCGCGCGCCATCAAGCCCGACATCGGGCTGATCGGCGTGGAGGCGGAGCTGTTCCCCTCCATGTACAATCTGCTGAAGGGCGCCAGCCTGCCCATCGGCGGCGACACGCTGGCCGAGGGCATCGCCGTCAAGGAACCGGGCCATTTCACCCAGAAGGTGCTGGCCGGGCTGCTCGATGACTTCGTGCTGGTGAACGAATCGGCGATGGAGCATGCCCTCGCGCTGCTGCTGCAGATCGAGAAGACCGTGGTGGAGGGCGCCGGTGCCGCCGGTCTCGCCGCTGTCCTTGAGAACCGCGAGATGTTCGCCGGGCGCAATGTGGGCATCGTGCTGACCGGTGGCAACATCGATCAGCGCCTGCTGGCCAATGTGCTGCTGCGCGATCTGGCGCGTTCGGGCCGTCTGGCCCGCCTGCGTCTGGTGCTGCAGGACCGCCCCGGCGCGCTGTTCAAGGTGATGGAGGAGTTCGACCGCCATCAGGTCAACATCCTCGAAGTCTATCACCAGCGCATCTTCACCCACCTGCCCGCCAAGGGCCTGACCGCCGACATCGAATGCGAGGCACGCGATGGCGGGCAGATCGCGGCGCTGATCGCGGCGCTGCGGGCCAAGGGGTATGAGGTGAATCAGGCTGAGCCGAATTAAGGAATGAAGGGAAAGTGCGAGGGGGTTACCCCCTCGCGCTCCCATGACGTCTTCCGGCGAGGCGGCAGTGGCGCCGAAATGTTGCGCCTTGGATCTTCACCTGCGTGACCTTGGGGCGCCGTTGCTCTGTGGCCGAACCGGAAGCGCAAGCGCTGACACTTAAAGGGAGCGCGAGGGTGATGACCCTCGCATCTTCTCTTTTCTGAACTGTCTCCGGCCCAGTAAAAATACCCAAGCTCCACCCGTTAACTTTCTCCCGCCTCAACCGTTCTGAAACGGAGCGGATATGTCCCATTTGCGGGCGTTCTTTCCGAAAGCGTGGTTAAGGGTCTTTCACAGATCTGCGCGATTGGGCATACTCGCGACTTGGAGGGGAGCATTGCCCCAGAACAACAGGATCGCGAGCGAGCAACCGTGACGGCACCCGTGCGTTTCCCCCGATTTTTCGTCACCAGCCCGGCGCCGTGTCCGTATCTGGCCGGGCGGCAGGAGCGCAAGGTCTTCACCGAGCTGAAGGGCCCGAGCGCCGATGCGCTGAATGACGCGCTGGGCCGAATCGGGTTTCGCCGCAGTCAGACGGTGGCTTACCGGCCCAGTTGCGCCGATTGCGCGGCTTGCGTTTCGGTGCGGGTCGTCTCGCAGGAGTTCCAGCCTTCCTCCACGCAGAAGCGCAATCTCAAGCGTAATTCCGATCTGGTGGCCACCGTGTGCCATCCCTGGTCCACCGCTGAGCAATTCGCCTTACTCCAGCGCTATTTGGCCGCGCGACACCCCGGCGGCGGCATGGCGACGATGGATGAAGTCGATTTTGCCGATATGGTGGAACATACGCCGGTCACCAGCTATGTGATCGAATACAGGGAGCCTTGCGAGGACGGGGGAACGGGTCGTTTGGTCGGCGCGTGCCTTACGGATCGGCAGGGCGACGGGTTGTCGATGATCTATTCCTTCTACGACCCGGAACATGCGACACGGACCGGGCTTGGCAATTATATTATCCTCGATCACATCCGCCGGGCCGCCCAGGACGACCTGCCCTTCGTGTATCTGGGCTATTGGGTCGAAGGGTCGGAGCGGATGCAGTACAAGGTGCGCTATCGCCCGCTTGAGCGATTGGGCCGCGATGGCTGGCGCCGCATGTCTGCCGAAGAGCAGGACCGGCTTATCTCCGATACGGCCGGGCAGGGCGGCAAGCGCGATGGCGGCCTGCCTGCCAAGGATGGCAGTGTCGAGCCCAGAACCGCTGAAGCGCTGCGGGCCGAATCCATGCCCTCGCTCGACCAGTCAGGGTTTTCTTCCTCCTTCGATTCGTTCTGACGCGGGGCGAATCAGTCCGCGTGGATGGCTGCTGCAGGGTGCGCTGACGGGCGGGATCGTGCTGCTGTTGCTGGCTGGCGCGGCGCGCCCGGCCTTCGCTCAGGATCAGGCTCCGACCGGAGAGCCCCCCGCCGCCGTGCCGGTGAAGCCTGCCGCCCCGGCGCCCACGCAGCCCGCACCGCAACCGGCTAGTGCCGCCCCTGCCGCTGCCGATTCATCCGATGCTGAACTGCGCGCCCTGATCCCCGACAGCGCCCGCGCCAAGCCCGAGGATTGGGCCCGCCAGCCTCCCGCCGCGCCTGCCGAAAGTCCGCCTTCCGCCGGGATGGGCAGCGATGTATCGCCGCAGGACAATGCGCCGCTCAGCGCGACATCGCCTCTGGCCGATCTGCCGGGCTTTTCGCTCGACTGGCCCAAGCCCGATCTCCAATTGCCGCCGCTCGACAGCCTGCAGCAGGAAACGGAAGCCGTGTCCGCCCTCGCCGAGCTGACGAAGAAGGAAGAGGAGGTCATCCCGCCCCCCGTTCCGGTGGAGCGGGATGCCCGCAGTCTGCGCCGCGCCGAACAGGCGCATTACACGCTGACATGGGCCGCCGCGATCCCCGAGCGGGCCGCGCTGGAGGTCCGCTTCCATGAACTGTCCGCGCTGGCCACCCCCGATCCCAAGCCGGAAAAGGGCAAGAAGCCCGATCCCAAGAACCCCGATCAGGAACTGCCGCAGATCGCCGTGCGCGCCACCACCGACCGCGCGCTGCTCGAACGCCTGCTGCAGGTCTATGGCTATTACGATGGCGAGGTGATCCAGAGCATCGGCGCCATCACCCCCGGCGAGGCGGCGGCGGGCGTGGTGCCGATGGTGGCGTTCAACATCATCCCCGGCACGCGTTATCATTTCGGCGAGGTCTCGACCGGTCATCTCGCCGATACGGGCAAGGATTTCCCCGGCCTGCGCCAGTCGCTGGGGATCAAGACCGGTGATCCGCTGCATGCCGACGCCATTCCCGAAGGCATCAACAGCCTGCAGACCGCGCTGGGCGAGATGGGCTATCCCTTCGCGAAAATCGGCGCCCCCGAACTGACGGTGGACCACACGCGCGAGGCGGGCGATCTGGCGCTGGAGGTCACCCCCGATGGCCAGTACCACTTCGGCAGGATCATCAGCGGCAGCCCGCGCTTCCTCTCGGCGGGCCATTTGCAGGACATCGCCCGCTTCAAGCCCGGCCAGCTGTGGCGCCGCAGCGAGGTGGAGGATTTCCGCCGCGCCGTGCTGGCCACGGGCCTTGTCTCCAGCGTCACCGTCACGCCGCAGGTGGAGGCCAGGCCGCAGCCCGACGCCATCGGTATCGTCAACACGCAGGTGGCGATGACGCCCGCCCCGCTGCACACCATTTCGGGCGAGATCGGCTATGACACGGCCGAAGGTTTCCGTCTCGCCACCAGCTGGGAGCATCGCAATCTGTTTCCGCCCGAGGGCATGCTGCGCCTGCGCGGCATCGCGGGCACGCATGAGCAGATGGCGGGCGTCACCTTCCGCCGCTCCAATTTCCTTGGTCGCGACCGGCTGCTGACCGTCGACCTCTATGCCGACAACGCCACGCTGACCGCCTATGCCGCGCGCAAGGTGGCCTTCGCCGCCACCTATGAGCGGCAGACGACCCTGCTGTTCCAGAAGCCCTGGGTATGGTCGCTGGGGCTGCAATCGGAAATCTCGGACGAGCGCGAGGGCGTGCCCAGCGGCATCACCACCGGGCGCACGCAATACATCACCACCGCGCTGCCCTTGCGCGCGGCCTTTGACGCCACCGACAATCTGCTCGATCCACATCGGGGCTGGCGGGCCTCGCTGCGCTTCTCGCCGGAAATCTCCTTCGCGCGGGGCGACAGGGCGACCTATGGGGTGATCCAGGGCGATGCCAGCGCCTACAAGCGCGTGAGCAAGAGCGTGGTGCTGGCCGGGCGCATCCGCCTTGGCTCGATCACGGCGGGCGATCTCAACGATGTGGCGCCCTCGCGGCGCTTCTATGCGGGCGGCGGCGCCTCGATCCGTGGCTATGGCTACGAACTGGTCGGCCCGCGCAACGATCTGGGCGAGCCCAAGGGCGGGCGCGGGCTCTATGAGGTCTCGCTGGAGGCGCGCGTCGATACGCCATGGTTTGGCGGCGGCTTCCAACTGGTGCCCTTTCTCGATGGCGGCGGCGTGGACCCACAGGTCTTGCCCGGCTTCCGTGACATGCGTTACGGCGCGGGCATGGGCGTGCGCTACAAGACCAGCTTCGGGCCGATCCGCCTCGACATCGGCACGCCGCTCAACCGGCGGCAGGGCGATGGGCCGGTGGCGATCGCCGTGGCGCTGGGGCAGGCCTTCTGATGGCGGATGAGGTTCCAGAGGTTCCGGCGGAGGACAGCGCCGTGGCGGCCAAGCCCCGCCGCAAGTGGTGGCCAATCCCGCTGCGCATCTGGCTGAAATATCTGCTGGGCCTGCCGCTGGGCTTTGTGGCGGCGCTGGCGCTGGCGGTGATGGTGCTGGATTCCTCCATCGGCCACCGCCTGCTCGCCGATCTGCTGGCCCAAATCACCTTCGACAATGGCCTGAAAGTGGAGATCGCAAGGATCGAGGGCTCGGTCTATGGCAATGCGCGGCTTTCCGGCGTGGTGTTGCGCGATCCGCGCGGGGTCTTTCTGCGCATTCCTGCGGTGGAGCTGGACTGGCGCCCGCTCGACTGGTGGAAGAGCGGGCTCGACATCCGCCGTCTGGCGATCCGGCGCGGCACGCTCAGCCGCGTGCCGCATTTTATCGACACCGGCCCCAGCAACCCGCGCTGGCCCGACCGCGATCTGCGCATCGACCAACTGACCATCGAACGCATGACCGTGGCCAAGGAGGTGCTGGGCAGCGAAAGGCGCGTCGATCTGCGGGCCTCGGCAAGGCTGTCGCGCGCTTCGGCCTATCTGGCGATCAAGGGACGGCTGGGCGGCGGCGACCGGCTCGATGCGCTGGTGGACATCGACAAGAACCGCAATCGGCTCGATCTGGCGCTGGATTATGCCGCGCCGCGCGGCGGGCTGCTGGCGGCGCTCACCGATTCGACGATGGACCGCAGCGCGCATATTCGCGGGCGCGGCACATGGAGCAGCTGGGACGGCGATCTGACCGCCACGCAAGGGACCAAGCGCATTGCGGCGCTGAACCTGTCCGCGCGGCAGGGGCTTTACACGCTGGGCGGCAGGTTGTGGACCGATCCGCTGCTCTCGCCCGAGGACCGCACCCGCATCGGGCCCGAGGTGGCGCTCAAGGTGCAGACCCGTCTGGACGAGCGCATGCTGACCGGCACCGCTTTCGCCCAAAGCGCCAGGCTGACGATCAACGCCAAGGGCGGCGCGGACATCGCCGGGCGGGCCTTCCGCCATATGGCCATCGAGGTGACGGGCCGCGCGCCCTTGCAGATCGACAAGGATGTCGGGCTGAAGGGCGCCCATCTCGATCTGTTGCTCGATGGCGAGGCGCCCACGCTGTCCGCCGAGTGGAAGCTGGTGACGCAAGGGCTGACGATCGACGATGTGCTGATCGCCGGCCTCGCCGCGCAGGGCAAGGCGAAGCGCGAGGGCGCGAAGGGCTGGCGCAGCCCGGTCGATCTGGCGGCCTCGCGCATTGTCACCGATGATGCCGATCTCAATGCGCAGCTGGTGCGGGGCCGGGCAGCGGGCGTGCTGACCCTGCAAGGCAAGGTGCTGCAAGGGCAGGGGCTGGAGATGCGCTTCCCCCATGCCGCCCTGCGCTTTGCGCTGGATCGCCGCCCCGTCGCGGGCATCACGCTGACGGGGCAGGCGCGTCTGCATGGCTGGCCGGTGCAGGGCATCGGCGCGGCGGATGCCACCGGCAATCTGAAGGTGGTGATCCCGCCCGGCGCGCCGCCATGGCGTTTGACCGGGCCGGTGAAGGGCGTGGTGCCGCATCTGACCGGCAGCGCCTTGCGCAAGATTTTCGGCGAAAGCGCCAATTTTGCCGGGCAGGTGGAGGCCGGTCCGCATCACCATCTGGTGCTGACGCGCGGCACGCTGACCGCGCCGCTGGCCACCGCCAGCTTCACCGGCCAGCGCGGCGAGGATGGCCGTCTGGCGCTGACCGGGCAGGGCAGCCATGAGCAATATGGCTCCTTCACCGCGCAGGTCCAGTTTGGCGGCAAGCCGGGCGTGGCGGCGGAGAGCGGTCTGGCCGTGCAACTCCATCTGGCCGACCCCTATCCCGATGCCGGGGTGAGGGATGTGCAACTGGCGCTGCGTCAGCAGGGCGAGGAGCAATATGCCATCGATGTGAACGGCCAGTCGGCGCTGGGGCCGTTTTCGGGCCTGCTGGCGCTGGACTCGGCGGGGCAGGGATCGAAGCTGTCGCTAAGGCGCATGACCATCTCGCAGACCACGCTGAGCGGCGATCTGGCGCTGGGCGATGCGGGCGCGCAGGGCGAGATCGCGCTCAATGGCGGCGGCGTGAGCGGCACGCTGAAATTGGCGCCGAAGGATGCGCAGGCCAATGGGCAGGGCGTCGATCTGGCGCTGACGTTGAAGAATGCGCGCTTCGGGCAGGATCAGCCGCTCTCCATCGCCAATGGCAGGGTTACGGCGAACGGTCTGGTGCTGCGCGGCCATACCACCATCGGCGTGGATGTTGCGGCGCAGGGCATCGGCAAGGGGCGGCTGTTCGTTGGCAAGCTGGATGCCCATGCGAAACTGACCGATGGCTCGGGCCGGGTGACGGCCAGCATCGGCGGGCGGCGCGGCAGCAGCTTCGATCTCAACCTGCTGGCCGATGTGGGGCCGGGGAAGGTGGCGCTGATTGCGGGCGGCACCTTTGCCGGGCAGCGCATCGCCATGCCGCGTCGCGCCGTCTTCACCTCGCAGAGCCGCCCGGACGGCACCGGCAATGGCTGGCAGCTGGCCCCCAGCCAGATCGACTATGCCGGGGGCCGCGTGGTGGCGCAGGGCACCTTCGGCAATGGCGCCTCCGAGATGAAGGTCGCCATGGCCGATATGCCGCTCTCGCTGGGCGATATCGTGATCGCCGATCTGGGGCTGGGGGGGAAGGTTTCGGGCAATCTGGCGTGGCATCGCGCGCGCGAGGGCCTGCCCGGCGCGGAAGGCACGCTGGCCATCAAGGGGCTGACGCGCTCGGGCCTGTCGCTCACCTCGCGGCCCATCGATCTGGCGGTGGCGGGGGCGCTGCGCGGCGATGTGCTGGAAGCCCGCGCCGTCGCCAGCGAAGAGGGACAGGTGCGTGGCCGCCTCCAGATCCGCATCGACCAGATGAGCCCCGATGGCGATCTGGAAACCCGCCTGCTCCATGGGCGGCTGGTGGGGCAGATGCGCTATGGCGGCCCCGCCGATGCGCTGTGGCGGCTGATGGCGCTCGATGCCTTCGATCTGACTGGTCCCATCGATATCGCCGCCGACATCACCGGCAACCTCTCCGATCCGCGCATCCGTGGTTCGCTGGCGGGCAACAATCTGCGCCTGCAAAGCGCGGTGACCGGCACCGATATTCGCCAGATCGTGGCGCGCGGCAGCTTTTCCGGATCGCGCCTGACGCTGGCCAACCTCTCCGGCCAGACCGCCAATGGCGGCAGCGTGGTGGGCAGCGGCGCGGTGGATTTCACCTCCATGGGGCCGGTGGCGGGCGGCGGCACGCGCGGCGTCTCGCTCGACATCAAGCTGGCGGGCAACCACGCGCAATTCATCAACCGCAGCGATCTGGCGCTGGTCGCCACCGGCCCCTTGCGCATCCTGTCCGATGGGCTGAGCGGCACGCTGGCCGGTCGCCTGACCATTGACGGCGCGCGCTGGCGACTGGGTCAGGCGACTGCCGCCTCGGGCCTGCCGCAAATCGCCACCAAGGAGATCAACCGCCGCGCCGATGTCGCCCCGGCCACCAACCGCGACATGCCCTGGCGCCTGCTGGTGGACGCCGCCGGGCCCGGCAACATCCGCATGGTCGGCATGGGGCTCGACAGCCGCTGGGGCGCGAACATCCGCCTGCGCGGCATGCTCGACAACCCCGCCATCGCGGGCGAGGCGCGCATGGTCGAAGGCATCTATGAGTTCGCGGGCAAGCGTTTCGAGCTGTCGCGCGGGCTGATCACCTTCGATGGCTCCGCGCCGCCCGATCCGCATCTCGATATGGTGGCCAGTTCCTCGGTGTCGGGCATCACCGCCAGCGTGAACGTGCGCGGCACGGCGAACCATCCGGACATCGCCTTTTCCTCGGTGCCCGCGCTGCCGGAAGAGGAAGTGCTCTCCCGCCTGCTGTTCGGCAATTCGATCACGCAGATTTCCGCGCCCGAAGCGGTGCAGCTGGGCGCGGCGCTGGCGGCGCTGCATGGCGGCGGCGGCGTGGACCCGATCAACAAGTTGCGCCGGGCGATCGGTCTGGATCGCCTGCGCATCGTTTCGGCGGATGTGACAACCGGGCAGCAGACCGGCGTGGCGGCGGGCAAATATCTGACGCATCACGTCTATGCCGAGCTGGTTTCTGACGGGAAGGGCTATTCTGCCACCAATCTGGAGTTCCGCATCACAAACTGGCTGGCGCTGTTGGGCAGTGCTTCGACCATCGGGCGGCAGAGTGTGAATGCCCGGGCGAGCAAGGATTATTAAGAAGGGAAGATGCGAGGGGGTTACCCCCTCGCGCTCCCATGAATGTCTATGTGGCGCATCGGGTTCGGCCGTAGAGCAACGTCGCGGCGCCGCAGGCATTCATTCCCTGCGGGGCGGAGAGGTTGGGCGTAAGGTTTCGGCATAGACTCCCTTTTCGTCGGGAGACGTAAAGGGGGTGCAGGGGGCGATGGCCCCCTGCTTTATCACTTTTCTTTCTGCCCATAGAGCAAGGCTTCCGCAGCCCGGCGCCTGGTCAGCCCGGCCATGACCTGACCTGCAGCCTTGTTCCACCGCGCGAACTGCACCTGAGCGGCAGCATGATCGCCCGCGATATGCTTTGCCAGCAGCGTCGAGCCTGCCAGATTGCGGATGCCGATGTTATAGCCCAGCGCCACCAGAGCATCGAACTGGTTCTGGCTGGTCGCCCCAAGGCCCAGCAGCCCGGCGATACGTGTCGCGAAACCCGTCGCGTCGCGTACAAAGCGGGCGTCGCATTGCGCCTGGGTCCAGATGGTGCCTTGCGCGATATCCGGCCCGGTCGAGCCCCAGCCGATGGTCCATGGGGCGCCGCCGGTGGCGGGGTCGGGGTAGGCGGCAAACGATCCGTCCGCGCGGCGGCGGGCGCAGCCTTCGAAGCGTTTGATCAAGGCAAGGCCCGCAGCGCCAAGCGTGCGGGCCCCGGAAACGGACTGGTCGGTGTGAACCAAAGCCATAGGGTGTCTCCCTGAGGGATGGGAGAGCACCATCTATCGCAAGACGCGGGGCGTAGGACAGCGTGTCCGTCAGCCTCCGCGCGTCATGTGTCAGGCCGAAGCGTCGCGTTTGCTGCCGGAGAAGAGGTGGATGATGAAGGAGGCCACCGCGAAAAGCAGCAGCAGGTGGATGAGCGCGCTGGAGACGTGCAGCACCACGAAGGAGATCAGCCACGCCAGCAGGAGGAGACCGAAAAGACCGAGAAACATGGGAATGCTCCTGTTTGAAAACCTGTGTGATGAGGAATGCGCGGGAGCGGGAAATGTTTCATTGCGGATTGTCGACAAAGAAAAGCCCGGCGGAAGCGTTGCTTCCACCGGGCCGATCCTGCGTTGATTCAGAGTGCCGGGCGGCGTTACGCCACCCGGCGAGCCTGATCAGGCGCTGTAGTACATGTCGAATTCGACGGCCGAAGGGGTCGTTTCCCAACGGTACACTTCGGGCCACTTCAGCTCGACGTAGGATTCGATCTGGTCCTTGGTGAACACGCCGCCTTCCAGCAGGAAGTCATGGTCGGCGTTCAGGGCATCGAGAGCCTCACGCAGCGAACCGCACACGGTGGGAACCTCGGCCAGCTCCTCGGGGGGCAGGTCGTACAGGTTCTTGTCCATGGCGTCGCCGGGGTGGATCTTGTTCTTGATGCCGTCCAGACCGGCCATCAGCAGCGCCGAGTAGCACAGGTAGGGGTTGGCCATCGCGTCGGGGAAGCGGAATTCCACGCGCTTGGCCTTCGAACCGGCACCATAGGGGATGCGGCACGAAGCCGAACGGTTGCGGGCCGAATAGGCCAGCAGCACGGGGGCTTCATAACCGGGCACCAGGCGCTTGTAGCTGTTGGTGGTGGGGTTGGTGAAGGCGTTCAGGGCCTTGGCGTGCTTGATGACGCCGCCGATGAAGTACAGGCACATTTCCGACAGGCCGGCATAGCCGTTGCCGGCGAACAGCGGGTTGCCCTTGTCCCAGATCGAGATGTGGGTGTGCATGCCGCTGCCGTTGTCGGCCTTGATGGGCTTGGGCATGAAGGTGGCCGTCTTGCCATAGGCATGGGCGACCTGATGCACGACATACTTGTAGACCTGCATGCGGTCGGCGGTCTGCGTCAGCGTGCCGAAGGTCAGACCCAGCTCGTGCTGAGCCGAGGCCACTTCGTGGTGGTGCTTGTCGCAGGGCAGGCCCATGGCCAGCATGGTCGAGACCATTTCGCCGCGCACGTCGACCAGGCTGTCGACGGGGGCGACGGGGAAGTAGCCGCCCTTGGCGCGCGGACGGTGCGCCATGTTGCCGCCTTCATAGGCCTTGTTCGAGTTGGTGGGCAGCTCGATGTCGTCGATCGAGAAGCCGTTGCCGTTGTAGCCGTCGTAGAAGCGCACGTCGTCGAAGACGAAGAATTCGGCTTCGGGGCCGACATAGACGGTGTCGCCGATGCCGGTGGTCTTCACGAAGGCTTCGGCGCGCTTGGCGGTCGAACGCGGGTCACGGGCGTAGAGCTCGCCGGTCGAGGGCTCGACGATGTCGCAGACCACGATCAGCATCGGGGTGGCCGAGAAGGGATCGACGTAAACGGCGTCGAGGTCGGGCTTGAGGATCATGTCCGACTCGTTGATGGCCTTCCAGCCCTCGATCGAGGAACCGTCGAACATCAGGCCGTTTTCCAGCTCATCCTCACCCAGGACCGAGGCGACCATGGTCAGGTGCTGCCACTTGCCCTTGGGGTCGGTGAAGCGAAGATCGACCCACTCGATTTCCTCATCCTTGATCTGCTGAAGGATGTCCGATGCAGTAGCCATTACCGTTGTTCTCCGAAGATGATCCGCAGGCGCGGGGCCCGGCGGATGAAGGGGTAATCATAATGCATGGCGCACCAGCCCGGACCCCGGGACGGGTTGCTGCGCCGGGAGAGCCACCCTTACGCCCCCTGAGCCGGGCGCGGGGCGGCAAAAGCGTTAGATGGCGGCGTCGTCGCGCTCACCGGTGCGGATGCGCAGGGCGCTGTCCACGGTCATGACGAAGATCTTGCCGTCGCCGATGCGGCCGGTCTGCGCGGCGCCCGCGATGGCTTCCACCACGCGTTCGGCCAGCGCGTCGGCCACCACGACCTCCAGCTTCACCTTGGGCAGGAAGTCCACGACATATTCGGCGCCGCGATACAGTTCCGTGTGGCCCTTCTGGCGGCCAAAGCCCTTGGCCTCGGTCACGGTGATGCCCGAAACGCCGACTTCGTGAAGCGCTTCCTTCACCTCGTCGAGCTTGAAGGGCTTGATGATCGCCTCGATCTTTTTCACGCCTGAAACTTCCTTTGTTCAGCGAAGCGACAGCAAGGCATCAGCCCCGCCGCGCTTCCCCATGGGTAGCGACCCTTACCCGGTTTGCGGCCCGGGGAAGGGCAGGAGAGCAACTGGCCGTTACTCCCTTACACCCCGGCACCTGATCTATCGGTAACGATCTATCAAGTTTCGTGCCAAGGCCGGTAACAAATGGATAGGGCAAAGCGGCGCTGAGGAAAACCGGATAATCGGGGTGAATCGGCACTTCACCGCGAATTGCTGGGGATGATGAGGCGGTCAGGTGACACGCTTTGGGCAGGTCTGTTCAAATTTCAGGCAAGGCGTGCCGCAATTTTGTGCATGCCGCCTTTCAAGGCGCCATAAGGGGTGAACACATGCCTTATTGCACCTTTCGCATGCAAAAGGCCGGCGAATCACTTCGCCGGCCCCTTATGATGCATAAAGATGGTAAATTGCGTTACGTCTTGTGACAAATCCGGGGAGGCCGGATTTGGTGCCGCACGGGCAATGTGCGTCAGCACATTGCCCAATCTTACAACGCCAGGCTGGCGCTCTCATCCAGACCGGCCATCAGGTTCAGGCTCTGCACGGCGGCGCCGCTGGCGCCCTTGCCCAGATTGTCCAGCACGGCGACCAGACGCGCCTGCGTGCCTTTCATCCCGCCGAAGACGAAGAGCTCAAGTTTGTCGCTAGGGGCGGTGGAGCGGCGCAGCAGCAGTTCGGCCGGGGTGTCATCGGTGTTGACCGAGACCACCGGGCTACCGGCGTAGAAATCCACCAGAGCGGCGCGCAGGGCCTCGGGGCTGCCCGCGTCCTTCATGGCGTAAAGCGGCAGCGGCACCTCGACCACCATGCCGCGATGCGCCGGGATCACGCTGGGCGCGAAGACCGGCGGATGGGTCAGCCCGGCATAGCGCGTCATTTCAGGCACATGCTTGTGGCCAAGCGCCAGGCCATAGGTGCGGAAGGCGATGTCGGTGTCGTCCTCGAAGCGCTCGATCAGACCCTTGCCGCCGCCCGAATAGCCCGAAACGGCATTGACGGTGTAGGGGAAGTCGGCCGGCAGCAGCCCGGCGCGCACCAGCGGCGCGATCAGGCCAATGAAGCCCGTGGGATAGCAGCCGGGGTTGGCGACGCGCGCGGCATTGGCCACGGCATCGCGCCCGACGATCTCGGGGAAGCCATAGGTCCAGCCATCAGCCACGCGGTGGGCGGTGGAGGCGTCGATGATGCGCACCTTGCTGCCCTGCGCCATGGCGACCGCCTCGATCGCGGCATCGTCATGCAGGCAGAGCACCGCGAAATCGGCGGCCTGCAGCGCCTCCTTGCGCGCGGCGGAATCCTTGCGTCGTGCATCATCGAGGATGATCAGCGAAAATTCGCTGCGTCCGCCCAGCCGGTCGGCGATTTCCAGGCCGGTGGTGCCAGCGGCACCGTCGATGAAAACAGTCTGCGTCAAACCGAAGCCTCCAATTGAGTCAGCGTGATATACCCTACGATGCCGCCGCCCGTCACCTCACCCCAGGCATGGGTGCCCGCGATGTCCAGCACGTCGAAACCGGCGCCCGGCTCCAGCGTGGCCAGCGTCTCGCCGCCGGGCGTCTTCAGCAGCGTGGCGCCCTGCGCCCCGCTGCGATAGGTGATAGGCGCAACATAATGCGGAACGAAGACAGTCCCGGCCAGACGGATATGCGCCAGATCGCCGCGCACCGGCAGGCGCGTGGCGTCCAGCTTCTCCACCGGGCCCGAGAGGGCGAAGCTTGCGCCCAGATAAATGCCGTCCGTCTTCATCAACACGCCTGAACCCAACCCCGATCCGTCAAAGCGCGGGCGCATAGCGCTAACATGGAGTTTTCGCAAGTTGGCGGTGAGGAATCAGCCTTTAAAGCGCGCCTGAAGCATCGCCCATGCCGCGCGCAGGCCCAGCGCCTCGCCGCCCTTGGGGCGGCCGGGCTTGGCGGCGGGGCGCCATGCGAAGGTGTCGAAATGGGCCCAGTCGATGCCGTCACCCACAAAGCGGTCGAGGAACAGCCCGGCCACGCTGGCCCCGGCAAAGCCGTTGGCGGGCGAGTTGTTCAGATCGGCCACATCCGATTTCAGCCATTCGCGATAACCGTCATGCAAAGGCAGGCGCCAGAGCGGATCGTCGCTGGCCAGACCGCCATCGATCAGCGCCTGAGCGGTTGCGTCCTGCCGGGTCATCAACGCGGGCAGATCGGGGCCCAAGGCGACACGCGCCGCGCCGGTCAGCGTGGCGAAATCGACGATCAGCTCGGGGCTGAATTCGCTGGCGCGGTGGAGGGCGTCGGCCAGGATCAGGCGGCCTTCGGCATCGGTGTTGCCGATTTCGATGGTCAGGCCCTTGCGGCTTTTCAGCACGTCACCGGGGCGGAAGGCATTGCCGGCAATGGCATTTTCCACCGCCGGGATCAGCAGATGCAGCCGCACTTTCAACCCCGCCTGCATCACCAGCTGCGCCAGAGCGATGGCATGCGCCGCCCCCCCCATATCCTTCTTCATCAGCAGCATGCCCGAGGCAGGCTTGATGTCCAGCCCGCCCGAATCGAAACACACGCCCTTGCCGACAATGGCCAGACGCGGGGCTTTCTCATCGCCCCATTCCAGCTCGATCAGGCGCGGGGCGTGGCTGCGCGCGGCGGCGCGGCCCACCATATGGACGCAGGGGTATTCATGCTCCAGCGCCTCGCCGCGTGTGACGCGAACCTGAGCGCGGAACTGCTTGGCCAGCAACTCGACCTCATGCTCCAGCTCGGCGGGGCCCATATGTTCGGGGCCGGTGTTGACCAGGTCGCGCACCAGCGACACCGCATCGGCCTGCGCCAGAGCGGCGGCAATGGGCTTCACCTCGCCCGTCAGCAGGATGCGCGGGCCTTCGGCCTTGGCATCGCTGCGGTAGCGATCGAAGCGATATTGCCCCAGCGCCCAGCCGATCAAGGCCGGTGCGGCCCGGGTTTCCGCCCCCTTGGGCAGCGCCAGCCGATAGCAGCCCGCGGGCAGCGTTTCGGCCAGCCGCGCGAGGCACCAGCTTTTCAGCGCCTTCAGCGAAGACACCCCCGCCGCAACGGCCCAGCTGTCGCCATCGGGGATGATCGCCTGCGCCCCGGCCTCGCCCTTGAATTTCGCGCCGGTCAGAGCCGCGCGCTGGGCGGCATTCAGGGCTTTCTGCCAGCCATCGAAGCCGGCCTGATCAATCAGATGAATTGTGATCGCGGCTTGTCCACGGTCCGGCTGGACCAGTTCGGGCGCGGCGGACTCGGCGGGGCTGGCGGGGGCATGTTTGCTCATGTATCGCATTCTATCCGGGCAGAGGCGGCCAAGTCCAGCCATGCGGATCAGGAGATTGACGATGCGGGTCTGGCAGGCACTGGCAATGGGCGCGGTCACGGCCTGTCTGACAGCATCCACGGGCGTTGCGGCTCCTGCGAAAATCCTGCCGCCAGGGCGTTCGATCAGCATCGCCAATCCGCTCTACAGCTTCGATTACGACTATCCCGCTGCAGCCGGACGCATCCCGGCCCTGAAGGCATGGCTGGACAAGGATGCCGCCGATCACCGCAGCAACATCGCGGGGCAGGCCAGGGACGCGCGCGATGAGGCCCGCAAGGACAAGTCCACCTACATCAGCTATGATTCCAGCACCGGCTGGCAGGTGGTGGCCGATCTGCCGGGCTGGCTCAGCCTGTCGGGCACGGAGGAGGAGTTCACCGGCGGGGCGCACCCGAACCACGGCCCCACCGCGCTGCTGTGGAACAAGAAGGCGGGCCGTCAGGTCAAGGCGCTCGACATGTTCGACACGGCAGCCCTCTCGGCGGCCATTCAGGCGCCTTTCTGCGCGGCGCTTGACAAGGAGCGCGAGGAACGGCGTGGCGATCCCATCACGCCCGGCAGCACCGATCCCTTCGATGAATGCATCGATCCGCTGAAAGAGGTGCTGATCCTCGGCAGCGCCGACCACGTCCATTTCACCCGCATCGGCATCCTGATCGGCCCCTATGAGGCCGGTCCCTACGCGGAGGGCGACTATGATATAACCCTCAAGGTTACGCCGGACGTGCTGGCGGCGGTGAAACCGGCCTGGCGCTCCGCCTTTGCCGTAAGCCGGTAGGCTTTCGTGGTACTCGCTTTTTAACACAGCTTTTGGTAAAGCGCCTCTCATGAACCGCTACCAATATGTCGACGCCGCCACGACCCCTCTGCGTGACGGCACCATCAAGCTGCACGGCCCCGAAGGCTTTGAGGGGATGCGCAAGGCCGGACGCCTCGCGGCGGAGATCCTTGATGCGCTGGCGCCGATGGTGGTGCCCGGCGTCACCACCGGCCAACTCGACGATGTGGTGCGCCAGATGACTCTGGACGCCGGCGCGGTCCCTGCCACGCTGGGTTATCGCGGTTACGCGCATAGCTGCTGCACCTCGATCAACAATGTGATCTGCCACGGCATTCCCGGCGACCGCGTGCTGAAAGACGGTGACATCATCAACATCGATGTGACCCCGCTGCTCGACGGCTGGCACGGCGACACCAGCCGCATGTATCTTGTCGGCGATGTGCCGCTGAAGGCGCGCCGCCTTGTCGATGTGACCTACGAATGCCTGATGATCGGCGTCAACATGGCCAAGCCGGGCGTCACTCTGGGCGACATCGGCTACGCCATCCAGCGCCACGCCGAAGCGCATCGCTATGGTGTGGTGCGCGACTTCTGCGGCCACGGCGTGGGCCGCCTGTTCCATGATTCGCCCGAGGTGGTGCATGTCGGCACGCCCGGCACCGGCCCGGAACTGCGCGAGGGCATGTTTTTCACCATCGAGCCCATGATCAACCTGGGTAAACCCGGCGTGAAGATGATGGACGACGGCTGGACGGCGGTGACGCGGGATCGCTCGCTGTCGGCGCAGTTCGAGCATTCGATCGGGATTACGGCGGATGGATGCGAGATTTTCACGCAGTCGCCGAAGGGGTTGCATAAGCCGCCTTATTCGTAAGGGGTTTTGAAGGAAGACAAGATGCGAGGGCCATCGCCCTCG
>NZ_BCZE01000064.1 GCF_001598555.1 Novosphingobium rosa NBRC 15208
GGCCTATGGTTCGGCGGCGTGGCAGCCCGCCATGCTGATGCGGGTCTTTCACATCACGCCGCAGATCGTGGGGGCCCGTTTGGGGCCGCTGTCCATGCTGTTTTCCGCCATCGGTCCGCTGGTGGGTGGCTGGCTGGTCGATCGCTCGATGAAGCGTGGGCAGGTGATGACGCGCTTCACGATCCTGGCGATCGCTCCGCTGCTGGCCCTGCCCTCGACGCTGGCGGTGCTGGCGCCGGGGGTGACGCTGGCGATGGTGATCGTGGCTTCGGGCAATGCTGTCTATGCGGTGGCGGGGACCGTGATGTTCTCGACCCTGCAATCCATCGTGCCGCCGCGCATGCGGGCGACCTCCATCGCGCTGACTTTGGTGCTCAACACCTTGCTGGGGGCCACCTGCGGGCCGCTGCTGGTGGCCACCATGACCGAGAAGCTGTTTGGCGATCCGGCCAGCGTGGGCTGGTCGATCGCGCTGGTGGCGGGCCCGGCGGTGGTGCTGGGCTCGGTGCTTTTCGCGCTGGGCGGCAGGGCGATGCGCAAGGCAAGCCCTTCGCCTTAAACGCCAGCCTTATTGACGATGCTTTGACCGGCGGTCCGCAGGGCCGCCGGTTTTTTGTGGGTAACCACCCTCCTGCACCGCCAAGGCGTCTCGGATCGACGGAGCGGGCGGCCATGGCGCCATGCGCGTCTGCGCAAGCTCCGCGCATCTTCTGTTGCCGGTTCCGGGACAGGATAGGGCAGAGCAAAGCATGGCTGGCACAAGACAACCCCGACAGGCTTTGCGCCAGTTATCACGCGCGCTCCCCCCGCCGTCATGCTTGCCTGCTGCGGGCGCCGCACACGAAAAAGGCCGGGCAGAACCCGGCCTTTCCCCAATGCGATCCGGTGATGAGCCGGATCAGATCTTGATCTTGACGTTCAGACCCACCGTCCGCAGATCCGGCAGGCCCACAAAGGCCGCCGAATAGACCGACGTATGGCTGAAATTCGGCGTAAACACCCAGTTGTCGCTGACGCTGGTGTAAGTGTGGTTGTTGAAGATGTTGTTCACGAAGATGCTGGCCGAATAGCGCCCGAAATCGGCGCCGAGGCGCGCGTTGAACAGATGCAGATCCGGCGTGCGGGTGACATTGGCCTGATCCGCCCAGACGCCCGACTTGAAGTTCCAGTCGCCGCGCAGATACCAGCTGGCGTTGCTGGTGCCGCGAATATGGTCGCCGATGGTCACGCCGACATTCGCCGAATATTTCGACGTGTTGGGCATTTCCTTGCCATAGAAGTTGCTGATGCCCGTCAGCGCCGTCACCGTGGCGCTGTTGTAGGTGATGATCCGGCTGGCATTCCACGCCGCCGCCGCATCGATCGAGATCAGCTTGTTGACCTTCCAGGTGGTGTTGGCTTCCAGGCCGTAAAGATCGACATTCCCGCCATTGGCATAGCCGTTGTAAAGGCTGGTGCCGACGAAGAAATACTGGCTGGAAATCTGGTTGGTCCACTGCGCGTAATAGGCCGCCAGCGTATAGCGCAGCGCGCCGTCCAGCAGGCGGCCCTTGGCGCCCACTTCATAGTTCGTGACCTTTTCCGGCTTGGCGAACAGCGGAATGCCCGTGGCGCTCGCCTGCGCCTGCGCCGCGGCCGACAGGGTGACGATGGTGGTGTTGAAGGTGGAGGGGTTCACGCCCTTCGCCCAGGACGCATAAACCATCAGATCCGGCGTGAACTGATAGCTGGCGATGGCGCGCGGCGCGAAATTGCGGAAGCTCTGCTGCCCCAGCAGCGCGTTCGGCGCATAGGTGCCGATGGGCAGATAGAGGTTCGAGGTTTCGTTCAGCGTGGTGCCGCCCTGATAGGCCGCGATCGTATCGATCTGGTAGCGGCCTTCCACGCTCAGCGACAATTTGTCGGTGGCGTCATAGGTCGCGCCGAAGAAGGCGCCGAAGGTCTTGGTCTTGCTGACGCCGCCCAGCGAATAGGTGGTGGATGTCGCCGCGCCCAGGCCGTTCTGGCCCTCGGCGCTCAGATAGCTGGCGCCCACCACGCCATGGAGCCTGCCATATTTGTAGCTCAGGCGCCCTTCGACCGAATAGTCCTTGTTCTTGTGATCGATGGCGTAAGGATAGCTCCAGCCCAGACCCGAGGAGTCATAACCGTCCAGATCGATCAGATCCGAATAGGTCTCATGGTTGAAGCCGCCCAGCACTTCGGCGCTGATATGGTCGCTGAAGGTGTAGTCGATCACGGCATGGGCATGCTGGGTGTGACGCAGCAGACCGAACTTCTGCACATTGTCGCTGGGGTTGAGCAAGGTGCGCTTGCTGGCCAGATAGCCGGCGATCGGCGCGGTGTCGGTGTTGGCGCCCACCGGGCTGGTCAGCGCGGGCAGCGTGCCGCAGATGAAGGGATTGCCGTTGATGACGCAATTGGCCTGGCTGTTCTGGATCGTCTGGCCGTTGGTGCCCTGCACGCTGTAGGCGTTGACGCGGGCCTGAGCCGGGGCGCCATCATCGTCGGTGGCGATCATGCCGAACAGCTTCATCGTGAGCTTGTCGGTGGGCTTGGCGACGATCAGCAGCGTGCCGACCGCGCTCGACTGGTCACCCAGCTTCTTGCCATCGGCCGAATTGGTCCAGGAACCGTCCTTCACCATCTTGCTGCCGGTGACGCGGAAGGTCAGCTTGTCGCCGATGATCGAGCCGTCGATGGCGCCCTTCACGTTCCAGTTGCCACGCGTGCCGACCATGCCGTCAACCTGCGCGCCCCACTTGCCGTTGGGCTCCTTGTTGACGACATTGATGGCACCGGCAAAGGTGTTGCGGCCGAAATAGGCGCTCTGCGGGCCTTTCAGGATTTCCACCTGCGCCGGATCGCTGACCGAGGTGAGCTGCGTGGGCGAGGACACCGGCACGCCGTCGATGAACATCGAGGTGGTGGTGACCAGCGCCGTGGAGGGCGTGAAGCCGCGCAGGATGATCTGCTGGAACGCGCGGTCCGCGTGGCTGGAGGAGTTGTTGTTCAGATTGATGCCCGGGCTGGCCCCCGCGACATCGACGACGGTCCGGATGCCGCGCGCCTCCATCTGGTCGGCGGTCAGCGCCGAGACGGTGACGGGCACCTTGAGAATGTCTTCGCGGCGTTTGCGCGCGGTCACCACGATGTCGCCCGCCCCGGCCGGGGTATCGGCCTGCGCGGCGGTGGGTGCCGGCGCAGTATCGGCGGCAAAGGCAGACCCTGAAAAGGAAACCAGCATGGCCACTGCAGAAACGGACGCAGACATGACGCCCTTCTTACCAAGATATTTCATACTTCCCTCACTTAAATACGAAAGATGGTGTTGTCCTGCATCCGATTATATTTTTTAATCATGCCTCTAAACGATCACATTCGATCCTTAGGAAGCATCATCGGTTGTCGACATGATCGATGCTGAATGCCGTTGATTCCGTGCGACATGCATCTTGCCGACAGCTTGCCTGCTCCCGATCTGCCGTGTGGAGGGAAATAGGACGTGTCCGCCTGTCGGATGGAACTTGCGCCCTTTGCCTGTTCGCGGTCATAGGAATCCATTTAAGTTCATGAAATAAAATACATTTCACAATTAACACGGCCTAACGCCATGCCTGCTGCGCCCGACGCTTTTCGTGCCAGAGCCGCGCGGCGGCGCAAACGAGAAAGCGGCGCATTGACATCATGCCAAGCGCCGTCTTTTCGTGCCGCATTCCGAAACCTGTCGGCCAGCCGGCCTAAGATCTGGTCTAATCCCTGATCGCGGAACAGACGTACCAGCTGCCCAGCGGCAGGCGGCCATCCCCCGCCCCCTGCGTGAAGAAATCCCCGTGATCGGGCTTCAGCTCAGTCACGCCCTTGCGATAGCCGACCATCACCTTTGCCGCATCGAAGCCCGCGCCCCGCGCCACCTGCACCCAGTCCGTGCGCGCCAGAGAGGTCATGAAAGGCTCGTTGTTGTAATGCGATTCAAAGTCGCAGCGCATCTGGTCCCACAGCGAGAGATGCTCATGGCGGGGCGGCACCTCCACATGCACCATCAGCCCGCCGGGGCGCAGCAGGCGGTGGCATTCGGCAAAGATCGCGCGCATGCCCTTGGCCGAGGTTTCATGCAGCATCGCCGAGGAGCAGACCATATCGAAGCTGCCATCGGCGAAATCGGTGGCTTCGGCATTCTGCTGGCTGAAATGGATCGCGGCGCCCAGACTTTCCGCACGGGCATGGCCATAGCGCAGCATCGGCGCGCCGACGTCCACGGCAAAGACCTCCGCCTCGGGGAAGGCCTGCGCGATGGCAACGGTGGAATGGCCCACCGAACAGCCCAGATCGAGGATGCGGCGCACCCGCAGCTCCGGATAAACGTCATGAACATGGCTGGCCAGCGTATGGCCGCGCCCGTCATTCTTCCAGCCGCCGTTGAGGTTGCGCAGATAGGTCGTGGCGAAGCGGTCATAGAGCGCCCCGGCGCGGAAATCCTGCTGCGCGGTATCGACCGTGTAGCTGCCCGGCATGCGGTGATGGTCGATGGCGGCAATGTAGCGCGGGATGTCCAGATCGGGATTCAGCCGCAGGCTGCCGCGCGGGGCTGCCGTCTGTTTCGCCACTTCCTGCGCCAGCGTGTCATATTGCCGGTCGATCGCGCCATCCAGGGTCTGCCAGATGCGGTCATGATAGAACAGCGCCAGAGTCAGCCACAGCTGATGCAGCGGCTGCTCCTCCAGCGCCTGACGGATCTGCGCGGTGCCGGTCACCGGCTTGCCGCTGCGCGCGGTCACCTCTGGCACCACCACCTCGTCCAGCAGGCGGCGGTCGAGCGGATCGAGCTTCGTGATCGTCCACAGGCGCATGGCCAGGAAATGGTCCTCCATCGCCTGCTCGTCATGCGTGGCCTGAGGCATCACGGCATGACCGAAATGGGGGCCGAAATGGGGCGTTTCAGTTGGTGTCGCCAGCGTGGTCATACGTCCTCCTCCACAATCAATGATCGCCCGCCACATCGGCCAGTTCGCCGACATAGGCGGCCTGCTCGGCCAGAGCGCCAGGCATCAGCCGGTCGCGCGCCACGCCCAGCACCCTGTCGTAGATACCCTGACGATAGGCGGCGCGATGCTGGCGCGCGGCGGGATCGGGGCTGAAGCCATCCACCGCCTCGGGCCCGTGCAGACCGGCGGCGGCCAGCAGGCGCTCATTGGCATCCAGCCGGTCCTTCAGGACCACCACCTCGCCCAGCAGCGCCAGCACCATGCCCGCCAGCGCATCGACCGTGGCAGTCTCGAACACCACCGGATGGCTGCCGCGCGAGCGCCCCGTGCGTTCCTGATTGATACGGTTTCTCATGCTGCATTCTCCGTCAGATCGAAGCGGAAGACATGGCCGGTGCGGGCCACGATGTCCTTCTTGTCGAGGTCGGGGCCCTGCGCCTCCTCGGTCACGGCATCCTTGGCCTGAAGGTCATAGCCGGTCTGGCTGGAAAGCAGCACCACCAGATCGGTGTCCTCCTCCACGGCGAAGGGAAATTCATGCCATGTGCCCCGATGCATCGCGAAGCCCGCGCTGCCGTCGAAACGGAAGGCGCGCACCTGCGCCAGATCGGGCAGATCGCCCTCGCCGGGCGGGGCCATCACCGCCACGAAGGGCTTGCCGCCCAGCGGCAGAAAGGCCTGCGTATGCTGAAAGTGCCGCTCCATATAGCGCACCTCGCCGGGGCGGGGATCGACGCTGGCCAGCGTGACCTCCACCGGATGGTCGCAGGAAAAACGCGCCGGATAGCGCATCGTCACCGCGCCCTTGTAGAAATCGACCGCGATGGCGCGCGCATCCGGCACCCGCCCGATCAGATCGCCAAACGGCGCCAGCGCCTGCGCCGTCGCATCCTCGACGCGCAGCATGATCGTTGTGATCTCAGCCATCCGCCCTGCCCTTCATCCTGTCGATCCCCCCGCGAGGCTTGGCGCCTCCCGAAATGCGATCATGATGCCGCAGGGCGATCCGCCGACGCCGCTTCCCGGGCTTGTCCGCAGAGCGGATAGGCGGGCCTGATGCCAGGCCGGGCGGCAGCGCTATTTCATGGTGAGCCGCACCGGCAGACTGTTGCTCAGCTTTCCCTGCAGCTGCTGTCTGGCCCGCGCATCGCCGGTGCCATAGGCCTTGAGAAACAGGCCCGCGATGCGGCTGGCATCCTTCACCCCCTGCGTGGCGGGCGGCCCGGGCTGTTGAAAATCGCAGATCAGCCCGCCAAAATAATGGGTCACCCCCGCCAGCACCAGACCATAGCGGTCATGGCCGGGCCGGGCCGCCTCATAGGCATCGAGATGCTTTGTCCATGACTCCGGGTCCACCCCGCTCTTCTGCGGCAACACATCGGCGGTGCCGGTCTGGATCAGCGCCGGAACCGCCAGATCGCCATAGCCCGCCATGGTGATCAGCACCGGAATGGCCGGGGGCGGCGAGAAGGCCACCACGGCTTTCGCCTTGCCGTCGCACTGCGGCCCCTCCCATCCGGCGGGCGCCACGCTCTGCGCGCCGCCAAGCACCAGCGCGGTCAGCGCGCCATAGGAGTGCCCCACGGCGACATAGGGCACATGGCCGATATGATCGGTCAGGGCCTGAAAATCCTCAAGCCGGGCGCGCCACGTCGCCAGACCGGGGAATTTTCCGTGATCCGGATGGTCGAGCGAATCCACATGCAGCGGCGCCAGAATGCGCCACCCCGCCGCGACCATCGGCCCCAGCAGCACGTCGTAACGGCCGGGAGACGAGGCCGCGCCATGCGAAAACAGGATGATGCCGGCAGGGCGCCCATGGGGCAGCCACTCGGTGACCTGCACCGCCCGTCCACCTCTGGCATGGATCGTGACCTGATGGCTGCGTGGCTGGGCCAGCGCCGGAGCGGCAGCACCGGCCAAAGCAATGCCGCCCCCAAGCATGACCCCCCTTCGCGTGAGAAAAGTGAGATGTTCGCTCATGCCAAGGCCTTTCATGTCGGCGGATCGTCGCGCGTCTTCGGCAGTCCCGCATTCTGCCGGGAAAGGCCAGTTTTGCGAAGGGCTTATCCACCTGGCGGCACAGTCCGGCCACCGGTCGATCCTAGGCCCGCTCTCTGTTTTGTCGAGGATCGGATATTTCCTGCGGCATCCCCGACGCGCCACGACAACGCGCATAAATTCTGAAATGACAGGTTTTTGATGGTTTTCCCGGCAGATCGCATCCAGCCGCGAAGGCAAGCACATGAAGGCTTTGATGGCATGAGCACGCTGAACCAGACCGTCCCGACACGGACCGTCATCGCCTATGGCGCCGGGCAGTTGGGAGCGCAGATCTTCCGCGATACGCCCGCCGTGCTGCTGCCGCTGTTCATGACGACAATGCTGGGCGTGCCGGCCTGGATGGCGGGCTTTGTCGTGCTGATCCCCAAGCTGTGGCTGATCCTGTGCGATCCGCTGGTCGGCGCCTGGTCGGACCGGCTGAAACCCCGCTTCGGGCGCACGCCTTTCCTGATCGGCGGGGCCATCGCCACGGCGGCGGGCTTTCTCACGCTTTTCGCGGTGACGCGTTACGGCAGCCCACTGCTGGGCGCCGCGGCCACCTGCGCGCTGTTCTTTATCGGCTCCACCGCTTTCAGCATCTATTCCGTGCCCTATCTGGCGGTGGCGGCGGAACTGTCGCGCGATCCGCATCAACGCACACGCATCATGGTGCTGCGCATGGTCTTTGCCACCTTCGGCGTGCTGGCCGGTGTGGGGCTGGCCCAGCCGCTGATCGCCTGGGGCGGTGGCGGCGCTTCCGGTTGGCATCTGATGTCGCTGGTGCTGGGCGCAGTCTGCCTGACCTCGATGCTGGTGACCGGTCTGGGGCTGCGCGGCGTGGCGCTGATCCCGGGCGAGGCGGGCTCCATCGGGCTGCTCGGACAATTCTCGCAGGTCAAGGCCAACCGCCCCTATCTCACCCTGCTGGGGGCCAGTTTCGTTCAGAACATGGCGCAGGCCTCCAGCTATACGGTGATGGGCTTCGTCTTTATCTATGCGATTCAGGCGGTCTGGCTGATCCCGCTGTTTATTCTGGTGATGTCGGCGGCGGGGCTTTCCAGCCAGCCCTTCTGGCTCTGGGCCTCGCGCCGCTACGGCAAGGCGGCCTGCTGGCGGGGCGCATCCTTCGTCTGGGCCTTGCTGACCGTGACATGGTTCTGGGTGAACCCGGGCGACAAACCGCTGGTCGGCCCGCTCAACCTGCAGCATCTTCTGGTGCTGCTGCGCGCGGCGGTGATCGGCGTGGTCAATTCCGGCTTCATCCTGCTGGCGCTCTCAATGATGACCGATACCGTGGACGATCAGCGCCGCCGCACCGGCACGGCCAATGAGGGCGTCTTTGCGGGCGTCTATTCCGCGCTGGAAAAGCTGGCCTTCGCGCTGGGGCCGGTGATCGCCGGGCTGGTGATGAGCGGCTTCGGCTTCGTCGCCTCGACCGGGGGCATCACCGCGCAGAGCACCTCGGCGGTGACCGGCATCCTGCTGCTTTACAGCCTAATTCCCGCTGCCTTGCAGATGGTCAGCCTGGCGCTTTTCACATCCTATCGGCTGGGTTCAGCCACCACCCCGGTCCTGATGGAGGCCTGAGATGGCACAAGAACTCAATGGAAAAACCGCGCTGGTCACCGGCGCCACCGGCGGTCTGGGCCGCGCGATCTGCGCAAGGCTGGCGCAGGCCGGGGCCAGCGTGATCGCCGCCGATCTGCCTCAGGCGCCGATCGCGGCGCTGGTCGCCACGCTGGGCGCTGGCAGCCGCGCCCTCCACCTCGACGTGACGCGCGAAGAACAGTGGCAGGCCGCCTTTCAGACCTGTGAGGAGGACGGGCAAAAGGTGGATATTCTGGTGAACAATGCCGGGATCTTCACCCCCAACATCCCCTTTGCCGACATGCCTTTCGATGTGTGGAAAAAGCATTTCGCGGTCAATGCCGATGGCACCTTTCTGGGTTGCCGTGAGGCGATCCGGCATATGCGCGGACGCGGTGGCGCCATCGTCAACATCGCTTCAAGCATGGGGCTGGTGGCGCTGGCCGAGGCGGGCGCCTATTGCGCCTCCAAGGCGGCGGTGCTGATGACCACCCGAGTCGCGGCGCGCAGCGGCGGGCCGGACGGCATCCGCGTCAACGCCGTGCTGCCCGGCGCGGTGCCCACCGACATGCTGATGGGCAATCTGCAGGCGGGCCAGCAGGAAAGCGATTTGCTCGGCACGCTGGCCAGCTATGCCGCCATGGGCCGTCTGGCCCGGCCCGAGGACATCGCCGAGGCCGTGCTGATGCTGGCGGGCCCGGGCGCGGCCGCGATCAGCGGCGTGGCGTTGCCCGTCGATTGCGGCACGATTCCGGGGGGGTAAGCCGCGCGATTCCGCAAATAAATCCCCGTCATCATGCTTTATTGATCGAGGATCGGACATTCAGGGAAAATCCCTGCTTCTGCGCCCCGGTTACCGCACACTCATGACATCGACAAAGGATGATCGACCCAAGGGGGTATCATGAGGACTATCAAGTCAATTCGCCTGCCTGCTCTTCTTCGCTGCGCCGCACCGCTGGCTTTGTCTTGCGCCTGCGCCCATCCGGTGCTGGCGCAAAGTACTGACAAGGCCGACAACGGCGTTCCCACCACGCAGGGGCTGTCCGACATCACCGTCACCGCCACCCGCAGCAGCTCTTCCGTGCAGAAGACCCCGCTGGCGGTCACCGCCTTTGACAGCAGCGCCCTGAAACGCCTGCAGATCACCAATGTGAAGGATGTCAGCCAGGTCGCGCCCAATGTGCAGATCGCGCCGGTCACGGCGGGCACAGCGGGCATCGCGCCCTATATCCGTGGCGGCGCCGTGACCGATGGCGGCGACATCACCGCCGAGGCCGATGTCGGCATCTACATCGACGATGTCTATCAGCCGCGCGCCGCCGCCTCGATGATCGATGCGCTCGACATCGACCGGATCGAGGTGCTGCGCGGACCGCAAGGCACGCTCTATGGCCGCAACAGCGCGGCGGGCGCGCTCAAGATTGTCACCCGCACGCCGGGCGATCAGCTTTCGGTCTCCGCGGAAGCCGGAACGGGCAGCTGGAACGAGCGCTTCGTCAAAGGCGTGGTCAGCGGTCCGCTTAACAGCGATGGCAGCCTGCGCGGCGGCATCTCGGCGATGTATCGTGCCAATGATGGTGGGCGGCAGTACGATGCCACGCTGAGCAAGGCGGTGGGCGCACAGAACTTCGTCGGCACCATGGCCAATCTCTATTACGACAAGGGCCCCCTCACCGCACGGTTGACCGGCTATTACAGCCATTACAACAGCGATGGCCAATATGCCGTGGGCACCGATCTGTCCTACACCGGCAATGACTATCTGGCGATCAGGCCCGCCAGCGGCAATTACCGCACAGTGCTGAGCCCCACCCCCTCCTACACGCATGACACGCAATATGGCGCCACGCTCAATGTCGCGGTCAATCTGAGCGAGAAGACGCAGCTGACCTCGATCACGGCCTGGTCGCAACTGCTCGACAGCTGGCGCGAGGACTATTCGGGCGGCGTGCCTTTCACTGCGCTCGGCATCAGCCAGCCGGGCTATGCCGCGCTGTTCGACCGCGCCGCGGCGATGCATGACGACAATTTCAGCGAAGAGCTGCAGCTTCATACCAAGGGGCTGGACGACAAGCTCAAATTCGTGGGCGGCCTGTATTTCTTCCGCGAATGGGGCAATCAGAACTTCCTGACCACCACCTATTTCGTGCCCTCGCCCACCACCTACAACATCGGCACCAACAGCTATGCCGCCTTCGGCCAGCTGAGCTACGATCTGCTCGATCATCTGACGGTGACAGTCGGCGGACGCTATACGGTGGATCACAAGACCATCGACGCCATGGTGGATGTCGCGCCGGTCAACCGGGTCGATACATGGCACAATTTCGTGCCCAAGGTGGGGCTGGACTGGCAAATCACCCGCGATCTGATGGCCTATGCTAGCTATTCGCAAGGATTCAAGGCGGGTGGCTACAATGGTCTTGCCTCCAACGCCGCCCAGCTGGATTCGCCCTATGGTCCGGAAAAGGTGACGGCCTATGAAGTCGGCTTCAAGAGCCAGTTCTGGGACCATCGCGGCAAGCTCAACGTCTCGGCCTTCTACAACAAATACTCCAGCATCCAGCAGCAGCTGGTCACGGCTTCTGGCGACTTCCTCACCGAAACTTTCGCCGCATCGCATAAGGGCATCGAAACCGAATTCAGCCTGCGCCCGGTGCCGCCGCTCACCCTGTGGGTCAATGGCACCTACAATGATGCGCATTACACCTCGGCCAGCAACACCAATGCGGCGGTGGCCAATTACGTCGGCAATGTGATGACCAACGTCTTCCCCTATCAGGTGACGTTGGGCGGCGATCTTTCGCTGCCGGTGATGGGCGGCCATGTGGTGCTGGGCGCCAATTACAACATGCGCGCCGATTACTATTCCACGCCGGACAATCTGGCGATCGGCCATGTGCCGTCCACGCGCATTCTCAACGCCTATGTCGGCTATGAGAAGGACCGCTGGTCGGTGCGGCTGACCGGCAAGAACCTGACCGACGACCGCTACTGGACGACCGGCTTCGCTTTCGCCCAGGTGGCCCCACGCTTCATGGCCGACCCCACCACCTGGCGTCTGACCTTCGCCTATAAGATGTAAGCTCTGGCGGCAGGGGCGGTGTTGCGCCGGCCCTGCTCGCCTTCAGGACGGAATAGCCATGCAGAATCTGGAAGGCAGGATCGCGATTGTCACCGGAGCGGCATCGGGCATCGGCGCGGCCGTTGCCGCGGTGCTGAACGAGAGCGGCGCGGTGGTCATCGGCTTCGATCTTGCGGGACATGGCATCGACATCCTGCCGGTCGACATCGCCGCGAGGGCCCAGGTCGATCGGGCCGTGGCGCAAGTCGCAGCCGAGCATGGCAGGATCGACATTCTGGTCAACTGCGCCGGCACGGGCAATCTGGGCACCATCCTCGACCTTGAGCCGGAGGAATGGGATCGGGTGATGGCCATCAACCTCACGGGCTCCTACGCCGCCTGCCGCGCGGTTCTGCCCGCAATGTTGGCGCAGGGCAGCGGCGCGATCGTCAATGTCGCATCCACCTTCGGCCTGCTCGCGCGTGAGAATTGCCTTGCCTATGGCGTCAGCAAGGCGGGAGTCATCCATATGACGCGGTTGATCGCCGTGGATCTGGCCGGCAGCGGCATAAGGGTCAATTGCGTATGCCCCGGGCTGATCGAGACCCCCATGACCCGCCCCCTGTATGACGCCTCCGCCGCCGAGGCGCTTGAGCGCAACACCGCGCTACACGCCATGCGCCGCAGTGGACAGCCCCATGAAATCGCGGATGTCATCGCGTTTCTGGTGTCGGATGCCGCCTCATTCGTGACCGGGACGGTGATCCCGGTGGATGGGGGATACACGGCCGGGAAATGGGCATAAGCCCCCCTTCCAGCAGGCCGGCGGAAAGGAGATCAAGAAGCCCATCACCAAAGGCACCTTAAAAGCAATTTAAGTTGACAATAGATTCCTAATCTATTGATATAATTTTATGGATACGCGCTTCTCTCAGCACGTCGTAGAGGCCTTCGGAAGCGCCTGCGAAGCGCTCGCCCGGGCTGGCGAGCGCCTTGCTCTTTTTCCAGAACCCGCGCTGCTGACGGCCCAGATACGCACCCGCGAAATGGAGGCTCTCGCCTGGCTCGAGGGAGAAAGCTTCAATCCAGACCAACTCGCTGTCGATTATGGCTATTCTCCGCGTGCATGGCGGCGGTGGCCCTTCACCTTTGTTCTGACATTCGATCGTCCGCTGGAATGGCATTCGGAATCGCCAGCGGAAAGCATTCGAAGCTGGCTTGAAGCAGAAATTCCCATCGGAGAGGAATCGCCGCTTCATGCCGCGCCAGAGATAGCCGATGTCCGCCTCGATGCATGGCTTCGCCACAGCGCGCGCGCCTCTCTCCTGCCCTCCCTGATCGCCAGTGCTGATATCGCGGCCAGTTTTGCCCGGTCCAGTCCGCTCGACCGGGGAAACATTGTCATGGGCGCCATGCTTGGAGACCGCTTTGGAATCCGCAACGGCAAGCTCTCTGCCGGCGGGATTGCGGCTCTTGGCCTGTACCGGAACCGCACGCCCTGGCGCTCCTTGCTGACCGGTGCGACGGAAGGCGATCTCGACGAACTTTCCGAGCGGGCCAGAGATGAACGCTGCCGCATTGCCTGGCTCAACGGCATCGCCGCAGGCGCCGCCGCGGTCTTAGGCCTCGATCAACGCTTACGGCTATGGCACGCCAAACTTGATGACGAATGCGCACGCCGTCGAAAATCGTCCCACTTACGCGCGCTTGTCCTCCTCGCGGGTGCCGGCACGTCCCTCACCGTTGCGCGTGCTGCCGATGCCCTGCGCTTATCCCGACAGGCCACCACACGACTTGTCGCGGAGGCGTGTGAGGTCAACCTCCTGCGGGAAATCACTCACGGCAATGCATTTCGTCGCTATGTCATAAGCGTATAACAAGCTTGGCGGCTGCCGGTTTGCCTTGACCCAGGCAGGGCACGGGAATCAGGGCATCGGACACCGGGCGCGATCCTTGATCGGTCCAGCATCGCGCGCCGGGGTTGAGCGGCTGAAGTTTGCTTCTGAAGGGCAAAAACCTGAAAAAACGCCTCCCCGCAAACGGCCCTTACAGCGCGAAAACCGCCACCCCGCGACCCGAAGTACATTCGGCGCCCCAAAGCGCTCCACGGGCTCCTGAGGGCAAATTTCGCGCTCAAGGTGTTCGCAAGCGGCGAGGAGGCGGGTTTACAGCCCCACCGTTCCCCAAAACGGAGCTTTGCCCTGTTACAGCCAGTGCCGGTCCAGAAGTTCCCTGATCGCGGCCTCGGCTTCTTCCCTTGTCGCGCCGCCCTTATGCAGCAAGGTCAAGCGAAGGCCTTTGCGATCCGCGCCCTCGATGCGCAGGACCGGCTTGCCTGACTCCCCGGTGACGACCTGGGTCGATCCGGCTGCCTTGCGGGTCGGCGCTTTCTTTGGCGGCGTGGCAACCTCCGTCAGCGCGCGAATGATCTCCAGCACAGGTATGGCCTGCCCCGTCGCCATCTGGGCTTCGGCCAGCGCCGCCGCTTTCCGGAAGAGCAAGTCCCGCGTCTCCTCGGCCTTGAGAAACGGCTTGAGCGCGATCACGTTGCGGATGGTCAGGGCCTGCGGTTCGCGAAAGGCCACCATCAGCTCGGCAGGCATGCGGGCCAGATCGAGGTAGCGCGTCAGCCAGCTTTCGCTGACCTTGATGCGCTCTGCCATGGTCTTCTGGCGGCCGTCGTAATAGGCATGCAGCGCGCGCAGATAATCGCGCGCGCGTTCGAAATCGCTGAGATCGTCGCGGGCGCGGTTTTCGATATCGGCGACGCGGAAGGCTTCCTCATCGCCCATCTCGCGCACATCGACGAGGAAGCGGAAATCGGGATAGTTGTGCGCCCGCAGCCAGCTGATCGACCAATGGCGACGCGCGCCGCAAATCACCTCGAAATCGAACCGGGGATCGCCCGAGACGCGGCGGACGATGGCCGGGATTTCCTGCCGCCCCTGCGCCTTGATGCTTTCGATCAGATCCTCGCAGCGCTGATGGTCGAGCAGGGCGTAGTCGCGGTTGTGCCCCTCCCACATGCGGCAGCGCGCCGGGTCGACCAGTTCATGCGTGCGGGTGATCACCGCGCCCGAGGCCAGCTCGGCAATGCGGTTGCTGCGCCCGGTCAGCACATTGGAGGCGATGCCGCTGCGCTTCGGCACGGCATTCAGATCGATACCGGCGGCCAGTTCCTCGGCAAATCCACTGTTCTTTCGGCTCATTCCAAGCCCCTGTTTTTGCAAATTGCACGCGTGCAATAACCAGCCATCACGCCAGCGCTTCCTGACGCAGCCTTGCACGATGGCTCGGCCACATCGAGCGGATGTCCACCTCGATCTCCTGATTGACCCCTTCGAGATAGGCCAGGCACCGGTTGCGCACCGCCGAGCTGGTGGCCGGGCCGTCCAGCTCATAGACGGTCATCAGCCGCGCGGTGGCATTGTCGATCTCGGCGGAATCCTTCAGCGGCGTACGCACCATCGCATGGCCGAAGAGCGTGCGCATGAGATTGAGCAGTTCCTTCTGCATCGACTTGGTTTCATCCACCTTCGATCCGACGAAACGCAGGAACTGCAATTCGGGCGCAAGGTCCATCTCCGCCAGCTGCTCGATGGTTTCATCCAGCATGGCGAGGAAGGCCGCGGTGGAGGAGAAATCCATCACCGTGGGCGGCACCGGCACGATCAGCGCATTGGCCGCGCGCAGCACCGAGAGCGAGATGGCCCCCAGCGCGGGCGGCGGGTCCATCACGATCACATCGAAGCGGTGAGCGATGCTGTCGATCCCCTGCTTGATGCGGTTGAGCAGCCCCCCTCCCCCACGCGCCATGCGCGCGGCCAGCTCATATTCGGACTGGAACAGACGCAGATTGGCCGGGATCAGCTCCAGCCCGTCGAAATGGGTCTTGCGCAAGGCATAGTCGAGCGAGGAGCGCTCTTCCTCGCGCAGGAAGGGATAGAGCGTATCCTCCTCGCTGAGATCAAGATCGGGGACATAGCCGAAAAGCGTGGTGGCCGAGGCCTGGCTGTCGCAATCGATCAGCGCAACGCGATAGCCCTTGATCGCCAGATATTGCGCCAGATGCACCGAGAGGGTGGACTTGCCCACCCCGCCCTTGAAGTTCTGCACGGCGACCACACAGCAGGGGTCTTCCGGGCTGCGATGCGGCTTGGTGCCGAAGACAGCACGCATGGCGTTGATCTGGGCCAGCGTGTAACGCTCGCGCCGGTTGTTCGCGCCGCGCGCGGGCTCGGGCAGGCGGCCATCCTTCTCGGCATCGCGAATCGCGGCGGGGGTGCGGCCCACCAGTTCGGCGGCCTTGCTGATGGTAAAGGTGGGCTCGCGGCGGTCTCCGGCACGGGCGCTGCGGGCGGAATCGCGCAGCTTTTCCAGCACGGACGAAGTGCGTGCCGCCAGCGTGGCGACTGAAACCAGATCCTGCGTACCGTCTATGCCTAAATCTGAGGACACGATTCTGCCTTTATGAAATTCGGCCTATCCTGCGCCAGCTTGCGCTTTTTTGTCAAGATTGGCCGAATTTTCGAAAGCTGGAGGTTTAAGGCTTTGCAAATTGCCGGCGTGCAAGCTCTATCCGTTCAGGCCGGAGCCTCGATTGATATCTGTCGTGAGATGGGAGCAGCTCCATTGGACATCAGCGCCTCGTGGTCAGGCGGAACGTTGCATTCATGACGCTGGACCGGGATTGCAGCCTCTCAGGTTTAGGGCAAGGCTCCGTAATGTGGATCAGCGTTGCCACAGATTGCCCGTCATGCATGGGGTTGCCGATCAAGAACACTCCATGCCAGGCGCAGCAGGCTTATCGCTGCCTGCTTTTCACGGCAGGTGCCTCCCGGCTTTTCATCCCTTTTATCTCAACTCCATAAAGGCTTCCCGAAGGGTTAGACGGGTTAAATCCTAATTAGATAAAGTTAAGCGCTGCAGCGTGGCTTGCGACTCGCGGATTCCTGCGTGACTCCTGCCAAGCCCGGTTCCTGAAGTGTCGAAGGATCGTTCCTGAAGGATCGAAGGCTTGTTCCCGAAAGATCGAAGCGGCGTTCCCAAAGGATCGAAGGCTGCGTTTTGCCCGTTCCCGGAGTGTCGAACCACCCGATCAGGGGGCGATGAAACTGCGCGGGTTGAATCAGTTTGCATCGCATCGCTTCGAACAAGCTTCAAACTTTGTGAAGGCGGAGGGAGAAGGCCACCGCCTGTTCATCCCATGTCCATCCCGCCGCCGGATTTTTCAGAGGGCTCCCGATTTGGCCCGACACTTCGGGAACGCCCTTCCCCCTGTTTCGCTCAGCGCAGATGCTTGTGCTTGTCGTGATGGCGCTTCACCCAACCGATGAAGGCCTTCTGCCAGTTGACCGGCGAGCGCGTTTCGTCTCCGGCAACCCAGCTTTCGAACTCGGCATGCAGCGCATGGAGATCCCAGCCCGGGCAGGTGGCGCGCAGATAATCGATGGTGTCGTCGGTCATAAAGCCGCGCGTCGCCGCATCCGACAGACCCGCCACCGCCTGACGCACCAGCGCCTTGGCATCGATCAGTGGTTCGGCAGGCGCTTCCTTTTTCGCGCGAGGGGCTTTGGCCACAGGCGCCACAGGGGCGGGCAGCTCTGCCTCAACCGGCTTCGCGATCGGTTCCATCACCGGCTGTGCTGAAGAGGAAGGATCGATATCCTTCATCCGGTCCGCGCCATCCTTGCCATCGACGCGGCGCATGCGCAGCATCGGCTCACCCTCGCGGCTCGTCTCGACCGAGAGCGCATAGCCGGGCAAATCGTTCTTCTCGGCCAGCTTGAGCATCTCGAACTTGAAGCGGCGATACTGCCCCTCCGCGCCTGATTTCTCATAGAGCACCGGCATGGAGATGGCGAAGCCCGTCTCCCCTGCCCCGCCCGCATGCTTGCGCGCCACCTTGTAGAGCCAGCGCTCACGCCCGCCGGTGATGGCGAAATAGGCGCGGTCGATCGACAGCACGCCGCCCTTCATCATCACCCCTTCCCAGAACCAGTTCGACAGTTCGATGGTCATGCCGCGCGAACGCTCGGTCCTTTCATCGACCAGCTGGGTCCAGCCATCGAGCCAGCTGAAAGTGGCCTCGCGGCGGTTCTCGGCGCGGATGTTGGTCTTGATGGTGGTGGCGACAAGCCGGTCCAGCGCCTGGCCCAGCAGCTCATAGGCGCGGCCCGTGGTGGGGCGGCCGATGGCGCGCAGCAGGTCATAGGGCATGATGTTGAGCTTGCGCGGCACATCGTTGGCCCCGCGCCGCGCCATATCGGCCAGCACGCTGGCGCAATAGATCAGAATGTCCGCATCCCAGATCGTGGCCATGCCGTAATCGGCATTGGCCGAGACATGGACCCACAGCTTGCCATCGGGGCTGGTGTAATCGATCGGGTTGGAGCGCTTCGATTTGGCCAGGCTGAAGAAGGGGCGCTCCATCATCTCGCGCTGGTCGCGCAGCGCCAGATCGGAGATATAGGGCAGGAACAGATCGAACTGGTCTGTCGTCGGCGGTTTGCTGGCGCGGGTCACGTGCGGTCCTTGGCGAAGTCCGAGCGCGCCCAGCACGACCTTGGTGTTTCCCCGGGGAAACATGCGGCAGTCGTATTCGGCGCGATCAAGCGTGCTTCGGGCGCGCGCGGCTTTCTATCAGTCACGCCCTCGGCTGAATTCCGGGCTGCCAGACAAGCCTTGCGCGAATCTGGTGGCCTTTAATGCCGCCAGCGAATCTGGCGACGTCAACCATGATGCCGCGAAAACCGTTTTGGAGAAACCCGGCAGGCCGATGTTTCCCCGGGGAAACGAGCCGCAGGCGAGTTCAACGCAGTTAAACGAGCCGCAGGCGGGGGGATGTGGTTCAGTTTGGGCAAGGAGAAAGGAAGAGAAAATGCGAGGGTCATCACCCTCGCGCTCCCTTGAATGTCCACCTTGCGCCACGGGTTCAGACAAAGAGCCAAAGCCGCAGCCTTGCCAGCATGAAAAGAGATGGCCTGCGGCGCCTTCAATGGGCCTGAACATGTTTCCCCGGGGAAACACACCAAAGGCCGAACCCGTCAAGCCACCCAAGCGATGGCAACCTTCTCACACCAGGAGGGGATAATGGGGAGGGGCCTCTGCCAAATGAGATGAGAGCGTGTGTCCCGGTCAAGCGTGCCGCCATCCAAGCCATCCGGCAATGACCGTCTGGTCCGGCAGGCCTTACGTCATAGACGGCGGGCAAAACAAAGGACGATGTTTCCCCGGGGAAACATCGTCCTCATGCCATCCAGCATTCTTCACAATGCGAAGCCCGAAACGGGCAGGGGCCTCGCCGTGCGGTTACGGCCGCACGCCCTTGCCCTGTTCCTCCAGCGCCACCAGCGCTTCACGGAAGGCATCGACCAGCTCATCGATCCGCGCGCCGGATCCGGCATGCACCCGCACCGTCGCACCCTGCCGGTTGGCCGAAACCACCGACAAGCCGGTCCGCCCATGATCCGATGTCCAGCTGAACATCGATGCCGCCGGAGCCTCATCCGCACGCGGCGCTGCCAGCAAGCGCGTCAACACCTCGGCGGCGGGCAGGGCAGGGGAGCCCGTCTTCGCCCGGCTTGCCTGCTCCACAGACAGTGCCTTGGCTGTCCGCAGGATCGCCGGTGCGGCCAGTCTGTCATCCAGAGCCTGCGCCAGCGGATAGGCCGGTTTCAACTGCACCTCGGCGGGCGAGGCGAAAGCCGCCACCACCGCATCGGGCAGGCTCGCCACCTTCAGCATCTTGGACAGCCAGCCCTTGGACAGCTTCAGCCGCTCGGCCATCCGGCTCTGGTGATTGCCATAATGCGATTTGAGCGCGGCGGCATAATTACGCGCCCGCTCCAGATCGGAGACATCCTTGCGCGCCCGGTTCTCCAGATCGGCCAGGCGGAAGGCGGCCTCGTCATCCAGCTGCGCCACCTGCGCAACGAACATCATCTCCGGATAGGAGTGCGCCCGCAGCCAACTGATCGACCAGTGGCGCCGCGTCCCCGCGATCACCTCATAATCGTAATCCGGGTCGCCTTCGATGCGGCGCACCACGGCGGGCACCTTCTGCCCGCCCTCGGCCACGATGGAATCGATCAGCTCCTGACACGATGCTTCGGAGAGATGCTCATAGGAACGGGCATTGCCGCTCCACACCCGCACCTTGGCCGGGTCGAGCAGCAATTGCGTGACCTGCCGCACCTCGCCGCTGGCCACCCGGGCCAGAGCGCTCTCGCGGCCCAGCAGCGTGGTGCCGCGCGCGCGCTGCATCCGCAGATCGGGGGCAGGGGAGGGCTCCGGCGCTGCTGCTGTCGATCCAGCAGGCGTCGTACTTTCGGGAACGCCCTCATCATCGGCCAGAAGGGCGGCAAGGTAGTCGGATTGTTTGCGCGCCATATCAGCTCCGATTCACAAAGGAGGGCGAGAACATATCGAAAACGCCTGCCTGTAGGCAAGCAAGGTCACAGCGCGGCATGAAGCACATCCTCCTCACGCGCAGGCGCCACGCGGCCCCAGCCCTGACGGATCAGCTGCTCGATCTGGGCCAGCGATTCATCCAGATTGGCCTTGCAGCGTTTATGGGTCTTGGCGGTGCCGATCGGCTTTTCCAGCTCATAGACGGTCATCATGCGCAGCGCGGCATGGCTGATCTCGGCGCTTTCCAGAATGGGCACAGGCAGCAGGGCAGGGCCGAAAGCCTGCTCCATGATCGAGCGGACCATGGCATGGCTGGGATCATTGCCGTCGAACTTCGAACACAGCAGGCGCACGAACTGGTAATCGACGGTGATCCCCGCCGAAACCAGCTGACCGATCACCTGATCCATCATCGAGAGGAACTGCACCGTCGAGCAGAAGTCCGGCGTGGTCGCCGCCAGCGGCACCAGCAGCGCATTGGCCGCCTGCATCACCGCCAGCGAGATCGTGCCCAGCGCCGGCGGCGGATCGAGCAGCACCACATCGTAATTGCGCGCCAGATCCAGCAGGCCCTGCTTCAGCTTGCGGAACCTTGCGGCCAGCACCGATTGCCCATCGGAACCGGCGGCGGCCAGCTCATACTCGACATCGAAGAGTTCCAGATTCGAGGGGATCAGATCGACATTGGGCCAGGACGTCGGCTTCACCGCGTAAAGCAGATCGGTCTGGGTCGGATCGATCGAAAGATAGGGGTACAGCGTCTCTTCGCGCGTGATGTTGAAATGCGGGTTGAAGCCGAACAGCGTGGTGGTGGTGGCCTGGCTGTCGCAATCGACCACCAGCACGCGATAGCCCTGCACCGCGAAATAATGCGCCAGATGGGTGGTGACGGTGGATTTGCCCACGCCGCCCTTGAAGTTCTGCACCGCGATCATCGCGGGCACGTCCATCGGCGCACGCGCGGGGCTGGCGCCCAGCACGTCGCGCATCTTGAGCATATCGTCGACCGAATAGCCGATTCGGCGGCCATTCTCGCCCGCCGGGGCAGGGGGCAGGCGGCCATCGTCCTCGGCCATGCGGATGCGGTTGGTCGAGCAGCCCAGCAGTTGCGCCGCCTCGGCAATGCCGAAACGCACGTTGAGCGCCTTGCGGCTATCGGGCAGAAAAGCCTTGCGGCGCAGGCGTTCGATCATCTTTTCGCCAGCGGCGGCCAGATCGCCGATCTGATCGACAACGGGATGCAGCGGTGAAGGAAAAGCCGCTCCCGGCTTCATCGCAGAGGACTCATCGATCATTGAATGCACTTTCCCCGGAAGTCGGAATATTGAACCTTTACCTACCTCATTTGGCAGAAAAGACTTCAATTGGCAATAATCGATGGTGATTCTTCCCCGGTCTCGATCACGCGGTTGGCCCACGGGTTGCGACCATGTTTCAGCCAATCCAGACTCTCGCGCCAGAAGCCGTCCTTGTGCCGGTCATGGAACAGGTCGAAATGGCCGATGGTCTGGCGGCCATAATCCGCCGGATGCAGCAGCACGGCGCTGCGCGGCGCCTGCCTGTAATAGGCCAGCGTGCGGCGGATCGCGGCGCTGGTGCCGATGGTGTCATCGGCCACCACCACCGCCAGAATGGGGGCTGTCACCGAAGCCATGCGGGCCAGCACCTCGGGGCGTTCGTGGCGCTTGTGGCTGCGCTCGAAGCGGGGGCCGCGAAAGCTCCATTCATGGGCGACACCGGCGGGCAGATCCTCCAGCCAGCCCAGACGGCGGCCGGGAAAGTAACCGCAGAAAGCCGTGGCGAGCGGCATCGCCACATGCCATTTGAGGAACAGCTGCAGGCGGTGGCTTTGGGCATAATCACCCCACCATGCATATTGCGCGCCCACGGTCAGCATCCGCGCAATCCCAGGCGCGCCGGGGGCAAGGCCTGCCAGAAAGCCGCCGATGCTGTGGCCGATCACGTTCAGCGGCGCGGAAGGGCTGCGCGCGTGCATGAAGCGCAGCGCGGCGTCGCAGTCGAGCGTACCCCAGTCGCGCCAGCGATAGGAGCAGCCCCGCAGGCGCTCCGGGCGAGAGGCGCCGATGCCGCGATAGTCATAGGTCAGCACATCGAAGCCATGGTCGGCCAGAAAGCGCGCATAGCGATGGTAATAGCGGGCCTGCACCCCCGTGGCCGGATTGATGACGATGCTTCCCGCGCGGCCGCCATCCCGGGCCAGCCACAGATGGCCGCCAAGGTTGAGGCCGTCCTGACAGGGCAGGGTGACGGGGCGCGGTCCCCCGGGCAGAGCTTCCGTGCTTGCGGGCGGCTGCTGGCTCACATCATCCTCATGGCTTTGTCGCATCGCCCTCTGCCGGGGCGCGGTTTGACAAGGCTCGGCCTGGGGCGGGGCCTTGTCAAACCGCACGAAAGTCTTGGCCTTGGGAGAAAGGGGCGGCTGTCAGGGCTGCTCCGGTTTGGGGGGCGCGCCAATTTCCGCCAGCAGCCATTCGCAAAAGCGGCGGATTTTCCGGGCGCGACGGCGGTGGTCGGGGTAGACGATCCAATAGGCCATGCCCAGGCTGGAGACTTGCGGGAACAGCGGCACCAGCCGTTTTTCCGCCATATCCTGACGCCAGAAAAAGGGCGTCAGCATGGCCACGCCCTGACCTGCCATCGCCGCATGGCCCTCATTGGCCTGCGAATCCATGCGCACGCCCTGCAGCGGGGCCTCCCCCGCCTGCGCCAGCCCGGCCTGTTGCAGCCAGCAGGCCCATGACGGATCATGCGGGCTGAGCAGCGGCAGGCGCAACAGGTCTTGCGGCCGAATCGCCCCGCCCTGCGACGCCAGAAAGCCGGGGCTGCACATCGGCGTGAAATCCTGCTCGATCAGGCGATGCGCCGCCAGACCGGGCCATGATCCATAGCCCGAACGCACCGCGACATCGACACCGTCATCGGTGAAATCGGACAGGCCCTCCTGCATCAGCAGCCGTACGGCGATGTCCGGAAAGCGCATCTGGAACACCCCGATCCGCCACGCCAGCCAGGTGTTGGCGAAGGTGGGGGTGGTGGAGATCGTCAGCGTGGTCTCATCGTCGAGCCGCATGTCGGCAAAGGCGCTCTCGATCATGTCGAGCCCCTTGCCGAGCCTGGCCGCCGCGCGCCGCGCCGCATCGGTCAGGATCACGCGCTGGCGTTCGCGCCGGAACAGGGGCTGGCCCAGATGGCTCTCGATCAGGCGGATCTGGTGGCTGACGGCGGCCTGCGTCATGCCCAACTCGCGGGCGGCGGCGGTGAAATTCTCATGCCGCGCCGCCGCTTCGAAGACGCGGACCGCCGCCAGAGGAGGAATCTTGCGCATGGCTTCATCATAAGCACAGCTTATGATCTGTGTCGATCAATTGGTTGGCGGGCGGTGGGCGGGGGGCCTAAGCTGCACCGCAGTTGCCCTCCTCTTTCACCAAGGACAGCGCCAACATGCAACACGCCTCCGCCCCCTGCATGGATCGCGAAACGCCGCCTTTGTTTCCCACGCTGCGTCGGCTGTGGTCCTGCCTGCTGGCCCTTTCTGCCCGGCAGGTCCGCATCGCTTATGAAAGCCCCTGGGCTGCCCGTCGGAATCATGGTCGGGATAAGCCAGGGGCATAGGCCAGGCTTATCAAGCGTGGCGATCCGGCGGCGCGGCATTGCCGCAGGCAGCAAGAGGCGTTAGGCTGGCCGCTCAACCCCATGACGAGCGGATCGCATGCGCATCGGCCTTTCGATCCTGACCAGCGCCCAGCACAACATCTGGAGCAATGGCATCGGCCAGAATGTCTATCATCTGGCCCGCCTGCTGGAGGCTCTGCCCTTTGTCGAGCAGGTGGTGCTGATCGACACCGGCGACGGCGGCGCGCCGGGCGATGCCGGGGCGATCGGCGCGCGTTACGCCATGCTGTCCCCGCAAGAGGCCTTTACTGCGGTGGATGTCGCCATCGAGGTGTCGGGCGGGCTGGGGCTCGACTGGTTGACGCCCTTTCGCGCGGGCGGGGGCAAGGCGGTGTTCCTCAACTGCGGCCAGCCCTTTTACGATCTGGTCGAGCCGGACATCTTTGGCCGCAACGATTATTTCGCCCCCATCGAGCGTTGCGATGAAATCTGGCTGCTGCCCAAGGACCGCGCTTTCACCGCGATGATGCGCAGCCTCTATCGCTGCCCGGTGCATGAGCTGCCCTATCTCTGGTCGCCCATGTTCCTTGAGCAGAAGGTGGCCGAACTGGCCGAAGGTGGCGCGCATTTCGGCTATCGCGAAGGGATGCTGGCGCAGGGGCTGCGGCCCGCTTTGTTCGAGCCCAACCGCTCGGCGGGCAAGATGAGCACCATCCCCTTCCTGATCTGCGAGACGCTGGAGAAGGTCGATCCGGGCCGGATCGCGCATCTCACCTATCTCAACACCAGACATATGACCGAGCACCCCGCCTTCGGCGCGCTGGTGGGCGGATCGCTGCTGGCGCAGAGTGGCAAGGTCTCGCTGGACGGGCGGCAATATGTCGCCAAGGTGCTGGCCGGGACGGCGAATCTGGTGGTGAGCCATCAGATCGACTGGGGGCAGAATTATCTCTACCTTGATGTGATCCACGGCGATTATCCGCTGATCCACAACTCGCCCTTCTTTGCTGATGTGGGCTATTATTACGAGGGCAACGATATCGCGGCGGGGCTGGGCTGCCTGATGCACGCGCTGGATCTGCACGATCAGGAACTGCCCTGGCATCAGGCGCGCAACCGGGCGAAGATCGCCTCATTCTCGCCCGAGAATGAGGCCAATCGCGAGGCCTATGCCAAACGCCTGCTGGCCCTGACCGGTCAGGAGCAGGCCGCATGAACCGTTCCCTGCGCATCGGCGTCGCGCTGGATCTGAGCGCCTCGGCTCCCGGCCTGTGGGATGGCGATGCGCTACAGGCCGCCGCTTTTCTGGCCATGGCGCTGGTGCGCTGCGCGGGGGTGGAAAGCTGCGTGGCGCTGGATGGCGCGCCGGGGCCGGAAAGCGATCAGGCCGGGGCTTCCGCCCGCTCGCCTTTGCCGGTGATCGGCAGGCAGGCGGCGATGCAGAGCCTCGATCTGGTGATCGAGCTGGACTGCCGTCTGCCCGAAGACTGGAGCCGCGCTTTCGCTGAAAAAGGCGGGGCTTTGGTGGCCCAGCGCATCGCCGCCGATCTGGTGGCTGACAGCGAGGCTATGGCCTTCGCCCGCCCCACCGCGCTGCTGCCCGCGCCCAATTTCTACCGCGAAATCTGGGTCTGGCCCGCCTATGCCGCCGCGCATGGCAGCTATCTGCATTACACCACGCTGGCCCATGTCCATGTGGTGCCCCAGCTGTGGAGCCCGGCGATTCTGGAGCAGACCGTGCAGGCGCAGGGGTTGGACTGGCAATACCGGCCGGGCCGCAGCGACTGGCGGCTGGCCATTCTGGAGCCCAACCGGTCCAGCGCGGCCTCGTGTCATCTGCCGCTGCTGCTCTGCGATGTTGCTTATCGCCGCCAGCCCGAGCTTATCGCGGGCCTCTGCGTGGGCGACAGCGCCGCCATGGTGGACGGCCAGCATTTCTGCCATTTCGTGGACAGCCTCGATGTGGTGCGCCAGCGCAAGGTGCAGTTTTTCGACGCCATTCCCGCTTTCGCCGTGCTGGGCAGCCGGGCCGATGCGCTGGTCAGCCACCATTGGGGGCAGGGGCAGAGCTATCGCCATTATGAGGCGCTGCATGGCGGTTTCCCGCTGATCCACAATGCGCCGCTGCTGGGCGATTGCGGCTATCGCTACAAGGATTTCGATCCCGAGGATGGCGCGCAAAGTCTGTTGCATGCCCTGCATCACCACGATGCCGATCTGGCGGCCTATCGCGCGATGGCCGGAAAGTTTCTGGCCATGCTCGATCCGGCCTCGGCCCCGCAGGTCAGCGCCTATGAGGAGCGCCTTGCCGCCCTGTTCCCGCAGACTTGACTTCAGGCAGCGGCGAGCGCGTCGAGCAGCGCCATGCGCAGGCGCTCGATCAAACGCGTGAAGGCGGCCTGATCGCCCAGCGCTCGCGACAGAACAAGCGCGCCCTGCATGCCGGCAACCGCATCTTCCGCATGGCGCATGGCGCTTTGCGCCGCCACGCCGCCGCTTTTCAGACAGCGGGCCAGAGCGGCGATCCAGCGCGCGAAATAACCCTCCACCTGCCCGGCAAAACCGTCGCGCGCGTTGCTCAGGCCGATCCAGCCCATCAGGCAGACGCGCCCGCCGCCATGGAAATAGGCGGTCACAGCCGCCATCATCGCGGTGATCGCCGTGGCGGGATCGTCGGCTTGCTCCAGCGGGGCGAAGATGGCTTGGGCGAACCAGTCATCGATTTGCGCCAGCACGGCCTCCATCATCTCCGCCTTGCCGCCGGGGAAGAAGTTGTAGAGGCTGCCCTTGCCCAGCCCGCTCGCCGCGCAGAGCAGCGAAAGGCTGGCCCCTTCAAACCCATGGGTGCGAAAGCATTCGGCCAGAGCGGGCAGGGCCTGAGCCCGCTCGGTGAGAACGCGCTTCGCCGTCACTCTTCCGCTCAAAGGCCCAGATCGCTGAGCGAGGGGTGATCGTCCGGGCGGCGGCCCAGCGGCCAGCGGAACTTGCGGTCTTCCTCGCGGATCGGCATCTCGTTGATGCTGGCATGGCGGTGCTGCATCAGCCCGTCGGGTGCGAACGCCCAGTTTTCATTGCCATAGGCGCGGAACCACTGGCCGCTGTCGTCATGATATTCATAGGCATAGCGCACGGCGATGCGGTTGCCGGTGAAGGCCCAGAGTTCCTTGATCAGCCGATAATCCAGCTCCTTGTTCCACTTGCGGGTCAGGAAGGCCTGAGCCTCCTCCCGGCTGGTGGCGAACTCCACCCGGTTCCGCCAGCGCGTGTCTTCCGTGTAGGCCAGCGCGACTTTGGCCGCGTCGCGGCTGTTCCAGCCATCTTCGGCCAGACGCACCTTTTCGATGGCCGTTTCGCGGGTGAAGGGGGGCAGGGGTGGACGGGACATAAGGCGCCTCCGGTTGAACTTGTACTGTTCGGTAAAAGCTGCTGGGCCGCGCGTCAATCCGTTTCGATTGCACCTGGGGCGATCCGCTTTACAGATGGACTGATGGCCCCCCGCATCATCCGCATCGCCGCCGCCCTGATCGACGATCCCGCAGGCCGCCTGCTGCTGGTGCGCAAGGCGGGCAGCCCATGGTTCATGCAACCGGGTGGCAAGATCGAGGGCGGCGAAACCCCGCTGGCCGCCCTGACGCGCGAACTGTGCGAGGAAATCGGCCTGGACCTGCCCGAAACGGGCGCGCGCCATCTCGGGCGCTTTTCCTCCCCCGCCGCGAATGAGCCCGGCCACCTTGTCGAGGCCGAGCTGTTCCATCTGCGCATCGCCCATGAGCCGGAACCCCGCGCCGAAATCGCCGAGGCGCTCTGGGCCACGCCAGTTGAAGCCGCGGCCCTCCCTCTGGCCCCGCTGACCCGCGACCATATCCTGCCCCTGCTGCCCGCCCTGTAGCGCCACATCGTAGACTCACAGGGCGCGCGGGATTTCGGCAATCAGCCAACAGGCTTCGACAAACGACACCGCCGTCCCCCTGTCGCGTGATGTCTCTTGCCCCCATTCAGGCTATATTGGGCGGATGTCTTCCGAGGAACCTCCCGCCCGGCTTGCGCCAGCGATCGCCTTGACCTCGATCGTCTGCTTCTGGGCCTTTTATTTCACGATTTGGTCGCTGCGCTCGCTGGCGCTCTATCAGCATGACCAGACCGGCATGATGGGCAAGCGGGCGGTGGTCTCGCTGGTCAGCGCCGGGGTGACGGTGATCTTTTACCTGCTGATGCGGCGCGTGGCGGGGGCGAAATTGCGCAGCAGCTTCGCTCTGGCGCTGCTGCTGGCGGTGCCGGCGGCCTTGTTCTACTCGGCCTTCAACTGGTATATGTTCAGCCATATCGGCGAGGGCGTGGCGATGGACTGGCGCTGGTCCGCCCCGGCGAGATCCCTGCCGCCGCGTCCTCCCGCCCCGCCGCAGCCCCCCGCCGTGCCGGGGGCGCCCTCGGTCAGCGTCGGCATGACGCATGGCATGTCGGACGAGGGGATGACGCCGCTGCAATCCATCGCGGATCAGGCGGGCAACGGCTATTTCTTCTTCATCGCCTGGGCATCGCTCTATCTGGCGCTGACCTATGCCGTGCGCGCCGCCGCGCTGGAACGGCGCGAGGCGGCCCTGCGCGCGGCGGCGCAGGCGGCCGAACTCAAGGCGCTGCGCTATCAGGTCAATCCGCATTTCCTGTTCAACACGCTCAATGCGCTCTCCTCCCTGATCCTGACCGGCAAGCGCGAGCAGGCCGAGCAGATGATCATCAATCTGGCCACCTTCTTCCGCACCAGCCTGACCGGCGACACCACCGAGGATGTGCCCCTGGCCGACGAGATCATGCTGCAAAGGCTGTATCTGGATATCGAACGCGTGCGCTTCCCCGAAAGGCTGCTGGTCAACATCGACGTGCCGGAGGCTTTGCTGACGGCTTGCGTGCCGGGGCTGATCCTGCAGCCGCTGGTGGAGAATGCGGTGAAATATGCGGTGTCCCGCTCCCGCCGGCCGGTGACCATCCGCATCGCCGCGCGCGAGGAGGGCGGCGCGCTGGCCCTGTCGGTCGAGGATGATGGCGATCCGGTTTCCCCCGCGCCAGAAGGTGGCACGGGGCTGGGCCTGCCCAATGTACGTGACCGGCTGGCAGCGCGTTTCGGCGCCGATGCCAGCTGCCATCGGGAAGCCCGGGCGGAGGGTGGCTTTGCCGTCACCCTGACCATGCCGCTGGTGCGCCATGGTTGCTGAGCGCGCCCTTCGGACTCTGATCGTCGATGACGAACCCCTCGCCATCGAGCGCCTGCAGATCCTCTGCGCCGCCCTTCCGGCGCTGCAACTGGTCGGCACGGCCTCGGATGGCGAGGCGGCCCTGCGGATGATCGAGGCCCTGTCGCCGGAGGTCGTGCTGCTCGATATTTCCATGCCGGGGCTTGATGGGCTGGATGTGGCGCGGGCGCTGGACGGCAAGGTTGCCCGCCCCGCCATCGTCTTCTGCACCGCCTTCGACCAGTTCGCCGTGGCCGCCTTCGATGTGGCGGCGGTGGGCTATCTGCTCAAACCCGTCACGCCCGAACAGTTGGGCAAGACCATCGCGCGCATCGCCGAAACTCTGCGCGCGACTGGCCTCGCCTCGGCGCAGGCTCCTGAATGGCTTGAGGAATTCTGGGTGCCACACCGCTCCGAGGTGATCCGCATCGCCGCGCAGGACATCGACCGCATCGAGGCCGAGCGCGACTATATGCGCCTGCATGTCGGCGCGCGCAGTTTCCTGCTGCATCAGACGATCAGCGCGCTGGAGCAACGGCTCGATCCCGCGCGTTTTCTGCGGCTGCATCGCTCCACCATCGTGCGGCGCGACAGGATCGCCAAGCTGCGCCATGACGGCCTCGGCACATGGCACGCCGTGTTGAGCGATGGCGCGGAGCTGAGGATCGGGCGCAGCTATCTGGCCAATGCGCGGGCTCTGGTGGGGCGCGGCTGACACAGAAGCAGCCCCCGGGACCATCTCCCGAGGGCTGCTTCCGAGGGCGGCAAGGGGGTGACGGCCTTACCGCGCCCTGGGGGCGATCTTCACCTCATTGCGGGCCAGCGCGGCGCCGCCATGGGCATTGGCCAGCGCCATCTGCACCTGCGATCTTGTGCTGATCCGCGCGGTGTTGCGGCAGTTCATGATGACCTCGCGCATCGGGCCGAAATCGCCGGGAGCGGGGCGACCGCAGACATCATCGACGGCATGCAGCACGCGACTGTGCAGCATATCCTGCCCGGCGCGGGTGGTGAGATCGAGATCGGCGTAGGACACAAACCGCTGCGGCGCTTCGCTCTGGGCCAGAGCGGGCGTGGCGGCGAGCGTGCAGGACAGGCCCAACAGGGCAAATCCGCGAAGAAGGGCGGTGGACATGATCGGGACTCCTCCAGCGGGCGGGTGTTGCCCCGCCTCTCGCGGCGGCCATGGGAGCACCGTCGCTGGACACGTTTTAGGCCGGCCCCGCGCCCGATGCGCGTGCTCCTCGATCAGGCCCCCACAGGGCTCCACCAAGGGCGGGCGGCATCGACGAAAGCACCAGCCGCTTCGACGAATGTCAGGCGGTTAAGGCAGCGAAACCGGGCTGCCCGCCCCGGCTTGCGCCAGTTGGGTGCGCAGCTGCGCCAGCATTTGGGGCGACACCGCAGGCCGGGGCGCCGCCGCTTGCCCGGCGCGCAAACGGGCGCGGTCCGCTGCGGAGGGCTCCACCACGCGCAGCCGCACCGGCGCCACCCCGCTCTGCCTGATGCCGAGAAGTTGGGCGGCCCCGCGGGACAGGTCGATCAGCCGCCCATTGCGTGTAAAAGGCCCGCGATCGTTGACCCGCACCACGATCACCCGTCCGGTCTCCAGCGCGGTCACCTCGACATAGCTGGGCAGCGGCAGAGTGGTATGCGCGCCGCTGATGCCATCGGGGCGGAAGCGCTCGCCATTGGCGGTCTGCGATCCCGATTCCGGCCCGTACCAGCTGGCATAGCCGAGCCGGTCATAGGCAGGGTCGGCGGCGGGCACATAGGTGGTGCCGCGCACCGCATAGGGCCGCCCGACGCGCACCGGCGTATCGCTGACCGGGCGATAATGCACCCCCGACCCGCAGGCCGAAAGCAGCAGCGCCAGCATTGTCACGCCATAGCGGCGGGCTGTCTTTTGTGCCGTCATATCGGCTCTTTAGCGTAAGATGCCCGCCGCGCGCCATGGGATAGCGCGCGGCCAGGCACAGCTTTGCGACGAGCGGTGCCGCATCATCGCACTATAGGCCGTGTCCTTCGGCCGGGGCATGGCCGCGATGCGCGGCGATGCAGGTCAGCACGCTGGCCGTCACCAGCGCGAAGGCGGCCACTTCCAGCGGCAGGGGCAGGCGATGCTCCCACAGCAGGCCGTAGAGCAGCGCGAAAAGCGTTTCGAACAGGATCATCTGGCCCACCATCGTCAGCGGCAGCAGGCGGCTCATCCGGTTCCACAGCGCATTGCCGCAAAAGGAGGCGATCACCGCCACCGCCAGCGACATCCCCGCCAGCTGCGCCCAGACCGTGGGCGTGTGGCGCAAAGGCTCCGCAAGCGCGCCCAGCGGGATCAGCAGCAGCGCCTGCGCCCCGGTGACCACCCCCATCAGCAGGTTCCAGTCATGCGCCGAGACCCGGTCGATCCGCGTCAGCGCGCGGGCATTGCCCACGGCATAGGCCGTCCAGGCGATCAGCGCGCCGATGGCGCAGGCAAAGCCCAGACCGCGCTGCCCGGCGCTGGCCAAGGCAGAGGGGGCCAAGGCAGAGGGGGCCAAGGCAGAGGGCGCCAGCGCCTGCCACCCGATGCAGACCACCCCGGCCATGCACAGCAGCAGCGAGGGCAGCAGGCGGCGCAGCGGCACGGCATGGCGGTCCCGGCTGCCGATGATCGTGACGGCGACGGGCAGAAAGCCGATCACCAGCGAGGTTGTGGCGATGCCCGCCTTCTGCACCGCCGTCGACAGCAGGATGTAATACAGCGTGTTGCCCGCCAGCGAGAGCCAGACCAGCGAGAGCCAGTCGCGCCGTTCCAGCAAAGACAGCAGCACGCGCCAGCGCGGCGCGATCAGCACCGCCGAAATCGCCCCATAGGCCAGATAGCGCCCGATCGCGAGCAGCAGGGGCGATATCCCCGGCACCATCGCGGGCGCCAGAAAGACCAGCCCCCACAGCGCCCCGGCCCCTATGCCGCAAGCGATGCCGGGCAGGGTGCGATGGTCGCCGGAGGGTGTGGCGATGGATGCGGTCACGGGCTCAAGACTCACGGCAGGATGTGGATGATGTGGGGAACATATCATCAACATGGCGAGACATGCGCGCTTGCTATGGCCACCAAATGCAACAATTACTCACCTATGGCCCGCAAACCCTCCATCCGCCGCCCCGCGCTCGACCCTTTCGACCGGGCGATCCTGCGCATCCTCCAGCGCGACAACCGCACGCCGCAGCGGACCATCGCCGAGGCGGTCAATCTTTCCGCCGCCGCCGTGCAGCGCCGCATCGCCGCGATGGAAAGCGCCGGGATCATCGCGCGGAATGTGGCGGTGGTGGATGCGGCGGCGCTGGGCATGGCGATCACCTCCATCGTGGAGGTCCATCTCACCGATGAGCGGGCCGGCACGGTGGATGCGGCCAAGGCGCTGTTCCGCGCCGCGCCCGAGGTGCAGCAGTGCTATTACGTCACCGGGGGGATCAGCTTCGTGGTGGTGATCGTGGCGACGGATATGGTGGCCTATGAGGCGATCACCCGCCGCCTCTTCGCCCAGAATGAGGCGGTGGCCAGCTATCGCAGTCTGGTCGCGCTGGATCGCGTCAAGTTCGGGGCCGAGGTGCAGGTGCCGTCAGCATGATCAGGCCTTCAGCGTTTCGCGCTGGCTGATCCAGAGGAAGGCCGCCAGCGTGAAGGCCAGCGCGGCGCCGCTCATGGCGATGGGCATGCCTGCCTGCTGGGCGATCCGCGCGGTGATCAGCGGCGAGAAGAAGCTGATGATCCGCCCCCAGTTGAAGATCGAGGCCGCTGTCGATTGCAGATGCGGCGGGTAAAGCTCGGCCATCCACGCGCCCCAGATCACGCTGGAGCAGAGCGTCGCGCCATAGATCAGCCCGAGGAGGCGCAGCAGCCCCACATTGGACGGGGCCAGCAGAAAGGCGACGATCGCCGCCGAGGCGATGAAGAAGCCCACCGCGTTGAAGCGCCGCCCGAAGCGGTCCGCCGCCCAGCCCCAGAAGAAGCCGCCCGCGATGTTGCCGGCGAACTGCCACGCCAGCAGATTGCCCGCCAGCGCGGAGGAAAAATGGCGCTCGCCGGTCAGATAGGTGGTCAGCCAGCCGCTGAAGGCGGCATAGCCGAAGAAGTTGAGGCCCGTCATCGCCGCCAGCGTTAAAGTCTGGCGGCGCACGTCGGGGGCGAACAACTCGCGCACGGGAAGCTTGTCGCCGCGCTGGCTGGCCAGATCGATGCGCGAACCCGCCGGGATCATCAGATAGGCCACCACCGAGAGCACCAGCGGCGGCACGCCGCCCGCCCACAGCAGCATGTGCCACTGACCCGGCGCGACAGCCCCCATCGCCAGCCCCAGGGCCACGATGGAAAGACTGAAACAGGCGTTGAGAATCCCTGCCAGTCGCCCGCGCACGGTGGGGCGGAACAGGTTGCAGTAAATCCCCACGCCGACCGGGAAGCTGGCCCCCGCGAAAAGCCCCAGCAGAAAGCGCTGCGCCAGCAGCTGCGGATAGCTGCCCACCGCCGTCCCGGCGATCAGCATCGCGCCATAGCCCGCCACCAGCAGCGCGAACATCCGCCTGCGGCCATAGCGGTCGGCCAGTTGGCCGATCACCACCGCGCCGGTCAGCGCGCCTGCCCCCTGCGCCGAATAGGTCGAGCCCGCCTGCATCAGCGAGAGGCCCAGCGACTCGCGGATAAAGGGGCGCAGCACGTCCACCGTGTTCCACGCCCAGCCATAGAGGAACTCGCAGACCATCAGCAGCAGGAAGATCGCCAGCTGATGCGGCAGGGCGATGTCCGGCGTGGCGCTCTCCGGCGCGGCGATGGCCGCCTGCTGAGGCTCGGGGATGGCGGCGGCGGGCAGGGCGGGGGTGGCGGTGGGCATCCTCGGAACACTCCGGCGAGGAAAGGGTGGCGGGGCCGCGCGGGCCCCGCCCGTGTCACGGTCAGGCGGCGGCCTGAATGGCGGCCAGTTTCAGCTGCACCAGCATCGAGAACTCGTCATAGACCGCCCATTCATCGACGATCTTGCCATCCTTGATATGGAAATGCGTCACGCCCATCACGAAGAGCGGGTGCCCGGTGGGCGCGCCCAGCGAGCCATAGCCCAGATGGTGACCATCCATCACCCAGCGCAGGGCATATTTGGTGCCGCCCTCCTCGCTCTCCACCGAGCAGATATGCTGCGGCACAAAGCTGCAATCGGGCATCAGCGCGACAAGGCGCATGGTTTGCTGCAGCACCGCCGCCACGCCATAGAGTTCGCGCATCAGCGGGCCGTGCCACTGGCAGTTGGGGGCATAGATCTCGTGAATCTTGCCGAACATGCGCTTGTTGTAGATGTGGTGCAGCCAGGTGAGGAGCTGCGCCTCGCCCTCATTGTTGGCGATGGAGAGGTCGGCCTCGCTCTCGGGCGGATACTGGCCCAGCAGGCGGCGGTTTTCGGCGGTGTCCATCACCGGCTCGCCAAGGTCGAACTTGCGCTGGGCGAGGGTCTGGGCGAATTCATGCGGGTCGAGCCCGACCTGAATCAGCGGGCCCATATTGTCGCGCACGATCCATTCCTTGTAGATCTTGTTCTCAAGGATCATGCAGTCGGCCACGGTGCGGGTGCAATAGGTGCGGCCTGTGGGCTTGCCCCAGGCGCCGATCTGCGTGTGGCGGCCCGAGCCATGCGTCATATGGCTGGTGTAGAAGCCGTTCACATCGTCGCCGTTCCAGATCACCTGCTGGGCCATGCCGCGCCGGTCGGGGAATTCAACGAGACGCTGGATGGTGTCGCGTATATGCGTCTCGCGGTCATACATCGTGCCCAGCGTGGTGTAGGCGACGCAATTATGCGTGTAATGGCTGTAGATCAGCCCCACATCGCGCTCATCCCAGATGCGGTGGGTGCAGCGCACGATGTAGTCGACGATATCGGTGTAGCAATCATCGAAGCCGCGCATGCTTTGCACCCGGGGGCGGTTCTCGGGCACCAACTGCGTGAAATCGCGGCGTTCTACCTGCAGCACGCGGCCTGGTTGCGCAGGGACGGCCTGAGGGGCGGCGGCGGGTTTCTTGGGGGTTTGGGCGTCAGTCACGGAAGACCTCTCCATTGTGCGACATCGGTGAGTGTTATGGGCGTGGATGTTATGGATGGACGGGCACGGGCGCCAGCCATTCGGCAAGGGCGCGGGCGCAGAAATCGGGACACTCCAGCGGCAGGAAATGGCCCGCATCCGGGGCGATATGCAGCGTGGCATGGGGCAGGCCGTCGGCCAGTTCCTGCTGCAGGGCGGGCGGGGCGATCTGGTCCTGAGCGCCGCCCAGCACCAGTGTCGGCATGGCCATGGCGGGCAGAAGCGGGCGCTTGTCGCTGCGGGTCAGGGCAACTTCGGTTTGCAGGCTGAGCGTGTCTTGCGGGGCTTCACGCGCCATATCGCGGATCAGCTGGCGGAGCGCGGTATCCTCAAGGTGCGCGGCGGCAACCGAGCGGGGCCAGAGCTGGTCCACCGCCGCAACCGGATCGCCGGCGGCAGCGGCGCGGCGGGTTTCGTGGTCGGCTGGCGGTACATCACGGCCATTGGCGGCGATCAGCACCATGGCGCCGATGCGGTGCGGAGCGATGGCGGCCATCTCCAGCGCCACAATGGCGCCCAGTGAAAAGCCGACAGGAATGAAAAGCGCAGGGGCGTTCTGGAGCAAGCGGTGGGCCAGAGCCTGCGCGCTGGGCAGGCCGGTCATGTCGCCATGCAGAACATTGTGCGCCGTTCCAGTCAGCATCGGCGCAAACACCCGTGCGTCGCACAAGGTGCCGGGCAGCATCAGCAGCGGCCAGTCGGGATCGATGCGCGGGGGCGCTGTCACGTCGTGTGTTCTCCCGTCCGGGATCGATGGTTCGTCCCGGCATCGTTGATGCTTGCCCTCACCAAATTAGCTTGCGCTGGGCATGGCGATGGATTAGCACATTTGCATTCGAATGCAAGTGTGGGATGAAAAATTCCGGCAAAGACCGGCGATTTGGGCCCCTTGAAGACAATGGAGCGATTCGTGACACAACCGACAAACGGGGGAGCTGCCAGCGACGGATTGGCCGGCACGGCGATGGCTGGCCGGCTGGTGCGCTATGCCGATCTCGTGCCCTGCCGCACCGCCTTTATCGATACCCGCACGCCCGGTTCGACCGAGAAGGAAAACTTCACGATCATCGGCCCCGGCGTGTCGGAAAGCCCGGATCAGTTCGTGCATATCGCCCAGCCACATGGCTTCAACATTGGCGGCGCGCGCCAGCCCTTCGGTTGCGTCAATTCGCAGCACAGCCATGAAACAGCGGAGGTCTTCGTCGTCCATTCCGGCCATTGGCGGCTGCTGTTCGGCCCCAATTGCGAGGATGGCGCGCTGGAAATCGGCCCCGGCGATGTCGCTTCGGTGCCGACGCAGATGTTCCGCGGTTTCGAAAAGGTCGATGAGGGCACCGGCTTCCTGTGGGTCGCGCTGGGGCAGGATGAGCCCGGCAAGGTGACCTGGGCCCCCGCCGTGCTGGAGGCCGCGCAGGATTTCGGCCTGAAGCTGACCAAGGGCGGCCAGCTGATCGACACCAGCAGCGGCGATTACGAGTTGCGCGATGTCGAGCTGGAAACCGGCCTCGATGCCGAGGCTGCGGCGCAATTGCGCACGCCGCCGCTGGAAAAGCTGCTGGAATGCGTGGTGCGCGCCGGGGAGGCCCCCGCCAATCCTGCTTCGCCCTTGGCCGCGCCCGGCGTGGTGGAAGCGGGGGTGATCGTGCCTCAGGCCACCAGCGACGGCTTTGCCCCAGGCCCGATTTCCGGCTGGTGGCCGCATGGCTTCAACCTGCGCCAGTTGACCTTGCAGACCGGCGCCTATGTCCCGCTGCATGCCCGCGCCGAGGAAGAGGTGATCTTCATCCAGTCGGGCACCTTGGAAGTCAGCTGGGCTGATGGCAGCCTGATTATGGGTGCGGGCGATACGCTGACCGTGCCGATCGGCCTGCAGCATGCCTTCCGCAACACCGCCTCCGTGCCGTGTGAGGCGATTGTGGTGCGCGGCTCGGAAGATCCGGCGCGACCGGTGTTTGCCAGCTAAAGCGAAGGCAAGGCTAAAAAAGGGCGGTCCGGATCAATCCGGGCCGCCCTTTTTCGTGGGGTTGATCGCAAGGAAAGATCCCGGCGCTATTACGCGCCGGGGTCTTGAAATCAGGCGTTCTGCTTCAACCGCTCGAAGCGGATGGCGGCGGCCTTCTGATGGCCTTCGAGACCCTCGCTGCCGCTCTGGCGAATGGCGGGCGGGGCGACGGCGGCAATCGCCTTGTCCTCCAGCCACTGATGCGTCGCGATCTTCACATAGGAACCGACCCAGAGCCCGCCGGTGTAGCGCCCCGCGCCCATCGTCGGCAGCGTGTGATTGGTGCCGACATTCTTGTCCGAATAGACCACGCTGGCGTTCTCGCCGATGAACAGCGAGCCGTAATTGCGCAGCTTCCTGGCGAAACCATGCGGATCGGCGGTGTGGACCTGCAGATGTTCGGCAGCGACATGATCGGAATAGGCGATCATCGAAGCCTCACTGTCGCACAGCACGATCTCGCCGTAATTGGCCCAGCTTTCCGCCGCCACCTTGGCGGTGGCGAGGGTTTCCAGCTGGCGCTCCACCTCCTTCACCGTGGCTTCGGCCAGAGCGCGGTCGGTGGTGATCAGGCCCACGCGGGTGCGTACATCATGCTCGGCCTGACCGAGGAGATCGCAGGCGATCAGTTCCGGATCGCCGCTGCTGTCGGCCACCACGAAGATTTCGGAGGGGCCCGCCAACTGGTCGATGCCCACGGGGCCGAACACCTGCCGCTTGGCCTCGTTCACAAAGGCGTTGCCGGGGCCCATGATCTTGTTGACCTGCGGCACGGTCTGCGTGCCATAGGCCATGGCGGCGATGGCCTGCGCCCCGCCGATGCGGAAGATCCGGTCCGCGCCGGAAAGGTGGCAGCCCGCGATCATCGCGCGATGGGCGTTGGGCGGCAGGCAGGCGACAACCTCGGCGCAGCCCGCGACCTTGCCCGGCACGATGGTCATGATCGGCGCGGAGAGCAGTGGGAAACGGCCACCCGGCACATAGGCGCCCACGCGATCGATGGGGATCACGCGGTGGCCCAGATGCAGGCCGGGAATGGGCTCGATCTCCAGCGGCAGGATGGTGCCGAGTTGCGCCTGCGCGAAACGGCGCACGTTTTCGATGGCGAATTCGGTGTCGGCGCGGGTCTGGGGATCGAGTTCGTCCAGCGCGGCGCGGCGATCGGCCTGCGACACTTCGAATTGCTCAAGATCGGCCTTGTCGAACTGCGCGGAATAGCGGCGCACGGCGGCATCGCCCTCGCGGCGCACATCGGCCAGCACGGTGGCGACGATGCCGGTCACGTCATTGTTGTCGGCAATCGAATCGCGGGCGGGGGCCTTGATGTAGGTGGTGGTGTCGGCAAAGCCTTGCGGCGCGGTGCTCATGATCTTCTCCCGGCGGTTTGGTGACTGAGGTTTTGCATCGATACTGCATTCGAATGCAAATGTCACGCGGCATTTTGGAGATAGCGCCATGTCATTTGCGCTGTCCGCGCAAGGTGAGTAGATGAACCGCATTCAAGCTTTGAGGGTGCTGATGCCCAAACCGCAGACCAACAAGAAATCCACCTCCACCACCATGGAGCAGGGGCGGCGGCCGACATCCTATGATGTCGCGCGGATCGCGGGCGTCTCGCAATCGGCGGTGTCGCGCTGTTTTGCGCCCAATGCCTCGATCGGGGCGGCCAAGCGCGAGTTGATCCTGAAGGTCGCGGCGGAAATCGGGTATCGCCCCAACGCTTTGGCGCAGGCCCTGATTTCGAAGCGCACCAACATCGTGGCGCTGGTCATTTCCGCGCGCACCAACCTCTACTACCCCGAGGTTCTGGCCGAATTGAGCGCCCGTTTGAATGAGCGCGACATTCGCGTGCTGCTGTTTTCTCTCTCGGAGGAAAGCGATGTCGACGGCGTGCTGGACCAGATCTGGCGCCATTCGGTCGACGGGGTGATTTCCGCGGCGCGGCTTTCGGCGGCGCAGGTCGCGCAATTTGCCGAGCATCGCGTGCCGCTGGTGCTCTACAACCGCGTGGCGACGGCGGCGCCCTCGGTGCGCTGCGATTCCGTCTCGGGCGAGCGCCATCTGGTCGAGCATCTGCTGGCTGCCGGGCATCGCCGTTTCGGCCTGATTTCGGGCCCTGCCGACAGCTATGTCGGCGAGGAGCGGCGCAATGCGGCGCTCGCGGCGCTGGCGCAGGCCGGAGTGGGGGATGTGGCCGAAAGCCGGGGGGACTTCTCCTATGACAGCGGCCATCGCGCGATGCATGCCTTGCATCAGGCGGCGGGCAAACTGGATGCGGTGATCGCGGTCAGCGATCTGATGGCGATCGGCGCGATGGATGCGGCACGGCGCGATCTGGACCTGAGCATCCCTGAAGATCTTTCGGTGGTGGGCTTCGATGGCGCGGGCCCGGCGCGCTGGGGCAGCTATGATCTCACCTCGGTGCGGCAGCCGGTGCGGCGCATGACCGATGCGGCGGTGGCGATGCTGGTCGAGCGGATCGAGGATGCCACGGCCCCTGCCGAGCAGCGCCTGTTCACCGGCGAATTGTTGAGCGGCAGCAGCGCGCGAATCGCGGTTCCGGTGGTGTGAATTCGAAGGCAACTGTCACCGCTATTTTTTCGCTATAAAAAATAGCATCATTGCGCGTGATTGCCTGATTTTATCAAAAATAAGCTGATTTTAATGCATATTTCTGGATCGCCATGAAGCGCATATGCGTCAAATGACCGATGACTTCGAATGCAAAAAATGATGGACGCGGCGCGGCCTTGCCGATAGATTTCCCTCAGAACAGAGAAAAGGGGAGTCACATGCACAAGCACCCACTGCTAAGGGGCGTTTCCGCCCTCACACTGGCGATGTTCGCCGCGCCCGCCATGGCTGCCGATCAACCCGCAGCCGTTCCGGCCGGCACCGCACCGGCGGCCAATGAGGGGTCGACCGGCGAAATCATCGTGACGGCCCAGCGCCGCAGCGAAAAGCTGCGTGACGTTCCCATCTCGATGACGGCGCTTTCGGGCGATGCGCTTAACAAATTGCATGCCAACGATATTTCCCGCGTCGAATTCGCCACGCCGGGCTTCACCTGGGGCTCGCAGGGTTCGGACTCCTTCCCCGCCATCCGCGGCGTGCGCACCAGCCTGGTCTCGGCGCAGAACGATCCCGTGATCGGCTTCTACATCGACGGCATCTATCAGAGCCGCACCCAGCAGCAGTCGATCCCGCTGTTCGACATCGCCCGGGTGGAAGTGCTGCGCGGCCCGCAGGGCACGCTTTATGGCCGCAACACTTTCGGCGGCAATGTCAGCATCGTCACCGCCGAGCCGACCAAGGATTTCGGCGTCGGCGCCAATCTGGAAAAGGGCAATTACAACCAGTCGCGCGTCGACGGCTACATCAACGTGCCCGTCACCGACACGCTGCAGCTGCGCTTTTCCGGCGTGTTCCAGCGCCATGACGGTTATGTCCGCTCCACCACGCCGGGCGTTGTCCTCGACGATCTGAACGAGAATGCCGAACGCGTCGCCCTGAAATGGACCCCCACCAGCCGTCTGGAGGTCAACATCCACGCCGGCACCTGGCGGCGCGACGATGCGGGCGCCGGTTCCTACGGCTATAAGGTGGCCGGCACGCTGATCAATCCGGCGACGGGTTATCAGTCGATCAACGGCCAGCCCTATGCCGTCAACCCTTCCGTGCCCAATGGCGCGCCCAATGTGGCGGGCCGCGATGTGGGCAAGCCGGTGACGGGCGGCGCCTGGACCAACGATTGGGATTACCAGCCCTTCGAACATATCGCCGAGGATTATGTCTCGGGCACGGTCGCCTACAATCTTGACTTCGCCACGCTGAAGTCGATCACCGGCTACACCCATTTCCGCGCCCATCGCAGCGCCGACAATGACCAGTCCAGCACCATCTTCGAAGGGCTGGGTTACGGCTCGGGCGTGCAGGAAGCCAACACGCGTTCGGATTCTTTCACGCAGGAGCTGCAGCTGGCCTCCAACGCGAAGGGCCCGCTGCAATGGATCGTGGGCGCCTATTATCTGCATGACGCCATCTTCGAGACCTATCAGCAGAAGATCACCGCGCCGGGCGCCACCACCACCGGCTTCCGCGCCGATGCCGCCCTGCACACCGATGCCTATGCCATCTATGGGCAGGGCACCTATCAGCTGATCCCCGATCTGCTGAAGGTGATCGCCGGAGCGCGCTACAGCCACGAAAAGAAGGCGTTCAACTTCGCCGACTGGGCCGATGCCGCGCCGGGTACCTACAACTTCATGTCGCCCTATTCGGTGACCTCGGGCGCGCCCAGCTTTAGCAGCGGCACATGGCGCGCGGGCCTGCAGTTCACGCCCGATCGCAACACGATGATCTATGCCACGGCCTCCACCGGCTTTGAATCGGGCGGCGTGAACGATACGGGCGGCAATCCGGCGATCCCCTCCTCCTATGCCCCGCAGAAGGTCTGGGCCTATGAGGCTGGCGTGAAGTCGAAGATCCTCGGCGGCAAGGGCGAGATCGAGGCTTCGGGCTTCTACAACAAGTTCTCGAACCTGCAGATCAACGTCTACACGCCGCTGGTGTCCTACTTCGGTTCGGCGGGTCAGGCGCGCTCCTATGGTGGCGAACTGGCGCTGCGGCTCGATCCGGTGCCGAACCTGCATATCAACGCCACACTGTCGGCGATGAACGCGCGTTATACGCGCTACATCAGCGGCAACAACTTCTATGGTGCCTCGGGCGGTGCCGATCCGGTCTCGGTCAATCTGGCGGGCAAGAAGATCCCGCAGTCGCCCGATTTCAAGTCGACGCTGCTGGTTTCCTATGATGTCGATCTGGGCAAGGCGGGCACGCTGACGCCTTCGGGCACCTGGCTGCATTCGGGCAGCTATTACACCACCGATTACAACACGGTGCTCGATTATCAGAAGGCCTATGACAAGTTCGATGCGGCTCTGCGCTGGAGCGCGAAGAACAACGGCACCTACATCGAGGCCTTCGGCGACAATCTGACCAACAAGGCCACGCTGCTGAGCGGCGTCGTCGGGCGGCTTGAGCGTGTTCAGGTCTCCTATGCCGCGCCGCGCACCTATGGCGTGCGGGTTGGCACCAAGTTCTGACGATAAAAAAGGGCCGTGTCTGGCGACATGGCCCTTCGATCCCCCCTGAAACGGTCCCGCCTGCTTGTGGCGGGGCCGTCTTTTTGTGTCAGCGGCGTTCCAGCAGTGCGGCCAGCGCGAAAAGCCCGGCTTCCTGCCCGGCTGGCACCAGCAGTTCGGCGCCTACGGGCCGCTCGCCCGGCGCGGCGACGGGCACGCTGATCGCGGGCCAGCCGCTGCGCGCCGCCAGCTCCGCCGCCCAGCCGCCCGGCGGATTGCCGAGGCCTTCGGGGATGACGCGCATGGTGGGATGGAACAGCGCGTCCAGCCCATGCCGCGCCATCACGGCCCGCAGCATGGCGGCCAAATCGCGGTGGCGGGCCAGAATGGGCGCCGCCGCATCGGCGGGGGCGGCCATGCGCTGGATCAGGCTGTCGCGGTGGTCGCGCAGGAAGGCGCCGCCTGTCACCAACTCGGCCAGAGAAGCCGGGGCCTTGCCCGAGGCGGCCCGCCCGGCAAGATACGCATCGAAGGCCGCGCCGAATTCGGCATCGACGATATGCGGCCCGGCCAGCAACGCCTCCACCCCGGGCAGGATCAGCGGATCGACCAGCTCGATCCCGGCCTGTGTCAAGCGCTCCAGCGCATGCTGGCAGGCCGTGAGAATGCGCGGATCCTCACCGAAAGCCTGCCGCACCACGCCCACGCGCCGGGGCGCGCCATCGCCGCCGATGCGTCCGCCCATGGCCGTGTAAAGCAGACGGGCATCGGCCACGCTGCGGGTGATCGGCCCGATGGTGTCGGTGCTGGGCGCCAGCGGCGCGACGCCCTCAAGCGGGAGCATGCCATGGGCCGGGCGCAGCCCGACCAGACCGTTGCAGGCCGCCGGGATGCGGATCGATCCGCCCGTGTCGGTGCCCAGCGCGGCCATCGCAAAGCCGCGCGCCACGGCCACCGCCGATCCGCCACTCGATCCGCCCGCCGTGCTGTCCGGGGCGTAGGGGCACAGCACATCGCCGCCCAATGAACTGCGCGAGCGGATCTCGAAGGAGAATTCCGAAAGATTGGCCTTGCCCACCACGATGGCCCCCGCCGCGCGCAGCCGCGCCACCACGTGCGCATCGCCTGGCGCTACCGCCCCCGCCAGAGCCTTGCAGCCCGAGGTGGTGGCCATCCCGGCGACATCGATGTTGTCCTTCACGGCGATCATCACGCCATGCAGCGGGCCGAGGTTTTGCCCTTGCGCTGCTGCGTGATCTGCCGCCAAAGCCTCGGCCTCGGCCTGGGGATTAAGCGCCAGCATCGCATGCCAGCGGGCATCCTCTTGCGCGATCAGGCCCAAGCAGCGGGTCAGAACATCCCGCGCGCCGCCCTGTGACAACACCGCGATCATGGCCGGGTCTGCGCCAGCAGCTGCGCCGCGCCCTGCAGCATAAAGCTGTGATCCGATCCGAGCAGGAACAGGCTGGCGCCCTTGGCCTCCCACAGCGGCACATCCTGCGGGCGGGCCAGAAACATGCCCACGCGGCGGTTGTGACGCCGCCCGGCCTCGCAGATGCGCTCCACCGCCGCGACCACGCGCGGATCGTCCTGAGAGGCCGCGCCATAGGCTACCGTCAGATCCACGCGTCCCACGAAGAGCGCGTCGATGCCCGGCACGGCGGCGATGGCGTCGATCTCCTCCACGGCTTCGGGATCCTCGATCTGGGCGATGGCGACGGTCTGCGCCGCGCTGCCCGCCAGATGGTCGGTCATGGCGCGCGTGGTGTAAAGCGCCGCGCGCGAGGAACCGGCATAGCCGCGCCCGCCCGCGCCATACTGGCAGGCGCGGGCGAAGGCCTGCGCCTCGGCGGCGGAGCGGATATGTGGGGCCACCACCCCGGTCGCCCCGCAATCGAGCGCATTGAGAATATGCTCCGGGCTGCTGGTGGGCACGCGCACCAGCATGGGCATGGCGGCGGCGCGGGCCATGGCGATGCTGCCGTCGATGGCGAGGCGGTCGAAGGGGGCGTGTTCGGCGTCGATGCACAGGCAATCGAGAGCGGTCAGCGTCAGCACCTCGGTGACGATGGGCGAGGGGGTCTTGAGGAAGGTGCCGATCAGCGTGGCGCCCGATTGCAGGTGTTCACGAAAATTTTTGGCACGAAAATTTTGGTCACGCAGGCTGGTGGCATCGCTCATGGCATCTCTCCCTCTCTGCCGCATGGGACCGGAGACAGGCCATGGCGCGACATTTGAATTCGAATGCAAATAGCTGATGACAGGCGCGATGTCAAAATGCGGAAAGGGGCGCGGGTGGGTGTTGATCGGGATCGGAAGCGGGCTGCGTCAGCCCCAGAATCCCTGCGATGCGGGCCAGAGCTGGCCGTCGCGCAGTGGCATGGCGCCGGGGCGGTCCTGCACCATCAGCATGGCGCCGTCGAGGTCGCAAAAGTCCGATTGCGCGCCGATCAGCATGGCGGGCGCAATCGACAGGGACGAGGCCGTCATGCAGCCGGTCATCACGCCAAAGCCCAGCTCGCGGGCGGCGCGCAGCATGGTCAGGGCTTCGGTCAGGCCGCCGGTCTTGTCCAGCTTGATGTTCACCAGCTGATAAAGGCCGACCAATGCGGGCAGATCGGCGCTGGTATGGCAGGCTTCATCGGCGCAGATCGGCACCAGCGGGGTGATCCCGGCCAGCGCTTCGCTCTGCGCGGCGGGGATCGGCTGTTCGAGCAGATCGACGCGCAACGCCGCCAGTTCGGGCAGAGCATCGGCCAGCAGGGCGGGCGACCATGCCTCATTGGGATCGACGATCAGCCTTGCCCCGGGCGCGGTGTGGCGCACGGCGCGGATCTGCTCCAGAGGGGCCATAGCATCGACCTTGATCTTGATGAGGGACACCGTGCCCAGCGCCCGGGCCTGAGCCGCCATCGCTTCGGGCGTATCGAGCGTGACGGTCAGCGCTGTGGGCAGGGCGGGGGGCAGGGCGATGCCCAGACGCTGCGCCACGCCGATGCCCGAAAGTCTGGCCTCCAGATCCCACAAGGCGCAATCCAGCGCATTGCGGGCCGCCCCGGGGGGTAGCCGATGCTGCAACGTGGCGCGGTCAAGGTTTGCTCCGCGCACATTCTCCAACTGCGCGATCACGCTCGGGCAGCTTTCACCATAGCGGGCATAGGGCACACATTCCCCGCGCCCGATCTTTCCATCCAGAGCCAGTTCAACCACCACCACATCGGCGCTGGTCTTGGCCCCGCGAGAAATGCGGAACGCGCGGGAAAGCGGCAGGCTTTCGCTGCGGATGGATATGTGCGGCATCATTCGGGTCGGGCTCGTCTCGCCTGGACGGCGGCGGTTTTTGGTGCCTTCATAAGGGTCAGGCACCAGTTGCGCTCAGCACCGTGCGGGCCGCTGCGTGGCGGTTCACCGCCTCGGTCGAAAACAGCAGCGGCTGCATCTGCCCGGCGATCCATGGCGCATACAGATCCTGCCGATGAGGCGAGCGTGGATCGGCGCATTGTCCCGGCAGGTTGAGGAACAGGCTGTTGTCCCAGCCGCCCACATCCACCACCATCAGATAGCTGGCCCCGCCCGCCACATGGAAGCTGCCGCCGGGGCGATACCAGCGGGCCATGACGGTGCTGGTGTCGCCGCCGGTGCCTGCCGTGTCGATGGGCGGGAAGGCCTTGGCGATCTCCGGAATGGCGGCAAGGGGATGGGTGATGACCACCTTGTGCAGCCGGTCCCAGCGCCAGCTTGTGGGATCGTCGCCCAGCGCTTTGCGCGCCGCCTGCCATGCCTCGCCCAGCGCCTGTTCCAGCATGGTCGCGCGCACGGCGGCAGGATTTGGGCCAAGGCGCGGATCGGGCTGTTCCAGCAGCGTGAGCAAAGCCTCGCTGTCCACCAGCGGCACCAGCTTGCGCAGGGCTTCGGGCACCAGCGCTTCGAGCAGATGATGCTGCAAGGCGCTCACCAGCATTTCGTAAAGCGCGGGGGCGCCCTTGTCGCCGGCGATGGCGCCATCCCAATTGCGCAGCATCGAGAGCGCCAGACCGGCATCGCCTGCGGCTTGAGCCGGCAGCAGCGCCAGCAGGCGCAGCGCGGGTTCGGAGTGGATATCATGCTGCAAGGCCACACTGTCGGCGATGGTCTGGCGCGGTTTGGCGGGCAGCACGGCCTCGATGCGATGATAGCGGAAGGGGGCCGAGAAGCTGTGCGCCATCGGCCCGGTGTAACCCTCGGGCACATTGTCCTGATTGGCCGAGGCGAACCAGCCCGCCCTGGGGTTCAGGATACTGGGCATATCCTTCACGGCGCGGATGCCCTGCCAGTCGAAAGCGCCATCGCCGGGCACGGGCAGCAGCCCGTTGTGGGTCTTGCGCTCGGGCGCATAGCCGATGGCGTGCCAGCCGGTGTTGCCGCTGGTGTCGGCGTAATGCAGGTTGGTCGGTGGCGGATGATGGGCGAAGGCGCGGATCAGGCTGTCCCAACCCTGCGCCAGATTGATCGCCACCATGGCGGGCATGGTCGAGGCGCCCTTGCCAAGGTGGACGCTGGCAATCGCCACCGCGCGGTTGCGGGCAGGATCATGCAGCGTCACCGGGCCATGCACGCTGGCGCGCAGGGTGATCTGGCGCGGCGGGGCTCCGGCGATGGCGATGCTGTCGTCATGCCTTTCGAACCTTCGCCAGCCGCCGTTATGGCGGTATTGCTCGGGATCGGCGGGGG
>NZ_BCZE01000065.1 GCF_001598555.1 Novosphingobium rosa NBRC 15208
TTCCGTCTCCCGACTTTTAGGGCCGTGGCGCCGAAACCTAGCGCCCCACCTCTCCACCAGCGCAACGAAAAGGCGCCGCAGGCAGGAAGCCCGGGCGCCTTTCCATCGTTATAGCCTGCGGCGCGGCGACCTTGTCCTAAGGCCGAACCCGAAGCGCAACGAAGACATGAAAGGGAGCGCGAGGGCGATGGCCCTCGCATCTTCTCTTCCTTCTCAAACCTTACAGCTTCCCGAACTTGGCCTCATACCCGGCCACATCGCCAGTCGCCAGAAACCCGGCCTGCTCGATCCAGCTGTCGCGCTTGGGTCGCCCGGCGAAGGTGCCCAGCTGAGCGTCCACCGCCGCCAGATCGGCCTCCGACCAGCCCGCGATCTGCGCGAAGCTGACCACGCCCAGCTCCTTCAACCGCGTCGAGAGCTTGGGGCCAACACCCTTCAACCGCGTCAGATCATCACCACCCGCAGCGGGAGCAGCAGCAGGCGCAGGCGCAGGCGTGGCCGCAACCTCATGCACCACCGGAGCAGTCACCACCTCAGCCACTTCCTCATGCGCGGAAGCCACCTCGGCGGCGGCGGCAAAGGCCGCCACATCGCCCAGCCCACCCAGATTCGCGCCGCTGCCGCCAAGGGCCGCCGAAACGCCCGCCGCCTCGCGCAGGTCCACGCGTGACGCGGCGCTGGGGGCATCGATAAAGGCCTGGTTGCGCTTGGCGGGGCCGGCGCCCTCGTCCAGCACGTCGGCGCTGCGGTGGCGTTCGCGGACCGGTTTCTTGCGGCCCCACAGCAGCCATGCCACGATCAGCCCGACCACCAGCACGATGCCGAAGGCCAGGGCGTTGGTTTGGATTATCGTCTGCATTGCCGGAGTCCTTGCAAGTAATCTGTGTCAGGCAGGGCGGATGCGCCGCACCCACAGCGCCCATCCGATGCCCAGCCCCAGACTATAGGTCAAGGCCGACAAAGCGGCAATTTCCAGCCACAGCGGCATGGGAGAAAGCGCATCGCCGCCACGCGCGGGTTCCGCGCCGGGTTGGTCGACCAGAGTCGGCTCAAGGCTGACGGGGGCGATCACCGAAAACTCGATACGGCGGTTGGCCACGTCTTCTGGTGTCAGGCCGGGCACGGGGCGGGCCGAGCCCATGCCCCGCGCGCGCAGATCGGCGATATCGATGCCGCGCTGGCCCAGAGCATAGCGCACGGCAAGGGCCCGCTCATGCGAAAGGTTCAGGTTGAAGCCCTCGTCGCCGCTGGCGTTGGTGTGGCCGGTGATGGCGATCACGCTGCCCGCGCAGGGGCGCAGCGCGGCGGCGACTTCGTCCAGAGCGCGGCGGCTGGCGGGATCGATGGCAGCGCTGGAATCGGCGAAGCGGATGCTGCGGCTTTTGAGGATGGCGGTCACGTCGCCCGCGCAATCACGGTTTTCAGTGGGCGCGGCGGCGGCGTGGTTATGGCTGCCGCTGGCCCAATGGACGCCGCCCATGCCGGGCACGGCGGCCACGGCCTGAGCCAGATGCGCGCGCAGAGTGTCCGGCAGGGCATCGCCGCCGCTCAGCATGGCGTGGCGGGTGAACCAGCCGTTGCGGTCCTGAAACCGGGCATGGACATCGCCGCCGCCCGATGCGGCAAGCGCGCGCATGGCCTCGCCGTTCAGCCAGCCGACCATCGCACCGCCCTGGCTGGCCTCATCGCCAAGACCGATGCCCACGGACAGCGCCAATCCGCCCAGCCCCAGCGCCCAGCGAGCCAGAACGCGGGGCCAGCCCATCAGCCGGTCTGCTCCTGCGCGGCGGGTTGGCGGCGGAACAGCATGCGGTCATCGGGGCCGAAGCCGAAATGCCAGATCACCGCGCAATAGCTGGCCAGAATGGCGGGCACGCCAAAGCCGATCTGCCACGCCTCGGGTAGCCATGTCACGATGGCCCAGCCCACCAGCGAGGCCACCACGGCAGCCCCCACCAGCGGCCAGCGCCAGGTGCTGATCGGCATTTTCAGACTCCGCGCCAGCATCTGCGACTTGACGATGGAGGCGATCGAGAGCGTCACCATCAGGGCGCCCGCCGCGCTGCTGGCCTGATCCATCTCGTCAAGCCCGAAGGCGCGGTCCACATACATGCCCGCCACGGTCAGCACCGCCTGCAGGGCGATGGTCGCCACCGAGACGAAGAGGTTGCGCATGGGGGCGATGTAAATCAGCGCCGCTTCGGAAACCACCGCCGTCGCCGCGCCCACTTCCGCGCCCAGCAGGAAGCACAAAGCGCCCAGGCCGCCGACAAATTGCGGGCCGGTCAGCCCCAGCACGCCGCGCCCGGGAATGCCCAAGGCCAGTGCGATGCCCGCCTGCGCGGCGGTAATCCAGAAGCCCACCTGACAGACCTGCCGCGCGATCCCCGCGTAATTCTGTTCTTTCAGATTACGGGTGATGACGGGGCCAAGGATCGGCTCAAAGCTGGTCTTCAGCTTTTGCGGCAGGCTGGCGAACTGCTGCGCCACATAATAGACGCCCACCGAGGTCGGCGTGGCGAAGATGCCCAGAATGGCGATATCGAGCTTGCGCGTGCCCCATTCCACGGCGTCGGCCACGGCCAGCGGGGCATTGTCCAGCGCCAGACGGCCGATGTGCAGCGGGTGAGGCCGCCACAGCTTCGGCCAGCCATAGGAGCGGATCAAGGGCCGAACCATCGCCAAAGCCGACGCGATGATCGAGACGATATAGGCCAGCGACAGGCCGCTTTCCTTCATCCCGTCGAACCATGTCCATGTGCCGACAAGATACAGCAGCCCGGCGGTGATCGAAAGCGACCACGGCTCGACAATCGAGCGCGCCCGCACCGTGGTGGCGATATCGTAGCGATAGGCCAGCGCGGAGAGCACGATGTCGCCAAAGGCGGTGGGAAAGATCGTCAGCACCAGCAGCCGATCGAGATCGCTGTAATTGCCGCTGGGGAACATCGGCGCGGGCACGAACCACAGGAACAGCGCCGCCACTGTCGACAGCATCAGCGAGAGCAGCAGGCTGTTCGCCACGATGTTGGCGGGGTGATGCTTTCCCTCGGCCAGCTGCTGGGCGATGCCGCGCTTCTGGCCCAGCGTGCAGAGCATCGCCGCGAACTGAACGATGATCAAGGCATAGGCATAGCGCCCCAGCGAGGCCGCGCCATAAAGCCGCCCGGCGATGAAGAGGAACGGAATGTTCCCCGCCAGCCGCATCAAAAAGCCGAGGAAATTGGTCCGTCCGCCTTTGGCCAGCGCGGCCATATCCTGTTTGCCATCGCCCCCGTCCGCAGGCGGGAGAGGATCGACAGGAGCAGGCGGAGCAGTGTGGGGGGAAGCACTGTGAGGCATCGGATCAGTCACCGCGCTCCCGTCCGGCCTGTTCGGCCTTGAGCGGGCGGGCCAGCAGATCGGTCACCACGGCATGGGCGGGCGCTTCCCCGGCCAGCAGGCGGCAGACGGCCTCGACAATCGGCATGGAGGTGCCCGAGGCCTGCGCCAGATCGCGCAGCACCGGGGCGGTGTGCGAACCCTCGGCCACGGTGGCCTTGCCGGCCAGCGCCTCGGCCATGGTCATCCCCTGCCCCAGCGCATAGCCCAGCGCATAGTTGCGGCTGGCGCGGCTGGCGCAGGTCAGCACCAGATCGCCCATGCCCGAGAGGCCCGAGAGCGTCTCAGGCCGCGCGCCCTTCATCGCGCCGAAGCGCGCCATTTCGGCATAGCCGCGCGCGATCAGGGCGGCACGGGCGTTCTCGCCCAGCCCCAGCCCCTCGACCACGCCGCAGGCGATGGCCAGCACGTTCTTGATCGCGCCTCCTATTTCCGCGCCGGTGATGTCGTCGGAATAATAGGGGCGGAAGGCCGGGCGCGCGATGGCCGCGGACAGGCGCTGCCACTGAGGCTCGCCCTCTTCGCAGGCCAGGGTGATGGCGGTGGGCAGGCCCATCGCCACCTCGCGCGCGAAGGTGGGGCCGGACAGCACCGCCAGACGGTCATTCGGCGCGGCGGCGCGCGCCACATCGTTCATCAACCGACCCGAGCCGGCCTCGATCCCCTTGGCGCAGAGCACCAGATCGCGCGGGGTGGAACTGGCGGGCAGACCGGCCAGCACCTTGCCCAGATGCTGCGCCGGGCAGACGACCAGCAGCACTGGCTTGTCGGCCAGCAGGGCCAGATCGCTGGTGGCGGCAATGGTGCGCGCCAGCGTGACGCCATTGAGATAGGCGCTGTTGACGCGGGCGGCGTTGATCTCTTCGGCCAGCGCCGGGCTGCGCGCCCACAGCGCGACAGGCGTGCCGTCAGCGGCCAGCATGGTGGCCAGCGCCGTGCCCCAGGCGCCCGCGCCGATCACGCCGATCCGGGCGTCCACGGAGAAAATCCCGGTCATGCCTTCACCCCTGCCCCGCGCACCGGGCTGGCATCCGGATCGAGCGGCCAGCGCGGCCTTGCGGCCACATCCAGTCCGTCACTCACCCCGGTTCCGAATCGTTCCAGTCCCGCCCAGGCGATCATGGCGGCATTATCAGTGCAGAGCGCAAGCGGCGGCGCGACGAAGCGCAGGCCCCGCTCGCCAGCCAGAGTTTCAAGGCTGCCGCGAATCGCCTTATTGGCCGCAACGCCGCCCGCCACCACCAGAGCATCGGCGCGGCCAAGCTGCTCGCCCAGAGCGTCCATGGCGCGCTTCAGCCGGTCCAGCACGCAATCGATGGCGGCCTGCTGGAAGGCGGCGGCGATGTCGGCATCGGCATGCCCCCCCGCCTGCCTGGCCCGCAGCACGGCGCTTTTCAGGCCAGCGAAGGAGAAATGCGGCTCGGCGCTGCCCAGCAGGGGGCGTGGCAGAGGCACGGCTTTGGCATGGCCCGTGGCGGCCAGACGTTCCACTGCCGGGCCACCGGGATAGCCCAGACCCAGGATCTTGGCGGTCTTGTCGAAGGCCTCGCCCAGCGCATCGTCGATGGTGGTGGCAAGGCGCCTGTACTGCCCCACGCCCTCGACCCAAAGGATCTGGCAATGGCCGCCGCTCACCAGCAACAGCAGGTAAGGGAAAGACAATTCGCCATCCGCCAGACGCGGCGAAAGCGCATGCCCCTCCAGATGATTGACCGCCAGCAAGGGCTTGCCGCTGGCCATCGCCAAGGCCTTGGCCGTCACCAGCCCGACCATCACCCCGCCGATCAGCCCCGGGCCCGCCGTGGCGGCAATGGCATCGACATCGGCCAGAGACATGCCAGCATCGGCCAGCGTGGCCTCGATCATGGGGGCGATCCGCTCGGCATGGGCGCGCGCGGCGATCTCGGGCACCACGCCGCCATAGGGGCGGTGCTGCTCATCCTGACTGGCAATATGCTGGGCAAGGATCACCCGCCCGTCGCTGACCAGCGCGGCGGCGGTTTCATCGCAGGAGGATTCTATGCCGAGAATGATCGTCAAGACGTCGTTTTTCCGAAGCTGGCCCACAATTTTCCGGGATTGGGCCGGTTTTTGCAAAGAAGGTGCTGCTCAGCCGCTTCCCCTTAGCGAGATTGCCCATTAGCACAAGCGCCCATGGTCGATACGCATCCAGCCCCGAAAACCGCAACCTTTATGCCACACTCCTCCGCGCCGGACCGCAGCCTGCGCCTTGGCACCCGCGCCTCGCCGCTGGCCATTGCCCAGGCGCATGAGGTGCGCGCCCGCCTGTGCGCCGCCCATGGCTGGGATGAGGATGCCATCACCATCGTTCCTGTCACCGCCAGCGCGGACAGGATCAAAGGCCCGCTCGCCGATGTCGGCGGCAAGGCGCTGTGGACCAAGGAGCTAGACGGCTGGCTGCATGAGCATGAGATCGATTTTGCCGTCCACAGCCTGAAGGATGTCGAAACGATCCGCCCCGATGCGCTGGCCATGGCCGCCATCCTGCCGCGCGAGGATGTGCGCGACTGCCTGGTCGGCGCGGCGTCTGTCGAGGCGCTGCCGCAGGGCGCGCGGCTTGGCACCTGCGCGCCGCGCCGGGCGGCGCAGATGCTCCATCTGCGCCCTGACCTTCAGATTGTGCCCTTTCGCGGCAATGTCGCCACCCGTCTGGGCAAGCTGGAGGCCGGAGAGGCCGATGCCACGCTGCTGGCGATGGCCGGGCTCAACCGGCTTGGGCATGAGAATGTGGGCACGCCGCTGGATGAAGCGGCCTTCCTGCCCGCTTCGGGCCAAGGGGCCATCGCCGTGGAATGCCGCAGCGACGATGCCGCCACCATCGCCCTGCTCGCCGCCATCGACCACGCCCCCAGCCGCCACGCCGTGCTGGCCGAACGCGCCCTGCTGGCCGCACTGGGCGGCACTTGCCACAGCGCGCTGGCCGTGCTGACGCGGTCAGAGGCGGGCCTCGAAGGCGAGCAGATCCACCTCTCCGCCGCGCTCTTCAGCCCCGATGGCGCGCAGCGCGTGGCAGGGGAAACCCGCTTCACCCCCGGCGATCACGCCCCCGTCACGGCACTAGCGCGCGATCTTCTGGAGCGCTCGCCCTCCACGATCACCGATCATTTCTCCGGCCCCGGAAGTTGATACCCCCGCTGCTGATCCTGCGGCCCGAACCGGGCAATGCCGCCAGTTGCGCCACCGCCGCAACGCTGGGGGTGCAGGCAGTAGCGACTCCGCTTTTCGCCATCGAGGTCTTCGCATGGCAGGCCCCCGATCCCGCCGGGGTGGACGCTCTGCTGATCGGCAGCGCCAATGCCCTGCGCCATGCCGGGCCAGCCTTGGCCGCCTATGCCGCCAAGCCCGCCTATGTCGTGGGCGAGGCCACGGCACAGGCCGCCCTGAAAGCCGGGCTGCAGGTGGCCGCCATCGGCAGCGGCGGCCTGCAATCGGTCCTCGATGGCGTGCCCATCGCACACCCCCGCCTGCTGCGCCTCGCCGGGCAGGAGCGGGTGGCGCTCTGCCCGCCGCCCCATGTCAGCCTGATCGAGCGCGTGGTCTATGGCGCCGTGCCGCTGCCCTTGCCCTCCGCCATCGCGCGCCTGATCCTGACCCATGCCCTGCCCGCCGTGGTGGTTGCGCTGCACTCCGCGCAGGCCGCCAGCCATTTCGCTGCCGAGATCGACCGTCTGGCGCTGCCCCGCCAGCGCCTGCATCTCGCCACCATCGGCTCACGCGTGACTGCGGCGGCAGGGCAAGGCTGGGGCTCCATCCACACCGCGCCCAACCCCGAGGATCGCAGCCTGCTGGCGCTGGCGTCACAACTGTGCCACACTCTCGCGCCGCCTGTGGGGATAGAATAGTTTGATCGAGGATTTTCCGAATCAGCCAACAGAAACAGCGCCCAAAGGTGCTGCGGGCTACCCACGCCCGCGCCGCTGGCCGCTGCTGGTGCTGACGATGCTGGTGGGCTTTGGCGCCGGAGCCGTGGCCATGGGCGAGGTCGCCCATGAAGGCTGGCTGAGCCGATTCGGCATCGCCCCATGGAGTTTCGAGCCCGCCCCCGTGGCCGCGCCCACGCCTCCCCAGCCCTCCAGCGCCGCCCTCGCCCAGACGCAGGGCGCGATGGAGGAACGCGTCGCCGGGCTGGAGCAGAAGCTCGACAAGCTCGACCTCGAAGCCGCCGCCGCCTCCGGCAATGCCGCCCGCGCCGAGGCGCTGCTGGTGGCTTTCGCCACCCGCCGTCTGGTACAGAAAGGCGCGCCGCTCGGTTACCTCGAAGATCAGCTGAAGCTGCGCTTCGGCGCCGCCCAGCCCGATGCCGTGGCCACCATCATCACCTTCGCGCATGACCCCGTCACCCTCGACCGCCTGACCGCGCGCCTTGAGGCGCTGGGCCCGATGCTGGCGAAATCGCCCCCCACCGAAAGCGGCTGGGCGCGGGTGAAGCGCGAATTCGCCGACCTCTTCGTGCTGCGCCACGAAAGCCCCTCTGCCGCGCCCGACCCGCGTTTGCGGCTGGATCACGCCCGCGTGGCCTTGCAGGAGGGCAAGGTGGAGGACGCCATCGCGGACGTGCGCCTGATGCCGGGCGCGTCCATGGCGTCTGACTGGATCGCGCAGACGCAGCGCTACGATACCGCCCAGCGCGCTCTGGACGCGATCGAGACGACCGCTTTGCTGGAGCCGAAAACCCTGCACGATGGCGCCGGGCGAGAAATCGCTCAGCCCAGCCCGCTGGAGACGCCCGGCGCTTCGGCCACGGGAACGCCCAGCCCTACGCCCGCGCCTGAACCGAGTGAGAGCATTAAAGGCGATATTTAAAGGGGTTTAGTAAGGAAGAGGAAAAGCGAGGGGATTATCCCCTCGCGCTCCCATAACGTCTCCCGACGAAGCGGCAGTGGCGCACGATCCTTGCGCCCGACCTCGCCGCCCCGCAGGGAATAAACTGCCTCCGGCGGCGGGACGTTGGCGCAAGGCCATCCCCATGCGCTTGCTTCGTGTCGGGAGACGTCATGGGGGTGCAGGGGGTGTAACACCCCCTGCTTATTCCTTCTTCAAGCCTGCAGGATCGAAGGCAGCTTCCCGCTCATCCCGCGCGCCTCATTCATGAAGAAGCGCTTCAGCATCGGCATGCGCTGCACCGCGCCCATGCCCAGACGGCGCACCGCGCTGGCCGTGCGGCCCGGCACGCCGAACAGGCGCACGATGCCGTCCATCACGCTCATGGTGGTGAAGTTGTCCAGCGCGCGCCAGTTCTCGTAGCGCTTCAAGAGCTGCGCGTCGCCAGCCTCCAGCCCGATGCGCATGCCTTCCGTCAGCACTTCCACCAGCGCGCCCACATCGCGCAGGCCAAGGTTCAGGCCCTGCCCGGCGATGGGGTGCATACCGTGAGCGGCGTCACCCACCAGCGCGAGGCGATGCCCGGTGATGCGCGTGGCGTTCTGGTAGGAGAGCGGATAGGACATGCGCGGCGCGCTCAGTTCCACCTTGCCATAGAGGCCGTCCATCCGCTTGGAGACTTCGGCGATGAAGGCGACGTCGCTCATGCCGATCACGCCCTTGGCGTCCTTCTCGGGCACGGTCCAGACCAGCGCGCTGCGGTGCCGAACCCCCTTGCCATCTTCATCGGGCAGGTCGCGCAGGGGCAGCAGGGCGAAAGGCCCGGCGGAGTAGAAGATTTCCCAGGCCACGCCGTCATGCGGCTTTTCGTGGATCAGGCCCGTGACCATGGCGCGGTGGCTATAATCCCACGCCACCAGCCCGATGCCATCCTCGTCGCGGCTGGGCGAGCGGCGGCCCTCGGCGCCGATCAGCAGGCTGCCTTTCACCACGCGGCCATCGCTGAGCGTCACGGCCACGCCGTGATCGCCGCGCTCGCGCTTCACGGCTTCCACGCGGGTATGCCAGGCGATGTTGGTTTCGTGGCGGGCGGCCTCGAAGAGGGCGAGGCGGATGTCGCGGTTGGCGAACATGCGGCCCAGCGTGCCCTCATCGGGCTTGGGGCGGAAGTCGATGCGGCCCGGGCGCATGGCATCGGTGACGGCAATGGCCTCGATGGGGCAGCCCAGATCCTTCAGCGCCTCTTCCAGCCCGATATGGCGGAACAGGTTCCAGCTGGCCGAGGAAATCGCCGAGGCCCGGCCATCGGCGCCCTCGGCTGTGAGGTCGGCGGGGTCGGCGCGCTCGATCACATGGGCCGTGATGCCGTTGCGCGCGGCGGCCAGCGCCAGCGTCATGCCTACGAGGCCGCCACCCAGAATAACCAGATCGCGGTGATCCCCCGAATCCTGATGATGACCGGGCGAGTTCTCAGTGTTCGCAGTGCTCATGGCCAACCCCTTAGGTGATGATGTGCCGACAGCCAACCGGTGTTTGGGGGTTCGTTACTTTGGCACGCAGGAGTTGCCCGGTCCACCATCGATATCCAGACAGCGGCCATCGAAAGCGCCCTGAGGCACCTTCAGCCCGATCAGCGCAGCCAGCGTGGGGGCGATGTCCACCGTCTCCACCGGCTGGGGCTGCTCCATGCCGGGCAGGCCCTTGCGCCAGAACAGCAGTGGCACGCGGCGGTCGTAATCATAGGGGCTGCCGTGGGTGGCGGTGTAGCCGGGGCGGGCCGCGATAATCGGCACCACCGCGCGGTTGAGCATCACATAGACATCGCCCGTCCGCTCGGGATCGAAGGAGGCGCGGGCGCGTTCGCGCATCGTCCAGTCCTGCGGGTTAGCGGCGGGCAAGGGCGTGCGGGCGATCTCCTCCCTGGTGAAGACATAGGCCACCTGCGGATGGGCTTTCAGCAGCGCGACCAGCGCGTCCTGCACCTTGTCGCGCTGGGCGGGGGTGAGATCGTGGCTGATGTAATAATCGCCAAAGGGCCCGTCGGCGCGGATGATCGGGCTGGCGGCTTTGATGTTCAGCTTGCCCGCGATCACCGCCGACAGTCGGTTGGGCGCCAACGCCACATCGACATGGCCCGCGCGCGGCAGCCCCTGCTCGGCAAGACGCTCGGGCGTGTCGAGCCCGCCATGGTCCGCCGAGAGCATCACCGCATAATCCAACCCCATCGCATCGAGCCGGTTGAAGAAAGCGCCCAGCTGCGCATCGAGCTGCGCCATCTGCACGCACATCTCCACACCCTCGCTGCCATAGGCGTGGCCGATGTAGTCGGTCGCTGAAAGGCTGACCGAGAGCAGATCGGTGGCATCGCGCTTGCCCAGCGCCATATCGCTGGCCAGCCGCGCCGCCAGATCGAGCGTCGCCCCATCCATGCGCGGCGAGACGCGCAGCGTATCGGCCATGCCCTTCTCCACGGTGAAGCGCGTGGTGCCCACCACGGCCTCGCCCGCCTCGATGGCGCGGTCGCGCGGCTGGCACCATGCGGGGATCGGCAGCTCGGGCGCGCCGCTGGCGATCAGCGCGGCGGTGGTGGCGTTCTCCGCCACGGCGGCGGGGGCCAGCTCGCGGCCACGGAAGGTGGTGAAGGCCCCGCCCTTCCACCAATAGCCCTCATCGATGGTGTGGCCGCCCATCATCACCACGGCGCGGTCCTTGGCGGACACAGCCACATTGCGCGTCGCCAGATTGGCGGCTTTCATCCGCTCGCCCAGCGTGGGCACGCGCAGATGCACTGCCGAGACCACCGGGTCTTCCACCGAGGATTGCGGGTCTTTCTCATCCTCGGCGCAATAGACGCGCTTGTCGGCGCGTTTCGCGTCCAGATCGAACCAGTTGTTGGCGATGATGCCGGTGCGGCTGGGGTGAGCGCCCGTCAGCAGCGTGGAATGGCCGGGGCAGGTTTCGGTGGCGGCGTGGCTCTGGAAGGCGCTGGGGAAGACCGCGCCCTGCATCAGCCGCGCAAAGCCGCCGGTGAAATGCTGGCGGTATTGCGCGAAGAGGTCGGCGGAAAACTGATCGATGGAGATCGCCACCACCAGCTTCGGGGGCGCGGTCGGTTCGGGCGCGGGGGCGCTTTGGGCCACAGGCGTGAGACGGGGATGGTCCTGCGTGCAGCCGCCCAGCGTGGCCAGCAAAGCCAGCAGCGCAACGCCCGAACGGCGGGCTCGCAGGGCTCGCGCACAAGAAATTCCTAGTGAATTGATAGGAGACACAGAGCTTTCCTTGCAAAATTCTGGCGACGGCGGCAGATGCATGCCATCATTGCATGACAGCGCGATGTTTCGCGGTTGCGAAAGCGCCCTGCCTGTCCGGAGTTCCCCATGCCAGTCCGCCTGCCATCACGCCACCCCTTCCTGCCGATTGCACTGCAAAGTCTGACACATCGGTTGATCGCATGGAGCATGGCGCTGCTGGCGGCTTTCGCCATCGGCATGGCCCAGGCGCAAGCCGCGGCGCCCAACCATATCGCGGCGCAACTGGTGGCGGAAAACACCGTGCAGCCCGGGCAGGCCACCACGCTGGCGCTGGATATGCATCCCTCGCAGGGCTGGCACGGCTATTGGCTCAATCCGGGCGACGCGGGCCTCGGGCTGCAGCTGACATGGCATCTGCCCGCCGGCGCCAGCGCGGGCACGCCGCAATATCCGGTGCCCGAGACTTTGGTGGTCGGCGGGCTGATGAACCATGTCTATCAGTCGGACTATGCGCTGCTGGTGCCCTTCACCGTGCCCGCCGACGCCAGGCCGGGCGGCACCCTGCCCATCTCGGTCAAGGCCGAGTGGCTGGCCTGCACCGAGCAGATCTGCGTGCCCGAAAGCGCCGATCTTTCCACCACGCTGAAGATTTCGGCCTTCCCCGCGCAGCATGACGCCCGCTTCGACGCATGGCGCGCCAAGCTGCCCGCGCCGCTGGGTTCTCAGGCGCATATCGCGGTGCAGGGCGACACGTTGCGCCTTGGCATCCCCTTCCCCGCCAGCGCCACGCTGGAGCGCCCGCATGTCTTCTCCGCCGACGAGCGCGCCATCGATTATGCCGCGCCTCAAAGCTTCGCCCGCTCCGGCGACACGCTGATCGTCACGCTGAAACGCGCGCAGGGCGCCGCCGCCAATCCGGCGGGCTTCAACGCCGTGCTGCGCCTCAACCGCAATGGCGACGGGCTGACCATCGCCGCCGTGCCGGGCCCGGTGCCCACGGATGGCACGCCCATCGACACCGCCGCCACGGATGCCCCGCCCAAGCCCTCACCCCTGCCCTTGCTGGTGCTGGCGGCGATTGCGGGCGGGCTGCTGCTCAACATCATGCCCTGCGTTTTCCCGATCCTCAGCCTCAAGGCGCTGAGCCTTGCCCGCGCGGGCGAGAGCGAAGCCGAAGCGCGCGTGGAAGGGCTGGCCTATTCGGCGGGCGTCATCGTCACCTGCGCCGGGCTTGGCGCCCTGCTGCTGGCGCTGCGCGCGGGCGGTCAGCAGGTAGGCTGGGCCTTTCAATTGCAGGAGCCCGGCGTGGTGGCCGCGCTGCTGCTGCTGGCCGTGGCGATCACCGCCAATCTGCTGGGCCTGTTCGAATTCCTGACCCCCAGCTTCGCCTCGCAGGGCGGCGCCCTGCCCGGCAAGCGCAACACCGCGCGCGGGGCCTTCATCACCGGGCTGCTCGCCGCCTTCGTCGCCACCCCCTGCACCGGGCCCTTCATGGCGGGCGCGATGGGCGCGGCGGTGCTGCTGCCCTTCGCCCCGGCGATGCTGCTGTTCGTGGCGCTGGGCTTCGGCATTGCCCTGCCCTTCCTCGCCATCGCCTATATCCCCGCGCTGCGCCGCGCCCTGCCCAAGCCCGGCCCGTGGATGGGCTGGTTCAAGAAGGCCATGGCCGTGCCCATGGGCCTGACCGCGCTGGGCCTGTTCTGGCTGGCCAGCCGCCTTGGCGGATGGAGCTTCGCGGGCGCATGCCTTGTCTTCGCCATCGTGCTGGTCGGCATCCTGACGAATCTGGGCCGCACCCAGCGCGTGACGCTGGGCGGCGGACTGCAGGCGCTGGGGCAGATCGCCGTGCTGGCCCTGTGTGCCGCCACGTTCCTGCCACGCACCGTCCATGCGCCCTCCGCCGAGGCCGAGGGCCTGCTCCCCACCCAGCCCTTCAGCCAGCAGGCGCTGGATCAGGCGCTGGCGCAAGGCCATCCCGTCTTCGCCTATTTCACCGCCGACTGGTGCCTCTCCTGCAAGGTCAACGAGCGCGTCGCCATCGAGCGCGAAGCCACCCGCGACGCCTTCGCCAAGGCCGGCGTGGTGGTGCTGAAAGGCGACTGGACGCGCCGCGATCCGGCCATCACCCGCTATCTGACAACCCGCGGCGCGGCAGGCGTGCCGCTCTATGTCTGGTATGGCCGCGGAGCCGCTTCGACACCTCAAAGCCTGCCTCAGGTGCTGACGCCCAAGACGCTGACCGACCTCGCCTCGCGCTGAATTTGACCGCGATCAAGGCCGGCGCTGCGGCGCTGGCCTAGGACGATCTCACGCATGGCGGAGGCGTCACCCGGCAAATCCGCAATGCCACGATGGGGGCCTCGGATCGGGGGTTCCGGACAGATGGGGTCTCGGCCTCAAGCGTCCCCATCGTTCCTTCCGTCGTGAAGGATTTCTCCCCAACTTCAGGGCGGCTGCTTGTGGGTGGCCGCCCTTTTTTGGGTGCAAGGTTTGAAGAAGATGCGAGGGTGTTACACGCTCGCATCTTCCTTAATCCTTCTCTGCCGCCAATCGATCCAGCCAGGCCCGCGCCTGCTTCGGCTCGCCTACTGCGTTGGAGGCCACCGGGCCCCGCGCGGCCAGAAATTCGCGATGCAGTTCGAAGGGCTCAAGGAACAGCGTCTCGCGGGCTTCGTCGATGCTGTGGGCCAAATCCTCCAGCGCCTCGATGGTCGGGGCGACGGCCTTACGGGCAACCTTGTCGGCGCGGTGATCGAAGAGGCCCCACTGGCCTGCGGCGGCCACCTTCAGGGCCTCGATCAGGGCGGCGCGGTAGTCCGCCTCCCAATCGATGCGTTGCTTGTCGAGGCGGTCGAGACGATCAGCTTTGGCCATGGGCGCGTTCTAGCCATGGCGGGGCAGCGGTCAAGCTACACCGCCGAGCTGAAGCGGCGGGTGTTGTCCTGTCTGTAGGGATCGAAGATGGCCGCGATGCTGCGGGCATAGGGCAGGCCGCCGGGCAGCATGGTGAGCAGGCCCGCCTCCACATCGACGAGCCCGCGCTCCATAAAGGGCGCGAGAGCGGCGGCATGCTGCATGGCCAGATCGCCGCCGATGCGGGCGCGGCCATGGCAGAGGATCTGCTCGATGATGGCGCCCAGCGCGCGGTCGGTGTCGGAACGCAGGATGCCGTGGCCGCCGGTCAGCCGGTCTTGCGAAAGCAGCATGCGGTAGCGCCCGGCATTTTTCTCGTTCTGGATCAGGGCTTGGGGAAAGCTGGAAATGGCCGAGGCGCCCAGCCCGATCAGCACCAGCGCGGCATCATCGGTGAAGCCCTGAAAGTTGCGGTGAAGCCTGCCACCCAAAGCGGCTTGCGCCATGGGGTCGCCGGGGCGGGCGAAATGGTCGAAACCCACGGGGCGATAGCCTGTTTCAACCAGAGAGGCATAGCCGCGCGCCGCCATGGCGAAGCGTTCCTCCTGACCCGGCAAGGCGGCGGCTTCGATGCGGCGCTGGCGCGGCAGCAGATGCGGCACATGGGCATAGCCGAAAAGCGCGACGCGATCCGCGCCCAGTTCAGCCGTCCGGGCCAGGGAGGCCTCCAGATCATCCCATGTCTGGCCCGGCAGGCCATACATCAGATCGTAGTTCAGCGAGGTGACGCCCGCCTCGCGCAGCATATCGGTCACGCTCTCGATCACCGCGTCGCTCTGCACGCGGCCGATGGCGGCCTGCAGGCGCGGGGCGAAGGTCTGCACGCCAAGGCTGGCGCGGCTGATGCCCACCGCGCTCATGGCCTGAGCCCAGTCGCGCGTCATGGTGCGCGGATCGAGTTCGATCGACCACGCCGGATCGGCCAGCGAAAAATGCAGCGTGATCGCATCGACCAGCCGCACAAATTGCGTGGGGCTGATGGCGTTGGGGCTGCCGCCGCCAAAGGCCACACGCTTCACCTTGACCCGGCCATCCAGCCTTGCGCCCACCAGCGCGATCTCCCGCGCCAGCGCATCGAGGTAGGATGTCAGCCGCCCCTGCCGGTTGGCCGCGCCCGTGTTGCAACCGCAATACCAGCAGATTTGCTCGCAATAGGGGATGTGGAGATAGAGCGAAATATCGCCCGAGGTGTCATCCAGCGCCTCCCCCAGAGCGCTGCCCCCAAGCGGCGCGAATTCCGCCGCCGTGGGAAAGCTGGTGTAGCGCGGCACGGGTCGCGCCAGCAGATCGGGGTAATAGGGCCAGACAAGCATCGTCATGCATCCCTTCTGCCAGACGCGCGGTGCGCCATCCTTGCGCCCGATCAAGATCAGCGCGGAGTTTTCCCGCCTCTGCCACGCTTGCGCGCATGGCCGTTATGGCATCCTTTCGCACAGCATCCGGGCTGCTCCGCACCCGGTACATCGCCATGGCCGATCGGCACCGAAATGCTGCGCACAATACCATCGCCAGAGCACAGCGGCACCGCAACATTGCGCCCGTCTGCCGCATGCGGAGCAGCGCCCACCGCAGCAGGAAACAAAGCGATCAGACCGAAGAGGGCGATGAGTCTGGCGCGCGTCATGCCTCGCCCTCATCCTCGATCAGGATGCGGGCGGCGGCGCCGTCCAGATCCTCGAACTGGCCGGAGCGCAAAGCCCAGAAAAAAGCCCAGAGTCCGCCCAGCCCCATCAGCAGCGCCACGGGAATCAGAAAGGCAAGGCCCGTCATGCCGCTTCCTCCTGGTTCCAGCGGGCTGGCAGCGCCAGCCGCAGCGAATTACCAATGACGATCAGCGAGGAGGTGGACATGGCAACCGCCGCCAGCAACGGGGTGACAAAGCCGAAGATCGCCAAGGGCACCGCCAGCGCATTGTAGCCAATGGCCAGCGCGAAGTTCTGGCGCACCACGCGCATGGTGGCGCGCGCGCCTGCCACGGCGCGCGGCAGAGCCAGCAGCGAGTCGCCCATAAAGACGAAGTCCGCCGCCTGCCGCCCGACATCGCTGGCGCTGCCCGGCGCGATGGAGGCATCCGCCGCCGCCAGCGCCGGACCATCGTTGAGCCCGTCGCCCACCATCAGCACGCGGTGGCCCATGTTGCGCAGCATGGCGATGGCCTGCTGCTTGCCCTCGGGCGTCATCCCGGCGCGGGCGAAGAGGCCGGTGGCGCAAGCGGTATCGACCACCGATTGCCCCCGGTCTCCCGAGAGGATTTCTGCGGAAATGCCCAGATCGCGCAGCCAGCCGATAGCGCGCTGGTGATCGGGGCGAAGCCTGTCAGCAAAGGGGATCAGCCAAGCAGGACGGTTCTCGATATCTAAAACGCAGACCATGCCGCGCGAAGCTGCTGCGCCGTCAGGGCGGCGCAGCGCCACGCGCTGACCTTGCCAGAGCGCGCGCACGCCCTCGCCGGGCACGTCGACCACATCGGCCAGTTTCGCTGCCTTTACGCCGCGTACCGTCAGTGCTTCCACCAGCGCACGGCTCAGCGGATGGCGCGAGTGGCTGGCCAGCGCCAAAGCCACCTGCGCGGCATCTTCCGGCAGGCCATCCAGCACCGCGCCATCGGGCATGGGGCGGCCCAGAGTCAGCGTGCCGGTCTTGTCGAGCAGGGCGGTGTCGATGCGGGCGATGCGCTCCAGCGCGCCGCCGTCTTTCACCATCACCCCTCCGCGCATCAGCGCCGAGGCGGCCACCACCTGCGCCACCGGCACCGCCAGCCCCAGCGCGCAAGGGCAGGTGATGATCAGCACCGAAATGGCGATCACCAAAGCATGGTACACCCCCGCCCCGGCCAGCATCCAGCCCACGAAACTGGCCGCCGCCAGCGTGTGGACGGCGGGCGCATAGAGGCGGCTCGCCCTGTCGGCGATGCGGACATAGGCGCTGCGATGCTGGCCGGCGGCCTCCATCAGCCGGGCGATTTCGGCCAGCGTGGTGTCGGCCCCGGCGGCGGTGACCCGCACATCCACCGGCCTGTCGAGGTTGAGCATGCCCGCATGCAGCGCATCGCCCGCGCGGGCCGTTACAGGCGCGCTTTCACCAGTCAGCAGGCTGCGGTCGAGGCTTGTTTCGCCCGTCAGCAGCGTGCCATCGGCAGCGAGGCGTTCGCCCGCGCCGATGCGGATCACCATGCCGGGCAGCAGGTCGCGCGCTTTAAGCCATTGCAGGGCTCCATCCTTGCTCACCACCATGGCGCCGGTGGCGGCCTGGCGCAGCAGGGCGTCCACCCCGGCGCGGGCACGATCGCGCATCATGGCGTCCAGCACGCGGCCCGCCAGCAGGAAAAGCAGCAGCATCAGCGTGCCGTCGAACCATGCCTCCGCGCCATGGGTGAGGGTTTCGTAGACGCTGAGGCCGGTGGCCAGCAGCACGCCGATGGAGATCGGCACATCCATATTGGTGCGGCCATGTTTCAGCGCCCCCCATGCCGAGGCAAAGAACACCCGCCCCGCATAGAGGATCGCCGGAATGCCGATCCCGGCCGAAAGCCAGTGGAACAGATCGCGCGTCGCGCCGCCTGCCCCCGACCAGATGCTGACCGAGAGCAACATCACATTCATGCAGGCGAAACCCGCCACCGCCAAAGGCGCCAGCAGTGGCTTTACCGCACTGGCCGGGGGCGCCAGATCAGCGCCGCGCGGCTGGCTGGCGAAACCGATCCGCTCCAGCGCGGCGACGAGATCGGGCTCTTGCAGGGCCGGACCATGGCGCACGCTGACCTGCCTTGCCGACAGGTTGACGCGGGCGCTCTCCACCCCCGCCAGAGCGGTCAGGCCGCGCTCCACCTTGCCCATGCAGCTGGCGCAATGCATGCCGGGCACCACCAGCGTGGTGGTCTGGGGGCGCGGAGCGACGGGTTGCAGTGCGGCGCCCATCACAGGCGCTCATTCGCGCGCCAGAGGTGGCCGCCGGCCTGCACCTTCAGGCGCAGACGCCAGCGACCATCGGGCAAGGCCTGATCGGAGAGAAAATCGCCGCCCGCGATACGGTGGAAGGTGAGGTTGCGGTCTGCCAACTGGCCCAGCGGGTGCCAGCCCTCGCCGGTCAGCACGGCTTGGGCGAGGCCCTTGCCCTGCAGCGTGACGACCACATGGCCATCGGCCTGGCGCGCCACCTGCGCATGCCAGCCCAGCGCCTGTTCCTTGGCGGCTTCGTCCAACCAGCGGTCGAATTGCTGGCTGGCGTCATAGGAATTCTCGACCACCACACCGCTGAAGGTGCTGCCCGCCAGCCTCGCCATGCCGACATTCACAGCGATCACCACAGCAAAGAAGGCAACCAGAATGGCACTCATATGCCAGCCGGTGAAGCGGAAGGGCTGTTTTGCGAGCGTGCTCATCATTGGCCTCCTTCAGGGGCGTCGAATCTTGTGTCGTAATGGACGGTGCCGCCCTGTGCGTCGGTGACTGTCAGGGTGAAGACCAGAGGCTGTTGCGCCGTGCCTGCGGGAGCTATGACATAGATTCGCAAGGGTTCTGTCTGGTCGGCGGGGATGGTGCGGGTCAGCTGACGCGCGGCCTGCGCCTTGCCCATCTCCTCGCTCCACATGGTGGCGCCCGGGATGCCGTCCAGCGTCAGGCGCATGGGGCGCGGGCGGTCTTCCATATTGCGCCATTTCACCAGATAGGCGTTGCGGATGGCACCGTCGCTCATCAGCATAAAGGGCGGGTTGCGGTCTTTCGCCACCGAGATCGCCAGATGCTCGCGCGTGCCCAGAGCGAACAGCAGCACGCAGCCGATGGCGCTCCACAGGCCGAGGTAGATCAGCGTGCGGGCGTGCCAGATCAGTTTCGCATGGCGTGTGGGCGGGGCTCCGGCGCGTTCCTTCTCGCTGTCTTCCAGCGTGGCGTAGTCGATCAGACCGCGCGGACGGCCTGTCTTGGCCATAACGCCGTCGCACGCGTCGATGCACAGGGCGCAGGTGATGCAGCCGATCTGCGCGCCATCGCGGATGTCGATGCCGGTGGGGCAGACGGCGGCGCACAGGTTGCAATCGACGCAATCGCCGCCGCTGGCCTTGCCGCCCAATTTGCCTCGGGGCTCGCCGCGCCAGTCCTTGTAGGTGACGATCAGCGATTTCTCGTCGAGCATCGCCGACTGGATGCGCGGCCAGGGGCACATATAGACGCAGACCTGCTCACGCATAAAGCCGCCCAGCCACAGCGTTGTGCCCGCCAGCACGGCAATGGTGGAATAGGCGATGGCGGGCGCTGCGCCGGTGAACACTTGGTGGAACAGCGTGGGGGCATCGGCGAAATAGAAGATCCATGCGCCGCCTGTCGCCGCGCTGACCAGCAGATAGAGGCTCCATTTGGCGAGACGGCGGGCGAGCTTGCTGGCCGTCCATGGGGCCTTGGCGAGGCGGATCTGGGCGTTGCGGTCGCCGTCGAACCAGCGGTCGATCTGCTGGAACAGGTCGGTCCAGACCGTCTGCGGGCAGGCGTAGCCGCACCATGCGCGGCCCACGGCGCTGGTCACGAGGAACAGGCCGATGCCCGCCATGATGAGCAGCCCGGCCACAAAGTAGAATTCCTGAGGCCAGATCTCGATGGCGAACATGTAGAAGCGGCGGTGCGCCAGATCGATCAGCACCGCCTGATCGGGCGAATAAGGCCCCCGGTTCCAGCGCAGCCATGGGGTGAGGTAATAGATCGCCAGACAGGCCGCCATGATCCCCCACTTCAACCGGCGGAAACGTCCGTCGATCTTGCGGGGGAAGATGGGCTGCTTCTTTTCATAAAGGCCGTTTTGCGGTTTGGGCTTCAGGGCAGAAGGTAGCGGGCGGCGCTTCGGCTGGCCTTGGGGGTTCAGGCTGACCATGGCGTTTACTTTGCCACCGGGGTGGGCGCGGCAAAGGCTTCGCCGCCGCCCAGCGAGTGGACATAGGCCGCCAGCATCTTGATCGTCACCGGATCGAGCCGCTGGCCCCATGCGGGCATCACCCCGGCATGGGCATTGGTGATCGAGCCCACGACCTGCTCATGGCTGCCGCCATAGAGCCAGATGCGGTCGGTGAGGTTGGGCGCGCCGAACTGGCGGCCTCCCTTGCCCTCCGGCCCGTGGCAGGCGACGCAGTTGGTGGCGAAGATCTCCGCACCGCGCCCGGCTGCTGCCCCCTTGGGTTCGAGGCCCGAAAGGCTGCGCACGAAGCTGGCCGCATCCTGCACCTGAGCGGGGGTCAGGATCTTGTCATGGCCGAAGCTGGGCATCAGGCTGGTGCGGGTCTGGTCGTCTCCCGGATAGCGGATGCCATGGGTGAGCGTCTGCTGGATGTCGGTCAGCGTGCCGCCCCACAGCCAGTCGTCATCGTTGAGGTTGGGATAGCCCACCGAGCCCGCCGCCCCCGCGCCATGGCATTGCACGCAGTTCACCTTGAAGGCCGCGCGGCCACCGGCCACCGCCTGACGCATCAGCTCCGGCTTGGAAGGCAGATCCTCGATGGGGGTTTTGGCCAGAGCCGCCAGCATGGGCGCGCGCTGGGCGGCTTCGGCCTTTTGCTCGGCGGCGTATTCGCCCCGGCTGGTCCAGCCGAAGGTGCCATGGGTGCCCTCATGCAGCAGCGGCACCGAGGGGTAGACCACCGCATAGCCCACCGCAAAGGCGATGCAGGCGTAGAAGGTGTAGAGCCACCAGCGCGGCAGGGGCGTGTTGAGTTCCTCGATCCCGTCCCACTCATGGCCCATGGTTTCGGTGTTGGTGGCTTCGTCGATGCGTTTCGAGTTGTGGGTTTCTTCAGGCATCGTCGTCATCCTTGAAGATCATGGTGGCGGCGGCCTCGCTGTTCTTCCGGCCGCCCGGCAGGAAGGGCCACGCGCAGAGCAGGAGGAACACGCCCATCATCAGCGCCAGCCCCCAGCCATCGGCGAAGTTGCGCAGCAGGGCGTAGAGTTCGGCACCACTCATCGGCCCTTCTCCTGCGCAAGATGTTCCTGGGCCGCCGCGCTCTCGACATCGACCATCGTGCCCAGCACCTGAAGATAGGCGACCAGCGCATCCATCTCGGTGATCGTGTCGGGCTTGCCGTCGAAATCGCGGGCCTGCGCCTTGGCGTAGCGCTTGGCCAGATCCGTGCCGTTGCCGGTGGCCTGCGCCTTCAGATCGGCATCGGCCTTGGCGATATCCTCATCGGTGTAGGGCACGCCCGCCAGCTTCAGCGCCTTCAACTCGCCCTGCATCGAGCCGCCCTCGCCCGCCTTCAGCGCGGTGTTCGAGAGGAAGGCGTAATTGGGCATGATCGATTCCGGCACCACGCTGCGCGGCGCAGTCAGATGCTGCACATGCCATGCATCGGAATATTTGCCGCCCACGCGGGCCAGATCGGGGCCAGTACGCTCGCTGCCCCATTGGAAGGGGTGATCATACATCGATTCCGCGGCGAGGCTGTAATGGCCATAGCGCTCGGTCTCGTCGCGGAAGGGGCGGATCATCTGGCTGTGGCAGAGATAGCAGCCCTCGCGGATGTAGATGTCGCGCCCGGCCTGTTCGAGCGGGGTGTAGGGGCGCACGCCCTTCACCTTTTCGATGGTGTTGTCGATGTAGAACAGCGGCACGATCTCGACCAGACCGCCGATGATCACCGCGATAAAGGCGCAGACGGCCAGAATGGTGACATTGCGCTCCAGCGTGCCGTGCCAGGCAAAAGGAACTTTGGGGGGTTGTTTGGTATCAGCAGACATTGGATGAGCCCCCTTATTCAGCAGGCACGGCGACGGGTTGGCCGATCAGGGGCCGGTCCTTGTCGCGGTTCTGGTCGATGTTGTGCAGCGGCTTTTCATCGCGCTGGTCGCCCACTGCGATGGTGCGCCAGATGTTGTAGGTCATGAAACAGGCGCCCGTGAGGTACAGCAGGCCCCCGAAGGCGCGCAGCACATACATCGGATGGATGGCGGCCACGGCATCGGCAAAGCTGTTCACCAGATAGCCATCGGCGCCATACTCACGCCACATCAGCCCCTGCGTGATGCCCGCCACCCACATGCTGGCGGCGTAGAACACGATGCCCAGCGTAGCGCACCAGAAGTGCCAGTTGACCATGCGCAGCGAATACATCGCGGGCCGGTTCCACAGGCGCGGCACCATGTAATAGAGCGCGCCGAAGGTGACCATGCCGTTCCAGCCCAGCGCACCGGAATGCACATGGCCGATGGTCCAGTTGGTGTAGTGGCTGAGCGAATTGACGGTCTTCACCGACATCATCGGCCCCTCAAAGGTGCTCATGCCGTAGAAGGCCAGGCTCATCACGAACATGCGCAGGATGGGGTCGGTGCGCAGACGGTCCCAGGCGCCGTTGAGCGTCATCAGACCGTTGATCATGCCGCCCCAGCTGGGCATCCACAGCATGATCGAGAACACCATGCCCAGCGTCTGCGCCCAGTCGGGCAGCGCCGTGTAGTGCAGGTGGTGTGGCCCGGCCCAGATGTAGAGGAAGATCAGCGCCCAGAAGTGGATGATCGAGAGGCGATAGGAATAAACCGGCCGCTGCGCCTGCTTGGGCACGAAGTAATACATCATGCCCAGGAAGCCGGCAGTCAGGAAGAAGCCCACGGCATTGTGGCCATACCACCACTGCACCATCGCCCCCTGCACGCCCGCGAAATAGCTGATCGAGCGCGCGCCCAGAAAGCTGACCGGAATGGCCAGATTGTTGATGAGATGCAGCATCGCCACGGTGATGATGAAGGAGAGGTAGAACCAGTTGGCCACATAGATATGCGGCTCGGTGCGCCTCACGATGGTGAAGGCGAAGACCAGCAGATAGGCGACCCACACCACCGTGAGCCACAGATCGACATACCATTCGGGCTCGGCATATTCCTTGCCCTGAGTGACGCCCAGCAGATAGCCGGTGGCGGCCAGCACGATAAACAGCTGATAACCCCAGAACACGAAACGGGCCAGACCCGGGAAGGCGAGCCTGGCCCGGCAGGTGCGCTGCACGACATAGAAGCTGGTGCCGATCAGCGCATTGCCTCCAAAAGCGAAGATCACCGCCGAGGTGTGCAGCGGGCGCATCCGCCCGAAGTTGAACCATGGCTCAAGGTTGAGATCGGGAAACGCCAGCTGCAGCGCGATGATCAGGCCGACAAGGAACCCGGCCATGCCCCAGAACACCGTGGCGATGGTGGCCCAGCGAATGACGTCATCGTCGTAAAGGCTGGTGTCGGCGGGCGGCAGGGCGCTCTGGCCGCGGGCCACGCGCGCATAGTCGGGGCGCATCACACCGTGCCACATGGCGATCAGCGCGGCGAGCGCGCAAATGCCCATGTGGATGGCGAAAGCGCTGTCCTGCGCCGCGACCATCGCGATGAAACAGAAGAGAAAAAGCACCAGCCAAAGACCGGCGCGCGAAACGAGTATGCCCATGAGCCTTCCCTCTCACGACGGAACGAAGGCTGGCCTATGGGCGCGGCGCGGTGAAACGACATTGATCGGCGTCAAACAGAGCAAGACAGCACAATCGGCAAATTTGCTTCAGGTCAAATGCGTGGTTGCGCCCCGTCAATGATGGGGGAGCGGCATGAGTGCAGAGCGGCCCCTGACGCCGCGCACCATCACCAAACACAGCTCCGCACAGGGCGGAGCAGCGCGGCGGTGAGGACGAAGATATGCGCCAACTGACCAAACCCGCCGCCCTTCTGGCCGCCGTCGCGCTGGCTGCCATGGCCGGAAGCGCCCAGGCCGACGATGCCGATCAGGGGCACTTTCAGGTCAAGGTGCTGGGCACCGCCGTGCTGGCCAGCGGCCATGTCACCAAGGTCAACAGCGATGCGGCAGGCCTCGTGGCGAGCGGCGCGGTGACAGGCACCAGGGCCAATGACAATGCCGTGCCCACCATCGCGCTGGAGTATTTCTTCACGAAAAACGTCTCGGTGGAAACGATCTGCTGCGTCACCGGCCATCATGTCACCATCGGCGCGGGCGCCGCGGCCGGCCAGGGCGCGATCGACGACGTAAAAATCATCCCGGCCACCTTTACCGCCAAATATCACCTGCCCTTGGGCCATGGCATCAAGCCCTACGCCGGTGTCGGCCCGGCGCTATTCATCATGCTATCCGATCAGCCCAGCGCCTTCGTTCAGGGTCTTGGCGTAACGCGCACCAAGATGTCGAGCGAGTTCGGCGTGGCGCTGCAGAGCGGTGTCGATATTGCGCTGGGCCATGGCTATGGCCTGAGTTTCGACGCCAAGAAGTATTTCGTCAGCACCAATGCCCATTTCTACGCTGGCGGCACCGAAGTACTGAGCACCCGTAACAGGCTCGATCCTTGGGTGGTGAGCGGCGGTATCAGCTATCGATTTTAAGAAAGGCAGAAGATGCGAGGGCCCTTAGCGAGCGCTTGTCGCGAGCGACAAGCTACGGCGCCCTCGCGCTCCCTTTAATGTCTAACTTGCGCTTCGGGTTCGGCAACAGAACAACGTCGCGGCGCCGCAGGCAATATTCCTCGGGCAGCGCTATCAGATTGAAGGCCTGCGGCGCCTTATGTGGTGCAGGTGGAGAGAGTGGGCGCACCATTTCGGAGCCACTGCCCTCTCGTCGGAAGACGAGATGGGAGCGCGAGGGTGTAACACCCTCGCATCTTCCTTTCTTCTCGGCTTCCTTACCCCGCCTCAGCGATCAAAGCATGGCGATTGGCGATCACCACCTCACGCCGACTGGGCAGATCGATCAGCCCCTCGGTCTTCAACCGCGTGAACTGCCGGCTGACGGTCTCGATGGTCAGCCCCAGCACATCGGCGATCTGCTGGCGCGAGAAGGGCAGATGGAAGCGTGCGACGATACCGTCCCCCTCGCCCTCGCAGGTCAAGGGCGCCAGACGGTCCGAAAGCTCGATCAGAAAACTGGCCACCTTCTCGCTGGCCGATTTGCGGCCCAGCAGCAGCATCCAGCGGCGCGTGCGGTCCAGCTCGCTCAGCGTGCGCTGCAGCAGCTTGTGCTCCAGATCGGGATGCTTGCGGGCGAAGCCGTCGAAGTCTACGCGGCTGAACACGCAGACCCGCGCATCGGTCAGCGCCGTCACGCCATGGTTGGTGGTGCCGCCGAAGGGCCGCCCGATAAAATCGCTGGGATAGACCACGCCCACGATCTGCTCGCGCCCGTCGTCCGTGCCGGTGGAGAGCTTGAGCACCCCCTCGATCACATTGGCGACGAGCACCGAATCCTCGCCCTCCCAGATCAGGCTTTCGCCGGCGGCAAGATTGCGCCGCCGCCCGATGCTGTTGAGCGCGCCGATCTCGGATTCGTCCAGAGCCGAACAGATCGCCCTGTTCCGCACGACGCAAGTATCACATGAAGACATGGCATTGTGACATAGCAGTTCCAGCCCGTGGCGACAATGGGACGCGCCGTGGTACTTAGGTCGCCCTTGGGGGTCGCGCCTCTCATCGCAACAGGCCGGAACAACTACATCACATCGGCAAGGCCACTCAGCGCGCTGCGCAGCTTGTCGATGGCCTGCGCCTTCAGCTGATGCACGCGCGGGATGGAGACACCCAGCACCTCGGCGATTTCGGCAAGGTTCAGCTCCTCGACGAAATAGAGCTGGATCACCATTTGCAGGCGCTCCGGCAATTCTCCGATGGCGCCGGCAACGCTCTGCCGCAATTCCTCATCCTGCAACAGGGTGAAGCTGTCTGGCTGATCGTCGGCAAAGGCCATGGAGCTGTCGGAATAGGTCTCGTCCAGCGCCTCGAAACGCAGCGGCTCGGACGACATGCGCAGCCCTTCCAGATCGGCCAAACTCATCCCCATTTCTTCTGCAAGTTCGCTGTCCTTGGGCTCGCGCCCCAGACGGTTGGTGAGCAGCGTGTGCTTCTCGCGCACCAGACGCCGCCGCTCTACCGCCCCGCGCGACAAAGGCACATGGCGGCGGATCAGATCGACCATCGCCCCCCTCACCCGCATCTTGGCGTAAGCGGCAAAGCCGTCCTCGCCCGGGCCATTGTGCTTCTGGGCGCATTCGGTGAGGGCGACGAGGCCCGCCTGCATCAGGTCTTCCACCTCGATCCCGTCGCGCCCGCCCTGCAGATGCCAGGCAAGGCGGCGGACCATCGGCATGAAGCGGCGCACGCGGTCGCCCGGATCGTTGCCATAGGCCGCGGCGATGCGACGCCCGCCAGGCCCTTTCAGCTGGATGGGATTGGCGGCGGAGAGGAAAGGTTTGTGGTCGTGGATCATGCAGCCATACTCTCGACAGGGCTGGATGGATAAGCGGCGCCCGGCTGATGGGTCAGTTGTGCCTGCTGCTGGGGCTGTTCGCCCACCACGCAGATCACCTCCACCGGCTGGGTTTCGGGCAGTTCGGTGATCGACATCACCACGCAGCCGGGCGCGCGCAGCCTGAGCAGCGCGGCCAGAGCCCGGCGCAGGCGCGGCTGGACGATCATCGCCACCGAGGAGGCCGAGGGGCCGCGCTGGGCGACCACACCGGCGACACGTTCGCCAATGGTGCGGGCCAGATCGGGCTCGATCAGCGGCTGGTTGGTGACCGGATCGATCAGCCCCTGCGAGATCATCGCCTCCAGCGAGGAATCCAGCGTCACCACCGGCAGGCGCTCGTTGGGCGGGCAGATGCTGCTGACGATCAGGCCGCCCAGATCGGCGCGGACCATATCGACGATGCGGTCGTGCTCCTGCGTGATCTGCACCGCCTGGGCGATGGACTGCAGGATGGGCAGCGGATGGGCGATGGAAATGCCGTCTTCCAGCAGGTTGCGCAGCAGGCGGGTCATCGCCGCCAGGCTGAGCGGCGTGGGATAGACGGTTTCCACCAGAGCCCCGGCGCGCAGCTTGAGCGCCTCGAGCAGGGTCTTGACCTCATCCGGACCCAGCAGGGCATGGGCGCGCTCGGCCATCATCTGGTTGAGATGGGTGGCGATCACCGTGCTGGCGTCGACGGTCAGATAGCCTTCGGCAATCGCCATGTCGCGCAGCGGCGGGTCGATCCAGTAGCCGGGGCAGCCGAAGGAGGGATCGCGCGTCTCGATGCCGCGCAGATGGGCCTGCGGATTGGCCTCGCCCGCATCGATGGCCAGCACCTTGTCGACCATCACCGTCGATCCGCCCAGCACCACGCCGCCCAGAATGATGCGATAGTCGCTGGGGCCCATATCGAGGCTGTCGCGCACGCGGAACTGGGGGACGATGAAGCCGAAGGTCTGCGACAGCTGCTTGCGCACGCCGGTGATGCGGCTGACGAGCGGCGCACCGCGCTTCTCGTCGACCAGCTGCACCAGGCCGTAACCCAGCTCGACCGTGACCAGCGTATGGTCGGAAACCTCGCCCAGCGTGATCTTGCCGGGATCGGCAGGCGGCACCACGGCGGGCATGGCGGCGATGGCCTTGGCCAGCTTGTCGCGCTTGTTGAGCTTGCGCCAGATGAAGAAGGCGATGGCGGCCGCGGGCAGGAACACGCGCTGCGGCATGGCCGGGATGAAGCCGATGGCGCCCAGAATGAGGGCCACAGGCAGCCAGATCTCGGGGCTGGCGAACTGGCCCCCGATCTGCCCTGCCAGATTGCGCGTATCGTTCACGCGGGTGACGATCACGGCGGCGGCGATGGAGAGCAGCAGCGCAGGCACCTGCGCCACCAGCGCGTCACCCACCGACAGCGAGATGTAGCGGCTGGCGGCTTCCGAAGCGGTGAGCCCGTGCGAGATCATGCCAAGGCAGAAACCGGCAATAACGTTCACGGCAAGGATCAGCAGGGCGGCAACGGCGTCGCCCTTCACGAATTTGGACGCACCATCCATCGAACCATAGAAATCGGCCTCGGTGGAGATTTCGCGGCGGCGGGCCTTGGCTTCCTCGGCGTTCATCAGGCCGGCGGCCATATCGGCGTCGATGGCCATCTGCTTGCCGGGCAGAGCGTCGAGGGTGAAACGCGCGGAGACTTCCGACACGCGGCCCGCGCCCTTGGTGATGACGACCAGATTGATGATCATCAGGATCAGGAAGACGAAGATGCCGACCGCGAAATTGCCGCCGATCAGGAATTCGCCAAAGGCCTCGATAACGTGCCCTGCCGCCGCGCCGCCCTCATGCCCATGCACCAGCACCACGCGGGTGGAAGCGACGTTGAGCGCAAGGCGGAGCAAGGTGGCGAACAGCAGCACCGAGGGGAAAGAGGAAAAGTCCAGCGGCTTGGCCGCGTTCATCGAAGCCATCAGCACCGCCACCGAAAGGGCGATGTTGAAGACGAAGAACACGTCGAGCATGAAGGCCGGGATCGGCACCACCATCAGCACGATGATGGTGAGGATGCCGGCGGGCAGCGCGAAGCTCTGCGGGCTGAAGGCGGTGAAGAGGCGGTTCATGACTGGATCCTCACAGGCCCATGGATTTCAGGCGGCCATAAGCGGCGCGCACGGCGGCAGGCGCGGCGCTGCCATCAGCCCCGCCACCAAAGACATTCTGCAGCGTATCGGCCATCGACAGCCGCGTGTTGCCGCCATCCCCCGCGCCAGAGCTACCGGCAGAGGAAGCGGCAAAATCGCCGTCACGAGCGGCAGCAAACTGCCGGGCCAGCGGGCCACCCATCGTTGCCGGATCGGGCAAAGGGGCAGGAACCGTGGCTTCCGCCCAGCTCACGCCGCCGCCATAGGCCCCATAGGCGGGGCTATAATTGGCCGTGGTCAGCGGATCGAAATTGCCGTCCTCGCTGTTCATGGCGCGGGTCATCTTGCCGCGCAGCAGGTCCATCACCTGGCCCAGGCTGCGGGGCATGCCGCCCGGCGCGAAAAAGATCGCCTGATTGCTGGCCGCCGCCTTGGGATTGATCGCCGCCGCGGTTTGCGTGGGATCGACAGCCATGGCGGAGAGGAATTTCCTGGCGCCATCGGCACCCAGAAAATGCGCCAGATACAATTCACTGGCGTCCGGCGTGCGGCCCAGCGCATTGGTCAGCGCCACCTGATTGTCACCGGCCAGACCCGCCGCCATCATCGCCGAGGCATTGGGATCGTCGCGCATCGCCATCATCTGCGCGCGCGCCATGGGATCGGACACCGCAGCACCCGACAGACCAAGCATGGCGCCATGTTTCTGCAGCGTATTCAACCAGGTCGCGTTGGTGAACTGATACAGTCCGCGCGCGCTGGAGGTCGCCGCCTGGGCGCGGGGATCGAGGCTCGATTCCAGCTTCGCCTGAGCGAGGAGATAGTTGAAGTCCACGCCGCTGGCCCCTGCCGCGCGGGCAATGGCCGCGCGCGAGGCATCACGCTGCGAGGACGGGTCCGTGGCGATGGCGGCGGCCCATTGGGCGCCTGTCAGATCTGGCTGGCTCAAGCCCTGCTCCCGAAACAAAGGGTTCCGAAAACATTTTAAGCAAGCTGCGTGCCAGTTTCTGAATTTTGCCGCCCGAACCTTGGCTCAAGGGCGGAAAAAAGCGGGGCCGCCGATGCGTCGCCCCGCCGTCTGGCCGAAAATCAGGCGCGCGCGCCGGTGTAAGTGTAGGCAGGCACGCCCTGGGGCCGCAAGGCCTGCCCCGTCTGTGCCTTGTAAAGAGCGGCGCCACCCGACAGCGCACTCAACCGAGCCGCGACATTGGCGGCGATCAGGTTGCGCAGCTGGCGGTTCACCTCGTTGAGGCGGCGCGCGGCATCGATCAGCCCCCGCGTTTCCTCGTCGATATGGCCATCATCCGCAGCTTCAAGTTCTTCGCACAGGACATATTTGTCATGAGCGCAGCCCATGATCGAATCCATGTCCATGCCGGTCAGCGCTTCCCGCTCATGCCGCAGCAGCTCGATCATGCGACGCAGAGTGTCGCCGCGCGAGACAGGGGCATTCGCCAGAAGAGCGCTGGAACCGGCAAACTGATGCTTCATGTGTTGATCCTCAGCAACATGCCCGCGGCGATCATGGCATCGCCGATCTTAGTCGGGACGAGGGGGTAGTTACCGGTCTCGATCGCCTTCTTGATGGTGGCGACGCGATCGGTATCGACGGGCGCCGCCCCGGCGCTCGCCTGTGTGGAGGTCACCACGGCAGCAGCGCTGGTGGCGCTGGCGCTCGAGGCGGCGGTGCTGGCCGACACTTGCGTGCTGGCAGCGACATTGACGCTCGCGGCATTGGCCGAAGCCGCCGCGCCGGCGTCCGTATTCAGCGACAGCCTGGACTCGGTCGCACCGACCTGCTGCACGCTTAAATCAACATTGTAGCCCGAACCGAGGCCGGGGCCGGATGCGATGCTCGACATGGTTCCGCTCCTTGCGTTTCCACTGTCAAGAACGGTGCCGCACCACGGCTTTTAAGGCAAACAACAAATTCGAGCGGCAGTTTTTGACAAGTCCCGGCAACCAACGGCAAATTCCTGCGGCAAGAAGCTGCCGCCCCTTGCCAGGCCCGCCTGCCGGGGCCCGAAATCACTCTTCGATCGGCACTTCGACCTCGCCGGGGCGCACGATCCGCGCGCGGATCGCCTCGGCGGCCTGCTGGCCCGGCTGGCGGTTCCCCACCCGCAAGGAACGCACGCGGATCCACTCGCCAACCGCTCCGGCATCCAGCGCCTCACCCGGCTGGGTGACGGCGAAGCCATCGCCGGCAACGGCAATGGTCACCGCCTCGCCACGCATGATGGCGGGGGTGGACGGGACCGCAGCGGCAGCCGCCGCCGCGCGCACCGGCACGAACAGGTGCCAGCTGCCCGGATCGGGGCATTCCACCACCAGCGAGTCATGGCGCGAGGTGCGCCACGAGAGCCCCAGCGGCGACCGGCAAGCGGCAAGCCGCAGCCGCCGGTCGACCGGCAAGGTCGCGCCGCCGGTGCCGCCAATGGGCACGCCGGTGAAAGCAGACACTTCGCGGTCAATCGCGGCAGGGTCGGTGTAGGCGCCTTGCGCCATGGCAGGCGTTGCGGCCAGCAAAGGCAGCGCAGCCATAAGGAGTTTGGACAGTCGCATCGTAAAAGGCCCTGACATGATATGGGACAGGATTATGGTCAGGGTTAAGCAATCTTCGTGCCATGTTTGAACGGAAGAACGTTTGAAGAGGACATGCGAGGGCCATAAGCGTGCGCTTGTCACACGCGACAAGCTTGGGGCGCCCTCGCGCTCCCGTTAATGTCTTCGTTGCGCTTCGGGTTCGGCCCGGGAGCAACATCGCCGCGTCGCAGGCAATAACGACGGCGCAACGCTTGGGATTTGAGGTGGTGCAGGTGGGCAGGCGGGGCACAAGGATCGGGAGCCCCCGCCCCATCGCCGGAAGACGTTATGGGAGCGCGAGGGGGTAACCCCCTCGCCTCTTTTCTTCCATCTTTCTGAAAACCTTACTGCTGCCCACCCAGATCATAGGCGAGCGAAGCCAGCACCTCGGACGGCGCCCCGGCAGCTTCAGGCTCCATGATGATCCGCGCCTTCTGCCCCATCGCCCCTGCCTCCTGCGTCAACCGGGCAATGTTGACGATCGCATGGGACTGGCCTTCGGGCGGATAGCGCAAGGTAATCGTCAGGCGCTGGCGGCTATCGGGCTGCTGGCTGGCGAGCCATGCATCGATGCCGGGCCCGCCGGGAGCCTCACGCCAGATCGCCAGCGGCTGGGCGCGGGTGGGATCGACCAGATCGGGCCCGGGCTTGGGAGACGGAGGGGGCGGCGGAGGCGGCGGCGGTGCGGCCTGCGCCTTGCCTGCGGGCACGGAGGGCTCGGCCATGGCGGCGGCGGTCACCATGAAGAGGATCAACGAGAGGTCGGCCAGCAGGGTCTGCCAGCCTATGCCGCCGCGAATGCTCACGGCTTGCCGCCCGGCTGGACCAGACGCGGCGCCGGGCCATCGGCGCGAGATCCGCGCGATGGGCTCTCGCGGGTTGGCGCGGGGGCGCCATGGCCGCCGGGGGTGGCTTCGGCGATCTCGGCTTCCAGCCAGTGGGCCAGCGCCTGGCGGGCCTTGTCTTCATGGATCATGCGGCGCTCGACAAGGCGGGCCAGCGGGGCCAGCACGAGATGCGCGAGGATCAGGCCATAGAGCGTGGCATGCACCGCCATGCCGATGGCGCCCATATAGGCGCTACGGTCCACGCCATTGGCGGGCAGGCGCGAGAGCGAGATCAGCGTGCCGCCCAGCCCGAAGACCGGCGCCAGCTCGGCGGAGAGGCCCAACGTGTTCACCGCCGCGATGGCCGGGGCGAGGCGCTTCTGGCGCGCCTGCTCCAGCAGGCCTTTCAAGCCCGAGGTGGAGCGCTGGGTGATCATGGTGGCGATGGCGCTGTCGAATTCGGGGTCACCGATGCGGCGCGGCTCGGCGCGCAGCAGGCCGTCGCGCTGCATGTCCTGAAGCGCGCGGGCGACGCGGCCGCGCATGGCCTCGGCATCGAAGGGACGCGAGAGGCCGAAGGTCTGCCCCAGCGCGCCGCCCAGCTGGGAAAGCATCGCGCACCAATCGGCCCAGCCCGCCCGCAGGAAGGTGGCCAGCACCGTCCCGCCCAGCACGATGGCCAGCGTGGAGGGGTCGATCATCGAGGAAAAATTCATGATCCGCGCGCAGTCCTGATTGCAATCGATGGGGATTCTAGAGGGCAAGATCGAGCCCGGCAACCACGAGAACGGGGATTTTCAAAGGGTTTTCAGCATCTGGCCGAACATTGCCGCCAACCGGCAAACACTTGCCGCCTTACCCGGCAGCAACGCCCGTGGCGCGGAAAAATTCCGATGCGCCACCGCTTTTCCCACAATTGGCACGCCCTTTGCTTTTCCATGAGGGACCGGCCCTGTGTGGCCTTCAGGAGCTTGAACGAGACCGCCGATGAGTGACGCCGCCAACAACACCAGCCTTTTTGGCATTCATGGCATGGCGCTCGAACTGCGTTCGCAGCGTATGGGCATGCTGACCTCCAACATCGCCAATGCCGCGACGCCCAATTACAAGGCGAAGGACATCGATTTCACCGCCGCGCTCAAATCCGAGATGGGCGGCGCCAACATCGATGCCGCCACCGCCAGGAACACGCAGTTCCGCGTGCCGGTGATGCCCAGCATGGATGGCAACACGGTGGATCTCAACACCGAGCAGGTGGCCTTTTCGCAGAATGCGATGGGTTATTCGACCTCGCTCTCTTTCATCAGCGGCCGGGTGAACACCATCACCCGCGCCATCAAGGGGGAGTAAGCCGATGCCCACCACCGGCAACCTCAACATCTTCGACGTCGCCGGGCGCGGCATGTCGGCGCAGATGGTGCGCATGAACACGGCGGCCTCCAACCTGGCCAACGCCGGGGCGGTCTCCACCAGCGAGGCCTCCACCTATCGCCCGCTGCGCGCGGTCTTCGCCCAGCAGCTCGATACGGCCAACGGCCTGTCCACCGTCAATGTGGCGGGTGTGGTGCGCACGGCGGCCACGCCGCTGAAGGAACACAACCCCAACCACCCGCTGGCGGATGCCAACGGCGACATTTTTACCGCCCCGGTCGATGAAAATGCCGAGATGGTCGAAATGCTCGATTCCTCGCGCCAGTATTCCAATCTGGTCGAGGCCCTGTCCACCGCCAAGCAATTGATGCTCGACACAGTGAGGATGAAATAATGACCACCGTTTCCTCGACAAATTCGACCACCTCGACGGGAACGTCGAGCACCAGCACCACGGCCTCGTCGAACACGACGCTGGGCCTCAACGATTTCATCAGCCTGCTGACCACGGAGCTGAACAATCAGGATCCGACCCAGCCGCAGGACAACACGCAGATGATCGCGCAGATGGCGCAGTTCTCGACGCTGTCGGCCACGACCTCGATGAACTCCACGCTGAGCGGCATCTCGGACAAGTTGGACAAGATCCTGGCCGCCCAACAGGCCGCCGCGACCACCGGCACCACCACGACGGCGACGGATTCGACCTCGACCGACAGCGCGTCCACCGGCGCCACCGCCTGATCGTTTAGACCCGTTTATCAGAAGGCAGCAAACCCATGTCCTATTACACTTCGCTTTCCGGCCTGAAGAACGCCCAGACCGAACTGAACGTCATTTCGAACAACCTTGCCAACGCTGAAACCGCCGGTTTCAAGAAGAGCAACGTGAACTTCTCCGACATCGTCGGCGGCAGCACCTACACCAATGCCAAGACCCAGGTGGGTCTGGGTTCGGTGACCCAGCAGATCGACCAGGATTTCTCGAACGGCAACCAGAACGCGACCGGTTCGGCACTCGATCTGATGATCAACGGCAACGGCTTCTTCACGGTGAACAACCCCGCCACCGGCCAGATGATGTACACCCGCAACGGCAACTTCCACACCGATGGCACGGGCAACATCATCGATTCCGACAACAACAATGTGCAGGTGATGGCCTATGACGCCACGACCGGCACCTATGCCGCCACCCCCAGCAATGCCGTTCTGCCCACCACCAATGCGGCGGGCGCCGGTTACAGCAACGTTCAGGTGCTGGCCGATGGCCAGGTCGTCGCCGGCTACAAGGATGGTTCCACCACCGTCATCGGCAAGATCGCCATTGCCAATTTCGTCTCGCCCACCGGCCTGCAGCAGATGGGCAGCCAGCGCTGGGAAGTGACCGGCCTGTCGGGCCCGGCCACCTACGGCGTGCCCCAGGCTGACAACAACGGCTCGATCCTGTCGGCCACGCTGGAAACCTCGAACGTCGACACCGCCACGGAAATGGTCGGGCTGATCACCGCCCAGCGCTATTTCCAGGCCAACGCCAAGGCGATCGACACGAACACCCAGATCTCCGACGCCGTCATCAACCTGCGCAGCTGATAAACCATGGACCGGCTGATCTACACCGCCATGTCGGGCATGACCGATTCGATGAACCGCCAGCGGGTCATCGCCTCGAACATGGCCAACGCCCAGACCGTCGGTTTTCGCGCCGATATGATCGCCTCCACGCCGGTGACCCTCAAGCAGGGCACGACGCTGGAAGCCCGCGCGATGACCGACGGCGAGGTGCGCAGCGCCGACATGTCGCCCGGCACGGTCAGCCAGACCGGCAACCCGCTCGACATCGCCGTGCAGGGCACGGATATGATCGCCGTGCAGGCCCAGGACGGGACCGAGGCCTACACCCGCCGCGGTGATCTCTCGGTCTCGCCCACCGGCGTGCTGACCAATGGCGACGGGCTGCCGGTGATGGGCAATGGCGGCCCGATCACCGTGCCGGTGGAGGCCAAGCTGAAGATCGGGCCGGATGGCACGATCCTGGCCGTGGACCCCACCAACCCCAATCTGCAGCCCAGCGTGGTGGACAAGATCAAGATCGCCAGCACGGCGGGCAGCCAGATCGCCAAGGGTCTGGACGGCCAGTTCCGCGTGGTGGGCGGCGGCACCCTGCCCGGCAACGACAATGCCCAGGTGAGCGTGGAATCGCTCGAAGGGTCCAACGTCAGCGCCAGCCAGGTGATGGTGGACATGCTTCAGGCCCAGCGCCTGTTCGACATCCGCACCAAGCTGCTCTCCACCGCCAAGGATATGGACCAGTCGGGCACCAGCCTGCTGCGCCAATCCGCCGGGTCTTAAGTTCAGCCGGTTCTCAAGGTTTATAGAAAGGTTCTGTCATGTCCGCTTCCGCACTTCAGGTCGCCCGCACCGGGCTCGATGCCCAGGACACGCGCATGCGCGTGATCTCGAACAATCTGGCCAACGTCAACACCACCGCCTTCAAGCGCGACCGCGCCAATTTCGCGACGCTGGCCTATCAGGACATGCGCATCGCGGGCCAGCAGAACACCTCGCAGAACAATTACGCCACCGGGCTCAACCTGGGCACCGGCGTGCAGATCCAGAGCACCTCGCGCGAGGAAAGCCAGGGCACGCTGGACACCACCGGCAACGCCTTCGATCTGGCGGTGCAGGGCGAGGGCTATTTCCAGGTGCTGCTGCCCACCGGCCAGTTCGCCTACACCCGCGCGGGCAATTTCTCGCTCTCGGCGCAGGGCGAAATCCAGACCTCGGACGGCTATCCGGTGCAGCCCGCCATCACCATCCCGCAGGGCTCCACCTCGGTGACGGTCGGTTCGGACGGCACGGTTTCGGCGGTTCCCTCCAGCGGCGGCAACGCCGTGCAGATCGGCCAGATCACCATGGCCACCTTCCCCAACGCGCAGGGCCTGCAGGCGATCGGCGGCAACATGCTGCAGGAAACCACCGCCAGCGGCACCGCGCAGATCGGCACGCCCGGCGTGCAGGGCGTGGGCACGATCAAGCAGGGCGCCCTGGAAACCTCCAACGTCAACATCGTGACCGAGCTGGTCGACATGATCGAGTGCCAGCGCGCCTATGAGATCAACTCCAAGATGATCTCCTCGGTCGACGACATGCTCAAGAACGCCAACCAGACCCTGTAAGCCTCAAGACTGTGAGACTGACAATGCGTGCCTCTTCCTTCCTCGGCCTCTCCATGGCGAGCATGCTGGCCCTGCTGCCCGCCGCCGCCATGGCCGGCAAGCCGCCCGCCGGCTTTTCCGCCACCACCCCGCCGCCGCCCGCGCCGCGCGTGGCCGACGGATCGATCTTCAACACCGCTGTGGGCTACAGCTCGCTGGTGACCGGAGCGCAGGCACGCGTGGTGGGCGATGCGGTGACGATCCTGCTGGTGGAGACCACCAGCTCGTCCAAGACCGCCAACACCAAGACCCAGCGTTCGGGCAGCGCCAGCATCACCCCGCCAACGCAGGGGCCTTTCGCCTTAAATCCCAATGCCCTTAATGCTTCGAGCGGTTCGTCGTTCAATGGTCAGGGCAACACCGCCCTGACAAGCACCTTCACCGGAACGATCGCCGTGACGATCGCCGAGGTGAGATCGAACGGCACCGCACTGGTGCGTGGAGAAAAGCGCATGTTGCTGAGCCAGGGTCAGGAGTGGATCCAGTTTTCTGGAATTCTGCGCCTGAACGACATCAGCATGGACAACACCGTGCCCTCGAGCCGGGTGGCCGATGCCCATATCGAATATGCGGGCAACGGCGCCATCACGCGCAGCGCGCGCGAGGGCTGGCTTTCGCATTTCTTCAACATCATCAGCCCGTTCTGATGGAGACTTGTCCCATGCCCGCCGCTTTCCCGCCCAGTCCTGACACCAAGCGACCCATGGCCGCCCGCGTGTTCAACGCGCTGCCTGCTGGCCGCGTGTTCAACGCGCTGTCTGCTGGCCGCGTGTTCCACGCGCTGCGCACCATGCTGCTCGCACTTGCCGTGCTGGCCGTTCCCTCCCTCGCTCATGCCGAGCGCATCCGCGATCTGGGCACCTTTCAGGGCGTGCGATCCAACCAGTTGACCGGCTATGGCGTCGTGGTCGGGCTCAACGGCTCGGGCGACGACAATCTGGAATATGTCACCTATGCGATGAAGGGCGTCTCGGGCCGCATGGGCCTGAACCTGCCCATCAACATCTCGCCCAACCTCAAGAACACCGCGGCGGTGATGATCACCGCCGATCTGCCCGCCTTCACCAAGCCGGGCCAGCGCATCGACATCACCGTCTCGGCGATCGGCAAGGCCACGAGCCTGCGCGGCGGTTCGCTGGTGCTGGCGCCGATGTATGGCGCCGACGGCAAGATCTATGCGATGGCGCAGGGCAACCTGGCCGTCGGCGGTCTGGGCGTGACGGCCAAGGACGGCTCGCAGCTGTCGGTCAACGTGCCCACCGTGGGCCGCGTGGCCGAAGGGGCCACCGTTGAACGCGCGGTCGAGACCGGTTTCGAAACCTCCGACGTGCTGCGCTGGAACCTGTTCACCGCAGACTTCCTGACCGCCCAGCGCGTGCGCGATGCCATCAACCGCCACTGGCCGGGCATGGCCGCCGCCGACGATGCGGTCAGCGTCTCGCTGCACCTGCCGCCGGGCGCCGACACGCGCTCGGGCATCATGGCCGCGATCGAGATGCTGGATGTGACCCCCGCCGAGGCGCCCGCCAAGGTGATCGTCAACAGCCGCACCGGCACGGTGGTGATCAACAGCGCGGTGCGCCTTTCGCCCGCCGCCGTCTCCCACGGCAAGCTGGTGGTGCGCATCGATGAAAAACGCAATGTCTCGCAGCCCGGGCCTTTCTCGAACGGCCGCACGGTGGTGACCCCCAACAGCCAGATCAGCGCCAGCGAGGAAACCGCCCATATCGCGCTGCTGCCCAAGGGCGCCTCGCTCTCGCGCATCGTCGACGCGCTCAACCTGCTGGGGGTGACCCCCTCGGATCTGGTGGCCATCCTCGAAGCGCTGAAACAGGCCGGTTCGCTCAAGGCGGAGATGGTGGTGATATGAGCGATATCTCCGCCAGCGCGGCCACTGCGGCTTCCTCGGCTCTGGGCGGCGCCTCGCCCGGCGTCGGCGGCATCACCGATGCCAAGAAGCTGCATGAGGTGTCGCAGCAGTTCGAGGCGATCTTCGTGCGGCAGATGCTGGCGGAATCGCGCAAGACCAATCTGGGCGACGAGCTGTTCGGCGGCCAGGGCACCGACACCTTTCGCGAAATGCAAGAACAGACCATCGCCGCCTCCACCACCAAGGCGGGCGGGCTGGGCTTTGCCAAGCTGATCGAGAAGAAGCTGGCCAGCCAGCTGCATATCGGCGGCACCACCGCCACCGCTTCCAGCGCGACCACCGGCGCCGCCTATGGCAGCACGCCAATCGCCATCGGAAAGAAGGACTGACGCCATGGCCTCCGACATGCTGAACATTGCCGCCAGCGGCACCCGCGCCGCACAGGCCGCGTTGAACGTCACCTCGCAGAACATCGCCAACGTCAACACCGACGGCTATGTGCGGCGTTCGGTCACGCAGGCCGATGTGGCGTCCTTCAACACGATGGGCGGCGGTTCCGGTCTGGTCACGCTGGGCGGCGTGCGCGTCACCGGCACGGTGCGCGATGTCGATGCCTATCAGCAGAGCGAGGTGCGGCGCACCGGCTCGGATGCGGCCCGCGCCGACACGCTGGTCACCGGCCTCACCAATGTGAACAATGCGGTGGACAATTCGGGCCTGTATGACTCGATCACCGCCTATCAGACCGCGCTCTCCAAGCTGGCCGCCAGCCCCACCGACAGCGCGCTGCGCGCCAATGCGCTGGAAGCCGGGCGCACCATGGCGCAGAGCTTCAATCAGGCCAGCAGCGCGCTGACCGCCACCAAGACAGGTCTGGTGCAGGGCGCCACCGCCGGGGTGACGCAGGTCAATACGCTGGCCACCAATCTGGCCACGCTGAACCAGAAGATCGCCAGCACGCCCGATCCCAGCGCCCAGGCCGACCTGCTCGACCAGCGCGACACGATGCTCCAGCAGCTCAGCCAGTATGGCGATGTCACCACCACCATCGCCAGCAACGGCACGGTGCAGGTGCAGATGGGCGGCACCAGCGGCCCGGTGCTGGTCTCCGGCAGCACCGCCAACACGCTGGCGATGAGCCAGGATTCGACCGGCGCCATCAGCTACACCGTCGGCGGTTCGGCGCTCTCGCTCTCGGGCGGCTCGCTGGCCGGGCAGCAGCAGGCGATGACCGCCGCGATCAGCGCCGGCTCCTCGCTGGACACCATCGCCAACAGCATGATGTCCACCGTCAACAGCGCGCAGACCAATGGCGCGGCGCTGGATGGTTCGGCGGGTCAGGCGATGTTCTCGGGCTCGGGCGCGGCGGGGATCACGCTGGCGCTCACCTCGGGCAGCCAGATCGCCACGGCGCCTTCGGGCTCGGCGGCGAACAGCAGCGACGCCAGCAACCTCAATGCGCTGATCTCCTCGCTCAAGTCGACGGACATCGCGGGGCAGACCAACAATCTGATCCTGACGACCTCGACGGCGGTGTCGAGCAACACCACCACCCGCGATGCGCTCGATGCGATCTACAGCAATGCGCAGAGCACCATGTCGGCCCAGTCGGGCGTCAGCCTGGATGAGGAAGCGGCCAATCTGGTGCGCTATCAACAGGCCTATCAGGCTTCGGGCAAGGTGATCCAGGTCGCCCAGACCCTTTTCAACCAACTCCTGCAGATCTGAGCGTGAGGACGATCCCATGACCGCCATCAGCACCAGCGCCTTCTACAACCTGTCCGTTTCCAACATGGACAAGATCCAGCAGGCGACCCAGAACCTGAGCCAGCAGCTGTCCACCGGCAACCGGCTGACCCATTCCTACGACGATCCTGTCGCCGCCGCGCAGATGCGCACGATGCAGGCCGCCGACTCGCTGTCCACCGCGGACACCGCCAATGCCAACTCGGCCAAGGCCAGCCTGACGCTGACCGACAGCACGCTGAGCCAGTTCACCGACATCATCAGCAAGATCCAGACGCTGGCCACGCAGGCGGCATCGGACACCACCAATGCCAGCGACAAGGCCAACATCGGCACCCAGGTCAGCGCCTATTACCAGCAGCTGGTCGATCTTTCGAACACCAAGGACAGCTACGGCAACTATGTGTTCTCGGGCACTTCGGGCAACACCCAGGCCTACACGCAGGATGCCAGCGGCAACGCCTCCTACACCGGCGGCAGCAGCGCCAGCGCCATCTCGCTGGGCGGCAGCCTCTCGGTGATCCCTTCGGTGACCGGCCCCGAGGTGATGAACTTCACCACCAGCGGCGGCGTGAGCGGCAATCTGCTGACCAGCGTGAAGACCCTGGCCGACCAGCTGCAGGCCGGCACCGCCACCTCGGCGACGATGAACGCCAGCGGCGGCGCCTTCGATCAGCTGAACGCCGCGCTCAATCAGGTCAGCACCACCCAGACGGTGGTGGGCGCCCGCTCGGCGTGGATCACCACGGCGACCACGGTGCAGACCACCGCCCAGACGGCGCGCACCAGCACCGAGGCTACGGTCGGCGGCACGGATTACACCACCGCCACCGCCCAGCTCTCGCAGCAGATGCTGGCGCTCAGCGCCAGCCAGGCCAGTTTCGCCAAGCTTTCCAGCATGAGCCTGTTCACCTACATCGGTAATTGATACCTACCCCTGTGCCCGGCCCATGCGGGGGGCGGGCACAGGGCGCATCTGACGTTTCTTCCAGGGGGTTGCTTAATGTTTCCGATCATCGGCCTTGTCGTCCTGTTTGGTGCCGTGTTTGGCGTGTTCGCCATGACCGGCGGCGCGCTGGGCCCGGTCTTCGAGGCCATTCCGCACGAAGTGGCGACCATTGGCGGCGCGGGCATCGCGGCGCTGGTCATCGGCAATGACATGCATGGATTGAAAGCGCTGGGCGGTGGCTTCGGCAAGGTCTTCAAGGGGCCCAAGCACAACAAGCAGGACCATATCGACGTTATCGCACTGACCACCAAGCTAATGAAGCTGCTGCGCACCGAAGGCCCGGTCGCCATGGAAAGCCATGTGGCGGCGCCCAAGGATTCGCCGATCTTCGCGGAATATCCGCGCCTGCTGGCCAATCACGAGCTGACCGACCTGATCTGCGACACGCTGACGCTGATCGTCGTGTCCTCGGGCACGCTGGAGGTTCATGCGGTGGAAGATGTGATGGACAATGCCATCAAGACCCACCTCACCGCGCTCGACCACCCGCAGCACGCCATTCAGGGCCTGGCCGATGCGCTTCCGGCTCTCGGCATCGTGGCCGCCGTGCTGGGCGTTGTGAAAACCATGGGCTCGATCGACAAGCCGCCCAGCGTGCTGGGCGCGATGATCGGCTCGGCGCTGGTGGGCACGTTCATGGGCGTGATGCTGGCCTATGGCATCGTCGCCCCGATGGCTGGTCGCCTCAAGCAGGTGAACGAGGCCGACGAGCAGATTTTCCACGCCGTCAAGCAGGTGATCATCGCCTCGCTGCATGGCTGGCCCCAGCCGCTGGTGGTCGAGAGCGCGCGTTCGGGCCTGTCCCACGATTTCCGCCCCGGCCTTTCCGAGCTGCTCGACGCGCTGCGTGGCCGCTAAGGGGAGCTGATCCATGGCTCCCCCAAAAAAGGGCAACAAGCAGGACATCCCTGCCCCGATCATCGTCAAGAAGGTCACCATCGTCGCCGCCGGTCACCATGGCGGCGCCTGGAAGGTGGCCTATGCCGACTTCGTGACCGCGATGATGGCCTTCTTCCTGCTGATGTGGCTGCTGGGCGCCACCACCGAAAAGCAGCGCAAGGGCATTGCCGACTATTTCACCCCCACCATGCTGAAGATCCGGCAAGGCGGCGCGGGATCGAACGGGCTGCTGGGCGGCTCCTCGATGGTCGATGCCGACAAGATGCCGCATCGCGCGGGCCAGACCGGCCGCCGCCCGATGACCATCCCGCGCGATGCCACCGGCGGCATGAAGGAAGGCGCCAATGTCGTCCAGAAGGCCAGCCAGGTGCAGCAGCGTCTGCAGCAGCAGCTCAACGCCAGCGAGAAGCTGAAGAAGCTCTCGCGCGTGCTGAAGGTGACGGTGACGCCCGACGGCATCCGCATCGATCTGATGGATGACGCCGATTTCTCGATGTTCCAGCTGGGCACCACTGTGCTGACCCCCGATGCGGTGGAGCTGCTGGCGGCGATTTCCCATGTCCTCAAGACCGAGACCGGCGATCTGACCATCCGCGGCCATACCGATGCGCTGCAATGGCGGACCAACGGTCTGGTCAACAACTGGTCGCTCTCGGCGGGCCGCGCCGAATCCACCCGCCAGCAGATGATGCGCGACGGGCTGGGCGAAGACCGCTTCCGCCGCATCGAGGGCGTGGCCGACCGCGAACCGCTGATCGCCGAAAACCCTTCGGACGCCCGCAACCGCCGCATGTCGCTGCTGCTGGCCAATGATGTGACGCCGCCTGTCGACCATGGGCCTGCAAAGCCCGAGGAAAAGGCTGCTCCGGCCTCTCACGAGGGCAAGCCGGGCCACTGACAGGCGTTTCTACCTATGAATGGGTGAAGCGGTGCTTCACCTTGTTTGCTTACCTCTTGGCAAGCTAAAGACCAGCCATCCCGGCGGGGTCTTGTCAGCGTGCCGAGAGCCAGCATGAACGCGCCGATCACCCCTTCCGCCTTCGCCGAAACCGCTGCGCCGCGCGTGGATCTGCTGCCGCATGAGCTGCCGCAGGCCATCGACTGGTTCCCGCAGGCCAGGGTGCTCAGCCTCGACTGTTTCGACACGCTGATCTGGCGCGACACCCATGCGCCGGTCGATGTGTTCACCACTTTGCCCGACATCACGCCCATGCAGCGCCGTCAGGCCGAAATGACGGCGCGCAAGGTCGCGGGCTTTGCGCATAATCGCAATGAAGTCACGATCGGCGAGATCTACGCCCAGCTGATGCCCCGCGCCGCGCAGGCGCAGCGCGATGCCGCCATCGCCGCCGAGCTTGAGGCCGAGGCGCAGGCCTGCTTCGCCTTCGCCCCCACGGTGGAGCTGATGCGCCGCGCCAAGGCGCGCGGGCTGCAGGTCATCATCGTGTCCGACACCTATCTCGACGCTGCCCAGCTGCGTGAGCTGATCGAGCGCGCCGCCGGGGCGGATGTCGCCGGGCTGATCGACCGCATCTTCGTCTCCAGCGCCTATGGCCAGCCCAAGGCGCTTGGCCTTTACGCGCAGGTGCTGCGCAAGCTCTCAGCCAAGCCGCATGAGATCCTGCACATCGGCGACAATCACGGCGCCGATGTGGTGGGGGTGAGCGCGCATGGCGTCTCGACCCTGCACCTCAAGCAATTCACCCCCGCGCTGGAGCAGCAATTGCGGCTGGAAGCGGGGATCGGCGCCATGATCCATCCGGTCAGCAAGGCCGTCACCGCCGCCCAGCCTCACCGCGCCGCGCTGGCCGCCGCCCTGCCCTTGCAGCAGGATGCCGCCACGCGTCTCGGCATGGCGGTGATGGGCCCGATCCTGACAGGCTTCGACATCTGGCTGCGCCATGAGGCCGAAGCGCTGTCCGCAAAGCATGGCGGGCGCGTCCATTACCTGTTCCTGATGCGCGACGGCTGGCTGCCGATGCGCGTGCATGCCGCGCGCGGTGACGCCGCGACCGCCGGCTTCACCACCCATCCCATCGAGATCAGCCGCTTCACCGCCACCGCCTCCAGCTTCACCGATGAGCGCGATGTGGCCCGCTATGCCGATGAAAATGCCGGCACCGAGGCTGGCCCGATGGCCCGCCAGCTGCTGCTCTCCGCACAGGACATCGCGAAGATCTGCGACAAGCCGACGCCGGAGAATGCCTGCTACGCCCTGCTGCAGGAGATGCGCAAGACGCCGCGCAAGCGCGCCACCGTCGCCGCCTCGCGCGCTTTCGCCAAAAGGCTGGTCGCCCATGTGCGCGCCGTGGCCGATCCCGCGCCGGGCGACACGCTGATGCTGGTCGATCTGGGCTACAATGGCACGGTGCAGAACCGTATCGACACGGTGCTGGCGCAGGCGCTCAACGTCCATGTCGCGGGGCGCTACCTGCTGCTGCGCGAGGCCGACAAGCCCGGTCTCGACAAGCGCGGCTTCCTCGATATCGGCCATTACGACGATTTCGCGCTCAATGCGCTGACCGCCAATGTCGCGGTGTTGGAACAGCTCTGCACCACCGGCATGGGATCGGTGATCGATTATAGCGAGAGCGGCGATCCCATCCGCCGCGCCAATGCCATCGCGCCGGAACAGGCCGCGATCCGCCATGCCGTGCAGGAGGGCACCATCGCCTTTGCCCATGCCCTGCAGGATGTGACGGTGCGGGGGGATCATGGCCGCGATCCGGTCGATCTGTGGCGTCAGGCGGTCACCTCGGTGATGGCGCGGCTGATGTTCATGCCGCTCGGCCATGAGCTGGCGGTGATCGAGCGCTTCGAGCATGACGTCAATCTGGGCACCGACGAACATCGCGCCCTTTTCGACCTCTCCGTGGCGCGCACCGGGCTGCGCCAGCAGGGCCTGTTCTATCTCAACAGCAGCGATCGCATGTACCTGCCCGCCGAACTGAAGGGCCAGGGCCTGGCCCCGCGGCTCACGGTGCTGGCAATGCGGCGTTTCGGCCTGCCCTTCACCTTTGCCGATTTCACCGACAAGACCGTCGAACTGCCGGTGATCTTCGCCGACAGCCAGAGCGGCGGCGTCTTCGAACAGACCATCGCCGCCAGCGCCACGCATGACGGTTTCTATGTCGCGGCCATCCCCATGGGCGAGGCGCGCTATGGCGTGGCCCTGCGGCTGGGCGCGAAGTTCGAATGGGTGGAGATCGACAGCATCAGGATCATGCCCCAGGCCGATTTCCTGAGCGAAGGTGCGCCCTCGACCGAGCAGCATATCACCCCCGAACCGCTGCTGGAGGGCGTCGAGCGCATCACGCCGCGCCTGCTGCGCTGCCATAATGAGGCCGGTTTCCTGATGGTGAACCCGCCCCAGCAGGTGGCCCGGCGCGAGCCGCTGATCCTGACGGTGGCCTTCCGCCCGCTTACAGACGACTGAACGGGCCCATAGCCCCTCTCAAGCGCCCGGCAGCCTTGCGCCTGCCGGGCGTTTCAGCACGCCTGCCAGCCACGCGAGAGCGAACCGAACGCCCTGCCCCACAACCGCCAAGACCCGGCTCCCGCTGAGGGGAACCGGGTCTTGGGTTGTGGGCGCGGCCATCGGGCACGATGGCCGCACAAGGCATGGCCGGGACGAAGAGCGGGAACGCCCCCCCGGCCCGACCAAACTCTTACTTCAGAAGCG
>NZ_BCZE01000066.1 GCF_001598555.1 Novosphingobium rosa NBRC 15208
CGGCGGGCAAGCCGGTGTCGGTCAATCTGGGGCGGGCGGGCGCCCCGCTGGTGACCTTGCAAGGCGAGCGGCTTGGCTCGGCCGCCATGCATGCGGCCTACTCCGCGCGAGGTGTAGCGGGTAGCGGCCTTCGGGTCGATTCCGGGCAAGTCTCGCTTCAGACACAGGAACGCCCCCACCAACTCACCCAGATCAGGCCGACGCGCAGCTATCACTACACCATCAACGGCAAGGCCGATGCGCCCTATACGATCCTAACGCTGGGCAATGTGGCCATCGTGGGCGTGCAGGTGGAGCTGAACGCGGCCACCGGGGCCTGGATCAGGGCGCATTCACCGTTCGCTCACACGATTGTCGCCACCATGGTCAATGGCGCGGCGAAATATCTGCCCGATGCGCAGGGCTACAAGGATATCACCTATCAGGCGATGAACTCCTCCTACGCCCCGGGATCGGGCGAGATCTTCGCCAGGGCCATCGTCGCGCATCTGGCCTCGCTTGCCCCGCGCAGGCATCGCTGATGAACCACCAACCTTTCAAACAGATCCCGCCTGAGCTGGAGACCTGACGCATGAGCGATGTATCGAGACGAAATTTTGTGGCGGCAGGCGCAGCCCTTTCGGCCCTGGGCCTGGGCACGGCACCGGCGCGCGCGCAGCCCGGCGGTTTCAACGTCGCCTCGGGCGCTCCCGGCGGTCCGGGCGCCGATGGCAATGGGCCGGGCGCGCAGGCCCCGAAGATCCCCGGCCTTCAGGGCATCTCCGCGCTCTGCGATGTGACCGGCGGCGGTGAGAAGGTCTATGGCATCGCGGTCGCCTATGATGTTCCCATCGATCCGGCCAGCCTGACGCTGGAGAGCTTCGCCGCCGGCGTAGTGCCGGCCGCCAAGGGCTATTTCCCCGGCATGCCTCAGGCGCCCGACAAGAACGCCACCAGCGAAGGCCCCCGCCCACGCGCCATCGCGGCGATCTACACCAGCGACCAGCCTGCCCTGCGCCCCGACCGCAAGAGCGTGACCGGGCGTTATGTCATCCTCGACTTCGCGCATGAGGCCGATCTCAGCCTGCTGACCACCGACAGCGACAAGGTCGCCCTCTCGCAGAACAAGGCGGTAAAGACCACCGGCGGCGCCACCTATGCCGCCAGCGACAAGGTGTGGAGCAATGCCGGGCGGCGCGGCAACAGCGTGGTCATTCGCGGTGTCGATGCCTGGGAGCAGAACCACTGGTGGTGGGATGACACGCGCTCGGCCTGGCTGGAATACAGCATCTATCTGCCCAAGAGCTTCCTGAAGCCCGGCGGTGAAAACAAGGCCTATCCGCTGGTGCTGGCCGTCACCCATTCGGGCACCAGCTATGACGGCACCTGCGCCCAGACGCTGACCGAACAGTGCATCGCCAGCATCTGGAGCCTGCCCGAGGAGCAGGAGCGCCACGAATGCGTCGTCATCACCCCGCGCTACGAACGCACCACGATGAACGACTATTGGGAGCATACCGCCGATGTCGAGAACACATATCGGCTGGTGCAATCGCTGCTGGCGGGCACATGGAACTATGGCAACCCCAACCTGCCCGACCGCGCGGGCAAGGTGCTGAAGATCGATCCCCGCCGCGTCTATTGCACCGGCTGGTCGATGGGGGCGATGACCTCGCTGTGGCTGATGGCCAAACATGCCGATACTTTCGCTGCAGGCCTCATCATCGCCGGACAGCAGCGGCCCGAGGATGTCGCCACGCTGGCCGATCAGAAGCTGCTGATCATCACCGGCACCGAGGATGGCAAGGCCACCCCCTGGAACGAGAGATGCGTGCCCGTCTGGCAGCAGCATGGCGCAAAGGTGACCCGCCCGGCCGAAAGGCTTGATCCCGCGCTGATCTTCCCGGTGACTGATCAGCGCAAGTTGACCGCGCAGGTCGATGGCTATCTGGGCCAGGGCGGCAACATCACCTTCCTGACCTTTCAGGGGGTCGACCACATGGGATCGGCGCGCAAGTTCTTCTACATCAAATCCGCGCGTGACTGGCTGTTCAGGCAGGTGAAGGCGTAAGGCGGTCGACGGGGCTGGCAAGCCGCTGCGGCCCCGTCACCATGCCATCATCGCCGTCAGCCCGAGGTTGCGCGGCTCGCCGATGGTGACGGCGGGCAGCGTGGACATCTTCACCGCATAATTGGTGAGGTTTCGCAGCCATACCGTTAGCGTCAGGCCATCTTGGGGCAGTTTCAGCTGCGCCGAAAGGCCTTCCTGCCAATAGGCCGGCTGAAACCCCAGCAGTCCGGCATCCTGCACCGGCCCCACCCAATAGCTGGAACTGTGATAGGCCTGCCCCCTGAGCATCAGTTGCAGCCCGGCCCGGTCGATCAGGCGATGCTCCAGCGCGATGGTGGTGGTGAAGCTGGGTGAATGCGGCTGGGTGGTGCCATCAAGCCGGAAGAAACGCAGCGCGCCGGTCAGTTGATCGTTATAGCCGATCCAGCAGCCCGGCGTGGTGGGCGCGGCAACCGTGGCGCAGCTCCCCAGATGGGAACCGAAGCGCGCCCGGGTGAAAGCGCCGCTGATGCTCAGCGTATCGGCGCGCGTCATGTGCAGCTGGGTCTGCCATTCCAGACCGATGTTATAGGCACTGGCGATGTTGAAGCTGGGCAGCGCGCAGGCCGCCGGCTGCCCCGAGGAACCGGTGCAGAGATAGGCCGTGCCGCCCGGCAAGGTGACGGTAAAGCCGTTGTAATTCTGAATGTCCTGATACTGGCTCTGCCGGTAGTAAAAGGCGGCCAGATCGAAGGTCAGCTGATGGTCGAGCAACTGCCCCTTGATGCCGGTCTCATAGGCAGTGGTGGTCTCGCTGGCGAAGGCGCGCGCGGTGGCGGTGTTGCCATCATAGGCCAGACCGCCAGGGCGATAACCGCTGGCCACCGTGATATAGTGCAGCATGTTCCGCCCCAGATCGACCTCCTCGCCAAAGCGGAAATCGGTATGAGTGAAATCGCGCGTATAGGTGGTGGCAATGGCCGAGGGGCGCAGCACGCGGTGGTCCCAGCTCTGCCGCCCACCCACGATCAGCCGCAGGCGGGGCAACACAGGCACGGTCGCCTCGGTAAAAAGCGCCTGCGTGCGTGTGCCGACATGCGCCCCGCCCCCCGGGCCCACCACCGCCTGCCCCGCTTCAGACCAGCTGGTTTTGCTAAATTGCCAGAAATAATGGCCGATGGTCCATTGCAAAGCCGCCCCTTCAGCGCTGTGCAGGCGCAGTTCGGTTGAGGTCTGGCGAAAGGGGGCATATTCATGCACGCCGTAGCAACTGCCCTCGCCGCTCACCGCCCATGGTGTCTGGCTGTGTACACAGCTGGTCTGCGCGCCAGAGATCGCCAGATGCGCCGCCGTCAGATCCAGCCGCGCCCTGCTCCCCAGCCCCAGCGAGGCATTGCCCATCATCGTCTGCTGATAGAGATCGGCGTGGTTCCTCGCGGGATCATAGCTGCCCGTAGCCCGGTCGCCCTGCGCCCAGGGATCCCGGCCGCGGTTGATGCTGTCTCCGGCATAGGGCGCCACCTTGTCGATCATCACCGGATAGCCGCCTTCCGAGCCGGTGCCCGTGCCACCGATATGATCGATCTGATAGGTCAGCCTGACCGTCAGCCGATCCTGGGGCTGGACCAGCAGCCGCGCGCGCAGCGACTGGTTCCTCAGATTGGCAAGCGCCGGATGGAACCAGGAATCGCGCCGCTCCGCGCTGGCCGCCAGACGCAGGGCGGCATGGTCGCCCAGCGGCAGGGTCTGCGCCACCTCGATCCGGGCCATGGCGGCGCGGCCGACAGACAGGCTGGCACTGCCCGAGCGATCCCCCAATTGCGGATCATGCGCGATCACATTGACCACTCCGCCCTCGGCATTGGGGCCATAACGGGTGCTTTGCGGCCCCTTGATCACCTCGACCCGGTCGATATCGAAGAAGCCGGTGGTGGTGCCCAGCGCGATGATCGAATAGACCCCGTCAAACTCCAGCGCGACCGATCCCTGCGTGGTGCCGCTGGGCATATCAGCGCCCAGACCGCGAATGTTGATCGAATAGCCCCCGGGCTGGCCGCTGGTGCTGACACCGGGCATGGCATCAAGGATCTGGCTCACCGAGCTCATGGCCTGGGCCGCAATCAGCCCGCCCGGCACCACCCGCACCGTGGCGGAGACTTTCTGAAGCTGCTGGCGATAGCGGGCGGCCGTGACGATGATGTCCCCGGGCGGCGGATCGATGGCGGGCACCGGCGCAGGCTGGGGGTTCATCGGTGATGACCGGCGTGCCACCGGTGGAGGAGCAGGCCTGCGGCGTATCAGGATCGTGTCGTTCCTGATACGCAACCATTCCAGATCCGTGCCCGCCAGCATCCGGCCCAGCGCTGCTTCAACCGGATAGCCCCCTTTCAACGGGATGCTGCGCTGCCCCTGGGTGAGCGATGGGTCGAACAATATCTGCACCCGCTCCAGATCGGCCAGGCGTGACAGCGCCTGCCCCAGCGGCTGGGCGGGCAAATCGAGCGGAACTGGCGTTTGCGCCAGCGCGCCGACAGCGCCAGCCAGGCAACCGCTCGCCGTCACCATGCTGCACGCCAGCACAGGCCACACACCGGATCGGCGCGTGTTCATCGTCCTTCGCTCTCCCTGACCGGAGTCTAGACCGCTCCTGGCGGGAGGATGGACATGGTCTGGCGCAAACCGCAAGAGGGGCGAGCCGGGATGTACCCGATCCGCTCAGCCCTGACGCATAAATGATCACAGCGCCGCGCGGATCAGCGCGCTTCCCGCACAGTGAGGCCATTGCCTTGCCCCCATGCTCTCCCCTGATCACAGGCGGCCGCCCTGGTGCCAAGACGGTCGCCGCATCCGCCGTCAGTATTTGGCGGCGAAGGTGATGCCATAGGTGCGCGGATCGCCAATCTGGGTGATCGGCAACACCGAGGTCTTCACCGCGTAATTCGCCAGATTGCGGACATAGACAGAGACCGAGAGATGCTCATTCGCGGGCTGGAAGCGGGCGTTGAGTTCACCGTTCCAATAGCCGGGCTGGAAGCCGTAGAGATCGGCATCCTGCACCGGGTTCACCCAATAGCTGGACGTATGGAAGGCCTGACCGCCCAGCTTCAGGCTGGCGCCGTCCTTGAAATGGAAGGTGTGATCATAGCCGAAGGTGAAGGAGATGGTCGGCGAATGCGGCTGCACGGCGCCGGCCAGATCGAAGAATTGCAGCGCGCCGGTCTGCATGTTGTTGTAGCCATCCGGGCAGGTCATCGCCGCCGCGGCAGCGGTGAGGCCGACTGTGGCGCAGATGCCCTGCTTTTTGTTGAAGCGCGCATGCAGCCAGGTGCCATTGAAGCTCACCTTGTCATCAGCGGAAAGGCTGGCGGCCAGCGACAGCTCGGCGCCCAGCGTATGCGCGCCCATGCCAAAGGTTGGCGTGGTGCAGCCCGCGCGCGTATCCTGCGATGTGCAGATCACACCCTGATAATAAAAGCCATTGTATTTATCGAGGTTCTGATAGTTGCTGATATGGTAGTAGAACATATCGGCATTGACTTGCAGCCGGTTATCCAGAAAACGGTTCTTAGACCCTACTTCGAAAGCGGTGTTGACCTCGCTCTGATAGCGGTTGAGCACGTCAGTCGTGGGATTGTACGAGCTTTGCCCACCGGGGCGATAGCCGGTCGACACCGTGCCATAGAGCATCGAGCGCGGCGCCACATCATACTCCACCCCGGCGCGATAGTCGGCATGGGTCAGACTGGTGGTGAAGCGCTGGGTGGCCACGCCATTGTTGTTGAAGGAATTGGTGCGCGTGTCCCAGCTGTTGCGCAACCCGGCGATGATACGCAGGCTGTCCGTCAGCGGATAGGTCACTTCGCCATAAAGCGCATTGGTGGCCGTAGCGGAATAGACATTGTTGGCCAATGCGGGGCCGAAATTGGCGGTGGGATCATTGTTGTGCGCGGCATAGGTCCACTGATAGTTCCAGTGATAGAAGCCAAGGTTCCACAACACCTTGCTGCCCGCGCCATTGTGCAGGCGAAGCTCACCTGTATACTGGTTGAACTTGTTGAATTCATCGAGCGTCACGCTGGAAAAGGGCGTGGTCGCCCCGGTCCCCCATGGCCCCGGATCTGTGTTCAACCCCGCCACTTCACCACCATGGATCGTGGTGTAGGATCCCTGCACGTCCAGCGCCACGGTGCGCGAAACATCATAGCTCGCCGTGCCGCCGAAGGTGTGCTGATAGATGTTGGCCGTGGTGGTGTTGACCGGGTTGGAGGGCGACTGGGCCCATGGATCGCCCGTCTTGTTGATCGAATCCCCGGAGTAGATCGGCACCTTGCTGGTGCCCACCGGAAAGACGTTCGAACCATTGCCCGCGCCGCCGATATGATCGAGCTGGTAGCTCAGCTTGACGGTCAGCGCATCGACCGGGCGGTACAGCAGCTTCACGCGCAAGGATTGGGCGCGCTGCTCACCTTCGGCTGGATGGAAATAGCTGTCACGCGAGACCACGGCGCCCGCCACACGCAGCGCCAGCGTCTCGCTGATGGGGATGTTGAGCATCGCCTCGCCGCGTAGAGTATTGTAATTGCCATAGGTGAAGGCGCCCGAGGCCTCCAGCGTCCCCAGCCTGGGATCGTTGGTGTAGACGTTCACCAAGCCGCCATCGGCATTGGGGCCATAGCGGGTGCTCTGCGGCCCGGCGAGCACCTCCACGCGGTTGACGTCGAAGAAGCCGACCGTCGTGCCCTGCGAGTTGATGTTGTAGACGCCATCAAAGACCACCGCCGCCGAACCCTGCGCCGTGCCAGCGGGCAAATCGCCGCCCATGCCGCGCACATCCACGCTAAAGCCGCCGGGCTGGCCGGTGGTCTGCACGCTGGGGGTGGAGGCCAGCACCTGCGCGATATCGGACTGCGCCTTTTCCTTCAGCGCACTGCCATCGATCACCGAGACCGCTGCGGACACCTTCTGCAAATTCTGCTCATGGCGGGCGGCGGTGACGATGATGTCGCGGATGCCCTCGCTGGCGGGCACCGCAGCCGAAGCCGGCGCGGCGTCTTGAGCCGCATGCGCCATGGGAACCCCCAGCGCCGTGCTTGCCATTAAAGCGGTGAACAGGCTGAGCCGGTGCCTCATAAATCCTCCTCTGGAATCCAGCCGCCCTGACTGGCGGTCTTTCCGGAGGGGGAGACGCGGGGACTGGTGGATTCCGCAGGTGGCAAGCGGAAAAATTATGGCCTGTGCGCCAAGCCTATCAGCGGGGTGCCTGTATCAGCAGGATCTCATCATCCTTTTCCCGCACACGCACCGGATAGAGAAGGCTGAGCGCGGCCAGAAATCCCCTGGCATCCTGCGCCCTGAACACACCGCTGACGGGCAGGCCGGCCAGAGAGGGATCGGCCAGCCGCAAGGGCTTGTCCGCATAGCGGTTGAAATCCTCGACCGCACTGGCCAGCGTTGCATGGTCGAAATGCAGGCGCCCCTGCCGCCAACCCTGCACGGCGGCCAGATCGATGGCGGTGATCAGCGTCCGCCGGCTGGCCCGGTCAAAGGTCAGCGCCTGCCCGACCATGAGTTCAGTCCCGCCTTCGACCATCGGCTGGCTGGGGCTGAAGGTGCCGATGGGCTCCACGCGAACCCGCCCCTGGGTGAGGGCCACGGTGACCTGCCTGGCGCCCCGCCGGACATCGAATTCGGTGCCCACCGCCACCACCTCACGCGCGCCAGCTGCCACCACAAAAGGCCGAAAACGGTCATGGGCAACGCGGAAATAGGCCTGCCCCCGCACCAGATCGAGCGCGCGGCGATGGGCAGACAAAGCCACCTCCACGCGCGAGGCCGCATCCAGCGTCACCACCGATCCATCAGCCAGCACAAAGTCCTGCCGCTGGGCCTTGCCGGTTTCGAGCACCTCACGCGTGACTGTGTCCGCGCTGCGCTGCAACGCCCACCATGCCCCGCCGCCAGCCGCCAGCAGTGCCAGACCGGCTGCCATGGCGCGCCGCCAGAGCCATGCGCGGCGCCGGGGTGCCTCTGCCACCTCGGGCGGCAAGGCCAGCGCATCCTCACGCAGGGCATCGATCTGCGGATCCTGCGCCAGCCCATCCAGCGCCTGCCACGGCCCGGCAAGACTTTCAAAAGCGGCGCGATGAGCCGGATCCTGTGCCAGCCAGCGCGCCAGATCCCGCTCCCCGGCAGCGTCGAACCCGGTATGGCGGCGCAGCAGCCAGTCGGCCGCGTCCTCCATGATCTGCTCGGACCTCTGCATGGGGTGCCCCTCTGGTGGCTGCATGGCCTTAGTCCGCCCCGGCGAAGGCTGAGGCGAGGCGGATCATACCCAGTTTGATATGCTTTTCCACGGCACTGACGGAAATCCCCATGCGCTCGGCAATCTCGGCCTGTTTCATGCCCTCGAAGCGGAACAGCACGAAAGCCTGACGCGCCCGTTCGGGCAGGCCGGCGATTTCCTGGCGCAGGCGGCTGAGCCGTTCATCGCCCAGCATCGCCTGCTCTGGCGAGCTTTCGATCGCGGGGAAATCCTCATCCTCGTAGGAATCGGTCAGATCGGCGCCATGGCGGTTGCGGCGACGGAAGTGATCGACCAGCACGCTGGCCGCAATCTGGAACACATAGGGCTGGACGTTCTGGATGCTGGCATCGCAACCGCGCCGGGCCAGACGCAGCAGCACCTCTTGCGTGAGATCCTCGCATTCATGGGCCAAGGGCACGCGGCGGCGGAAATAGGCGTTGAGCGGCGCACGGTAACGCAGAGCCACCTGTTCCAGCAGGCCGCCCTGTTCGGGCATGCGCCGTGCCGCTCCTGCATCCTCGAACATCGGCCCGTATCCTTTAGCCGCCTTTTTCCGCGTCGCCCGCTCACCCCGGGACGCGCATGCGCTTCGCGGCATGGAGCCTTATCGCCTTTGCCCACGCGGGCAATGCGGAGCGCGGTCCAGGAACGCCCAATCAATCGCCGGCACGCAATTCCTATCGCCAGAGCGATGATGAAGTCAGGGCGCCCTGCCTCCATCATGTCCGGCCGGTGGCAGAGCATAAGAGACCCAGTCGAGCAACTGCCAGCGCCCTGCGCGGCGCACATAGACCGCCAGATAAGCATCATCCAGCACGCGGTCGGGCAGATGGCGTGTCACCTCGCCGCGCACCACGCCGGTTTCGCCCAGCACGCGGGCCCGGCGGCCTGTCGGCTCGATGGCGGTGAAGGGGATATGGGTGAAGCTTTTCATCAGTCCCGCCTTGTCTTCCAGCGCGCCGTTGAAATGGGCATAGGTGACCTCGGGCGCGGTCATCGCGTCGAGTGTGGCGGCGTCATGCGTCAGCTCGGCATGGAAGCGGGCATCCTCGGCCTTGAGCAGAATTTGCTCGGCAGGCGAGGTTTGGGCCATGACGGGGGCGGCCAGCAAGGCCAGCGGCAGAAACAGACAACGCATCGGAAAACTCCTGATATTTATTTCCAGAACAAGGCCTTGCGCCCGCCTTCTGCCCGCTTGCGCCACATGGTGGCATACATCACGATCCCGGAGAGCGAGAGATAGGCCATGGCCAGCCCCGCCAACAGATCCGCCCAACGGCCCGTCATGCCGAACCAGTCGCCGCGATGGATGCTCTTGGCGGTCTGATGGGCCTGCCAGCCGAAGGGAAAGGGTACAGAGGGATAGCCCGGCTCGCTCTCGCTCATGCCTTCGCCATTGGCCGTGTTGTAGACCAGCTGGCGCGAATTTTCCTCGCCCGCCGTCACCACCACGCCTTGAGCATAGGGGCCGTAATGGCGCAGGCGCAGCACCTTCACTGCCTCGCCGCGGGCATCACGGTTGGCCGCTGCCAGAGTGGCTTTAAGCATAGCGGGCAATTCTGCATCGGTCAGCGGCGCGGGCGGAGGAGGCGATCGGTACGCGCTCGACGCATGCAGCCGCATGGTGATAGCCAGACCAAGGCTCTCCACCGCCAGCCATGCGCCGCTCAACGTCACCACCACCAGCCATGCCGCCGCGAAAAGCGAGACGGTGCGATGCAGCGCGCGCCAGGTGCCGCCAGCGCTCCAGTAGAGGATCGGTTTCTTGATCTTCCGGCGCTGCTTCGCCAGCTTCACATAGATCCAGAGGCCGGTAACGATCAGCGTCAGCAACCCCGCCGAGACCAGCACATTGATGACCAACGCTCCGTCGCCAAAACTCGTCATGCGATGGAGGTGTTTCCAGGTGTTGCGTTCGGAATCAGGCGATTGCGATTCCACCTCATCCTTGCTGCTCCGCGCCATCACCGCCGCACTAGCGGCATCCACGGCGATATGACCCTGCTCCACACCGGCGACGACGACAGGGCGGCCAGCGCTCATACGGAAATCGAGATAGGTTAAAGGCCCGCCCGCCGCCGCCTTGCGCAGCACCGGCAGTACACGCCGCAGCACGGCGCCATAATCGAAGCCACCTGGCAACGCAGGCGCCAGATAGTCCTGCGTATGGCGCACCTGATAGGCCCCCGGCCCGTCAAAGGCCTCGCGCATCGAACGCACGTTGACATTATCCGCCGGGGCATGGGTCAGGAGCACGTCCAGATCGATCACCTGAATAGCGATCCCCGTCACCGCCAGAAACAGGGTGAAAAGCACGATCGGCACGGTCACCATGCGGTGGATCCAGCGCAATTGCTGCATGATGTTGAGACTTTCACCCTGGTAAAGGGCGGCGCGACACCATCAGGCGCCAGACCACCCCATGGTTTTTCAGAACTTCACATTCAAACGCACGCCGTAAAAGCGCGGGGTCGTGGTGTAGAAGGCCAGATTGTTGGCCGGCATGTTGGCCGGGATCATCGTGTTCGTGCCACCATAGGCTGCGCCACTGTTGGCATAGCCCAGCATGCTGGTGCGCTGGACCTTGTTTTCCAGATTCTCGACAAAGCCCTGCACCGACCATGCCGCGCCGCGCGGCTCGTAGGTCAGGCTCATATCGCTGCGGGTGTAGCCGCTCTGGCGATAGCGCACGCCATCGGCATAGTCGGACAGGTAATAGGCACCTGAATATTTGCTGGCGAGGCGCAGGCGCAGCTTCGCCTCATTCGGCAGATCGAAGGCATGGGCCAGGGCAGCGGTGATCACCACGCCCGGCGCCAGATCCAGCGGCTTGCCGGAAAAGTCGATGGGCTGGCCGGTGAAGGCATACATGCCCGCCTGATAGTTTTTGAACTTCGACCCCATCAGCGAGAAGGAGCCCGACAGGGTGGTTTCCCGCGCCAGCCTATACGCGAACTCATTCTCCCAACCGTAGATCTCGGTGGGGGTCACAGAGGTGTAGAGCGCATAGGTGCCATTGGGGAAATCGGCCCCGCTGTTCACCTGCATCTTCGAGAAATCATAGAAGAACAAGGAACTGGACAGGGTCAACCCCGCCAGCGGGCGGCCCTTGTAGCCCAGCTCATAGGCGGTCAACTGCTCGGGCTGATAGCCCGCCACGCCGCCGGTGGAAGGATCGTAATCGTTGAAACCGCCCGCCTTGAAGCCGGTCGCAACAGAGCCATAGAACAGATGCGCCGGGCTGGCCTGCCAGTTGACGCCCAAGCGCCAGGTGACCTTGTTGTCGCGCGCGCTGCCATTGGCGGCGGGGCCTTTGCACACGTCAGGATAATGGCAGACCGGATTGCCATTGGTGTCGGCGATGGTGCCGGGCGGCGTGGTGCTGAAATCGAACGGCAGGGTGAAGGTGCCGATGCGGTCGATCTCGTCATGGGTGTAGCGCAGGCCGCCCACGACGCTGAGACTGTCGGTGGCATGGAACGTCACTTGGCCGAAGATGCCATAGGCCTTATGCGTGGTGACATTGACCGGGCCGGATTGAAACACATAGCTGCCGGTGTTGAGCGGCTGATCGATCAGCGCATTCCAGCTCTGGCCGTTCTCGCCCGCGATCTCCTTGTAGTAGTTGACGCCCGTGACATAATCCACGCGCCCCGCCTCGGCATTGGAAAGGCGCACTTCGCCCTGCGCGGTCTTGACCTTGTCCTGCTGGTAATAGAATTGAAAGGCAGGCCCAAAGGAATTGGCGCCAAAGACGGGGTTGATCGTCATCGCCCCATTGGCGCCCACATCCTGCACGCTGGGCGCCTGCTGGCGGAAGTTCATATGCTGATAGGAGCCCAGCACATCGAGCTGCACCGCGCCGAACGTCCAGTTCAGGGCCGCATCATAAAGCTGGAAATTGTTGTCGAGGGAGGCCGGCACCGGATTGGTCAGGATTCCCAGCCCCGCCGATCCGCTGCTGTGATTGGCGGCAAGCTGCGTCTGCAAGGCCGGAGCGCTACCCGCCCCGCCCTGATGGCCAATGGTGGCGGTGACCCGCAGGCTGCCATTCTCGCTGGGCTGATAGAGGAGGGAGAAGCGGCCTGTCGCATCCTTCTGATCGTTGCGGGCGCGCGCCTGACCGGGATAAAAGCTGTAGCTTTTGCCATTGTAGGCGGTGGTGTAAGGGATCGGTTTGGAATAGCCGTCGCGATCATTGGCCGCGCCCGAGACACGCACCGCCAGCGTGTCTGACAGCGGCACATTGAGCGCCGCCTCGATCCGCTTGGCATCATAATTGCCATATTCCACTTTGGCATAGCCGCCGATCTTGTCAAAGGTCGGCTTATTGGTGATAACGTTCACTGCGCCCCCGGTCGAGCTGCGGCCATAAAGCGTGCCCTGCGGTCCGCGCAGCACCTCCACGCGGTCGATGTCGAAGAAGGCGCCCGCACGGGCTTTGCCGCGCCCGATGTTCATCCCGTCGACCGAGAAAGCAATGTCCTGCTCGCCCTTGGAGGAGGTGTCGGTGGTGGTCACGCCGCGAATGGCGATCTGCAACCCGTCGCGTCCGCCCGCCACGGCCAGGCCCGGCGCCACATTCTGCACATCGGCCAGATTGTTGACACCCTGCGTCTTGAGATCGTCGCCCTTCAGCGCAGTGATCGCCGCCGGCGTCTTGAGCAGCGAGTCCGAACGGCGCAGCGCCGTCACCACAATATCGCCGCCGCTGGCTGCGGCAGCATCGCCCGGCGCGGCCTGCTGGGCCATCGCCAGCGCCGGCACCATGGCCGCCGCGATCACCGGGCCGAGCCCAAGCGTAAGACAAGAGATGCGTTTCACGGTCTTCCCCTCCATGTTCTGTTTTCGCCGGGCGGTCGCGCATCCCGCGCCCCATTCCGATGAGCCGCATGACGCCTCTCGCGGACCGCCGGTGGAGGCCGACTAGCAAGGGCAATCGAAATGCAGCCTAAACGAAGGTGCTCAGTTTCGTGGCGGGTGCGATAAGTCCGGCGTGTGAAGGGGGCGGAGGGCCGTGTTCAGCGAGGCAGTGTCAAACTGGCCTTCAGCCCACCCCGCGCCGAGGCCGGGCCGAGGGCGAGCGTGCCCTCATACATCTCCGCCAGTTCGCGGGTGATAGCCAGGCCTAGGCCATAGCCCTCGCTCACCTCATCCAGCCGCACGCCGGGTTGCAGCACGGTTTCCAGCCCGGCGGGGGGAATGCCCGGCCCATCATCGCTCACACCAAGCACCAGCCAGCGACCATCCTCGCTGGCCTCTACGCTGATATGGGACCGGGCATAACGGCAGGCATTCTCCAGCAGATTGCCGAGCATCTCGCTCAGATCCTCGGCATCCACCGCAACCGGGCATGGAGGCATCACCCGGTTCTCGATATGCAGCAGGCGATCTGGCCCGGCCAGCGAGGCCAGCACGGGCCGCAGCGCCTCCACGGCCTGATGCACATCGGCGCGAGGCCGCCCGCCCAGCCCCACCGCGGCGCTGCGCGCACGCCGCAAATGATGGGCCACGCGCTCCGAAACATGAGCCACCAGCGCGCGGGCCTCAGCGCTGGCATCCTCCTGTTCAAGCTGTAGCATCAGCGTGGAGAGCGGGGTCTTGACCGCATGGGCCAGATTGGCGGCATTGCGTCGCGCGGTTTCCAACCCCCGCTCATTACGAGCGATCAGCGCGTTGATCTCCTGAGCCAGTGGCGCCAGCTCGGCAGGCTGGCGCACGGGCAGCGACTGGGCCTCGCCGCTGCGGATGCGGGCGATGGCCGTCCCCAACTGCCGCAAGGGCCGCAGCCCCACACCGATCTGCGCCCAGCAGGCCAGCAGCAACACCGCCAGCCCCAGCCCGGCAAAGCTGCGCGTCTGCTGCGCCACGCGATCCAGCGGCTGCTGGATCAGCTGCTCGGGCGAGACCACCAGCACATGCGCCCCCGCCATGCCGCCGGGCCGGTCCATCCGCCGCGCATGCAGCACCAGACCATGCGTCGCCGCATCGCGCCCGCTGTAGATGCCGTCAACCGGATGGATCAGCGGCACGGGATACTCCAGCGCCTGAAGCGGCATGCTGCGTGCCCAACGCCCGCGCGACGTCACCACCTCCCAGCCCCAGCCGCGCGCGGGATGCAGCAGATCCCACGACAGGCGCCCCGTTTCGAGACGGCCACCCGGCCCGATAGCATGCTGTAGGGTGCGGATCTGCGCATCCAGCGGGATGTCCATATTGTCACTCAGCACCGTGGTGACTAGATTGATCAGCAACCAGGTGGCGATCCCCAGCGTGGTACAGACCATCAGCAACGACATCAGCCCGAGCCGCCAATGCAGGGAAAGCAGACGTGTCACGAAGGGCCCGTCGCGGTGATGCGATAGCCGTGACCGCGCAGAGTCTCGATCCGCTCCGCGCCGATCTTGCGCCGGAGCCGCCCGATCAGCACCTCCAGCGAATTGACCGGCACTTCGGCGTTGAATTCGTAGACGCTTTCAAACAATGCCTCACGTCCCACGATGCTTTCGGGATGCTGCATCAGCCGCGACAGAATGCGGCTTTCATAGGCTGTCAGCCGCAGGGGTTCCCCGGCCAGACGGAAATCGCCGGTGGTAGGGCTGTAGGTCAGATCTCCACAGCATACCGCTGTCGAGCGCTGGCCATGGGCACGGCGCACCAGAGCCCGCAGCCGCGCGACCAGTTCCTGAGGCAGGAAGGGCTTGGTGAGATAATCGTCCGCCCCGGCCCGATAAGCCGCCGCCTTGTCCAGCCAGGCATCGCGCACCGTCAGCATCAGCACCGGCATCTCGCGCCCCGCCCCGCGCCATGCGGCCAGCACCTCCAACCCGTCCATCTGTGGCAGGCCGATGTCCAGCACGCAGCAATCATAAGCGGCGGTTGCCCCCAGATGATGCGCGTCAGGGCCGGTGACGGCCACATCAACGGCGAAATTCTCACCATGCAGCACGCGCACCAGCCGTGTGGCGAGCGGACCATCATCCTCGGCCAGGAGAATTTTCATGGCAGCATCCTCGCTATTTTCTCTCGGCCTCATAGGCCCCCTGCCCGGTACGGATGCCGTTGTTGGCTTAAGGGTCCCCTCGATGTTTGGTTCTGACTCTTCCATCAGAAGCGCGCGTTGGTCTGATTGAAATTTATCGCGATGCGATCAGAACGACGCCTGTCTGATGGGCCAGAACCTGTTCAACATGGGCATGCCTCAATCCTCCAGAATAAAATCCAGACCGAGTGGAGGTCCATCCTCTTCCAAGCGTCGAGAGGCATGACAGCGCCCAAAAGCGCGCGGAGGAGGATGACACCCGTGATTTCCAGAAAGAAGACGCTTGCCCTGCGCCCGGCCCTGTGGGCCCTGATGGCAGGCATGACCTTGCCCACCGTGGTTCATGCGGCCAGCACCCCGGCCGGCAATGCTGCGCAGCAAGACAGCGCACCGGTCGCCACACCCGACAGTCCGTCCCCCGCCAAGCCCACCGATCAGGAGATCGTGGTCACGGGCTCACGCGTGATCTCCAACGGCAACAACAGCCCCACGCCCACCACCATCATCAGCGCCAACGATCTGCTGAAGGCCCAGCCCGGCACGGTGGCGCAGGCCCTGCAAAATCTTCCCGTATTCCAGGGCTCATTGGGTCAGGGCACGGGCACGGGCGGCAGCACCGGCGGCCCCAACGGTGCTGCCAATGCCGTCAATCTGCGCAATCTGGGCCTGTTTCGTACCCTGGTGCTTTTTGATGGCAACCGGGTTCAACCCTCGGCCAACACGGGTCTCGTCACCATCGACATGATCCCGCAAATGCTCTTGCAGCGGGTCGATGTCGTCACCGGGGGCGTTTCAGCCGTTTATGGTTCGGATGCGATTTCCGGCGTGGTCAATTTCGTCACCGACAAGAAGTTCAACGGGGTGAAGCTGAAGGCGCAATATGGCATCTCGCAACTGGGGGATGATCCCACACTGGATACCGGCATCGCCGTGGGCAAGAAGCTGTTCGATGGACGCGGCCATTTCGAAGCCAGTTTCGAATATTTCAATGATCCCGGCATCTTCGACCAGAGCCAGCGCACCAATGGCAATCAATGGACCATTCAGGGCGCGGGGACCGTGGCCAATCCCTACCGACTCTACTCGAATACTCGCGTGGCCAGCACCAGCTTTGGTGGGCTGATCACGAGCGGGCCGCTGGCCGGGCAGAATTTCACCCAGAATGGCGTGCTATCCCCCTTTCAGGCGGGCGGCGCCACGGCCACCAGCGGCTTCCAGACCGGCGGCGATGGCGGCTATTACAACAACACCTCGCTCAAGGGCTCGCTGCGGTCCAAGCGCGTCTACAGCCGCTTTGACTATGACGTGACCGACACCACCAAATTCTGGCTGGAAGGCTTCGGCGCCTTCAATCGCAACAGCTATGCCAACCAGTCGCTGGGCTTCAGCAATATGGCGATCAGCGCGCAGAACGCCTTCCTACCCGAGCAATATCAATATGGCACCGCCGCCACCACCTTCAACATGAGCCAGATCCCGCTCAACATCGGGCCGCATGTCAGCAATTTCGACACGACCAGTTACTGGATCAATGGCGGATTGAGCGGCAATCTGGGCCGTGGCTTCAAATGGCAGGTGGGTGCCAGCCATGGCTTTTCGCAGCAAAAGCAGACCGTGCTGCGCAACATCAACTATGCCAAGCTCTCCGCCGCGCTCGATGCCGTGAAGGATCCCTCCACCGGCAACATCGTCTGCCGGGTGACGCTGACCAATCCCGGCCTCTATCCCGGCTGCACTCCGCTCAATCTGTTCGGGCCGACCGCAGCGTCCTCGCAGGCGTTGTCTTACGTCACAGATACGACCACAAGCTGGGCCAACACCACGCTGGATGAACTGACGGGTTCGATCACCGGCGCGCCCTTCAGCACCTGGGCCGGGCCGGTCAACATGGCCCTTTCGGGCGAATACCGGAAGACAGGCTTCAACGCCAACAGCCAGGTGCCGCCCACCGATTATGCCGATTGCACCGGCCTGCGCTTCAACTGCACTGTGGGCGGCACGCGCCTGCATCAGGTGACCTTCGCCATCGTGCCCCAGGTCCATCAAATCGTGGGCGAAGTGGCGCTGGAAGGTGACGTGCCGCTGGCGCGCGATGTTCATTTCCTGAAAGCGCTCGATCTCAACCTTGCCGCACGCTACGCCAATTACAACACCTTCGGCGGCGCATGGACCTGGAAGGTCGGCGTGGACTGGCATGTCTCGGACGATATCCGGCTGCGCGCCACGCGCTCGCGTGACTTCCGCGCGCCCAACCTCAACGACCTTTATGCCGGCAACACCATCAGCCGCAGCAATGTCGTCGACCAGCTGACCGGCGCGACACTGATCAACCAGCAATATTCAACAGCTGGCAACCCCAACCTCAAGCCCGAGGTGGGCAACACGCTGACGCTGGGCCTGGTCTATACGCCGCATTGGCTGCCGCATTTCAGCTTCTCCGCCGATGCCTATGACATCAAGATCACCAATGCCATCACCGCCATCAACGGCACCTCGGCCAGCGTGCAGCAACAGTGCAACGCCAGCGGCGGCACCTCCAGCCTCTGCGCGCTGATCGTGCGCCCGGCGGCGGTCAATGGGGTGGCGCAGAATGCCACCTTCTTCTACAACATCCCGGTCAATGCCTCCTCCCTGAAAACCAAGGGCATCGATTTCGAGGCCAATTACGCCACCACCATCGCCAACCGCCCGATTTCGCTGCGGGCCATGGCCACCTGGCAACCGACCTTGCGGCAGGTGACCCCGGGCCTGTCCGACATGGAAGTGTCAGGCGCTGCCTATTCCTCGATCGGCATCGGCGCCACGCCCGCATGGCGGGTAACCGGTTTCCTGAACTTCAGCCCCACCGATACGTTCACCGCCACCATCATCCAGCGCTGGCGCTCCTCGCTCAAGTGGAATGCCGATCCCACGCTGGTTTATGCCATTCCCAAGATCCCAGCCTTTGGCTGGACCAACCTCAATCTTTCGTGGAAGCCGAAGACGTCCGAGACAGAATTCTACGTCAACGTCACCAATCTGTTCAACCAGACCGCGCCGATCTTTACCAGTTCCCAGGCCAATCCGGGCGTCTTCGGCGCCTATGTGGCCACGGACGACTATATCGGCCGCTACTTCACCGTGGGCGCGAGGATGAAGTTCTGATGCGCGCGCGCCTTCTCCTCGCCGCCGCGCTGTTGCTGGGCGGAGCATCCCACGCCGTCGCCGCCCCCCTGCGGGCGGGGGCAGCGCGGGCCGATATCACACCTGCGGTCAGCGAACTGCCCGCCCCCTTCAAGACCATCGGCTCGCCCATCTATATCCGCGCGCTGGTGCTGGACAATGGCGCTCAACGCAGCGTGATCGTGGTGGGGGATCTGCCCACCATCGGCAATGGCATCTATGCCAGGCTGGTGGAACAGGTGGCGCAGGCGGGCGGCACCACGCCCGACCATGTCATCCTGGCCGTTACCCATATGCACAATGCGGTGCGCATCGATCCCAATCCGGTGGGGATCATGCTGCCGGGGTCAGCGGTCATCACCGAGAAAACCATCGCCACCATGCTGGCCACGGTGAAGCAGGCAGCGGCTAATCTGCGACCAGCCCGGGCGGGCTATGCCATGGGCCAGACCAATCTGCTGGCCGATCGCGGTCCCCGCCCCCAACGGCAGGGCCAGCCCGAGGAGAACGGCCCCATCGACCGCCATATCGGCGTGCTGAAGGTGGAAGGCATGGATGGCCAGCCCATCGCCATGCTGGTCAATGCCCCCATCGAACCAGTGCTTGCCCTCTCCGATCTCACGCAGGTCAATGCCGATTTGGCAGGCGCTGCCGAACGCTATGTGGAGCAGCGCTATGGTGACAAGGCGGTGGTGCTGTACACGGTGGGCTCGGCTGAAAGCCTGCCCTATTCGGCAAGGCCGCGCAAAGGCCTGCCTCAGGCCGATCTGTCCGCATTGATCCAGGCGACCGGCACGCTGCTGGGCGAGGAGATCATCGAAACCGCCGCGCTGGCCAGGACCGAGCCGGTGATCGAGATGGGGGCCGCCGCCAAGATCCTGATGTGCCCCGGCAAGGAAACCACGCCGCTCAACCTGCCCGACAAATGCTCGGATGCGCCGGGCGCCAGCCTGCCCCGCTGCATCTTTACCGACAAGCCCACCGCCCCGGTGCCGCTGCGGATCGGCGTTGTGAAGCTGGGCGGGCTCGATCTGGTGCAGGCCGATGCCAACATCACCAAGCCGGTGTGGCAGGCCTTCCGCAAGGCAAGCGGGGCGGACAGCGACACGGCGCTGATCTCGCTGCTTTATGGCCCGATGCATTATGTGGTGGAGGACGCGGCCTATCCTTCCAACAGCTATCGCGTCACCGCCTCCATGGCGCAGCGCGGCTGCGCGGCGCAGGGCTTTATCGATAGCGCGCAGGCGCTGATCCGGCAGGCAGGCAAGAAAGGATGATCCGATGAACGATGTCGAAGTGGGCAAGTTCCACAAGGAGGCGGCACGGAAGGGCTATGCCCTCAACGCCATGTGCTACTCGCTCAACGATGCGGAAAACCGTGCCGCCTATGCCGCCGATCCGGGCGCCTATTGCGACCGTTATCAGCTTTCCGCCGAAGAACGCGAGGCCGCGCTCAGCCGGGACAAGACCCGGCTGCTGAACGCCGGTGGCAACATGTATTTCTTCGCCAAGCTCGACCGGGCCTTCCGCGCCCCCAAGGAGGGTTGATCCCATGAGCACTGTTCTTGCCGGCATGGGCACATCGCATGTGCCGATCATCGGGCGCACGCTGAACGCCGGGCGCCAGGAAGAGGTCGCCTTCAAACCCTTCTTCGACACGTTTCACGAGATCAGGGACTGGGCCGAGGAGGCCAGGCCCACCGTCGCCATCGTGATCTACAACGATCACGGGCTCAACTTCTTCCTCGACAACATGCCCACCTTCGCCGTCGGTCTGGCCGATGAATACCGCCCCGCCGATGAAGGCTTCGGGCCGCCCAAACCGCGCGTCTTCACCGGCGCGCCGGATCTCGGCTGGCATATCGTGAACAGGCTGATCGAGGACGAATTCGATATCTCCGCCTGCCGCGCCATGAAGCTGGATCATGCCTGCACCACCGCGCTGGACCTGATCTGGGGCGCGAACAGCGTGCCGCCGGTGACGATCATCCCGGTGGTGATCAACGCCGTGCAGCCCCCCTTCCCCAAGCCTTCGCGCTGCCTTGCCTTTGGGCAGGCGATCGGGCGGGCGGTGCGCTCGCATGTCGGCGATGCGCGGGTGCTGGTGATCGGCAGCGGCGGCCTTTCCCATGAGCTGGGTGAATTCGGCAAGATCAACGAGGACTTCGACAGGCATTGCATGGAGAAGATCGTCGCTGAACCTGAGGTGCTTGCCACCCATACCAACGATCAGATCGTGGATCTGGCGGGCGCGCAGGGGGTGGAGCTGATGACCTGGCTGGTGATGCGCGGCGCACTGGAAAGCGCTTCGCCCAAGGTCGCCGCCAGCCTCTATCACGCGCCGATCTCGCATACCGGCGGCGCCGTGATGTTGCTGGAGGATCAGCCCGCCTGAAGGCGCATGACACGGCAGGCGGGGCGCAAGATCCCGCCTGCGGGAGACACATCCTATGACCCAAGGCACCCATGGGCTTAACCAGACCATCACGCCGCCACCCGGCTCCGCCGGGCCAGCCCGGTCCGCGCACACCAGCGCACTCAACTGGTCCATCCTGATCCTGCTCAGCTTTGGCGTGCTGATCGCTTACGCAGACCGGGCCAGCCTGTCCGCCGCCATTGCCAATCATGACTTCAACCGCCATTTCGCCATGAGCGCGGCGGGGCGCGGCTGGCTGGGATCGGCCTTGTTCTGGTCCTATGCGCTGGCCCAGATCCCCATGGGCTGGATCGTCGATCGCTATGGCGTGAAGATGCCCTATGCCATCGCCTTCGCCCTGTGGTGCGCGGCAACTGCAATGGCGGGGGCGATGACAGCTTTCTGGGCGCTGTTCCTCACCCGCCTGATCGTGGGCGCGATGGAGGCGGTGGTGATGCCCGCCTCCTATCGCTGGATGCGCTACAATCTCTCGGAACGGCATATCGGCAGCGCCATCGGCATTTTCACCATGGGCAACAAGATCGGCACCGCCATCGGCGCGCCGGTGGCCGCATGGCTGATCGTCGCTTATGACTGGCGGCTGATGTTTCTGGTGACAGGCGCGCTGGGCCTGATCTGGCTGGTGCCGTGGCTGCTGATGGTCAGGAACGATCTGCCCCGGCGCGAAGACATGCCAGAGGCGCGCAAACGTGCCTCCTCGGTGCCGTTCCGGTGTATCATCGCCTCGCCGGTGGTGTGGGGCGGGATCATCGTCAACTTCTGCTACAGCTATTTCACCTTCTACTGCGTGACCTGGATGCCTTCCTATCTGGTGGAGCAGCGCGGACTCTCACTCAACCAGTCCGGGGTCTACACCTTCTTCAGCTTTGCCGGCATTGCCGTCGTAACGCTGGCCGCCGGCTGGGCGGCAGACCGCATCATCGAACGCGGCGGCGATCCTGTCACCACGCGCAAGGCTTTTGTGGTGGCAGGCTTCATGGGCGGCTGCACGGTGGTGCTGGGGGCCTACACCAACAGCCTAGACTGGGCACTGTTCTGGAACATCTTCTCCCTGTCCTGCCTGGGCCTTGCCAGTTCGAACAATCTGGCCCTGACCAAGGTGACGCTGATCCCGCCGCCGGCCATCGGTCTGGTCGTGGGGGTCCAGCATGTGGCGGCGGGCCTGTCGGGCGGTGTCGCCGCCAGCCTCTCCGGCTGGTTGCTGCATGTGACGGGCAGCTATGACGCGCCGATGAAGGTGATCGTGCTGTTTCTGGGACTGGGCGCGGCGGCGGCTGCCATTTTGCTGCGCCCCGAATGGTCCCCCCGTGTGGTGGCCGAGGAGACTGACTGATGCGTTTGAGTTTGGCTCTTGCCCTTGCCACCCTGCCCATGACAGCCAACGCCGCTCCCTTACGCGTCGGGGCCGCGAAAGTGGATATCATCCCTGCGCAGACCGACCGGCAGGCCGTCTTCCCCAAGGTGAGCGATCCCCTGTTCCTACGCGCTGTGTTGATCGAGGGAGACAACAGCCGCGCCCTGATCGTGGTGGCCGATGTGCCGATGATCTCGCCCGATGCCTCGGCGGAGATCACCGCCGCTGTGGCCAAGGCCGCTCATATCGCGCCCGATCATGTGCTGCTGGCCTCCACCCACACGCATAATTCGCTACGCGTGGACCGCAGGGTGGGCGGCATTCTGCTGCCCGGCTCGCCCGTCTATGTCGATCAGGTGAAAGCCGCCGCGCTTCAGGCCGTCACACAGGCCGAAGGCAGGCTGCAACCGGCCCGCATGGGCGTGGGGCAAGGCAAGGCCTGGCTGGTGGGCGGCAAGAACGGCTGGTCTACCGCGCTGGGCCGCTGGATCGAGCAGATCGACCGCTCCGATGATGTCAAGGTCAGCAAGGCGCTCGGCGTGGTGAGCTTCGAAACGCCGCAAGGCAAACCCATCGCCCTGCTGATGAACTATGCCATCAATCCGGTGATCGCCATGGCCCTGCCAGGCCAGATCAGCGGCGATGTGCCCGGTGCCGCCGAGCGCTATGTGGAACAGCGTGGCGGCGGCGACACGGTGGCGATCTTCACCATCGGTTCGGCGGGCAATCCGCTTTATCGCCCCGGTGATCAGGCAGGCAGCGGCTGGCAAGGCGCCGACCCGCGTGCCCTGATCGACGCCATGGGCACAGTGCTGGGCGAGGAAGCCATTGCCGTGGCGCGGACCATGGACCGGCACACCGACCATGTGCCGATCTCCACCCTGCTGGACGATCTCGCCTGCCCCGGCAAGGCGACCACGCCGCTCAACCTGCCCGACCGCTGCTCCGATGCGCCCGGCGCCACCCTGCCGCGCTGCGACTTTCACGACACCGATGCCCCGCCGGCCCATCTGCGCATGGGTGTGATGAAGCTGGGTGACCTGGCGCTGGTCTCCTCGGATTCCGATATCAGCGGACAGGTGGGCCTGCGGCTGCAAAACGCCTCGCCGCTGGCCAACACCTTCCTCGTGGCAACCAGCTATGGCCCGATGCATTATGTGGTGGCTGACAGCGATTACCCGCTGGGCACCTATGAAGCCACCGCCACCACGGCAAAGCGCGGCTGCGCGGCGACAGGCTATGTGGCCAGGGCTCTGGCCATGATCGAAGGGGAAGCGCCGGGCCAGTAAGCCCGGCGCCGTTCCTCATCGGGCGGAGGGCACCACGGTCGACTGCCAGCTCTTGACCAGCCAGCGTCCGCCCGTTTTCACATAAACACCGGTGGTACGCGCCACGATGGTCTTGTCCGCCACCGCATCGGCGCCGACATGCAGCTTCACCAACGCATGGGTGATTGCGGTATTGCCCAAAATCTCGGTCGAACGCTCGCTCGCCTCGATGGCGCGATAACGTGAGGCACCGGTCTGCACATCATGCAGATATTGCCCGCCCGTCTGGATCACCCCATTGGCGTGGATATAGATCGCGCCGGGCGCAATGGCCTTGGTCAGCGCGGGCAGATCCTGATCGACCTGCGCCTTGAAGCGGGCATCCTCCAGCGCGATCAGCGCGGCATCAGGCGCGACCTGCGCAAGAACCGGCTTGGGCATGGCGCACAGAGCCACGACTGGAAGCAGACGAAACATGGGCAATCTCCTTGGTGCAGGTTCAGAAATTCAGCCGGAAACCGGCGGTGACATAGCGCCCGACGTAATCGTCGCTGCTGATATAGGCGCCAAAGACGCCCGGATTGGCCTGCGAATTGGTGGCAATAGGCGGGCTGGCGTTCAGCAGGTTCTGGATGTTGAGGAAGAACTCCGCCCGCCCCATGGCGCTTTGCGGGGTCCAGGACAGGTTGAGATTGGTCCAGCCGAAGGCCGGAATATCGGGTATGGCATAGACCAGCGTGGTATCGGCGTTCCATTTGAGGCCGGAGCGCCAGCGCTGGATCAGTGTCATTCGAAAGTGATCCGTTGGGCCCCAGGTCAGTACGCCCGTCGCCCGCCATTCAGGCGTGCTGCCCATGCCCGCGATGGGCGAATAGGCATAGCCGGCCATATCCAGATCACTGGCCAGGCCCGGCGTCGTCTGACGCAGCACGGGTTGCCATGTCGCCATCACCCGCAAGGACAGCGGGCGGCCCAGCAGGCGCGCGGCATAATTGCCCTCGACATCCAGCCCCCGCGTGTGCAGCCATGAGGCATTGAGCGGGATGTTGTAGAACAGCGTGGCATTGTTCGCCGTGCTGGTATCGCCATAGCCATTGGGGCGCTGGATCAGCGTGCACAGGCTCGCCGTGCCGCCGCTGGCATTGCACAGGCTCTGGATCGTGGCGGAGGAGCCATTAAGCGTGGTGATCGCATTGGCGATGCGGATGTCATAGGCATCGACCGAGAGGCTGGCATGGGGCAGCCAATGCGGCGTGTAGACCAATCCGCCGGTCAGCGTGTCGCCCTCCTCCGGCTTCAGCCCCGGATTGCCCGCCGAGGACGACGGCGCATTGACCAGCGTCGCCCCCGTCAACGTATCGACCACATTGGTGCGGCTGATCATCTGCGCGGCATAGAGGTCATTGAGATTGGGCGCCCGGAAATCGCGCGAGCGGGTGGCGCGCAGCCGCCATGCGTCGCTGATCTTCCAGTCCAGCCCCACCTTCCAGGTCCAGGCGCTGCCGAAACTGTCGTAATGGGCGAGGCGCGCCGCCAGATTGAGGTTCAGCGCCCGCAGCAAGGGCCTGTCTTTCACCAGCGGCAGATCCGCCTCGCCCGCCAGTTCCCACACGCGCTGCCGCACCGGGGGCACGGAGGCGAAGGTGACCTGATGCAGCCTGGTGGCGCCCGCCACGCAGTTGAAGCGCAGCCCGGTACAATCGGCATAATCGGTGGGCGAAATGGGGCTGCTGGCATCGAAACGCGCCCGCCGCCATTCGCCCGACACCGCCAGTTGCACCGGCCCCGCCGGAAGGGCAAAGGGCTGGCCCGTCAGTGAAGCGCCTTCCTCATCAAGCACATTGGTCGCCACCGAGCGGGTGGTGTCCGTCACATAGGCCAGAGCTTGCGCCGAGGCCGCCGTGGGCCCGAACAGGTTCAATGGCACACAGCCGGGATAGAGCCCCGGATTGGTCAGCGAGACATTGCAGACCACCTGCCCCGTTGCCGGATCTTTCACCGCATCCAGCGCGGCGGAGAGCTTCGCGTAATTGATGTTGCGCAGCGTGGTCCAGATCTGCTGCGAGAAACCATGCACGGCGCTGACCTGCCAGCGCCAGCCGCCGATCCTGCCCTCAAGGCCCGCATTGAGCCAATAGGCCCGATTGTCGAACAGGCTCACATGGGGGCCGATGTTCTGCGGGATCTGGCTCATGGTGAAGGTGGTCGCTGGGACGCCATATTGATACTGCGCGGGCAGAAAGGCGTTCTGAGCGCTGATCGCCACATTGGTGAAGCTCAGGCTCTGATTGGCGTAGCTGTTGGTGTTGAGCGTGCCGAAACCCTCGACAAAAGCGTGGCTGCTGTCCCCCACATCAAGATCGAAGCGCGCGAAGGCCCGTTTGGCCCGCAAGGCGGCCTTGAGCGAGGTGTTGCCGTAATAGCCCCCATCGCCGCCCTGCTCGAAGCCGGTGGTGGCGGTGGAGGTGCCGTGCTGGAAGGCCGAAAGCACGCTGTTCTGGGTGAAGTTCAAGCCGGCCAGTGGCCCGCTGCGGATCAGCCCTCCGGCGCTGGTGGTGGCCGCGCGCACTCCGGAATAAAGCCGATAGGGGTTGGCCGCAGTGCCCGCCCCCTCGATCGTCCAGCCATTGCCGAGCGCGCGGCTGCTGGTGTCGAAAATTCCCGGGTCGTCGAAATATTCGAAGCTGGCTTCAAAATGCCCGCGCCCGTCCAGCAGGCGCGTGCCGACCGCCACGCCGGTATCGATGGTACGGTCATCGCCCAGTTGCGAGATGCCGACCTGCGCCTTCAACCTCACCCCATTGAAGCCATGATCGGTGACGAAATTGACCACGCCGGAAACCGCATCCGAACCATAGACCGCCGAAACGCCCCCGGTGACGACATCGACCCGCTTCATCAGCATCTGCGGCAGAATATCGAGCGTCACGAGGCCTGTATTGGCAGTGGGCTGGATGCGGTTGCCGTCAAACAGCACCAGCGTGCGAAACAGGCCCATATTGCGCAGGTTGACGGCATTGGCCGCGCCATTCGGGCCTCCGGTGCTGCCACCCGTGCCCGTACCCTGTCCCAGAGAGCCCTGAAAGACCGGCAAATTCTGAAGGGCCACCACCAGGGAACCGGGCTGGATCTCCATCAGCTCCCGGCTGCTCACGACGGTGAGCGGCGTGGGACTGTCCCTGCCGCTGGCGATCACGCGCGATCCGGTGACCACGATGTCCTGCGCGGGCGGCGGGGATCGCAAGGGTGGTCTGGTCAACCTCTCCCGTTCTTGCAGCGCCATCACCGCGCTCGCCGACGGCTCCGAACGGAGTGCCGGGCGCGGCCGCGCAGTCACCTTAGGCGCAGAAGGGGCATGCAGAACGATCGTGTGACCATCCTGGGAAAACACCTCCAGTCCAGCCGCCGCCGCCAGTCGCCGCAGTACCTCGCCATCGGGCAATGTGCCCGTGATGCGCGGTGCCGTCCGCCCCCGCACCGCGTCAAAAGGGAACAGCACCTGTTTGCCTGCCTGCCGCGCGAAGCTCTGCAACGCACTTGCGGCATCCTGGGCGGGTATATCGAAGCTGTGGCGCGCGTCGGCAGGGCCAGCCTGCGCGGGGGCCACGTTCAGCAGCACGGCGGCCAGCAGCAGCGGCTGCAAGGCCAACGCCCGTGCCAGATGCCTGCGCTTCACGAAATGTCCTCTTCCCTTTCACGCTCTGGCGGCGCTCATGGTTCTTTTCTTTGACGTGCGTCGGAGAGCCGACCTCCATTCCGGCCTGAAAAATATTTGCCTCAACGCGTCACGATCAATGTGCCGATGCCTCACCCTGCATGCGGTCAGCTGTCACTGACACATCACCGGAGGCTTCTGCCGAAACACGCACCGGGAAGGTGCTGACCACCGCCTTGAGAAAACCGTCCATATCCGACGTGTCGAAATAACCGCCGACATGCATGCTACCCGCCAGCGGATCAGCGACATGGATCTGCCGCCGGTTATAACGATTAAACTCCAGCGCCGCTTCGGCCAGCGTCTGGCCATTGAGCGCGATGCCGCCCTGCCGCCAGGCCAGATCGCGGCGGATCTCCTCATCCGACAGGCTGGTCATGCGGAACACCGTGGCCGAGACCGTCGCCATCGAGCCGGAGGAGAGATTGTGAATGGCGCTGCGGGCCTCCTCCGCAAAATCCTGCACACTGACCTGTCCCCGCGTGACCGTGACGCGGGCACTCTGATCGAGCAGGCGGACCCCCACTTCCGCTCCATCGGAGCGCAAATGGACCTGCCCTACGATCACCTCGAAAGGCCGGGCATCACGCGCGATGCGAAACACCGCTTCACCCCGCTCCAGATCCACCCTGCGACTGCCTGCCGCGTAATGGACGGTGATGCTGCTGTTTGTGTTCAGCTCGATCCGTGTTCCGTCGGCCAGCATCACCACCCGCCGCTCACCAATGCCGGTGGCATAAGCCGGCGCCGGCGCCACGCCGAGAAAAAAGGCCATGACCGAGATGATCGACACGATCAGCAGCAGGCTGGCGGCCAGCCCGGCCCACTGGGGCAGCAGGCGCCGGCGATGGACGATGACCGGCTCGATAACCGGTTCCCGTTCCAGTGCCGGTTCGATCGCGGCCACGGCCTCCTGTGGGCTCAGGGCCGGGTCGCGCAAGGCGCTCAGCCGGTCAAGGCGGCTCCATGCCGTCTCGGCGCGGGCATAGGCGATCTCATTGGCCAGGCTCGCGCCGCGCCAGGCCTCGAACGCCGCGAGATCCTCAGCGCCAGGGGAAGCGGAAAGGCGGACGAGCCACCGCGCCGCCTCCTCGCTGGCCCTTTGCCTCTCGCTCGTCTGACCGCTCGGTTCCACCATGTCCTCGATCCGTTTCGGGGCCCGGCTCCCAGGCGAGCCGCTCCGCACACAGGCGCAGCCCCTTCATCACGTGCTTTTCCACTGTTGAGACGCTCAAGCCAAGCTCAACCGCTATCTGCGCATAGGAAAGCCCGTAAATTTTGCACAGCGTCATCACCTTGCGGCACTGCGGGGGCAGATCCTCGATCAGCCGCATCAGCGTTTTCAGCTCGTCGCGCGCTTCCACCACGCGATGGGTGCCGGGGCTGTCATCGGCCAGGGCCAGCAGTTCCAGATCCGCCATCATGTGGATCGGCATGATCTTGCGCCGCCGCGCTTCCTGCACCACCAGATTTTTCAGGATGCGCGTCGCGAAAGCCGCCACATTGTCGATCTCATCCCAACGGGGATAGGCCATCAGCCGGGCGAAGGTTTCATGCACCAGATCCTCGGCATCCAACTGTTGGCCCGCGCACAGGCGGAGCGCGAAGGACAGAAGCCTGGGTTCAAGCGGCAGAACCCGCTCGCGGAACCATTGTCTGCGCTCGGCATCCATGGTCATGCAGTCCTTCCCCTCCACAGCCCGGGCCGGTTACATGAAACGGCCCGGCTTGCTCAACCATTGGTCGGCGTAATCATAGGTGTTCCTGATCGTGTCGCCGAACTGGCCGGGCTTTGTCTCACAGGGCTTGCAAGGCGTGTAGCCATGCGTGGCGCCCTCGATAAAGACCAGCGTGTTGTCCGGGCTGTGGGCATGATCATGGACCAGCTCCGCAGCCCAGCCTTCCCGCCCGCCGGTCATGCCGATGATCAGGAGAGGCGCGGAAAACCCTTCGACATTGCCCGGCGGGCTGACATAGCTGGAGGTCCATTGCACGCCGTGGATGCTGTTGCGATCATAACCGAAATCAGCATCGGCACGGATCGCATAGGTCTGAAGGAAACCCTTTACCGTCGTCTTGATCGCGCCACGAAACAGAAAAGGCGACGGGCTGGGATTGCTTTCGGGCACGCGCACCGAATGGATGATCTGCGTTGTGATCGAACCATCGGGATGGACCAGCGGCCAGGCCCTCCTGGTGTCCGCCATCAGGCTGACGTCCGAAGTCATAAGCTTATTGGCGCCGATGTAGCCGCCGGGATAGACAAAGATTTCGTCATCCTTGAACATGCCCTTGCCTGCCTCAATGGCGGCGAGACGGTCCTGCGCCATCTTGACGATGGCATTGTTCTTGGCGGCCTGTGCCGCAAAAAACCTCTTTTTGAACACTTCGCTGTAAGTCGAGCCCCTGGGATTGAAGCCATTGGCCGGATTGAACATATCCAGCGAAGGATCGAGCCTGATCCCGCTGCTGCCATCGATCACTGCCGGATCAACGCTGAGCAGGGTGATTTCCCCCAGCCCCATGTTGGTATCGCCCAGAATGACACCATCGGCAGGCGGCAGCCCCGCCAGCGTATCGGGGCACTGGTGAATTTTGTTGCCGCTCCGGCAGCCCTGCACGCCGCTTTCGGCGATCATCTGATAGGCCGTCATCAGCGTGCCCCCGCCGCTGTGCCCCCACAGCACGACCTTCTTCACCCCGCCCAACTCGCGCAGGAACTGCACGCCCAGCTTGGCCTCCAGCAGCACATCATCGAAGCGGCCATCGTCGAAAGTGCCTGATTTGCCATTGCTGTTGTTCTGGCAGAGGACGCGATAGCCTCGTTTTGACAGCTCGGTGCAGGCCGTATGCGTCAGGAAATCATTGCCCGTATGCATAACGAAAACAGCGATCTGCGCCTTGGGCCCGATCTGTTCGGGCTCATACAGCACCGCCGGAACGCCATTGCTGACGCGGATGAAGGTGGTCTTCACGCCGGGAACCACAACAGGCCCGGGCGGCGCCTGATGGAAACCGGCACGCGGGTCTTCGCCTTGCCCCGCCCCCTGTTGGTTGACCTTGGGCTGCGCCCCGGCCGGAGCCGCCAGAGCCAGAGCCAGAGCGAAGCCCGCAGAGCCTGCCAGCAAACCCATCCCGATTCCGCGTTTCACACTCTTGCCTTTCCATGACTTGCCTCAGCCCCTGCGCCAGACCGGCATGCACTGGAAAGGCCGTAGCGTCCCGGTGCATGCCTGATCCAATGCGATAGGGGATCAGAACTTCAGGCGGATCCCTGCCGTAAAGTAGCGCCCGACCGGATCATCGGTCATCGCCCAGCCGCCAAAGCCGCCCGGGCCCGTCGAGGTGCCGGGCGCATTGGCCACCGGCGGGATGGCATTGAACACGTTCTGGACGTTGACGAAGAACTCGCCCTTGCCCGCGCTCATCGCCTCGAAGCTCCACGAAGCATTCAGGCCAAGCTGGCCATAAGGGGCCACATGGTTCTGCCCGGCGGCCCAGACCACGGCAGGGTTGGTGTCGCCCCACAGCTTCATCGCATTGCGCCAGCGATAGATCGCATCCAGACGGAAGGCCTGCGTCACGTTGAAGCTGGCCGTGCCGGTGATGCGCCAGCTTGGGCTGGCCGTCAGGCCGTTGGTGCCAAAGGCAACGCCGCCCTGATCAACATCATAGACGCCCGGCTGGATATAGCGGATATGCGGCTGCCATGCCGCCAGACCGCGCAGATTGAGCGCGTGGTTGCCCAGATGGCCGCTGTAATTGGCCTCGAAGTCCACGCCGTAGGTCTTGATCTGCGACAGGTTGATCGGCTTCACATACCATGCCGTCACGGCATTGTTGGCGTCGCGCTGGATCAGGCTGCAATAGAGCGAGAGACCGCCCGTGTAGCAGCCGGTCTGGATGCTGGGCTGGAAGCCCTGAACCGTGGTGATCGCGTTGCTGATCTTGATGTTGTAATAGTCGACCGCCAGGCTGAAGCCCCGGACGAAGTCCGGCCTGTAGACCACCCCCGCCGTCCAGGTCTTGCCGATTTCCGCCGTCAGATTGGGGTTGGATACATTGACCGAATTGACCAGCGTGCCGGTCGTGTTGCCGGGATAGAGATCCTGATTGCCCACCGGCACAACGCTGGTACTGGCGAACAGGTCGTTGAGCGTGGGCGCGCGGATGTCGCGGCTGATCGTGCCACGGAAGCGCAGCTCGTGGCTGACCTTCCAGTCGCCGCCGATCTTCCACGTCCAATAGGCGCCCACGGTGTTGTATTTGGTGTAGCGTGCGGCCAGGTTGACACTCAGATCGCGGAAGAAGCGCGCATCCCTGACCAGCGGCACGTTGGCCTCACCCGCCACTTCCCACACCGATTGCGAAACATGCGGGTTCGCGGGCAGCGTGATGTTGTTGTAGGTGGTGCTGCCGGTGGTGCAGTTGTAGCGCAGATTGGTGCAATCGGCGAACATGGTGGGCGTCGAGGTGCTGGTGGCCGCGAAGGACTGCATCCGCCATTCGCCCGAAATCGCCGTGGTGACATCGCCCGCCCATGTGGCAAACGGGCTGCCCGAGATCGACGCGTTCACGTCATGCTGGCCAGTGCTGGCCACATAGCGCGTGGTGTCCATGATGTAGGACAGCGAGGCGGCGCTGGCCGCCGAGGGGCCGAAGATGTTGAGCGGGGAGCAATTGGCGTAAGCCGCCGCGGTCGATGCCTGCGTCGCGGCATAGCAGGTCGCCACGCCGTTGACGTTGACCGCATCGAGCGCCGCGGCCAGCTTCTGGTTGTTGAGGTCATTGGAGATGACGGTGGTCAGGCGGGAATCGCCGCGCACATAGGACAGGGCCCAGTCATACTTTCCGCCAATCTTGCCTTCGAGGCCGGCGGTGAACATCAACTGGCGCGTGTCAACATCGTAGCGCGGACGCCCGGCCTGGGCCAGGATCTCGCTGTAGGTGAAGCTGGTCCCGGCCATCTGAGCCGCATAGGCGGGCGAGAGGAAGGCATTGCTGGTCGAAAGGCGCGTGCTGGTGGCAAGCTGGTAGGAACTGCCATAGGAAACGTTGTGCTTGAAGTTGCCGCTGCCCACGAAGAAGGCGTGTACATCGTCGCTCAAGTCATAATCGAAGCGGGCATAGAGCTGGTGCTGGCGCGTTGCGGCCTTGAGCGAATTGTCATAATAGCCGCCCGCGCCGCCGCTCTGCACACCAGCGCTGTTCGAGGCTGTGCCATTCACATACGGGCTCAGCACGCCATTGCTGGCAAAATACTGACCGTTGAGCGCGCAAGACGTACCGCAGCTCTGGATGCGCCCGCCAAAGGGGCTGGTCGAAATCGTGCCATTGGTGGTCAGCGTGTAGGGAGAGGCCGCCGTACCGGCACCCGTGACGACCGGACGGTTGAGCCAGTCGCGCGAGGAGCGGCGGTCGATGCCAGCATCATTGCGGAATTCGTAGCTGGCCTCGAAATGGCCGCGCCCATCGGCGAATTTCTTGCCAAAGGCGATGGCCGCTTCCTGGCTGGCGCCGTCGCCATACTTCGAGATGCCGGCCTGGGCCTGCAACTTGAGCCCCTCAAACTTGGTGTCGGTGATGAAGTTCACCACGCCCGAGACCGCATCCGAGCCATAGACCGCCGAGACACCGCCCGTGACCGTATCGACCCGCTTGACCAGCAACTGCGGGATCACATCGGCATCAACGATGTTGGTGAAAGAGGTGGGCGGAACGCGCTTGCCATCGAGCAGAACCAGAGTGCGCTGCGCACCAAGGTTGCGCAGGTTGAGTTGCGCGGCATTGCCATTGCCGCCCGAAACGCCGCCCGATGCGCCCGGATTGCTGAAGGCCCCGCGCGATCCCGAGAAGACCGGAAGGGTGTTGATCGATTCCGTAATGCTGGTCGGGCGCAGGTTCGTCAGCGCCTCGGTGGTGACGACGGTAACCGGGGTGGGGCTTGCATCGCCATTTTTCACCGTGCGCGAACCGGTCACAATGATATCTTTGTCAGGAACGCTGTTCACATTTGCGGCAGCAACGGGCTGATCGGCCTGTGCCGCAGCCGTTGCACCGGCCTGAGCCAGGCCCGAAACGGCGAGCATGCTTCCACCTGCCAAAAAGGCAGCGACCAATCTTTTCATCAATTCCTCCCCTATGCCGATTTCGGCATCGCCCCCAGGGCTGTTTCAGCATCCGTGGCACATGATCTGTGCTCGCCCGGAAGCGCTTTCAGATGCCCAACACGACTTTTATTCTCAGCCTCGCAATTACAGCCAAACGGCTGGAACCGCTCATTCATTTTCCGTTCAGCGGCATAATTTCGATAGAGGTCGGGTCCGGCACAGATCACCTAACCGTTGGACAAAAAGCACATCTTCCATGTGCTGGATGAATTGCCCCACGGTCGGCCCCTGACATCGAGCGCATGTCACCTCCCGCAACAAGCGCCCGGTGCCCAGGCTCCAACCTTACTTTGGATGGGCGCGTTGCTGGGCGAACGCCTTTTCCGCCTCCGGGATCGTCTGGTCCGCCTTGATCGCCCGGATCACCGTCACCAATCGATCCGCCGCATAGCCGAGCAACGCCTTGCCACGTCCTGCCGAGGCACCGCTGGCATCCCCCAGATAAGACGTCGGAGCCTCGATAAAGCGCGTGGGTGCGGCCAGAACACCGGCAGGCAAAGGCAAATGGATCGAGCCTTCAGGCACGACAGGGTCGTCATGGGCCCGCTCGGGATGAACCAGATCCGGGCGGATCGCCATCATCAGGGCCACGCGCTCCTCTCCCCCATGCCCATCGGCGTCCGGCTTTGAAGGCTGCATGGCGGCAGGCAGTTTCGCATTCTCCGGCGTGGGCGGCGACATGCGCGGTGGCGCGGGATAGGTCGCATAGACGCTGTAGGGGTGCGGTTCATGCAAGGTGGACTGAATGAACCACTGGATCAGCCCCATGTTGCTTGAATGCCCGTTGGAAAGCACGATACGCGTGCAGCCATTGCGGCCCATCTCGCTGACCGTTTCGGCCAGCATGTCATATTGCAGTTTCGGGCTATAGTTGATCGTGCCCAGATGGTTGGCCACATCCGTCGTTTGCGCCACATAATAGGCAGGAAAAATAACGAAGAACTCCTTCTTCGCCGCCTCGCCCGCAACGGCTCTCGCCATGAAGAGATTGGTGCCCATCGGGCCGGAGGGTCCGAATTTCTCCACGCTGCCCATGGGCAGGACGCAGACGCCTTGCGCCTCCTTGATCGCCCGCGCGAAATCGGCGCCGGTCATCTCCTCCCAATAAGGATTGCTGCCAGCCATGGCGGGACTTGCCGCGCAGAGGGCCAAAGCGGCGATCAGGATGGTCTTCATGGCTTTGTTCCCTGGTTGCGGATCATGGCGGTCAAACCCTTGACGATGGCCTCTTGCCCGCGGCACCTTGCCACCCGGCATCCTGCCCTGCGTATCCACACGCGGGGAATGCGCAACCACAGGCACCGGCAAGCGGGACCTGATCACCACGCATCCTGTGTGGCAAAGAAGCGCTTCCAGAAGGCGATCCGCTGCGGTGTGGCGATGGGTATCCGTGCCCAGCGGTCGCCCAGGCTCATCACCTCCGATGTCTTGGCGTCATATTTGCGCCAGATGGGTAAGCCCGGCCCATTGGGATCGCCCTTGGCGATGATGTTGGCCCAATAGGATGACATGCGCTCGGCAATCGCGCGGTCCTGCTCTGTCCACGGCCGGTTCGCAGCATAAAGCGTGCCCAGCGTATAATTGATCTCCGCACCATGATAGGCGCCGCGAAGGGCGGCATCGGGTCCGGGCGGCGCATGGGTCCAGAAATAGGTGTAGACGCCCTTTTGGGTGCCCTTTGTCCATTCACTGGCCCACAGCCAGGTGGAGATGCGGTTGCTGTCACGCGCGGCATCGTTGCTGGCACGGGCGGCCTCATCGTCGGTGGATGCGGGATAGAGCTTCAGGAACTCTGCTGCCATCGGGCCGAATTTGCTGCGCGCATAGGCGTGAAAATCGGCGAGGCGGACGTTGACCTGCGGGCTGCCCGCCCGCGGCGGACCCTTGGCTGCGCGTAGAGTGGCAAAGGCTGTTTCGGGCACAGCGCCGGTTTCATCCGCATTGTTGCCAGCCACGATGAGAACATTGTTCTGCGAGCGTGCGGCCATCGTGCCGCTGTAATTGCGCGGCAGAACATAGCCATCGATCACCGGGCGGAACAGCGGCGGTTTGGCCGTGGTGCCGGTTTGGACATCGCGATCGATCGTGGCGCTGCCCTCGATCAGCTTTTCCCATGGCATGGCACGCAATTCGGCCGCGTTATGCGCGCCATGCGCGAGAGCATAGGCCTCGCCAGTGGCCTCTGCCTTGGGCAGGGTACGGTGCGACACCGAAAGGAAGCGCAGATCGGGATCACGCGGTGTCCGGGCATGGCTTTCCTGAATGCCTCGCTGGAACAGCCCCTTGGCCAGCGGCGACATCGCCATAAAGCCGACCGATCCGGCGCCTGCCGATTGCCCCGCGATGGTCACCCGCCCCGGATCGCCGCCGAAAGCAGCAATATTTTTCTGCACCCAGGTCAGTGCGGCAACATCGTCCATCAGACCGTAATTGCCCGAGCCATGGCCCGATTCCCGGCTGAGTTCCGGCGTCGCCAGAAAGCCAAGCGCTCCACTGCGGTAATTGAACGTCACGACCACGACGCCCTTCCTTGCCAGCCCCTCGCCATCGAAGTTGGGGTCGGCTCCCGATCCGTTAAGAAAGCCGCCCCCATAAATCCAGACCAGCACGGGCCGCTTCTCGCCTGGCCTTGCAGCGCCAGTCCAAACATTGAGCGACAGACAATCCTCGCTCATGGCTGGCGGAGGCGGACCGAAAGGCTCGCGCGGCTGTGGGCAGATCGCACCGAATTGCTCGGCCTTGCGCACGCCTTGCCAGGGTGCAGCCGGCCTGGGCGCGCGAAAACGCAGATCGCCCACCGGCGCTGCCGCATAGGGAATGCCTTTGAACACCGTGATCGCCGGATCGCGAAGGCTCGATACGCCCTGCACAAGGCCACTTTGCGTTGCCACAATATGATCGGGTGCCTGGTCCGCCGCGCCCAACAACAGCGCGCAGCCCAACAACACAATACGTTTCATCCGCCCCCTCCAATGCTTTGCGCCCTTCATACCACCGATATGCGCCTTGCGGGCGATCGCACCAAAGGGCTTGGCGATCGGATTTCCGTTCGACCGCATGGCACGCAACCATGCCCAAAAACAATCGGAAGGCGTGAAAAACGAATGCCCCTCCATGCCTGCGGGCGCCTTAACTGCGGCGAAAATGCAGCTTCGAAACTGCCGCATGTCGCCGTGATGGAGAGATATGCACCAAAACAGAATGGGGAGGCAGACATGCTCTATTGGCATCGGGCGACGGCATTTTTCGGGCTTATCATCCTCCTGTATGTCATCGTCACGGGCGTTGGTATCCAGCTTTCCGACATGCGCGCCCTGGTCACGCATGCCCCGGCGACGTCCCCGGACATGCTGATGATGCGCCAGCATATCTCGGGAACACCCGGCTTTGCGGTCGTCTCTCCGTCAGACTATACTGCTTCGGCTCTGCCCGCAGGGTTCGACTATGCCAGGGCCCTGCAACGAACAGCCTCGCTCGGCCGCGCAGCAATGCCCGGTGCGGCGCTCACCTTCGTCGAGGTGCGCGTGCTGGCCGGAAGGATCGTCGGTCATGCCAAGGTCGGGGAGGAGGATATGGCCTTCTACCTCGATGATGGCACGCGCCTGCCGGATGCAGATGTTCCCCGTTCGGTGGCCAATGAGGTCAAAGGCTCCACCCGCCATGCCTTCAAGAAGCTGCACCAGTTTCGCTGGGCCGGTCCTGTCGGCTCCTTCTTCAGCGGTGTAGCGGGCCTGCTGCTGGGCAGCCTGATCTTCACCGGCCTGTGGCACTATTTCAAGCTGCTCAGGCGCCGCCGCGCCATGGGCCGCAAGGCCCTTGTCTGGAAGGCGGGCGGCACGTGGCGCGATCTGCACCGGGCAACGGCGATATTCCTCTCCATGCCGCTGATCTGGATCGCGGGCACCGGCATTGTCATGTCCATTGATGATATCGGCGGCTCCATCCACCGGCTGGCGGGGACATCCACGCGAGCGGCAGGCGGCAGTCCTCCCGATCAATCCTCGCCATTGTCCGACCACGAATTGCCGGACATGGCCAGGATCACGCTCGGCGCCTTCGACAGGGTTGAACCCGGCACAGGCGTGCGCGTTCTGCGGCTGCGCTATTATGCCCATTACAAACAGGGCATCGTCATCGCCGACGACGACAACACCAGCCAGCGCGTCTTCAATGCCGCGAGCGGCGCATCGATGTCTATGCAGGAAGCAGGCTATCCCGATACCGGATTTCCCTATGGCTGGGAATGGCATCAGCGGGTGAAGCAACTTCACCGGGGCGATTTCTTCGGGATGACCGGGCGATGGCTGGTGACATTGGGCGGGCTTGGGCTGCTGTATCTCGGCGTCTCTGGGCCGATCATGTACTGGCAGATGTGGCGCCGCCGCGCGCGCAACGGGCGGATGAACCCTGTCTGGAAGTGAGCATGACAGCATGCCTTTCCCGGACATGACCCGATGAAGGCCAAGCACCGGCGAGGTAATCCCCGCCGGTGCTTTTAGCGGGCAAGGGATTACCGCGCCCCCAGCCAGTGCGAGAGGCCATCGACGGTCGCGGGGGTGCTGGCAGCGAAGCTGGCCGCGTCATCCACAGAACCCTTGCCAGTGTAGACCGCGACTTGGGGATAGGCATAGACCGGGCGGCTGCGTGGCGGCAGCTTGGGCTGGGGCGGCATCATGCCGGGGGGCGGCCCGGCGGCAGCTCCGGCAGGCGGCTTGCCCATGCCTGAGGGCGCGGTGGGCTGGCCTTCGCGGGTCTGGCTGGCGCGGTGGGCCAGCATCACTTGAGGCGTAACGCCGCCTTCCACCCAATCCATGATGCCCGCCAGCATGGGGAATTCGCTGGGACCATCGCCGCCCGAGCAGTGGCTCATGCCAGGGAAGAGGAACAGCTTCACCGAAGCATCGCGGCGGGCCTTGCCCATGTTCAGCCCGATATGCTCGAAATAGTCGATGGTGCCCAGCGGGCTGATATGCGGGTCGGCCCAGCCGTGCCACAGGATCAGCTTGCCGCCATGGGCGAAAAAGGCCGAAAGATCGGGATTGGTGGAATCATACAGCGCGCGGGCCGGTTGCAGTTTCGCCAGCATCGCATCGTCGAAAGGGAAATCCGCGATGGTGTAGGGCGTGGCCGGATTGGGCGTGAACATCACATGATTGATGGCATCGAGCGCGATGCGGCCCGAAAAGATCGGCATGCCGGGGCGCGGCGGCACGAAGACGCCCACCCAGTTAAGTTCGCTGCCCGGTTGCAGCGGGGCAACCTCCAGCAGACGGCCCTTGGCATCGCGCGCGCCGCCGAAGATCTGGCGCACCGCCTGCACCTGCGCAGCGGTCAGGCACTTGCCCGCCTCATAGCCACCCTTGCAAAGCAGCGACGCGGGGTTGAAACGGCACAGGCGCGGATCGGTGATCTGCCCATCGGCGAGACCATCGAGCCTGTCGCACTGGCGCAGCACCTCGGCATGCAGCGGCGCGACATCGGCGGCGGTGATCAGCGGCTGACCATCAGGCCCGGTGTTCACCCTGGCCAGCCAGGCGTGATGGAAGCTGTTCTGCATATGGAAATTCATCGCCGGAGCCCCGGCGGTGATGCCATCGAAATCATCGGGATAACGCTGAGCGGCAATCAGCGCCTCGCGCCCGCCATCGCTGCATCCGGCGAAATAGGCGTATTTCTGGGGCTGGCCATAGAAGGCGCGGATCAGCGCCTTGGCCGCCAGCGTGGTGGCATGAACGCCGCGAAACGCAAAATCCTCGCGCTGTTGCCGGCTGTCGCCCCAGGCAGTGTCATTGCCCTGATGGCCCATGTCGGTGCTGGCCAGAGCCAGCGTGCCATCGGTAGCAGGGGTGCAATCCTCGGCCTTGGAGACATCGATGCGCAGATTGCCGCACAGGCCGCCGCAGCCCGTCTGCAGCAGGCGCTGGCTCCAGCCCTGAAGCGGCAAGCGCACCTCATAGGTGATGGCCGGGGCGATGGTGCCGGTCAGCTTGCAATAGGGATGATCGCCGTCAACCTGCGTGGCGGTGATGGAGGTTTTGGCGCCCGTGGCGGCAGACAGATCGAACTGGCTCAGGCTTTCGCAACTGCGCAATGGGTTCGTTCCGACCAAGCCGGGTGCGGCCTGGACGGGCGCCGCCAGCCCCAGCATCACGGCCAGCGCCATCATCATGGCGGCCAGCCATCGCGCCGCCCTGGGTAGGCTGCCCGGTTTTCCTGCTCGAACCATTCCTTTTACTCCCATCTGCAGATCCCTCGCTCCTTGTCTGCACCGATAGGGGCAGCGCATCAATCACCCTGCCAATCGGATTGTTGTCGCCTTTTATAGCATCAGCGGATACCCAAACGGCGGCCTCACCGGAGCGAGCCCGCCGCCTGATGTTTCCGCTTGGGAGAAGCTTACAGGCAATGCGCCATTTCGCTGAAAAGCTGCCCTTCAACGGCTTTTGAACCCTCGCTGATAGCGGTCATCCATTCATAGCCTGAAGGCCGAGTCTAGCGGCCCTAACCCAACCTGAGCCCGAACGTCGCTCCGCCGCCAGGGGTATCGACGACCTCGGCCGTGCCGCCATGAACGGACACGACCGCCGCGACGATGGCCAGACCAAGCCCTGCCCCGTTGCCCATGGCATCTGGAGCGCGCCAAAAGCGATCGAAGAGCCGATCCCTTTGCTCCAGGGGAACACCGGGCCCATGATCGATGACAGCGATTTCGGCATCGCGCCCCACGCGGACCGTCACCTCGGAACCTGTCGGACTATGGCCAACCGCGTTCTCGATCAAATTACGCAGGGCCCCCTCCAGCATGTCGGCATTGCCCTCGATCATGACCGGAGCCCCAGTGCTCTCAAAGGCGAGCATGCACCCCTCGCCATGAACCCATGGCGCCATACGGGCGACCAGATCCGCAGCAAGCTCGTTGAGGTCGAGCTTGTCCAACGCCGGCGCTGGCATTGCATCGAGCCGCGCCACCCGCAGAAGCTGATCGACCAATCGGCCCATCCTCGCGGCATCGGCGCGCAAGGCCACCACCTCGCGCGTGTCCGGCAGGGCTTCCAGCCCCGCAGTCAGGATCGCAAGCGGTGTCCGCAGTTCATGCGCCGCATCTGCGGTGAAGCGGCGCTGAGCCTCAAACCCGTGCGCCAGACGATCGAGCGCTCCGTTGACTGCCAGCACGAACGGCTTGATCTCGGTCGGCAGCCCCTCATCTTCCAATCGGACATCGGTTTGGCCCGGCGCGATGGCTACTGCCTGCCTCGATGCAGCGGCCACACTGCTTAAGCTGCTTCGCACGGTGAAGACCACCAACGCGATCATCCCGATAACAAAAAACGGAAATGTCCAACCGGCCTCTTCCAAAAACTCCGCCGCGAAAAGATCGGCAAGGCCGTCGTGGTTGAGACCATGTGCGATGCGATAGCTCTTGACGATGAGCCAGGCGAAGCCAGTTCCTAAGGCCAGCAGATTGACCCCCGCAAGCCGAAGGATCAACTGGCGCTCGAGCGAACCGACAGAGGGCATTCTCATGCCGCGCCCGCCTCGATCAGAAAGTAGCCGATGCCTCGCACGGTCTGGATGGCGCAGCCTGCCCCCGCCTCGGCCAGCTTCCGACGCAGGTGCGAGATGTGAACGGGAATGGCGTTTGAGGCGATCTCCTCACCATGGCCATAAAGCTTGTCCTCCAGCACGGCGCGCGGCACCACCCGACCCAGACGGCGCAGCAGATGCTCCAGAATGGCCAATTCCTGACGCGGTAGACCCAGCGGCTGCCCGCCCACCGATGCCTCGCGCCCCACGGTGTCGAGCGACAGATCGCCCGCTTCCAGTGTCACCCCCAGCGCCAGTCCGGGCCGACGCAGCAACGCCTTGATCCGCGAGATCAGTTCCTGCGTGGCGAAGGGTTTAACCAGATAGTCGTCCGCCCCTGCATCGAGCCCGCTTACACGGTCCTCCACCGTGTCGCGCGCCGTCAGCATCAGCACCGGTAAGACCTCCCGGCAACGGCGGGCGGCGCTAAGAACCTCCAGCCCATCGCCATCAGGCAGGCCGAGATCGAGCACCATCGCATCATAGGGCACCAGTTCAACCGCCGCGCAGGCATCGGCCACACTGGCACAGCAATCCACCGTGAAGCCGGCAGCCTTAAGGCTGATCGTCACCAGTTCGGCGATGCGCCGCTCATCTTCCACCACCAACAGCCGCATGAGTCCCCCGCGCTCCAGATCCCTCGCGCCCTCTAATACTGCCTTAATGTTGAGGCCAGAGGGAAGCGCCCGGACATGAAGCAGGGTGAGACTTCCAACGTGCGTGTGAAAGAGACGATGTGGCTGGGTACGGCGGCGTTGGCGATGGTGATGGCCAGTGAGGCTTATGCCGCACAGGCGCATGATGCCCCGCCGGTGCGAGCGGCGCATCATGACGACGACGATGATGACGACGATGACGGCCACCCGGTCCAATCGGGAGAAATCGTGGTCACCGCAAGAAAACTCGACAGCGCCCGCGCCAGTGTCAGCGCCAGCCTTGGCGCTTCGACCTATGCCCTCTCCAACGATGCCATCGAAAAACGCCCCAGCGGCGAGGCGGCCAATCTGGTCAATGTGCTGATGCAGATGCCGGGCGTGACGCAAGGCGGTGACAGCGCCATCCGGGTGCGCGGCCAGAACCATGTGCAATATCGCATCAACAACATCATCCTGCCCGAAGGCCTGTCAGATCCCGCCGACACGCTGCGCGCCCGCTTTGCCGACCGGATCGAGCTGGTGACCGGCGCATTGCCCGCGCAATATGGATTGCAGACGGGCGGCGTGGTCAACATCACCACAAAGAGCGGCGTCTATGAGCATGGCGGCGAGGTGGAACTGTATGGCGGCACGCAGGGCCGCTTCGAACCGGCCTTCGAACTGGCCGGATCGAGCGGCAACACCAATTACTACCTGTCCGGCTCCTATCTGCATTCCGATGCCGGCCTGCCGCCCGCCGACCGCAACGCCATTCCGCTGCATGATCGCACCGATCAGGGCGATGGGCTCGCCTATGTCGACCATATCATCGACAGTGCCTCACGCGTTGCACTGATCCTCGGCGTGTCCGGCGATGCCTTGCAGACACCGCACCCGCGCGGACTGGTGGCGAGCGGGCTGACCAGCGAGGCATGGGGCGGCGAGCAGCGCAAGGGCAGCCAGTACGGCATGCTCTCCTATCAGCGCAGCGAAGATGGGTTGACCTTGCAGGTGGCGGGCTTCCTCAACCATGCCTCCCGGCGGCTGGAGCCCGACCAGGCCGGGGATCTGGCCTTTAACGGCATCGCCCGGCAATATCAGACCAATGGGCTGTCCAGCGGTCTTCAGACCGAAGCTGTCTATGCGCTGGGCCAGCAGCATCACTTGCGTGCAGGCCTGCTGGCGACCTGGCGCCAGACCAAAACCGATGCCGTCGAGACGGTGCTGGCCTTGGCTCCGGCGACAGGCACGCTGGCGCTGGCCGGGCGATTTTCCGCCCAGCGGCTGGAAACCGGGGTCTACCTTGAGGACGAATGGAAGCCGCTCGACCGGCTGACGCTGAATTATGGCTTGAGGCTCGACCGCGTGACGGGTCAGGGCGGTGGCAATGCGGTGGGACCGCGCGCAAACCTCGTCTGGGAGCCCATCCAGGGCACAACCCTACATGCTGGCTATGCGCGCTATTTCGTCCCCGCGCCGCAACGCGACGATGCGATTGACCCGAGCCGGTTTTCAGGCACCAGCGAAGCACTTCCGACACAAAGCGATGACCCAGCCCGTGCCGAAAAGGACGACTATGTCGATATCGGCATCTCCCAGAAGCTCGACGAGCTGACGCTGGGCGTGGATGCCTACTGGCGCCGGGCCACCAACCTGCTGGATGAAGCATGGACCAGTGACGGATTGCTGGCGCGCTCCTTCAACTATGCACGCGGACATGGGCGCGGGGTGGAGTTCAGCGCGACATGGAGCGAAGGTCCCATCTCGGCCTGGGGTAATCTTTCGGTGAGCTGGCTGGACGGACAGGGCATCGTCAGCGGGCAATCACCCTTCTCGGCTTCACAGATTACCTGGACGGCTAGCCATGCTGTAGCCGCCGCCAGCGACCAGCGATTGAGCGGATCGGCAGGTCTGACATGGCATAGCGGGCCGCTACGCCTCTCCACCGATGCGACCTATGGCAGTGGCCTGCCGCGCAGTTCCTCCAACAGCGTGCTCGATGATGGGCGGATGCCGGCGTGGGTGCAGCTCAATCTGGCGGCGGTCTATCGGGTGAAGGGCCTGCGGCATCGCCCGCTCGACCTTCGGGTCGATGTGACCAATGCTCTCGATACCCCGCGCCGCGTGCAGGATGGCTCCAGCCTTGCTGGCGGGATGGCGCAATGGGGAGGCAGACGCGGCGTTTTCGTGGGCGTGGAGCAGTCATTCTGACGGCGAGCGGAAGGTCTGACCTTCTGCCGTCTCATCCTCAGGGGTTGGAGTGAACAAAATGGCTGAGGCAGCTGGCAAGCGCTTGGCGACCGGGGCGCGTGAGTGCTATAAACTCGATCTCGGGCTTACGCGGGGCGCCCGATCAGCTGAACCTTTTCAGCCAAGACCCGCTCCACCTTGCGAAAGCAGGTTGCGGAGCGTTGTCTGATGCCTTGGAATCCATTGTCTGTTGCCCGCAAGCACTGGCTGCTTGTCAGCGCTACCTTGCTGTTGCTCCTTGCGCTTCTCTGTTTTCAATGGGTGCTCCCAGGGCTTTCGGTCGCGCGGCAGGAGCCGCCCCGCCTTGAGGTCGTGACCGCAACCTGGCTGCTGCACAACAGCGTTCCTGCCTCGGCGAAAGCTGCCAAGAACCCGCTGGGCTTGCATCCCGATCCGGCAGCCATTGCCGCCGGGCACGATCTGTTCGTGCAGAAGTGTTCAACCTGCCATGCCTATGATGGCGGTGGCAAAACCGAGATGGGAGCTGGCGAATATCCCCGCCCGCCAGCCCTGCATGCCCTGCTGCCCTCCTTGACCGACGGCGAGGTCTTCTACCATATCCGCAACGGCATCCGGAACACCGCCATGCCCGCATGGAACATGCCGGACGATCAGATCTGGCGCCTAGTGGCTTATTTGCGCAGCCTGCCCCTTGTTGCCTCGCAGGTTTCCGGCCCCATCGCGCCGCAGCAGGAAGCGGCAGTGCGCGATGCTCATTATGTGGGGTCCGCGACCTGTCAGACCTGCCATCAGGAGATCTATGCGCGCTGGGCCAAGACCCGCATGGCCAATGTGGTGCGCGATCCCAAGCAGCACCCCGATGCCATCATCCCGGACTTTACCAAACCCGACGCGCTGGTGAAGTTCAAGATCAGCGATATCGCGCTGGTCTATGGCAGCCACTGGAAGCAGCGGTATTTCAAGAAATCCAGCGACACCTACACCCCCTTCCCAGTGCAGTGGGACATCACCAACAAGAAGTGGATGCCCTATCATGTGCCCGACAAGGGCGGCGACTGGTGGGCTTCGCACTATCCTGACAAGGGCGATAACAGCAATCGCCCCACCGGCCCGCTCTGCGATGGCTGCCATTCGGTGAACTACAACATCGCCACCAAAGCGGTGGCCGAATGGAATGTCGGCTGCGAGATGTGCCATGGCGCGGGCAGCGCTCATGTCGCCAATCCGGTGATGCTCAACATCCTCAACCCTGCGCGGCAAGGCTATGTGAAGGCCAACGACACCTGCATTCAGTGCCATTCGCAGGGACAACCACTCAAGAACCCCATCGCCGGGCAATATTATGACTGGCCGGTGGGCTACCATGCCGGGCTCAAGCTCTCGGATTTCTGGAAGCTGGAGGACCATAAGCTCGGCGAGTTGAGCTTCACCCATTTCCCCGACGGAACCGCGCACAAGAACCGCATGCAAGGCAATGATTTCGTGCAGAGCCTGATGTATACCAGAGGCGTCACCTGCTTCAGCTGCCATGATCCGCATGGCAGCAAGAATGAAGCGATGCTGCGCAAGCCGGTCACCGAGGTCTGCCTGTCATGCCACGGCCCCAACACGCAAAACGGGCCGCATGCCGAGACCATCGAGGCCCATACGCACCATCTGCCGGGCAGTCCGGGCAGCCAGTGC